>NZ_CP101731.1:0-680000 GCF_031202305.1 Pelagibacterium sp. 26DY04
GGGTGGCCGGCGGCATATTGCTGCTTTTGATCGCCATCGACATGGTGTTTGCCCGCCATACCGGCGGCACGGGGACGACCACCGAGGAAGAGGCCGAAGGGATGACGCGCGAGGACATATCGGTCTTTCCCCTCGCCATGCCGCTTCTTGCCGGGGCCGGCTCGATTTCGGCGGTGATCCTTTTCACCACCGGCGCCCGGTCCGATGTCGAATTCTGGATCGTCGTGGCAGCGCTTCTGGCTACCCTGTTCCTGGCGTGGCTGGCGCTTCTGGTCGCCATTCCCATTCAGCGCGTGCTGGGGCTCACCGGCATGTCGGTGGTGACGCGCGTGGTCGGCATTCTGCTCACCGCCCTTGCCGTCCAGTTCGTCTTCGATGGCGTGCGCGAGAGCGGTGTTCTGGGCTAGGCGGGGACCAGTTCGATAGTGTCGTGCTCGGCAATGATTTCGAGGACGATATCGAAATAGGTCCGCCCCTCGCCGCGTTCGAGCGCGGCCAGGGCCTGTCTGGCGGTTTCGGCATTGTAGAGGGTGGGGCGCTCGAGCTTGGCCCGGTGCCAGGCCTTTGTCGCCTCCATGCCGAGCGCTGCCCGGCTCTTTTCGAAGTCGCGCCAGACCAGCCGCACCGGCTCGTTGCTTGCAATCGCGCCGAACCCGCCATGGAGCAGATCGTTCAGCGCATCGAGGCTCTGCCCGATCGTCCAGTCTTCCCCGGCCATCAGCACGCGGTTGATCTCGGCATAAAAGGACGCGATGCCATCGATCGCGCCCCCTTCTATGGTGATCGTGCGCATGGCTATTTCAGCGGCGCGCAGCGCCCCTGGCTGGCCAGCCGGTAATAGGTGCGCGGGTCGCAGCCGGTGATGAAGAACTGTATCCAGTCGCTTTCCGAACCGAACCAGGCATTGCGATCCACCTCGGTGCGGATGCCCGGCACGGTTCCCGTCTGAGTATATTGCCAGAAGGTGAAGGGGCGGTTGCTGAAACGTTCATGGGGTTCGGCCGCCGTCGAGCGCAGCCACATGGGATTGTCGAGCGCGACCCCTTCGAGCACGTCGCGGTGGAAATTGATGTCGGTATAGATCACCGGCACCTTGCCGGTATGGGCTTCCATGCCCGCCAGCAGCACCCGCACTTTTTCCAGCACTTCCTCGCGCGTGAGGCTGTGCTTGCACGAGGAGCCGTTGTTCCATTCCAGATCGAGCACCGGCGGCAGCGCGTCGGGTTCTGCCGGAACGTTGGCGGCGAACCAGGCCACCTGCTCATGGGCGGGCCGGCACCAATAAACGAAGTGATAGGCGCCGCGCGGAATGCCCGCGGCGCGCGATTGCTCCCAATTGGTGCGGAAATTGGGGTCGAGATAATCGCCGCCATCGGTGGCCTTGATATAGGCGAAACGCGTTCCGGCCTGGGCCACGGCGCGCCAGTCGATATTGCCCTGGTGGCGGGAAACGTCGATGCCGTGAATGGGCAGGGAATGGGCGCGCCGCACGCCCGGATGCGGATCGTTGTCGCCCTTGGCCGGATAGTAATTGTGGCCGCAGGCCGAGAGAAGTCCGATCAGGGCCAGACCCGCCGCCATGGGAAGTATCGAGCTGACCCATCGAGACGGCGCAAGGTTACGAATGCGGGGCAAGCGCGGCAGGGGCATGGAGCAGGCAACTCGACAATTTGAATGAAAATTCTCTCAAATTGTCCTCGCCCATTTCTCCTTAACACCGCCCTCACAAGCCTGGTTAACAAAGGGTAATCGGGCGCTGCTGTGGCCCTTGGGGCGCAACAGGAAAAGCTCAGGCGGCAAGCGCCCGAGCGTGGGAAACGACAGCCTGAGTGTTGTAGGGCTTGGGGATGAAATCGTCCGCCACCTCTCGATCCGGGGTTACCCGGCCGGAGGTAACCATCACCTTGATGTGCGGCCAATCGGATTTCACCCGGCTGGCCAGTTCCAGCCCATCGATCTCGCCCGCCAGTTCGACGTCGGTAAACACCAGCCCGATCGATTTGCGCGTTTTGAGCAATTCCAGCGCCTGCTCGGCATCGGGCACCTCGATCACCGCAAAGCCGGCATCGACCATCGCCAGGGTGATATCGAGCCGCACCAGCGGCTCGTCTTCGACAACCAGCACAAGGGGCTGGCTTTGTTTTCGCTTCAGCATTTTGCTCTCCAGGTTCGCCAGACCACCAAAAACCAAGAACGGGCTCCGGCCTTCGGCCGCGCCCTCGCTTCTTCTCGATCTGGATAGTCTCGGTAATTGGGTCCGGCCCGACATCGCTCGAACGGCCTGGGGGGCGGGATCCACTTTCATCGCTCCAATGCCCGGCGGGCCGCTATGTTCCCTTGCGCCCGGCCCGGCGCGGGAATTGCCGCCATGCAATTAACGCATGTTCTTTAAATGTTCTTGTTTGCCGCGATAGAGTGTGCTTAGCATTGGTCGATTTGAGGCGGTTTGGGGGACCGGCATGACCACGCGCATAACCACAGTGGCCTTTCTGGGCATCGAGGCGGTGCCGGTGGATGTGCAGGTGCAGGTTTCGCCGGGCATGCCGAAATTCAATATCGTCGGCCTGCCCGACAAGGCGGTGGGGGAAAGCCGCGAGCGGGTGCGCGCGGCGCTCATTGCTTCGGGCCTGGCGCTGCCGGCCAAGCACATCACCGTCAATCTTGCCCCCGCCGACCTGCCCAAGGAAGGCAGCCATTACGATCTTCCCATCGCGCTGGGGCTGATGGCGGCCATGGGCGCCATTCCCGGCGACATGCTGGAAAAATTCTTGGTGCTGGGTGAATTGGCGCTTGATGGCCGCGTCTCCCCCGTCACCGGCATTCTTCCCGCTGCGATCGCCGCCAACGCCCGAGATTTGGGCATCATATGCCCCGCCGCCTGCGGCGCGGAAGCGGCCTGGGCCGGCGAAGAGATCGAGATCGTCGCCGTGGATACGCTTTTCGCGCTCGTCAATCATCTGGCCGGCCGCCAAATCGCCGCCCGCCCGCAACCGGTCCGCGCGCTTCCCAATGCCGGCGGGCCGGACCTTGCCGATTTGCGCGGGCAGGAGGTGGCGCGCCGGGCGCTCGAGGTCGCGGCGGCTGGCGGGCACAATTTTCTGTGTGCGTGTAACGTTTGAATATGCCTGCACCGGCCCGTCCGAAACGTAACATGCACATTTGTGTGCATGTAGCGCAGCAGATAATGGCTGATTGTTAACCGGGACGGCTTTATCGTCTTGGAATGAAAGCAGTTATCTACGCCCGCTGGTCATCGCTGGAGCAAGGCAAAGGCTCGTCGCTGGAAAGGCAGATGGACCTTTGCGAGCAGTTTTGTGCGGAACAAGGATGGGAAGTCATTGATCGTCTGCGAGACGAGGGAAAGAGCGCCTATACTGGTGCGAACCTTCATGAAGGGCAGCTAGCCAAGTTTACCCAGCGGGTCGAACAGCGGCTGTTGCGCGATGATACAGTGCTAGTCGTCGAGCAACTGGATCGCATTTCGCGTTTGCCACCGGGACAGGTGATCGCGTGGATACAGAAAGTCATTGGTCACGGCCTTACGATTGCGACGGCGAACGACAAACTTGTTCTCGACAGCCGCAAGCTCGAAGTCGATCCAATCGGCATCGTCAGCACGGTATTCAATGCGTTCCGGGCCTTTCAAGAAAGCAAGCACAAGAGCGATCGTATCGCAGAAAGCTGGCGTATCCGCCGAAAAGCTGCGGAAAGTGGTGGGAAGCCGATTACCAGCGTTAGCCCCGCATGGCTGACTTTGGATCGCGAGACGGGGGTGTTCCATGAAATTCCGGAGCGTGTCGAGATCGTGAGGCGTATCTTCCGGGAATATGACGAAGGGTTTGGAAAGCGAAAGATCGCCTCACGGCTCAATGCAGAAGGCATCGCGCCATGGGGTAGAGGTGACAGCAAAGGTGACGGCTGGCATCCCAGTTACGTGCAGAAAATCCTCTCCAACACCGCCGTTCTTGGGGAGTATCAGCCCCACACCAGACCGCGTGGTGGAAAACGAGAGCCTTCTGGCGATCCCATTCCGAACTACTTCCCGGCGATCATCGATGAGGTTTCATTTGCGCGTGCCAACAGCGGGCGCAAACGCCTGCCTGGTGGAGCCTCTAAGGGCAATCTGTCCAACTTGTTCAGCGGCCTCACGCGATGTGCTGTCTGTGGCGGCAAGATGACCTACGTGAAAAAGCAGAGTGCCGGGGCCAAGAGGAAGAACCGGACTGGTGATTACACGTGGTCCGTTAGCGATGACCAAAGCTATCTGGTCTGCGGACGCGCGATCAGGCATTTAGAGTGCGGCAATCGAAACCACTTCAACTACCAGAAGGTTGAGGCGGGAGTAGTGGAGACCGTGAACCACCTCGTGCTTGATGACGAGCAGTTTGAACGGCCCGACGAGGCTTTGGAGGTCGAGCAAGAGCTGGTAGCGCTGGAACGCCAATTGGGGAGCCGGAAGGCGAAGTCGCAACGGCTGTTGGAGCTTTATAGCGAGACCAACAATGCCGACGCCAAGCGAATGTGGCTTGAAACGGAAAGCAGTATTGCCGAACACGAGCAGCGACTAGCCGAACTGCGTGAACAGTTTCTCACGGCCAAAGGCGCTGTTTCGCCGGGCGAACATGTCCGTCGCATCAGAAAGTTTGTCGCCCAGATCAACGATGCGGATACCGATACTCGGCTCGATGCTCGACGTAAAACGATGGCCGCGATGAACGCGGTTATCGACTTCATCAGCTTCGACGCGAACCGTAAAGCAACCGTGGTGTTTATGGGGGGCGCTCACAACATCAAGCTATCTGACAAGGGCGCTGTCGAGCAGGAATTTAGCTTCTTGGTCGAGCTTTCCGAGGGCGACAAGACAGTGACCTTGGACGATGGAATCGAGCTGGTTATCCCGGTTAAATCCCTTCGAGACGGCCTCGCTGGCGATGACCCTGTTCGACAGTCGAAACTCGACAAGTTGGTTGGCCGTGACGAGCGCTATCGTGTCGGCGTGGCGGAAATTGAAGCCGAAGACCAGAAGGCCAAAGGCGGCTAATCTTAGGTCGCTCTTTTGGATGGAGGCTGTAGGCCGAGTGGGAACCAATCAACTCGGAGAACAGCATGAGCATCCTGAAGACCCTGAAACTGACCTCGGCTCAGCCCGCTCGAACGAGCAATGATCCCGTAGAGCGCGCCCGCAATAAGGTGATTGCAGCACTGGCCGAGCAGAAGGCCATGGCCGAGGCCAAAATCGCCGGACAGCACTATGCACCGACACATTTGGTGTGGCGCAAGAATGAAGCCGGGAAACGTGTGCAGGTAGAGACCCCGAAACGCCTCCGCGCTGGCTGGTTCACCGACGCCAGCGGTCAGACTTTCTTTGCATTGCGCTATGCTGCCAAGCCCATCGAGTTCGCAAAGGACAAGAACGCGATTGCTGTGGGCGAGCTATCGGCGTTGCCTGCAATTATCGACACGCTGACCGAGGCTGTCCGCGCTGGTGAACTCGATGAGCAGCTGGCCAAAGCTGCCGCTGAACGCGGACAAATTCTGCGCAAGGCTAGCTAAAGTTGTCGCCGACATACATCGGAGTGCTGGGGGTGGCCGCAATGCTTCTCCCAGCACTTTTCGCGTTTCTGGCAGGCGGGGAAATGCGTCCATGACGACCTATATGCCGCCGGGTTCGCCTGAGTATGAGCGGTTCGTTCGGTTCAAGCGGAACCTGCTCTATTGGGAAGCCAAGCGGGGGATCACACGTCAACAGCTTCTCGACCACATGGGCGTTGACGTGAACCACTTCGACCGCGCTTCCAAAATGACCCGAGAACAAAAGATGGCGTACCTCGAAAAGATGGCTGCCTTTTTGGGCATTCCGTTATCGGCGTTGTTTGCGCCGCCACCACCAGATTACCGCTCGCCGCGTATCGATGGATGGCGTCGAGAATAGAAGTAAATCGCTGCGCATGGCCTTGGTGCTGTTTCTGGCATTCCAGCTTCTTGCTGGTCCTGCCACTGTCGAAGATCAGCAAGGGCAGCGTGATTGTGCTGCACTACGATCAGCGGTTCTTGAACTGGTCGGTGACTTGTCCAAAGATATGCTTTTTGCCAGCCGTGATATGAACCGCAGCGGCTGGCTTGATGCCAATGTCGTGCACGCTGCTTTCAAGGACGTGCAGATCGCGGTGATGCATTTCGACTATGCCTATGAAGTGGTGCCGAAAACCCGTGATGCGTGCCGTGCGCTGTCCTTCCAGTTCGGCATCGACGTCGGCACCTATATCGAGCGCGTTATGGCTACCGGCACGCGCCCAGAAACAGCCATGCAAGGGCTAATAGTCCAATAGGGCGGCACGGCTTGCCCGAAAGCCGCCAACCCCGCCGTTGGGCATCGTAGGGTATCAGCGAGCCACACAACCGCATGCAGTTGCCCGTTTCCAGCTTGGCGGCTTCCGACCCCATTGAAGACGTTAAATGACTTATCGTGATGTTCAGAAACCTGCCGTTCGCAGGAGCGGCGCACGTAAAGTCGAATGTCATGCCGTTTGACTCCGGCCACCGGCTAAGCCAAGCGCCCGACTTCCATCAAGATGGAAATGGGGAGTCTTGGATAAAATGGTCGCTCATCGTTGTCTACTCGACTTCGTGCCGAACCCGGCTGCTCACGGGGCTCTCCGGAAATTCCCGCTAATAGAAGGAAACTGGTGGATGAACGGTGCCAGCGCACTATAGGTTGTGATTTGTTGCCCAGGGCAAGGGGGAATCTATGAAGATTGAGCAGCTGACTATCCGCAACTTCCGATGCTTTGGGCCAGAGGGAGTCACGTTCACCTTCGAAGAAGCTGTTACGGCCTTCGTCGGCAACAACGGCTCCGGCAAGACGGCGATTTTCGCCGCCATCCAAAAAGCCTTCGGCACATCGGGCGCCCAACGGACGATCCGGAAATCCGACTTCCATGTGCCCAAGGACGACGAGGAGCTCGAGTCGGAAACCTTGATGGTCATCGACTGCTTACTCGGCTTCCCGGAGCTGGAAGAAGACGATGCGGATACGGACGCTATCCCCGAAGTCTTCAATCAGATGGCCACGAGCGGAGAAGATGAGCCGCTGAAAGTGCGTATGCGCCTCGAAGCGAAGTGGATCGACGATGGCACGCCCGAAGGAACGATAGAAGAGGCGTTCCGATGGGTGCGCGCAACGGACGACGATTTCGAATGGGACGAGTGCCAGGCGGTGCAAGCCGTCGAGCGAAACTACATTCAACTCATCTATGTCCCCGCCAACCGCAACGCAGCCGATCAGGTCACGAATCTACTCAAGGGACGTCTATGGCGCGCCGCGAAATGGTCTCATGAGATGATCGAGCAGGCAGAGACGTCGGCGGGCGCACTTCAAGACAAATTCGATACCGAAGATGTCACGGAATTTATTCTGGAACGCCTCGAAACCCGATGGTCGGAGGTCTATACGGGAGACACGGACACGACGCCGAAGCTCAGACTGGTCGAGACCAGGCTTGAAGAGCTCGTTCGGCGCGCGGAGTTTGTCTTCTTTCCGGACGAGGCCGGGCGGGAGCGCCGCCTAGAAGATCTCAGCGACGGACAACGCTCTCTCTTCCATATCGCACTGACTGCAGCGACACTTGAAATCGAACGCGATGCTCTTCAGGAGCCCACGGCGGACAGCGTGTTCGATCAGGAGAAACTCCGCCGAACTTATCTGACCATCCTTGCGATCGAAGAGCCGGAAAACTCCCTCTCGCCGTTTTTTCTGTCCCGCATCATGCGCCAGGCACGCGACATCGGCGGCGCTGCCGAGGCGCAGGTGATTCTCTCCAGTCACAGTGCCAGCATTCTCAGCCGGGTAGAACCCGAAGAGGTGCGATACGCTCGCCTGGACACCGAGACCCGTGAGTCTTCGGTAAAGCTCCTTACCCTTCCGGAAGAAGGCACCGAAGCTCGCAAGTATGTGCGTTTGGCCGTGCGTGCTTATCCCGAGCTCTATTTCGCACGGTTCGTCGTGCTGGCTGAGGGCGAATCAGAAGCGATCGTGCTCCCCGCCATTGCTGAGGCGTCAGACTTCCCGCTCGATCGCTCATTCGTTCCGATCGTGCCTTTAGCAGGACGGTTCGTCGCTCACTTCTGGCGCCTCCTATCGGATATCGAAATCCCCTATGCCACCCTGCTTGACCTTGATGCCGGACGGCAGCATGGAGGGGCGAAGACCGTGCAGTACGTCGTTGAGCAGCTCGCCGTTATCGGCAACGACCTCAGCACCAACAAACTCGTTGTGGACGAGGAAATCGATCCGGATGCGATTGACGAGATCGACGACCAAGAGCTCATTGACCAAGATCAGGACCATCCGTGGCTCAAGGCTCTGAGACGAGAAGGCGTGTTCTTCTCATCCCCGCTCGACATCGATTTTTCGATGCTGCAGATGTTCCCCGACGTTTACCAGAAACCGAGACTGGGCGGCCGTGGCCCCAAAAAGAGTGCTAATGCGCTCGAGGGCAAGAAGAATGTCACGCTGAAGACGGAAGGCGATCCCGATCTCTACGACGACGAATGGGACGATAGCTTCATCTGGTATCCGTATCTATTCCTGAGCGAGAGCAAGCCCGAAGCGCACCTCCGCGCTTTGAGCGAAATCGAGCCGGAAGACCTCAAACAGGACGCTCCAGAAGAGCTGAAGAAGCTCATCGCTTACGTTAAGAGTAAAGTCATCCCATGAGCCTCGTTCGTCCGGAAGACTGGGTGCCTCAAGGCATCGAAGAACTAGAAGACCGCGCCTGGGAGGCACTTCGGGAGACCGGTCGCAGTGTATGTGTCACGGCCGGAGCCGGTGCCGGCAAGACTGAGTTCCTTGCGCAAAAAGCGTCCTACCTCCTGCAGACCGGACTCTGTCCTGCGCCCAAACGAATCCTCGCGATCAGCTTCAAACGCGACGCCGCAGAAACTCTTTCGGCTCGCGTGCGGAAACGGTGTCGAGAGGGACAAGCACGGCGGTTTGTGTCCCTGACATTCGATGCATTTGCCAAAGGGCTTGTAGATCAGTTTCGGATGGCAGTGCCGGCCCTGTACAGACCGCCGGCAAATTATGAGATCTCCTTTCCGACTAACGACGCGTTGAACGACTTTCTGATGCGCGCCGGAATTCACAACATCAATGCTCAGCAACTCGCGCGCATTATCGCACGCGTCCGGATCGGCGACGCTGACCAAAGCGCACCAGCTAGCGTTCAGGCCGTATTCGACGAGTATTGGAGCGATCAGCTGCATGGGCGACCGACCGCTTATCTGACTTTTCCGATGATAAATCGACTCGGAGAGTATCTCGTACGCGCCAACAGCCGCATCCACACCGCGATCCGCATGACTTACCCCGTCATCTTCCTTGATGAGTTCCAGGACACGCAGCAAACTCAGTTCGAGCTGCTCACCTCCGCGTTCGACAAAGACCATAACACATTTACCGCCGTCGGAGACGACAAGCAGCGCATCATGGGCTGGGCGGGCGCGATGCCGAACGGCTTCGAGGTGTACACGCAGCAGTTCGATGCAAGATCTATATCGCTGCTTTTGAACTGGCGCTCGCATACCGATCTCGTGGCGATCCAGCATATCGTCGCACAAAGCATCGACCCCAATGTAGAGCATGCGGTCGCACGCGGCGAAAGGGCGGTCGATGGAGATGTTTGCGCGATCTGGGATTTCGGAAGCGAAGAAGAAGAGATCGAACACCTGGCAGACTGGATATCTCAGCAGGTCGATGACGGTATTCCGGCGCACGAACTGGCAGTCCTTGTGCGGAACCACCCCGAACGTTTGGAGAAAGAGTTAGGTCCGGCCCTCGCCGAACTCGGCGTCCCTCTTCGAAACGTCGCGCGGAACGTCGGCTCAATCGCGATCCAGGACTTGCTCGCTGAAGAGCTATCCGACATTCTCCTTCCGCTGCTGAGGCTCGGGACAGAAAAGCGAAGCCCCGAGGCATGGGCGTCGGCTCAAGAGCAGTTGCGAAGGCTGGAAGCGATATCTCTTGACGACGACCTCGGACTCCAGCGATCGGCGGCGCGTACCGAAGCGCTCGTAAAATCGATCAGGGCCTTCATTGCCTCGCACGATCCGGGTGCTGCCGAGGCGGTGGGCGCTGTCGCTCTCCTAATCGAGGAGATAGGTGAGGCCGCCATAAGGCGCGTGACACCATCATACACACGCAACGCCGATTTCGCTCGCGTGGTAGAAGGTTTCGAACTCCTGCTGTCCGAGTGCCTTGGCGACGCCGACAGCTGGAGCGAGGCCCTCGACCGCTTCGAGGGACGCAATCAGGTGCAGTTGATGACCATCCACAAGAGCAAGGGGATGGAGTTCCATACGATCGTCTTCTTCGGCCTCGATAGTAACAGCTGGTGGAGCCTAACTCCTGGCAAGCCGGAGGAGATGAACTCTTTCTTCGTGGCGCTCACGCGCGCAAAACAGCGTGCGTTCTTCACGAACTGCAGCGATCGCGGCGGCAGGATTGCCTGGCTGGAAAATCTGCTCGGTGCACACGTGCCTCGCATCGCGAGCGAGGATATCGCCTAGCGATAGCGCGATAACAGCAAAGCTTTGCCTTCGAGGTTGCCCGCCACCAAAAGTTTAAGGTGGCTCCTCCGCCACGCGAGTTTTCCTGGCGGTGACCACCGACTTCAGTTCGCGGTTCTCTAGAATATGCCGCCACCCAATGGGTTTTCGCACCCACCCTAGGTCGCCGAAGCTGCCGGCCTGCGGCGCCAGCTCGGTAGACGCCAAACGTCCGCTCATCATGTCCACTGCCCATTAGCAGACTGTCGGCCCCATTGCCGCCACACCGCCAATGCGCGTGTGGCGTCCAGAGAGCTATAGCCATCGGCTATAGCTCTCTGGCCGGGCCCAAAGTGCCCGGACGCGCAAAATGCCTTCCTGACGCCTTGGTTCTGCTGACTTCTTTTCGCAAAAAACGGCACTTCTTGGCCTTTGATCCATTCGGCTGCATATCCGGGCATCGATACGATGATGGAGCAGTATTTGAGGCCGAGGATCACCGAAGGGCATAAGCTGCTTGCGCACAATGTTCGGCGCTGGCGGGAACTGCGCGGGATCGATACCGCCGAACTGGCACTGGTTGTGGATTGGCCGCTGCCGATGATCGAGGACATCGAGCAGGCTGCAAGGTTCGACATCACGCTCAACGACATCGACCAACTGGCCGAAGCCCTCGATGTTCGGGTGTTCCAACTGCTTGCGCCGGTCAGGGATTAGCCGGATGCCGCGATTGAAACATCCACAAGCCCCGAAGCTTCTTGCCCGCAATGTCTGGCGATACCGGGAACAGCGCCGGATCACCGCCAATGCATTGGCCGAAACGCTCGATTGGCCATTGGTGGAGATCGACAAGATCGAAAGCGGCGACAAGTTCGATCTCAGCCTTGATGAGCTTGAAAGGCTTTCGCTAGCGTTGCACGTTTCCCCCGCTGATCTTCTCAGAAGAAATCCGGATCATTAGGGCACGGTCGTTATCGTGGTTGGAGATCGCTTTCGCTGTCGGACCGTCGGTTAAACCGAGCAATTTCGCGGATCGCCATGAAGCAGTTGCCCTCGGCCAGCCAGCCCTCCACTTGACGCACCAGTCTGGCGGCATATTCAGATTGCGCCTCGACCTCCCGCGCCAGACCCCGATAGTTCACCATATGCTGGGCTGAATGGCCATGCAGGTAGATTTCCTGCAACAACAGGTGCAGCTTTTGCAGTGGCGTTTCTGCCATTTCGGGATCGATGGCCTCGCGATCCTTGAGGATGGGCTGTTCGCCATCGATGTAGACGGTGACCGTGGTGTCGGCCCGGATAAGCAGGGTGGACCTGCCGATATAGATCTTTTCGCCGGGCTTGATGGCCAGTTTGAGCAAGGATCGTTCTTCTCAGAAGAAGGGGTGACGCCGTAACGCCACCCCAGAAGTGTTTAGAACAGGCGCAACACGGCCTGATCGGCCTGCGAGGCCATAGACAGTGCGGACGAGGAAAGCTGCTGGCGGGTTTGCAGGGCCAGCATGTTGGCGGCTTCCTCGTTCATGTCGGCCAGAGTGAGATTGGCAGCACCCGTTTGCAGCGTGTTGATAGTGGCCTTGGTGAAATCCTGCCGGGTCTGCACGATCGAGAGATTCGAGCCGAGGTTCGAAGCAATAGACCGCAGCGACACGAGGGCTTTGCCCAAGCCATCGGCTGCATTTTCAAGGTCGCCATCGCTCTGGAAGTCTATCTCGGCGGCCGCTGAGCCGCCCGCCAGAATGCCAAGGCTTTCGGCATCAAGCTTAGTGCCAGAAATGTTCAAAGACGCGGCGGCATCGCCGGATTTTTCGTTGAACGCGACCTTGAGTTTATCGCCATTCAACAAGTTGATGCCGTTGAACGAGGCGTCCTGTGCGAGCTTGCCGATCTGATCGCGGATTTCGTTGAACTGGGACACCAGCTTGGTGCGCACCTCGCTGGACACACCGGTCGAAGCAACACCGGCATCGGTGAGGGCCGTAGTGCCGTCATTGCCAGTGTTGACGTTCATAGCAGCAAAAGCCGGGGTAGTAGCGCTATCATCGACAACGGCTTCCAGCCTGAGGGTCTTGCTGTCATTGGCGGTGATCAGAAGCTTGCCCGCATCGTCGACAGAAGCTGTGGCCAGCCCGGAAGCGTTGATGGAGGCAACGAATTCACGGACAGTCGTATCTTCCGTGACCTCAAAGGTGTGTCCGGTATCCCCAACGCCAATGTAGACTTGGCCTGTATTGCCCGTGGTGATTGCGCCCATCAGGCCAGCAATACCATCCGCCCCCGCCGTTGATGCCGTGGCAGTGCCTGCGATGGTCTTGTCGAGCGCGGTTTCGCGAACCGACTTGCCGGTGGCATCGCTCTCCGTAGCCGTAGCCAAGGACGCATTGAGTTGCGGCTTGGTCTTGGTGGCGGCATCGCCAAGCGCCTGACGGATCGTGGACTGAGCGCTTTCGACAAGCTTGGTGATCGCCTTGATGCCATTATCGGCTTCCTCGATGGTTTTGATGCCGTTCGACATGCTGTCCATGAGGTTATTGAGATCACCGGCCCGCGCATTGAGCGAGGCGGCAGTGAAGAAATTTGTCGGATTGTCGAGGGCCGAATTGACCCGGTTGCCGGTGGAAAGGCGCTCTTGCGTCTTGCCCATAAGATTGGCGGTGTTCTGGAGCGAAAGCAGGTTCGAGCGAACTGCTTTGGAAAGCGAGATCTCAGACATGTGACTTCCTTCTGGAATGGCCGGGGCAAATTCTTTCCCCGGAACTCCATGAGGCGTAAAAGCATCATATTAAGAAGCCATTAATCCGTGCGTATAATCCTCGCGCGCACAATCATGCATGGGAGGTGGGATGACCAGTGCTGTGCTGGCCGTGGGCCGGAACATTCGACGGGTTCGGGAGCGCAAGGGGATTTCGCGGGAAGACTTCGCCCGTGCCCTTGGCACCACCATCGAGCATGTGATCGGATGGGAGGCCGGACAGACCGATCTCGATGTCGATACGCTGGATCGGATCGTTGAGGTGCTGGGGATCAAGCACCGCGATCTATTCGACTGAGCTCTGCCGCTAGCCTAATTATAGGCGTAGTGTCCGTGGATTAATGCGGCGCTTTATGATGATTTTGCACCCATGAATGCACGTGAATTGGTGGCTTGGAACATGCGGCGCTTGCGGGTGGCTGCTGGGCTGTCGCAGGAGCATCTTGCCAATGCTGCTGGGGTTGATCGCACCTATGTCAGCCGCCTTGAGCGCAAGATGGAGAACCCCTCGATTGGCGTTCTCGAGAAAGTTTCCGAGGCCCTCGGCGTGCATATTTCTGAGATGTTCATCGAACCCGATCCCGACGATAAAGCGCCCAAACCGTTGAAGGCTGGGCGCAGACCGGGAACCTGATCTACTCAGCAGAAGTTCAGCCCGTCGATGATCCGGCGGGTGATGCCTTCACCAGCGCCCGAAACCAGTTCAGGATGCCATTGGTTCGTCGGAGGGTCTTTTTGCCCGCCAGTGGCTCTGAAAACGCAATTCCGGTGGGTATGGTCTGGTCGGCAAGGTAATTATTGACCTGGGCCACGGCACGGCGCAGCACCGCGCGAATTTCCGCATTCGCCGGGTCCGATCCGAGTTCATCAATTTCGGCCAGCAATGTATCACCCAAGCCCATAATGACCTCGCCCGAAATTCCCCGCTCCTTTGCCCGCATCGACGTGAGGTAGCTCGGGGATTTCCCGAGCAGCCGTTCGGAAAACTCGCCCTTGGATCGGATTATTCCGGCCTCGTGAAGCTGCCCGTAAATTAATTCGAGAAATTCGATCCCCTGCGCCATTTTCGCTGACCCTCCCGCCATAAATAGGACTGAGCAGCAGGCCGGGAACGGCTGCTGCGCCCGTATTTAGTGGCTGGGGCCGCAGGTGGAGGAATTTCGAATATGACAACGACGACAACCGATTTGCGCAGCGACGCGGCACACCGAAAGCGGATTCGGGAAGGCTATCTGGAACTGGCTCAGCGCTTTCCCGACTACTTCGTCACGCTTGTGACGAACCGCAGCAATTTACCGGGCGAGAAGCTTCGCCATATGCCGCTGGACGAGTTTCACCGGGCAGTGCGCGACTTCCATAAACGCATAGACACCGCGCTGCTCGGCACCAGGGTCAGCAAGAAGTCCCGAAGCCAGAGGACCAACGGGCTGATGTTCGTGGAGCATGTCGGGCGCAACATTCACGGGCACGCCTTCATGCGGTTCGCGGATCAGGACAACCGCACGCGCGAAGAGCTGCAAAAAATCTGCGACATCGCTTGGGGGGTGATCTGCCCCGGCGGCGATGTGCTGGTGCAGACCCAGTATGATGGCGGCCCCGGCTTCTATCCGAGCAAAGAACTGGAACGCCGCGATTACGATTTCGACCAGACGATCCTGTTTTCCACCTTCGTCAGCAAAGACTGACCCTGCCCGCGAGGTCGGCTTGTTGCAACGCGCGGTCGGCATGAAGCGGATGGATACTGCCATTTCCGATTTGCCTGCCTTCACCCTGGAGGCGGGCAGTGAAACGGTATTGAATGATGGTCTTAGACCTGACACTCAGGCATCAAGACCGTAAGAGATAACACCAACCAGACCACAGGCACCAAGTTAAATCCCATCTGGGTGGTCTGGATCGAAAATCCCATCGCAATAACGAGAACGGCCACCGACATTCCATCGGTGGCCGTTTCTGTTTCAGAGTTCCGTGTTTCGGCGCAGCTTGGCGATTTCGTCCAGCCATGCCTTGCGGAGGCTATCATCGCCGTCCATGTAGGCATCGCTGGGGCCGGGATCACCGGCCAGCGCAGCAACATAGTAGGGGCTGCAGGCGAGCCATTCTGGCGGATCACCTGGGTATTGATCGAGTTCGAGGCGAACGGCGATCATGTGGGCGCGTAACGCGTCCAGCTTCGGCTTGAGCCGGTCATAAACCTCAGGTTGGTCACGCTGGTACTGCCGGATTTCGGTTTCGGCTTTGAATAAGGTGTCAGAAATCATGATGGTGTCTTTTCGGGCTCAGTCTGGTCATCGGGGCTGGTGGGGATCAGGATTGTGGTCGCTGTAGGCTGCCAGTGCCTTTTCCAGAATCGTGATCTGGGCGCGGACTTGGGGGGACTGCTTGAAGGCGTTGCCAACAAGATGAGCGGGGACCAAGCCTGGGAGACGATCTGCGGGCGTCCGGCCCGTGACCAATTCGGTCGGCCACAGGAAGCCGCGATCATTCTCGGACAGGCCTGCAAATGCGCGGTGAGCGGCTTCGACGATGCTGTCGACGTGCCGTTGTTTGAGCGCGAGTTTAGCAGCCTGCCGCTTGCGAAGCTGTTCGAGCTTCTTTGCCTCTCTCTGCGCACTAACACGGTTTGAGAGATACACGTTGAGGGTTGCCGGAACGCCCGCCTTCAGCATCTCGGCAGCGAAAGCGTCGTCGTCGTCTTCGGCATCGAACTGAGCATGCCAGAACTGTTCGTAGAGGTCTTTCCCGACAAGTTCGATGAGCACGTCATTGGCAAGTGGAAACCCGCCATTCTTGAGGGAAGTCAGCAAGGTCTCCACCTGCTGACGCCAGAGGTTGTTCGTCATGAGAATTGTTCCTTGAGAGGCGCGACGAGGCAATGAAGCCCCGCCGCGGTTCCTGATATCGCTGCTGCTACTTGGGCGCCTTGGTCTGCAACCGGGCCTCTAGTTCCCGGATCTTGGCGTCTTTGCGCGCCAGCTCACGACGGCGAAGTTCGGCCTCGCTGGCAACCGCTTGCTTGCGGGCCATCTTCTCCACCTGCTCCGAAGTGGAGTTGACGAACCCGCGAGGGATGAAACGCCCTTCATTCCATTCACCCCACATGGCGGCCAGCTTGCCCTCCACCGGAGTGCCCAACAGGCTTTCGGGTTTCAGGGAAATCTCGGCAGGAGCGGGCTCCGATAGCGCTAGATCGAGAGCGGCTTGTTCCGCTTTGAGATCGGGACCGGTTCCGTGGTCGTGCTGGTCCTGCTTTCGGATGCCGTCGAGCTTCTTGCCGTATTCGCCGGAGAAGGTCTCGATGAACTGCGCCACGTCCGCAGGCGCGATATCGTGCTCATCTAGGTAGCGGAGCACGGGCGCGTAGGTGTTAGCGGTCGGATCGATGACAAACTTGCCCCTACCGTCGAAGTGGCCGAACAAAAGCTTGCAGTATGGCAGAAACCGGTTCTGCTCGTCCTTGGCCCACGCAATCCCTCGTTCACCCAACAAGCGCATGAGGAAAGGGCGGTTCTCTTCTGCCTCAAGCACCACGCACATCCCGAGGGCCTGGCCTATGGTGATGTAGGTTGCTACCCGCTTCTGAACCTGCAGGGTCTTTACGGCATCCCTGTACTCGGTTTCCTGCCGCAGCACCTCTCCACTGAACGTGTCAACGTATTGGCGGAAATCATCGTAATCCGCAAATTCACGGACTGCCTCCTCGAGCGAACGGTCGGCGGGGGAGGTGTTCTGGTCTTTTCGGCTCATTTCGAGTCCTTTCAACATTGGGGTTTGAAAGGTGAGCCGTTGCTCTCAACGCAAAACGGCCCACCCGCCCGACGACATGTCGGGACTTGGGTGAGCCGCTTGCGGAGCGATCTCGTTTGGTGCCGCCTCCATACTGAGCGTTCCTACTGTATCAACAGCAGCCCCATGTCTGGGGAGTGGCCGAAGCCGCTTCTTATCGAACGCCACCCTCTCGGGTTGCACCTGTGCTTGCCCTATGGTTGGTGACCGAGATCATTACTCCCCAGAGCCCATCGGCGTCTGAAGAAACCATGTCCGCGAGCGGACCCATAGGTTGGTTTCAGGGTTAAGCCACCCCTTTTGACTGAAACGACGCAACACGAGTTGTTTTGCACCATTCCCGTGACCGGCATTGGGTCACGCCACGGGATGAGAAATATCAACAAATCCGATAGGCGCAACATTACTGTTGAATTATGGTTAACGTCGCTTATTTGTCCCATGATTACTAATCATGACTACCGATGTTCTGTCGTTCAGCCTATAGCAGTTCGACCGCCGCCCGCATCATGTCATCGCGAACGTCGATATAGCGCTGGGTTGTCGTAAGGTTCCGGTGCCCGGCCAAAACCATAATCACCTTGGGGGAAACGCCTGAGTGCGCAAGCTGAGTGATGAACCAGCGGCGGCCCGAGTGAGACGAAGCCCCATCAAGGCCTGCCGAACGATAGAGTTGCCCCATCAATTGGCAGAGCGTGTTCGGGGAGAACGCGGTTCGCTTTTGGGTGAGCAGGAGCGGACGATCCCGATCTCCATGATTACTAATCATGGCCTCGCGGTAGCGCTCGATCTCTTTGCGCAGGCGTTCGCTCATGAACACAACACGTTCATACCCACCCTTGGCGATGCCAGCGCGAACCCGAAGCTGTTCCCGAACATCGCCATTGGCCTCGAATACGTCCCGCATGATCAACCCAGCGATTTCTCCAACGCGCAAACCCGCTAGGTGCGATAGCATAAGCGCAAGGCGATTTCGGGCAGCATGCTTGCGCTGCGCCACCACAGCCAGCAGGCGTTTAAACTCGGGATCGGTGAGCACTCGGGCTTGTCGCATGAAAACCTCATGATAGGCATGGATCGGACGCCTTTCATGATGTTGCCGTTGACCCTGCTGAGCGACCAAAGAGTGGAAATCGCTCAAAACGCCAAGGATTGCGGGCGACTCAGCATTATGGGGAACCTAATTAAATACGCATTATGTGATGTTCGCTTGGTCGACGCCTCCGATCAGTCCACCAACGACTTATACCGGACATTCTGGTTTCGACGCCATCTCGGCCATAGCGAGTACGTCCGCCTCTCCGCAAAAGCAGACATCGTTCGATTAATCCTGATCGCCGCTACATCAACGGCATGGCTACGGGCGACAGGCTGCGCGCGAGCAAGGGTTGGGCAGCCGTGTAGGCTGACCTGCCGCCCTTCAACTGTCGAGCACGGCTTGACCCGGCAGTCCGTGTCTGCCGCGCAACAAGCGCAGTCCGGCGAGGACGACCGCGGCATATGCGGCAGTCAGAATCCAGAGCGTCGCCACCTGAGGGGTGAGGTCCTGCCATGAGGCGCCCATCTGATTGATGCGCACCATGCCAGGAATGGCCGAGGTGCTAGGGGCCACGAGCGCAACCTGTTGCATCCATTGCGGCAGCATCTCGATCGGCCATGCCACGCCCGACAGGAAGAATAGCGGGATGCCCATGGCCATCATGGCCAGGATCGCCCATTCACGCACTGGCAGGACCATGGACAAGACAAGCCCAAGAAAAATGGTCGCGAGAATGAAGGGGACGCCGAGAATGAAAAGATCGAGCAGGCCGCCGATGCGCGGCATGCCCAGAATGACCGGCAGCAACACCAGATAGGCCAGCATCCATATGCCATAAAGCAGGCTGTAGGCCGCGACCCGCGCGGTGAGGACGGCAAACGGCCGGACGCTGTGGCGGGCGTTTGCCGCACCGGCGTTCAGAAGCGCGACCCCAATCAAAAGGGTCTGTTGCAGGATGAGGACCACCGAGGCGGGAACGACATAGCTGGCGTAGCCCCCCTGGGGATTGAACAGCGGCACCGCCGTCACGGTCATGGGCTGGACGCTGGCAGCCGCCCGAGCACCCTTGCCTTGCTGCACCATGCGTCTGGCGGCGATTTCTGCTCCCGTTTCGCGGGCGGCGGAGGTGATGGCCGTCATGGTGGTGTTGTAGAGCAGGAAATAGCTGGCATCGCCATAAGCGGCGACCGGCGCGCTACGCCCGGCCAGAAGGTCGCGCTCGAAGAATTCGGGAATGACGAGGATGGCGAAGGCTTGCCTGGCCTGAAGCGCCCTGCGCGCGGCCACCATGTCGGGAACCGAGCCGGCGATCTGCACAGTGTCATAGGCGCCGATACGGCGCAGCAACTCCCGGGACGTGACGGAATTGTCCTGATCGACCACAACGATGGGCGCCTCGCGCACCACCTCGCCTAGATAGGGCTGAGGATAAAGCAGGCCATAGACGATGATCGCCAGAACCATGATCGAGAAGGCGGCCCGGTCCTTGAATATCGCCGAAAAGGCATCCTGGAATTCTTCGAACCACGCTTTCATACCGAGGCCTCCTTCATCTCTCTGGAGGCGTCGCGTGGCCGCCGGATGACCAGCAGCAGCGCCGCGAGGACCGCATAGGCCAGAGCCGACCACCCCAGAGCCCCGAGGGAAGCGAGCGAGATATCCACCGGCACGCCGCGCAGCATCTGGTCCACGCGGAGATCCATATACCAGGTGAGTGGCATGAGGACGCTCCAGAACGTCGCGAAACCGTGCATGGCGAGACGGGGAAAGCTGACCCCGATGAACCCGAAGGCCGGCGCGGTGAAGATGCCGGCTGCGCCGAGCGCAAGCGAAATCGACGAGGCGGCCAGACCGAAAACCACCCCGATCATCTGATAGGCGATGATGAACAGGAGGCTGCCGGTCAGATAGACCGGCATGCTGCCATTGAACGGCATGTCATAGACAAAGAGCAGCAAAGCGTCGCCAAGGGCGAGGACGGTCGCGAAAATGACGGTGTAGGGCAAAAGTTTGCCGAGCATCGCAGGCATCAACCCGCCGCCGAGCCGCGTCATGGCTCTCAACCTGCCCGGCCTCAACTGCTCGAGCGCGACGGTATAGGCGGTCGCGGCGCAAATGAAGATTTGCAGCGCGGCGGGCATCAGGGCGGCCAGCAGGAAGTGGACATAGTCCAGTGTGGGATTGAAGAGCGGGCTTTGCTGCACGGGGATGGGATTGACCGCCTGTATCGCCTGATGGTCGGGTTCGCCTTGCGCGACGCGCATGGAAACCGCGATCCCGGCGTTCACATTGGCGAGCGCGGTCTGCATGCTTCGCGCCACGGCGCTGCCGGGAGTCATGAACTGGTTATTGTAGAACAGCACCACCTCCGGGCGACGGCCGGCGCGCACGTCGCGCTCCAGTTCGGCCGGCAACAGCACCACGCCATAGGCCTGCCCGCTCAGAACCAGGTGCCGCGCCTCGGAAAGATCGAGCGGGCGATGAGCGACCGCGACTTCGGGCATCGCGTCCACCGCCTGCACGATCTGGCGGGAAAGAGCGCTACGATCGAGGTCGAGCACTGCCACCGGCAGGCCGGCAGGCACGCCGGCCCGGAAGATCGAGGCGAGCATGAGAAAGACCAGAAGCGGTAAGGCCAGAACGAAAAAGGACAGCGCGGGACGGCGGGCGATGCGGCACAACTCGCGCTGGGCCACCCGCATAACCCCCGGCCGCACCGCTTTTTCAGCGGCCAGCATGACCGGCCTGCCAGTCGATGATGGCGCTCATGCCGGGGCGCAGGCCTTCGATGGGTTCAACCGGGCGGGCGCGGATCTGGAAGGTGCGCAGATCGAAATCCCCCGTCGCCCGCGTCGCCCGCCAGTTGGCGTATGCGCCCAGTGCGCTGATCGAGGTGACGCTTACCTGTACGCCATCCCGGCCGACGGCGGGAACGCCGGCCAATAGCACATCTCCGACTTGCAAACCGTCCAGAAAATCCTCGCGCAGATTGAACGTGAACCAGACATCGTCCAGATCGACGATGGACAGAAGCGGAGCGCCCGAGGCAGCGAGCGCTCCGACCTCGGCGACCCGGCTGACCACTTCGCCCGAGATCGGCGCGAAGACGGACAACTCCCCGACATCGGTGCGGATCTGGTTGAGGGCGGCTTCGGCCTGCTGCAACTGCGCGTCGGCGACCGTGCGCTCCTCGGTGCTGGCGCCGTTGACTGCAAGGGTCAGGTTGGCTTGAGCCGCCGTGACTCCGGCGCGAGCGGCGGAGAGCGAATTTCCGGCGTTGTCGAGCTGCTGCTGGGAAGCGATCGAACGTTCGGTCAGCGCTACGAGGCGATCATAGGTCTGCTGGGCGAGTTCGAGATCGGCCTGAGCCTTCGCGAGTTCGGCCTCACGGGCTTCGATGACCTCGGGACGGGTGCTGTTGATGCGCTCGCGGTCGGCTTGCGCGACCCGCGCCGCAGCTTCAGCCGAGGCCAGACTTGCCATGAGTTGGGGACTGTCGAGTTCGACCAGTAGCGTGCCAGCTTCGACGCGTTCGCCTTCATTGACATGCACCGCGGCCACTTGGCCCGACGCCCGGGGCGCGATATCCACACGCGTAGCCTCCACCTCGCCCTGAACAAGAACGGTGGCAGGCGCCAGGGAAGCCCATATGGACAGGGCCGCAACGCCTGCGAGCACGACGATGGCAATAATGAAGGCGATTCTCGATTTCATGACAATGGCATCCTTGATCCGATGCATACGTACATATCAGTTGATATTTACATGTCAAGTGATATGTAAATATGGAAAGCATCGATCAGGAAGAGTATGATGAGACACGCCGACAGAAAGCAGATGACGCGCGAAGCGCTAATCGCTTCCGCGAACGCCGAGATTTTCGAGAACGGAATTTCCGGCGCCTCCGTGCGCCGCATCGCGGAGCGTGCCGGCTACACGCAGGGCGCCTTTTACTCCAATTTTGCAACGCGCAACGCTCTTCTCGAGGCAGTATTGGAAAAACACATGCAGGTCCGGCTGGACAGGATGGAGGCCATTCTGCTCGGGGAAGGGCCGCTCGAAGTGATCATGGAGCGACTGGGCGCTTGGCTCAAATCCATGCAGGACGACAGAGCCGGAACACTGGTGATGCTCGAATTCCAGGTTCACGAGCTAAGAGATCATGAGTTTGCGGCGACTTACAACCGATTGCGTGCCGTTCAGCATGCCTCCATCGCGCACGCTATCGAAGCAATCCGAAAGCAATATGGCGTGGAGACGAAACTGCCGCCGATGTTGATGTCGCTCGGATTTTCCGCCCTCTGGTCCGGTTTCGCGCTACAGGGGCGGATCCCCGATGACGTCGAGGCCGACGATCTGATCGGAGCGTTCATACGCGCGTTGATCTGAATGAATACCGATTGGATATGGGATGAAGTAGCAAGGTCGATTGTGCCGCCATGCCAGAAGCCAGGGCAACGCAGAAGGACGGCCTCGGCATGGCGGCAGCGTCATCCCCGCCCCATGGAAAGGCACGTCGGCTTAGCCATGTCCGCTTTCCCCACATGAAACCCCATAAGCGGATTGACAGCAGTCCACCCCCTGCTTGCCGTTCTGCATACTGAAAGCGAACGCTTGAAAGCAGTCGGGCAGGCTACGACTCCATTTTGGACATTCAAAGATCGCCTGCAAATTCCTTAAAGCTGCCGTCGTGCAGCGGGGAAGCCGCGGTTCGCTCACCGCTCCAATTCAATGATCCCTGGTTCGAGCTCAAAATATCCCGAAAGGGTGAGTTGAACATGAGCAGGGTCATCGAACGCGGAATTGGCGAAGTACCATCCATGAATGCCGTCGATCGGAGCCACCAGCGTTCCGTTGGCTGATGTGCCTTCTCCAGCGACATAGTCCATGACTTCGATTGGTTCGCCTGTGCGGTCATCGACCGTATGACCGTGGAACTCGAAGATGAGCGGGCGATCGCTGGTCCAGCTATAGAGCAATAGGTCCCCTTCGTTCATCGAAATCTTGTATTCGAGAGCGCCATAATTGACGGAAAACGGGTTCACTTCGATTTCAATGGTTTCGGTGCGGAATTCCCGCTCGCGCAGCGTCGCGATCTCCGGCGGAGCGGTGAAACGCGTCTCGACGACGATCTCTTGTGGAGCAGATATACGGGTCAGCCCCATGGCAGTCCCCAGGCCCGTAGGGTCGATTCCGTACTCGGCGGGCAATACGAACACGCCGGCTATGACAGCGGCGGCGATCGCGGCGCCTGCGATGGGCAGCGCGAAGCGGCGGGCGCGGGAGCGATTGCGGGGAGCAGGGTCTGTCATGCGTTCATCTCCAAATAGAACCCGAATGCCTGATAGAAGAAGAGGACAAAACCGAGCATCACAAGAACGATGTTGGCGGCGCGGGCGTGGCGCTCGAAGGATTTCGTTCCTCGCCAGGCATTCATGAGAATGAGGATAGCGGCCAGGGCGACGATCTGCCCGACTTCAACGCCCACATTGAACGCGAGCATATTGGGGACGAAGCCATCGGGCGACAATGCGATATCCTGAAGCTTGGTCGATAGCCCAAAGCCGTGAACCAGGCCAAAGCCGAATACTGCCATCTTCTGATTGGGCACAAAACCCAGCGTCGCTTCGAAAAAGCCTAAATTGTCGAGGGCTTTATAGACGACGGAGAGACCGATGACGGCGTCGACCAGATAAGAGCTGATCGTGATCCCGCTCAGGACCCCGAACAGCAGCGTGATGGAATGGCCGAGGCTGAACAGGCTGACGAAGATCACCACGTCCCTGAAGCGGGACAGGAAGAACACGACCCCGATCAGAAACAGCAGGTGGTCGTAACCGGTCACCATATGCTTGGCGCCGAGATAGAAATACGCCCCCAGATGCATGCCTTGGGCGCCTGCTAGAAATTCAGCGTCTCCGCCCGAAACGCCGTGGGCAAGCGCTCCGGGAATGATCGAAAGCGAAATCGGCAGGACAAGCAACAGGACGAAGGCCAGACGCAGGATTCGGTGGGCCGTAAAGCTCTCCCCGGTCGAAAAATTCATATCCACTCCGAGCAGAAGACTGTTTCAGGTGCCGATCATTGGAGTGGGGGAGGTCGATGTCCTGCACATTTCATACAAAACCCTGCACGGATGCCACTGGTTTGAACCGGCGACCCCGTTATTGCGCCGGCCAGGCGACATGCTCGGCGTCGATGACGTAGGCATGGGCGTGGCGGTAACCTGTTCCTGTGTGCTCGGCGCCGGCGAGATGGGGATGATGAGGATCAAGGTCCGTATGGGTGTGGGCAATGATTTCTTCATCGTTTCGGGGCCATAGGCGCCATGCGAGCGCCGCGCCCACGATCCCGATGGCGCCCATGGCGAGAAATGCCGCCGGCAGCCCGGCGGTCGCTCCCAGCCAGCCGACCAGCGGATAGGTCAGAAGCCAGCACGCATGCGAGAGCGCGAACTGGGCAGCAAACACGGCGGGACGATCCTCCGGGTGGGCCGACTTGCGTAAGAGCCGGCCGGAGGGCGTAAGGGCGGCTGAATATACAGCGCCAACGAAAATCCAGAGCATGAGAAGCCCCGCAAATCCTTGGACCAGCGAACCCGCGATCATCAAGCCCGATGCCGTAGCCGCCGCCCAGAGCATGACCGGGCGATCGGGCATACGGTCGAGGAGCGTGGGGAGGGCGAGAGCGGTCAACATCGATCCACCACCGAATGCCGCCAAGGCTAGCGCCATCTCCGAATTGCCAAGGCCGAAGCGGCCCTGGACGAGGACGACGGTGTTGACGATCACCATCGCCCCGGCTGCTGCGGCCGCAAGATTGATGGCGAGCAGCCCACGAAGGCGCGGCGTTTTCAGATAGATGCGGATACCGCGTGTCGTTCGATCGTAGATGCCGCGCGGCGCGGTCGGCTTGGGACTGGGCAACCGAACCGAAAGCACCAGCAGGGCCGAAGCAAAGAAGCCAACAACGGTTCCGGCAAACAGGCCGTTGAACGAAATGACCATCAACAATGCCGCCGCCAGCAGCGGGCTGGCAACGCTCTCAAGGTCATAGGCAAGCCGCGAGAGCGACAGCGCGCGGGTATATTCACGTTCGTCGGGCAGAATGTCGGGGATCGTCGCCTGAAAGGTCGGGGTAAAGCCGGCCGAAGCCGATTGTAGGACGAAGATCAGCACATAGACCTGCCAGATCTCGGTCACGAATGGCAGAAGGACCGCCACAAGGCCGCGCATGACGTCGAGGGTCACCAACATCGCGCGGCGCGGAACGCGTTCTGCGAATGCCGAGGCGATCGGCGCTACGCCGACATAGGCGATCATCTTGATCGCAAGAGCCGTGCCCAAAACGACGCCCGCATTGTCGCCCGCCAGCTCGAATGCGAGCAGGCCCAGGGCAACGGTAGCAAGCCCGGTGCCGATCAGGGCGATGATCTGGGCCGAAAACAGGTGGCGATAGGTGCGATTGGCCAGAATGGCGAACATGGTCGAAGCTCAGAGATATTTGGCGATGGTGCGGAACTGGTCGATCTCCGACCGTTTGGTGGGGTCGAGCCCGCCTGTTGCATCGGCGAGGCAATGATCGAGATGGTCATGGATCAGCGTCTTCTTGGCCTGGGCAATCGCCTTTTCGACAGCATGAAGCTGCTGTGCGATGTCCAAGCACGATCGTTCGGATTCGATCATCTCGATGACGGAACGGAGATGGCCGTCGGCGCGCTTGAGGCGTTTGACGATGGCGGGGTGAGATTTGTGCTTATCATCAATCGGTTGCATGGCTCACCATAACCCCCCAGGGGGATATCGCAAGTGCCACAAGCAGGAGCGTGCCCGGGAGGCCGTGCTGTGCTTGGAAACGAATGGATGTTAAGACGGATATAAGTCCGATTTTGCGGTTATCGACCAAGAAGCCGTCGTTCCGCAACCCACCCCTTTTTCGCCCTTCCCGGAGCAACAATGCGTGTTTGCAGTGAAACCCCATAAAAGTGCCCGAACGCCGGCGATTCAAACGTTACATGCACGACTAATGCTGTGCCCTGACCAATGGAACGGTTGTGGCCCACCCAGGCGCAACGATTTGAATGGCTTAAGCCGGGCCGAGTTCCCGGCTAGGGCAGCTAACGACCCCAGTTCGGTCGTTCAGGCTGAACTGTAGAGCGCTTGAGACCCGCCGTTCGTTCAGCTCCTGAAGTTCGGCTCAAAACGGAGCCATCTCCAGCCCGTCCGCTGCCGGAGTCTGAGCGTCGAAAGTGGACATTGACATTCAGGGTATCTAGCCCGTCGAGACCTTTCCAAGAACAGCTCGGGCTGGTTCATCCGGAATTGGCAAGGGCGTGTGCCCAACACGCTTCGACCAACTGCGATGTGGAAAAATTCCGGGGCACCGTGGCGCCCCGATTGTCAGCAACTTGCCATCACTGTCTGGGAAATCAAAGTTTCATCTTCTTGGTCAGTTGCACAGCCATATCAACGCGCTTTATCTCGCGTCGAAGAGGCGCGCTGTCGGGATAAGCCGCCTGCAGAATGCTCTTGAGCGTCAACAGCAAGTCGATCACACCCTGTCGGGTAGCAGCTGCCTTTTCGAAAGGGGCGTCGCTGGCGGTTGCGCGGTAATAGACGTCGAAGAACTCGGGGCCTTCAAGCTCCTTGGGACCTATCTCCAAGCTCATCCAGTCTTCGAGATTGGAACGCAAGGTATTCAGTCGGGTGTATACGCCCCATGGCCGCTGACCGGATGACATGACCGCCTTGATGATACTTCCGGCTTCAATATGGCCCGCAACACCCAGCGCACCTTTGGGCCGCCGACGCCTCGTACCCATGCTGAAACTGTAAGGGACTGAGGTAGATGTTGCGGTTGGAAAAATGGTTCCCCGGGGCCGTGCTCTTCGCAGGTCTTGTGGCGTGTGCGCCTTGGGGCTGGTGAAGGTGTCCCAGGAATTTGAGGATTCACCGGACCAGTCGCTTTCCACCAGGGGTTTTGGCATCGCGTCAATCGTGGCCAACAGATGGTCGAGGTTGTAGCCGTTGCTCACGTCGCTCGCGACATAGAGGTCGCAGTTATATGGAAAGTACATGCCGGGCCACGTGCTCTTTTTGACGTCCCATCCATGCTTAGCCGCCCACTCAGCGCGTTCGACCGAATTGGGTGCAATTGAGTAGGGCTCGTCGACCAGGATCATCTGCCCCGTCTTGATTTCAATCCATTCGGTTGGATGATCGCTGTACGGCAATTTGCCGATGGCCTCCTTGTAGGACTTCCATTTCCGTGGGCGAGGCTGGAGCCCTGTATGCTCCATGAACCGCAGCGAACGTTGTGCTTCGCAAAGCGACTTCCGCGCTTGCTCCTGGCTGTCTAACACCATGTCGCGGATAAAGTGATCGGCAGCAACCATTCGTAGGGCTTCAAACCCACGGACCCGCTTCAACTCGGCTTTTCCGCAGATATCCAAGATTTCTTTGGAGAGTTCGATACGCAGGGTCTCGCGGCCAACGTGGTACTTGCCGCCCCTGTCCCTCCAATATGCAGTGAGCAGAACATAGGGCCGATCCAGAACGCTCCCTCCCGAAGGAAGCGTCCGTTGGGCATGACGAAAATTTTCACAGTTGGCGGCTTTCGCGGCCAGATCCAACGCGGTGAAGTACTTTACTCCCCGCCTTCTGCGAATTTCGGATGCAAGACTTTTTACGCCGCTGAGCGTCGTAGGACGCACGTCATCGATCAACATAGCCAATCTCCTGGCTCGATCTCAGCGTCACTCGCCAACCACTTTGCGAGCCCGGATGGATGTTGTCGGGTTCGAGTAATTACAGCAGTGCTGCCAGCAGCTTCGGAACGGCGAGTGCCATGCTCATGCCCAGAGCCCTGCTAATTTAGCGCGAGTCGAATGCCGCTTCAACCGATGGTGTTGCTTTATTCCTAGACCGAGCGACAGAGATCGAACGGTAGCTTTAAATAAATTCGGGCTCACTTGAATGACTACAGTGTGTGCCTTGGCGTTGGACAGGAGCGGCCAACTGAGTGTCCACTTTCCGAGACCGCCATTGAAAACCCGCCAGTCCGCTCTCCACCCCAAAGCCGCCAATCTCCGGGAAAACAGGATCGAAATGATGTGGTGGACTGGAGCATCGTTTAATGTACATGCACGACTAATGATCGGGCCGCCCGGCGCGGGCAAATCCATGCTCGCCCAGCGCCTGCCTTCCATCCTGCCGCCGCTCAACCCGCGTGAATTGCTCGATGTGTCGATGATCGCTTCGATCGCCGGGGAATTGAAGGGCGGGCAGATTTCCGACCGCCGTCCTTTCCGCGCTCCGCACCATTCGGCATCCATGGCCGCCTTGGTGGGCGGTGGCCTGCGCGTGCGGCCGGGCGAGGTGTCGTTGGCCCACAATGGCGTGCTGTTCCTCGACGAATTGCCCGAATTCCAGCCACAGGCTCTCGACAGCCTTCGCCAGCCGCTCGAATCGGGGGAAACGGTGATCGCGCGGGCCAATGCTCGCGTCACCTATCCGGCCCGTTTTCAGCTCGTCGCGGCGATGAACCCCTGCAAATGCGGCTTGGCCGGCATGCCCGGCCACACCTGTCGACGCGGGGAAAAATGCGCCGCCGACTACCAGGGCCGCGTCTCGGGCCCGTTCCTCGACCGCATCGACATCCGGATCGATGTCCCTGCCGTTACCGCGTCCGATATGATCGCCGCCCAGCCGGGCGAGCCCAGCGCCACCGTCGCCGAACGCGTCGCCCGGGCGCGCAAAGTCCAGCGCGAGCGTTTTGCGGCGCTCGATCTGGCCGGCGTTCACACCAATTCGGCCGCGCCCTCAAGTGCCATCGAACAGATCGTCGCCCCGGACGGCGAAAGCCGCGATCTGCTCTTGAAAGCCGCCGAAACCTTCCAGCTCTCGGCCCGCGCCTATCATCGGGTGCTCAAGGTCGCCCTCACCCTGGCCGACCTCGCCGGCAGCGCCAAGGTGGCCCGTCCCCATATCGCCGAAGCGCTGAGCTATCGCATCAATATGGCGGGTGCGTGAGATGAGCGGAGTTGACAACTGTAAACTAACAGTTTACACCACGTGATTGTTGGCTTCCGCCACAAGGCGCTCAGGCGCTTCTATGATACCGGAACAGCCCGGGGCCTGCCGACTGAAATGATCGGCAGGATTGCAACGGTTCTCGCGGCGCTCGATCAGGCGCAACAGATCGAGGATCTGAACCGTCCAAGCTTCCGCCTGCATGCGCTCAAAGGCGATTTGGCTGGGTATTGGGCAGTCAGCGTCAGCGGAAACTGGCGGATCGTTTTCCGATTCGTGGGCACCGATGTCGAAGACGTGGACCTGATGGACTATCATTAGCGGATATGACCATGAGCATGAAATTGCCGCCACATCCGGGCCTCGGGTTAAAGGACGATCTCGACGCCCTCGGGCTTACCATCGCCCAAGGCGCGCGCGCTTTGGGCGTTACGCGCCAGCAACTTTACAAACTAACCAATGGCGATAGCGCCATCAGCCCCGAAATGGCTATTCGCATCGAGCAGGCGATTGGGGGGCGGGCCGATCATTGGCTCCGGCTGCAGGCCGCCTATGATCTCGCACGCATTCGCGATCGCGGCACAATCCACCTCGATCGCGTCCAGCCGCTCGAACCTGCCCAGGAGGGCTAAGCGGCGATCCCGCGATCCTTGGTCGTCATGAACGTCAGCTCGGGAAAGTCCTTGGCGCAGCGGTCGATTTCCCACTGGCTCGGGGCCAGGAACACCGGATCGCCATAGCGGTCCTCGGCGATGTTCAATCGGTGCAGCGCCGCGAATTTTTCGAACTGGGCCTTGTCGTTGACCTTCACCCACCGCGCCGTCACATATTGCGCCGGCTCGATGCGGATCGGCACCGAATATTCGACGGCGGCGCGGCTGGTCAGAACCTCGAGCTGCAGCGGCCCCACCGCGCCCACATAATAGCCCGAGCCCAGGGTGGGCTTGAACACCTGCACCACGCCCTCTTCGGCCAGGTCGTTGAGCGCCTTGGCGAGCTGCTTGGTCTTGCTCGCATCGGAAAGATGCACCCGCCGCAGCATTTCCGGCGCGAAATTGGGGATGCCGGTCACCGTCACATCGGCACCATCGGTCAGCGTATCGCCCACCGAAAGCGTGCCGTGATTGGGGATACCGACAACGTCCCCGGCCACCGCCTCGTCGGCCAGTTCGCGCTCGCGGGCGAAAAAGAACATCGGATTGGCGACCTTGAGATCCTTGCCCGAGCGCACGTTCTTTAAGCGCATGCCGCGCTTCAATGTGCCCGATGCCACCCGCACGAAGGCCACGCGATCGCGGTGGTTGGGGTCCATATTGGCCTGCACCTTGAAGACGAAGCCGGTGCAGGCCGCATCCCCTGGCTCCACCGGAGTGGGTGCCGCCGGCTGGGTGCGGGGCGCGGGGGCGAAACGGCACACGGCTTCGAGCAGTTCGCGCACGCCCACAGATTTCAAGGCCGAGCCGAAATAAACCGGCGTCAGCGTGCCCTCTTCAAAAGCCGTCTGATCGAATTTGGGCAGCGAATCCGAGGCCAGTTCCAGCCCTTCCATCGCCTGGCGCACCAGGATGTTCTGGGTGTCGGCGTAGCGTTGGGTGAGCGCGTCCACCCCCGGAGCTTCGGCTTCGGGCACCCCTTCGGGCGAGATGAACCGCCCGCGCTCGAGGTCGATAAGCCCGCCAAAATCAACGCCCGCACCCACCGGCCACATCATGGGCGCGGTATCGAGGGCCAGGGTCTCCATGATCTCATCGAGGATTTCCAGTGTATCGCGCGCTTCGCGGTCGATCTTGTTGACGAAGGTGATGATGGGAATGTCGCGCAGGCGGCACACTTCGAAAAGCTTTCGCGTCTGCGCCTCGATGCCCTTGGCCGCGTCGATCACCATGATCGCGGAGTCCACCGCGGTCAGCGTCCGGTAGGTGTCCTCGGAAAAGTCCGCGTGGCCGGGAGTGTCGAGCAGGTTGAGCGTCAGCCCGTCGTGCTCGAAGGTCATCACCGACGAGGTGATCGAAATGCCGCGCTTTTGCTCGATCTCCATCCAGTCGCTGCGCGTGCGCCGGCGCTCGCCGCGTTCCTTGACCTCGCCGGCCAGGTGAATGGCGCCCGAGTTCAAAAGCAGCTTTTCGGTCAGCGTCGTCTTGCCCGCGTCCGGGTGCGAAATGATCGCGAAGGTGCGGCGGCTCTTATAACCGGTGATCTCAGGGCCCACGGTCGGCGTGTCTCCGAAAAGGTATGTCGATGCGACCTATATGGTCCGCGCGCCTCCCTATACCAAATTCCCCGCCCTAAAAAGCCCTCTGGACAGCAGTGGAAACTACATTTAACAAGATGATGCTTGTTAAATTGGATTGCCACAATGACAGCAACCGTCTCGGGCTGGTCCGCCATCGTCTCTCCCCGTTATCTCGGCGCCACGGTCACGCTCTGCCTGGGCGTGGCGCTTCTGGCGTTCAATGGCTTTCTGGTGTCCACGGCGCTTCCCACGGCGGTCGAGGAACTGGGCGGGGTGGCGCTGCTCTCCTGGGTCACCACGGTCTTTCTGGTCTTTGCCATCATGGGCGGCGCCGGCGCCGCGCTGCTCAAGGAGCGGCTGGGCGCCCGCATGGCTCTGATCGCGGCAGCCTCGGTGTTCCTTTTGGGCTCGCTCATCGCCGCCATCGCCGGATCGATGCCCGAACTGCTTGTCGGCCGCGCCTTGCAGGGGCTGGGCGAAGGCATTGTCGCAGCCATTTGCTACGCGCTGATCCCCGAACTTTTTCCCTCTTCTCTCGTCCCCAAAGTGTTCGGGGCCGAATCGGTGGTCTGGGCGCTGGCCGCCTTTGGCGGCCCCGTGCTTTCGGGCGGGCTCACCGAGACCTTGTCCTGGCGCGCCGCCTTTGCCGTGAACCTGCCGATCGGGGCGATCTTCATCGCCCTGGTGCTGCTCATCGTGCCACGCGGCATCAGGAGCAAGGTCGAAGGCCGCTTGCCGATCGTGAGACTGTTGCTGATCGGGGCGGCCATCATGGCCGTGTCGGTGGGTGGGCTCCTGGATTCGCCGATGCTGACCGGCCTTTGCCTGGTCCTCGCCGCGGCCACCCTCTGGTCGGTCATCGTCCGGGACCGCACGGCCGCGACGCCGCTGTTTCCCACCCACGCCTTCCGCCTCGACGATGTGGTGGGCGCCGGGCTGTGGGTCATCCTGCTGATGCCTCTCGCCCAGGCGGGCTCGGCCGTGTTCCTGGTCTATGCGCTGCAGAATATTTTCGCTTTCGGCCCGACCCTGGCCGGCATGGTCGGCGCCGTGATGGCCATCACCTGGAGCACTGTGGCAATTCTCGTCGCGGGCGTGTCCGACGCCGCGCGCCCGCGCCTCATCCGCACCGGCCCGATGCTTCTGGTGGCCGGGCTCGGCCTTCTCGCCGTCGCGCTGGCGATGGAGCAACTGCCGCTTGTGATCTTATCCCAGGTGCTGATCGGCGCGTCCTATGGCGCCTCTTGGGCCTATACCAGCCAGACGATCATGGAAGCGGCACGCCCCGGCGAACGCGACAGGGCCTCGGCCCTGCTCCCCACCATCCAGTCGGCCGGCTATGGCATCGGCGCGGCGGTCGCGGGGTTGATCGCTAACAGCGCGGGTATCGCGGCGGCGTCAACGCCCGAGGCACTGACGGGGGTATTGGTGATGACATTCGCTCTCTGCGCCGGCCTGAGCGTTCCCGCTGTCTGGGCTGCCCTGGCCATGACGCGGCGATGAGCGATTCACGTGAAGCACATTGCTTCACGTGAATCATTTTGCTGTGGATAAGATCGGGGATAAACCCTGTCAGTGGAACTGTGCTGTCTCGGTGGACCCCGCCATCGCCGTCGTGGCGCTTTTTCCGCCGCTGACGGCGGTAGCCACGGCGTCGAAATAGCTCGTCCCCACCTCGCGCTGGTGCCGGGTCGCCGAAAAGCCCTCGCGCTCGGCGGCGAACTCGGCCTGCTGCAGTTCCGAATAAGCGGCCATGCCGCGCTCCCTGTAGCCGCGCGCCAGATTGAAGGTGGCCAGTGACAGGCTGTGGAAGCCGGCCAGGGTAATGAACTGGTATTTGTACCCCATGGCCCCCAGCTCGCGCTGGAACGCCTCCATTTCCGCTTCGCCCATATATTTGGCCCAGTTGAACGAAGGCGAGCAATTATAGGCCAGCATCTGGTCTGGATGCTCCTTGCGGATCGCCTCGGCAAAGCGCCTGGCGTCCTCGAGACTGGGTGTCGAGGTCTCGCACCAGATCAGGTCCGCATAGGGGGCATAGGCCAGCCCGCGCGCGATCGCCGCCTCGAACCCGCCCTTCAAACGATAGAACCCTTCCTCGGTGCGCTCGCCGGTGATGAAGGGCGCATCGTATTCGTCGACATCCGAGGTGATCAGTTGGGCCGCCTCCGCGTCGGTGCGCGCCATGATCAGGGTGGGGACGCCCATCACATCGGCGGCCAGGCGCGCCGCGTTGAGCGTGCGGATAAAGGTGCGGGTCGGCACCAGCACCTTGCCGCCCAGATGCCCGCATTTCTTTTCGGAGGCGAGCTGATCCTCGAAATGAACCGCTGCGGCGCCCGCTTCGATCATTGCTTTCATCAACTCGAAAACATTGAGCGCTCCGCCGAACCCGGCTTCCGCGTCGGCGATGATGGGAACGAAAAAGTCGATATCCTCGTCGGACTTGCCGTCCAGCCGCTCCATGGCCTGGATCTGGTCGGCCCGCTGCAGCGCCTTGTTGATCCGCTTGACGATCGCGGGCACCGAGTCGGCGGGATAGAGCGACTGGTCGGGGTACATATTGCCCGATGTGTTGGCGTCCGCCGCCACCTGCCAGCCGGAAAGATAAATGGCTTTGAGGCCTGCCTTGACCTGCTGGACGGCCTGATTGCCGGTGAAGGTGCCCAGCGTGGGAACGAAATCCTCGGTGTGCAGCAATTCCCAAAGCCGCCGCGCCCCGTTTTCGGCCAGCGTGTGGCGGATGGGCAGCGACCCGGAAAGCCGCGCCACATCGTCGGGGGTGTAGTCGCGGGCGATATTGGCCCAGCGGTCGGGCGCCCAATCGGGGGCTTCGAAAGTGTGCGGGGCGGGTGATCTCTCGAGCATTGTGGTGTCCTCCTGTCGAATGAAAGATCGGCGTCGGTAGTATCGGCAAGCGCTGCGCCCCCTCATCCGACCGCTTCGCGGCCACCTTCTCCCACCAGGGGAGAAGGGGAGCTGAGTTTGTGGGAGCTTCAGAGCTAGCCAAAAGAGCCCCCTTCTCCCCTGGTGGGAGAAGGGTCGGGGATGAGGGGGGCGCTGAGCTTCAGGGTACACCCACCCCAGCGACTACCCCCGCCGCGCGAACGTTGCGGCGACCATCTGAGCGCCGTCGAACAGCTTCTGCCCGCCGGCCATGGTAAAGCTGTGCTTTCCGGCGCGGTGGACGATTGAATAGTCCCGCTCGGCCAGCCCCTGGCTCTTGAAGCTCGCCATCACCTCGGCCATCGATGGGGCGATGATGGTGACGAAGTCCTCCTTGGTCGTGTCGATGATCTCTTGCGCGTTCATGTTCTCTCTCCTTTCGTCGGTGGCACGTCGCTGCGTGCCTGTTGAGGTAAAGAATTGACAATCAAACGCGAAAGGGCAAGAAAAGAAGCAGAAACAGCGTGTTAAGCTGTAAAGTGCTGAAAAGATCGCTCCGCTGATCTGTAAAGTCAGTAAAGAATTGCCGTTGAGGAGGAATGGCGATGAACGGGATCGACCTGCAGATCGGCGGCCGCATCAAGCGGCTGCGGCGGCAGAAATCGGTGAGCCAGGCACAACTCGCCGAAGCGCTGGAGATTTCCGCCTCCTACCTCAATCTGATCGAGCACAATCGCCGCCGCATCACCGTGCCGCTGCTGTTCCGGGTTGCGGGATATTTCGGGGTGGAACCCGGTGAACTCGCCGAAAGCGACGATGCGCGGCTCGCCGGAGATCTGATGGAAATGTTCGGCGACGACATCTTCGCCGATGCAGATCTGACCAACACCGATATCCGCGATCTGGCCACCCATCATCCGGCAGTGGGCCGTGCGGTGCTGAAACTCTTCGACCAGATGCGGCACCTGCAGGCGCCCAAATCGTCCGCCACCGAACCTCCCATAACGGGCCACAACGTCGTGACCGAGGCGGTCTCCGACTTCCTGCAGGAGAACGCCAACTATTTCCCCACCCTGGAAGCGGCCGCCGAGCGGGTGCGCCAGGATATCGACAACACCTCGGACAGTTTCGAGGCGGGGCTGAAAACCTATCTTTTCAACGTCTTCGGCATCGAAACCCGGCTGGCCTCGCTCCCCAATGGCGTCGTCCGCCGCCTCGACGAGAGCGGACGCGTGCTGCTGGTTTCCGATACGCTCGAGCCCGAATCCGAACTCTTCACCCTGGCCCAGCACCTGGCGCTGCTGGTGGGCGACGACCCAATCGGGGCGCTGATCGAGCAAAGCACCCTGCCCCAGCCCGACAGCATGGGATTGGCCCGAAATGTGCTGGCCTCCTATCTCGCCGCCGCGCTGGTCATGCCTTATGAGGCGTTCTTCCGCGCCTGCCGCGACACCCGCTACGATATCGAGCGGCTGGGGCGCCGCTTCCGCGCCAGTTTCGAACAGGTCTGCCACCGCATGACCACGCTGCAGCGGCCATCGATGAGCGGCATTCCGCTGCATCTGGTCAGGACCGATATAGCGGGGAACATCTCCAAGCGCTTCTCGCTTTCGGGCATCCACATCCCGCGCCATTCGGGCGCCTGCCCGCGCTGGAACGTCTATTCGGCGTTCTTGAACCCCGGCCAGATCAGCGTCCAGCTTTCCCAGATGCCCGATGGCCAGCGCTATTTCTGCATCGCCAAGGCCATCACCAAGGGCGGCTATGCCCACAACGCGCCGCGCCGCCATGTCGCCATCGGGCTGGGCTGCCATGTGACCCACGCCGCCGGCATGATCTATGCCGATGGCGTCGACCTGTCAGCGCCCGCCGGCGCCGTCCCCATCGGCGTGGGCTGCCGCATCTGCCCGCGCCGCGAATGCGGGCAGCGCGCCCATCCGCCCGCCGATCATCGTTTCATGACCGATGACGGCCAGCGCATGGAAAATCTCTATATGAGCTGAGCTAGCTGTCGCCTCCGGCAGCCTCCAGCGCTCTGGTCAACGCGTTGATCTCGTCGCGCAGCGCCACCACGCCCGGCAGGTCCCGTCCGCTGGCGCAGGCGATCGCCTGGGGAATGTCGCGCGCCTTGTCTTCCAGCGCCCGCCCCTTGTCGGTCAGCGCGATCACCACCTTGCGCTCGTCCTGGGCGCTGCGCGTCCGGGTCAGCAGGCCGCTCGCTTCCAGGCGCTTGAGCAGCGGCGTCAGCGTGCCCGTATCGAGCCCCAGCCGCTGCCCGATGGCCGAGACCGACACCCCGTCATCGCGCCAGAGCACCAGCATGACGAGATATTGCGGATAGGTCAGCCCCAAAGGCTCGAGCAGCCCGCGATAGAGGCGGTTGAATGCCTGTCCGGCGGCGTAAACCGCGAAACAGAGCTGGTCTTGGGGTGGCAGGGTATCGGTGCGGTGTTTCATGACAGAATCATCGCACAAAATTATATTGCGCACAATATATTTTTATCCTATCGTACCTTCACCGCCTGAACCGCAACCGTCTTTGCCGCGTTGCCCAGACGGCCAGATTTCGATGCCCAATCACAAAGGAGCGTGCATCATGGAAGTTCTTTACACCGCTCATGCCACGGCCACCGGCGGCCGGGAAAACGGCCACGCCAAAACCGATGACGGCAAGGTCGACGTCAAGCTCTCGACGCCCAAGGAAATGGGTGGCTCGGGCGGCGAAGGCACCAATCCCGAACAGCTCTTCGCCTCGGGTTATTCGGCCTGCTTTCTCGGCGCCATGAAGTTCGTGGCCGGCCAGGACAAGATCAAGCTTCCCGACGAGAGCACGGTTGCCGCCGATGTCGGCTTCGGCAAGCGCGATGACGGCCAGGGTTTTGGGCTCAAGGTCGGCCTCACCGCCACGGTTCCCGGCCTCGACCCTGAAAAGGTCAAGGACATCATGGACCGCGCCCACATCGTCTGCCCCTATTCCCACGCCACGCGCGGCAATATCGAAGTGACCCTCACCGTGGGCCAATAGCGTTCCTGGCGAACGCGGATTGCGCTTTTGCGGCTCGAGCACGCGACCAGCAAAGATTTTCGGCGGGCGGATTCACGTGAAACCGCCCGCTTTGCGTCCAGAAAGGAGCGCGGCAAAATTAAAAAACTTAAAGCGGCCGATAGACGAAATGGGAAAAATCGGCCGGCCGCGCGGTGCCGTTGAGGTCCTGCGCCGCCATCCCCACAAACGCGCCGGTGAAGCTCCCATGCTCGGCATGCCCGCCGCATTCGTCCGAAAGGATCGAAGCATCGAGCACCGGCCCGATCTCCTTCCAGGCTTCGTCGCCCTGGGCATAAAAATACTGCAGGCCCGAGTTCTTCACCCGCACCTTCATCTTGATCGGCCCCTCGCCCACCGGCACCGGATCGATCCAATAGATGAGCCTGCCGTCGGGGAACGAGACGACCGAGGAAAAGATGTTGAGCTCGCGCCCGCCCTCAGGGTTGGCGGTCAGGTGCAGATAGTGGAAATTATACCGCCCGTAATAGGCGGTCAGCCCCGCCATTTCCCGCTCGTCCTGGGGATCGAAGGTCAGCTCGGTCTCGGCCTCGTAGTCGAAATGCTGCTGCCGGCGGGCAACCAGGGCCTGCTCGAACCACGAGGCGATCGATTCTTGGCCGAAGAGGCGTAGCCTTCCACCGCCGCACACGAAAATCCGCTCCGTTTCCGGCGTCCGCAGCCACTGGAAATCGATGTGCAAATCGCCATCGAAGTTGTATCGCCGCTCCGCGTCGAACGCCGCCTGGTCGTAGACCCCCGGCACCTCGACCTCCGATTTCGGCAGGCTCGACCCGCCGACCAGATAAAGCCAGCCATCGTCCCGCCACTCGGCCTTCTGGACCGCCGTCTCGCGCCCGAGCACGCAGCGCCGCTTCTGCGTCGTCGGCCGTCCGGTCAGGTGCACGATATAGGTCTCGCCCTCCGGCGTTTCGACGATATCCCCATGCCCGGCCCGCTGCAGCGGATTGAGCGGATCGTCCTTGGCGGTGATGATGTGCATGTCCGGATGCAGCTCATACGGCCCGTCGATGTTTTTCGACCGTGCCAGCGTGCAGGCGTGGTCATACCCCGTGCCGCCCTCGGCGGTCAGCAGGTAATACCACCCGTCGCGCTTATAGAGATGCGGCCCCTCGACGAGCTTCAAGGGCGAGCCCTTGAAGATGTTCTTGCGCTCGCCCACCAGCTTGCCCGCCACCGGATCGAACTCCTGCAGCGCGATCCCCGCGAACCGGTGATGCCCGTTGCGGTGGTCCCACAGCATGTTGACGAACCACTTCTTTCCGTCATCGTCGTGAAACAGCGAGGGATCGAAGCCCGAGGAATTGACGTAGATGGGATCGGACCACGGCCCGGTGATTTCATCGGCCGTCACGATATAATTGTGGGCGTCCTTGAAGTTGCCGTCCTTGCGCTTGACGTCGGTATAGACCAGCCAGAATTTCTTCCCGTCATGGGTAAGGCATGGCGCCCATATCCCGCAGCTATCGGGGTTCCCGCGCATGTCGAGCTGGCTCTTGCGGGTGAGCGGCCGGGTCAGCAGCTCCCAATTGGCGAGGTCTTTCGAATGGTGGATCTGCACGCCCGGATACCATTCAAAGGTCGATGTCGCGATGTAGTAATCCCCCCCGACCCGCAGGATCGAGGGGTCCGGATTAAAGCCCGGCAGGATGGGGTTTTGGCGGATGGGCATGTGGTTTCCTCCCACTTGTGAGTTCTGTCGCAGGCTCTGCGCCCCCTCCACCCCCGTCCCCTCTCCCACCAGGAGAGAGGGGGCTCCCGGAGCGGTCGGATGAGGGGGGCGCCAAGAGCGCCGACGCCCTGGTCGTCAAACGAACCGGTTGATCAGATTTTCGAGATATTCCTGCCGCCCCGATCTCGGCCGCGGGTTGATCCCCTCGGCCTCCACCCGCGCCGCGATCTCCTCGAGCGTGCGCTCGCCCTTGAGCATCGCCTGCGCCTCGGCGCCGCTCCAGCCGGCATAACGCTCATCAAGAAACGCGTCGTAGCTTCCGTCCTCGATGATGGCGGCGGCAGCCTTCAGCCCCCGCGCGCAGGTGTCCATGCCCCCGATATGGCCGTGCAGCAGGTCTTCGGGATCGATCGATTGCCGCCGCAGCTTGGCGTCGAAATTGGTGCCGCCCGTCGTGAATCCCCCGGCCTTCAAAATGTGGTAATAGGCCAGCGCCACCTCGGGTACGTTGTTGGGGAACTGGTCCGTATCCCAGCCCGACTGGTAGTCGTTGCGGTTCATATCGATCGAACCGAAAATCCCCAGCGCCGCGGCGGTGGCCACCTCGTGCTCGAAGGTGTGGCCGGCCAGGATGGCGTGCCCCACCTCGATATTGACCTTCACCTCGTTTTCCAGCCCATAGCGCTTGAGGAACCCATAAACCGTCGCCACGTCGAAATCGTACTGGTGTTTGGTGGGCTCTTGCGGCTTGGGTTCGATCAGGATGGTGCCGGGAAAGCCGATCTTGTGCTTGTATTCGACCACCATGGAGAGCATGCGCGCCATTTGGTCGAATTCCTGGCCCAGCCGGGTATTGAGCAGGGTTTCGTACCCTTCGCGCCCGCCCCAGAGCACGTAGTTCTCGCCCCCCAGCCGGTGGGTCAGATCCATGTTCGCCTTGATGGTCGCCGCCGCATAGGCGAAAACGTCCGGGTCCGGGTTGGTCGCCGCGCCGGCCATGAAGCGGCGGTTGGAAAAGAGGTTGGCGGTGCCCCACAGCAGCTTGGTGCCCGTCTCGGCGATCTTTTGCTCGAAAATGTCCCCGATCGCCTCGAGCCGCTTCTTGCTTTCGGCAAAACTTTCGCCTTCGGGCCGCACATCGGCGTCGTGGAAGCAGAAATAGGGCGCGCCGAGCAGATCAAACAATTCGAATGCCACATCGGCCTTGACCTTGGCCGCATCCATGCCGCCATCGAACCAGGGGCGCTCGAAGGTCCGTCCGCCGAACGGGTCGCCACCCTCCCAGGCAAAGGAATGCCAATAGGCGACCGCAAAGCGCAGATGCTCCTCCATGCGCTTGCCCAGCACGATCTCGTCGGGATTGTAGTGGCGGAAGGCCAGCGGATTGGTGCTCTCGGGCCCCTCATAGGGAACCTTGCTCAGGCCTTTGAAAAAGTCGGTCATTGTGCGCGGGCCTCCTCGATTGCCCCGTAAAGCGCGCGATAGCGCCGGTATTGGTCGTCATGGGCCGATTTGAGGTCCGCCCTTGGTTCGATTGTCTTGCTGATGGCCGGCTTGGTGCAGATCGCCTTGGGGTCGGCCCCCGTCGCCGCGATCAGTCCCAGCCGCGCCGCGCCGAACGCGCCGCCGAAATCCCCGTCCTCTGGCACCTCGATTGCCATCCCGAGATTGGTGGCGATCATTTCGAGCCAAAGATCGGATTTCGATCCCCCGCCCACCGCGATCAGCGTATCGATCCCGGTTCCCGCATCGGTCAGCACGCGCTGGCAATCGCGCACGGCATAGGCCACGCCCTCCATCACCGCCCGCGCCATGGTCTTGGCGTCGGAGAGATGCGAGAGCCCGACGAACGCGCCGCGCGCATAGGCATTGTTGTGTGGCGTGCGCTCGCCCGAAAGATAGGGCAGGAAAATCTCCTCCCCCGGCCCGGCATAATCGGCGGCAACCGCCTTGGTCAGCGCCGCCGCCTCCTGTCCCACCAGTTTGGACAGCCAGTTGAGGCTGTCGGTGGCCGAAAGGAACACCCCCATCTGATGCCAGGTTCTGGGGATCGCATGGCAGAAGGCGTGCACCGCCCCTTCGGTATTCGGCGAGAATTTTTCGTTCGAAACGAACAGCACCCCCGAGGTGCCCAGCGACACGAACCCGGTTCCCGGCTCCACCGCCCCAATGCCGCAGGCGGAGGCGGCATTGTCGCCCCCGCCCCCCGCCACCACCGGGGCTTGCGCGATCCCCCAGCGGCGGCAGAGTTCGTCCTTCAAATGCCCCGAGGGCTCGGTTCCCTCGACCAGCGAAGGCATATGCTCGGTAGTCAAGCCCGTGACGGCCAGAAGATCGTCCGACCAGCCGCGATATTCGACGTCCAGCCACAGCGTCCCCGCCGCGTCCGACATGTCCGAGACGTAGGTGCCGGTCAGAAGAAAGCGCACATAGTCCTTGGGCAGTAGCACCTTGGCGATGCGATCATAGTTTTCCGGCTCGTGCTTTTTGACCCAAAGGATCTTCGGCGCCGTGAACCCAGGCATGGCGATGTTGCCGGCGATCTGGCGCAGGGAAGGCAGCGCCTTCTCCATCTCCGCGCACTCGGCGGCCGAGCGCACGTCGTTCCAGAGAATGGCGGGGCGGATCACCTGGTTATCGGCATCGAGCAGCGTTGCCCCATGCATCTGCCCCGAAAGCCCGATCCCCTTGATGGCCGCAACGGCCTGCGGATGCTTGTCCCTGAGGTTGTCGACCGCCTTGAGCACGGCCTGCCACCAATCGGATGGATCCTGCTCGGAAAATCCCGGCCTCGGCCGCGACACGCTGAGCGGCGCATTGGCCTCCCCCAGCGCCTTGCCCTCGCCGTCGATCAGCACGGCCTTGACCCCGGACGTGCCGATATCGAGCCCGAGAAAGCTCATGATCCCCTCCGATTGCCCATAGATGAGGAACGTACCTCAAAATCGGTCATACAAGAAACTCCTCCTTCCAGGATGCCCTTGGGGCCGCTCCGGCGCTCTCGATGATGGCCCCGTTCTTAGCGCAGATTGTCGCGCAGGAAAACCTTGATCTCGATGGGTGCCGCCGGCGGCGCGGCGTCGGGGCCCAGCACCAGCCGCCGCGCCGCAGCGCACACCGCACGGATTTCGTCCTCCGGGCTCTGGTCGAGCACCAGATCGACCGCTCCCGATTCCAGCCCGGCGCGCGTCGGCCCGGTCAATTCGTGCCCGATCACCCGCACCGTGCCCGCCAGTCCCTTTTCATTGAGCGCCATCAGCATGCCTGCATTGCCGGCGCCGGCATTGTAGAGGCCGCTCAGATCCGGGTGGTGCGTCAAAAGCTCCAGCGTCCTCTCATAGGTGAGCGTGAATTCATCCTGCCCCTCGATCGGCCCGGCAATGGCGATGGCGGGAAACTCCGCCTCGGCAACCTCCCGGAACCCTTCCACCCGCTCGGCATGGTCGATCAGCTCCAGCGATCCGGCCACCAGCCCCACCATACCGCCCTGGGGCAGGAACCGGCCCATCAGCGAAGCCGCCGTGCGCCCCGCCGCCCGGTTGTCGATCCCCACGAACGCCTGACGCGCCGATCCGGGCAGGTCGGACACCAGCGTGATCACCCTGATCCCGCGCCCGGCGGCCCGCGTCACTGCCGCATGCACCTCTGGCTTGTCGATGGCGACGATCACCGCGCAATCGCTGTGGTCCGATGCCACCGCATCGAGCGCCACGACCAGCGCCCGCGTGTCCATGGCCCGGATTCGCGTGAGGTCGAGCCGCAGCCGCTCGGCCCGCATCTGGTGCCCGATCGTTTCCACCGCCTCGGCCAGCTTGCCGAAAAACTGGTTTGTGCCCTCGGGCACGATCACGGCCATCCCGATATCGCGGGCCCGCGCCAGCATCGAAGCGGTCAAGTCGCGCCGGAAGCCGATCTCGGCAATTGCGGCCTCAACCTTATCGATCGTCCCCTGCCGCACCCCCGGCCGCCCGTTGAGCACGCGATCCACCGTCGCCAGCGACACCCCCGCCGCCCGCGCCAGATCGTGGACTGTGACTCGGCCGCCGGTGGTCAAAAGTGTTCCTCCCTCATTGAGGTACGTAAGTCATGACCGCTCCTCGCGCGCACGTCAATACGGGTTGATAGCGGTCGATACCCACACCCCTGCTGAGGTGTCGGCGATGTTGCGGATTGTCGGGATCAAGGCCGACAAGGACGAAGGCAGGGCCGCAGCCATAGGGAACTCACATCAATTCGTCGTCTTCGGGCTGGACCCCGACAATCCGCAACACCTCCGCGTTCCCGAAAAGAAGTTCCTTCCGCTTCCACCCGCCGCAATTCCCTCCCGCCTTCAACTCCAGTACAAAGGAGAAATGATCGAAACCGCCCTCCAACGCGCACCCGCAGCACCGCTTCTCCTCGCCCGCCTGGGCCAGTTCGAGGTGCGCCTGGCCGCCACCCCGGCCGAACGCCACGCCGCCTTCCGCCTGCGCTATGAGGTCTTCCACCGCGAGCGCGGCGTCGATGCGCCCTCGATGGACCATGCCGAACACGTCGAAGCCGACGCCTTCGACCCGTTCTGCGACCATATCATCGTCATCGACACCCGCGCCCGCACCCTAGGGGATGCCCCGGCGATCGTTGGCACCTACCGCGCCATGCGCAGCCCGGCGCCCGGCCTGGGCTGGTACGCCGATACCGAATTCGATCTTTCCAACCTTTTCGCCCGCCATCCCGACCTGCGCTTTTGCGAAGTCGGACGCTCCTGCGTCGCACCTTCCTACCGTTCCATGCGCACCATCGAGGCGCTCTGGTGCGGGCTCTGGGCCTATGCCTGTCGCAACGGCATCGACGCCTATTTCGGCGCCGCCAGTTTTCCCGGCACCGATCCCGCCGCCCACGGCCTGGCCCTTTCGCACCTCTACCAGACCGCCCGCGCCCCAGAGGAATGGTCGGCAACCGCCCGGCCCGGCAACGCCCTGCCCATGAACCGGCTCGAAACCGTCGACCGCCACGCCGCCCTGCGCGCCATGCCTCCGCTTGTGCGCGGCTATCTGCGCGTCAACGCCGTCTTCGGCGACACGGCCTATGTGGACAGGGCCTTCGGCACCACCGATGTCTTCGTTCTCGCCCGCTTCGCCGCCGCCCCGCTCGCCTATCGCCGCCGCGTCGAGCGCGTCACCGGCCTGCGGCATCCTGGGCTTTAGATCACCGGTTGGAATCACAACGCTTTTGTCATAGCGTGCCGGCTGCCTTTGAGAGCCATGTGCCGGATTTCCTAAGCCCTAGATGACGCAGACCGAGCCCCAGGCCGATTACGCGCCGCCCGCCGCAACGGGCATGACGCCGATGATGGCCCAATATTTCGAAATAAAGGGCGTCAATCCCGGCTATCTGCTGTTCTATCGCATGGGCGATTTCTACGAATTGTTCTTCGAGGACGCCGAGATCGCCGCCGCCGCCCTGGGCATCACATTGACCAAGCGCGGCAAGCATCTGGGCGAGGATATCCCCATGTGCGGCGTGCCCATCCATGCCGCCCAGGATTACCTCAAAAAGCTCATTTCCCTGGGCCACAAGGTCGCCGTCTGCGAACAGGTCGAAGACCCGGCCGAAGCCAAAAAGCGCGGCTCCAAATCGGTCGTCAAGCGCGACGTGGTGCGCCTGGTCACCCCCGGAACGCTCACCGAAGACGATCTCCTTCCCGCCCGCGGCAACAATTTCCTCCTTTGCCTGGCGCGCCTGGGCGCCGATGGCGAAGGCTTTGCGATCGCCTGGGCCGATATTTCGACCGGTGAATTGCTGGTGACCGATCTGGACCGCGACGCGTTGGCCGATGAGATCGCCCGCATCGATCCGGCCGAACTGGTCCTCTCCGATCGCCTCGCCGACGAACTGCGCGAGTTGCGTTTCCTCTCGGCCGATCGCCTCGCCGCCGCCACCCGTCGCCCGCATGAAAGTTTCGATTCCGAAACCGGCGCGCGCCTTTTGCGCGAAACATTCGAAGGCGCGGTCGACCCCACCGCCTTTTCCCGCACCGCCCGCGCCGCGCTCGGGGCGCTCATCGCCTATGTCGCCGAAACGCAAAAAGGCGCCGGCGTCCCTCTGCGCCTTCCCCGCCGCGAGGCGGCGAGCGAGCATATGCAGATCGATGCGGCGACGCGTTCCTCGCTCGAATTGCTGGTCACCCAGCGCGGCGACACGCGCGGTTCGCTGCGCGGCACCGTCGATCTGACCGTCACCGGCGCCGGCGCCCGCCTTTTCGCCGGCCGCCTCGCTGCGCCCCTCAACGATCCGGCGGCCATCAACGCCCGCCTCGACGCCCTCGATGTGCTGATCGACAATTCAATCGAGACCGACGCGATGCGGAAAGGCCTGCGCGCCGCTCCCGATATCGCCCGTGCGCTGACTCGCCTCACCCTCGAACGCGGCGGCCCGCGCGATCTGGCCGCCATCGGCCGCGGCATCACCCAGGCCCGTGCTCTCGCCGCGCTGGTCTCCAGCCTGCCCGATCCCGGCGCCGAACTGCAATCGATCGCCGCCGGCCTTGCCCGCGCGCCGGAAATTCTTGCTGACGAATTTGCCCGGGCGCTTGTGGACGAACCGCCTCTTTTGGCCCGCGATGGCGGTTTTGTCGCCTCGGGCTATGATGCCGAACTCGATACCCAACGCCGGCTGGGCTCGGAAAGCCGCAAGGTTGTCGCCGAGCTCCAGGCAGCGCTGTGCGACTCCACAGGCGTCAAGGCCCTCAAGATCAAGCACAACAATGTGCTCGGTTTCTTCGTCGAAGTCCCCGCCTCCCACGGCGCGCGCCTGCTCGAAGACAGCGTTTTCATCCACCGCCAGACCCTCGCCAATGCCATGCGGTTCACCACGACCGAACTGGCCGAACTCGAAGGAAAAATCGCCCGCGCCCAGGAAACAGCCGTCGAGATCGAACTCTCTATCTTTTCCCGCCTGTGGCAAGCGGCCATCGCCCAGTCCCGCGACCTTGTCGCCGCTGCCGATGCCATGGCCGCGCTCGATGTCGCCGCAGCGCTCGCCACGCTGGCCGCCCAGCGCAATTGGTGCCGCCCCCATGTCGATGGTTCCCTTGCCTTTGAAATCGAATCCGGTCGCCATCCGGTGGTGGAAAGAACGCTGGAGGCCGAGGGCCGTGCCTTCGTCGCCAATGATTGCAACCTCTCGGCTCCCGAAACCGAGGATGGCGGCCAATTGTGGCTGGTGACCGGCCCCAATATGGGCGGTAAATCGACCTTCCTGCGCCAGAACGCGCTGATCGCCATCCTGGCGCAGATGGGGTCCTATGTTCCGGCCACCTCCGCTCATATCGGGGTGGTCGATCGCGTCTTTTCCCGTGTCGGGGCGTCCGACGATATCGCGCAAGGCCGTTCGACCTTCATGGTCGAAATGGTGGAAACCGCTGCGATCCTCAACCGGGCCACCCGATCTTCGCTCGTGATCCTCGACGAAATCGGCCGTGGCACCGCCACCTTCGATGGGCTTTCCATCGCCTGGGCGTGTGTGGAGGCCCTGCACGAAACCACCTTCTGCCGGGCGATCTTTGCCACCCATTACCACGAATTAACCGCCCTTTCGGCGGCGCTCTCGCGGGTTTCCAACCACACGATGAGCGTCAAGGAATACAAGGGCGACGTCGTGTTCCTCCATGAGGTCGTCCCCGGCGCCGCCGATCGGTCTTATGGCATCCAGGTGGCCAAGCTTGCCGGCCTGCCGGCTCCCGTCATCGCCCGGGCCCGCCAGGTGCTCGATCAACTCGAAGCGAGGGGCCAGTCCAACCCGGCCTCGGCCCTTGCGGACCTGCCGCTCTTTGCCCATATGCCAATCCCTCTTGAGCCGGACGCGCCTCAACCTCATGCTAACCCGGCCCTCGATATGATCGAGACCGTGCGCCCCGACGATCTTTCTCCACGTGCCGCGCTCGAATGGATTTATGAACTCAAGAAGGCTGCCAATGCCGACGGCAACCGTTGAACCGATTTCGCGCAGACGGGCTGGCGTTCTCGATGCCGAGGCGCTGATCGCGTCGGTGCGGGCAAAAATCGGCGACGCCGCTCCCGATAGCGCCACGGCCCGCGCGGCTCTGCTGGCGGCTCTGCGCGCCGCGCTCAAATCGGCGCGCACCAACGCCGAAGCCGAGCTCGTCGCCACCCATAAGGGCACGCGCTGCGCGACGACCCTCGCCGCCGCCCAGGATGAGGTGATCAAGGCCGCCCATTTCTGGGCCACCCGCTATGTCTTCCCGCGCGAAAATCCCTCGGGCGCCGAATCGCTCGCCATTGCCGCTGTGGGCGGCTATGGCCGCGGCACGCTGGCGCCGGGATCCGATATCGATCTACTCTTTATCCTTCCCTATAAGCAGACCCCCTGGGGCGAGAGCGTCACCGAATACGTCCTTTATATGCTCTGGGATCTGGGCCAGAAGGTCGGCCATGCCGTCCGCTCGGTCGATGATTCGATCCGCATGGCCCGCTCGGACATGACGGTGCGCACCGCAACGCTCGAAAGCCGGTTCCTGGTGGGCGATCAGAAGCTTTTCGCCCAGATGCGCGAAAAGTTCGAAACCGAGATCGTCGAAAAGACCGGCCCCGAATTCATCGCCGCGAAAATGGCCGAGCGCGACACGCGCCACGAAGCCCAGGGCAACACCCGCTATGTGGTCGAGCCCAACGTCAAGGACGGCAAGGGTGGGCTGCGCGATCTCAACACCCTCTATTGGATCGGCAAATATTTCTATCGCGTGGCTACGCCAGCCGAGCTGATCGACAAGGGCGTGTTCTCCAAGGCCGAATACCGCGCCTTCCAGCGCGCCGAGGATTTTTTGTGGGCGGTGCGCTGCAATCTCCATTTCCTTGTCGGGCGCGCCGATGACCGGCTGACCTTCGAAGTGCAGCAGGAAATGGCCGAACGCCTGGGCTATTCGGGCCGCGCCGGCATGCTGGGTGTCGAGCGCTTCATGAAGCGCTATTTCCTCGTCGCCAAGGATGTGGGCGATCTCACCCGCATCTTTTGCACCTCACTCGAATTTGCCCACGCCAAAAAGGTCGATACCTTCGGGCGCGTGCTCTCGACGTTCCGCAAGCCGCGCCGCGCCATCAGGGGCGAGCCCGATTTCGTCCTCGAACATGGGCGCATCACCGTTTCGGCCGATGACGCGTTCGAAAAAGACCCGGTCAACATCGTCAAGATCTTCTGGGTCGCCGCCCGCGAGGGGGTGATGTTCCACCCCGATGCGCTGAAGCTTCTGACCCGCTCAATGCGGCTGATCGATGCCAAGCTGCGTGGCAACGAGCGCGCCAACTCCTATTTCCTCGATATCCTCACCAGTCCCAAATCGGTCGAGCGCGTGCTGCGCTGGATGAACGAGGCCGGGGTCCTGGGCAAGTTCGTGCCCGAATTCGGCAAGATCGTCGCCCTGATGCAGTTCAACATGTATCACCACTATACGGTGGACGAGCACCTGATCCGCGCCGTTGGCGTCATGGCCGATATCGCCAATGGCGGATTGAAAAACGAACTGCCTTTGACCCATGAGCTGCTGCCGCACCTTCAGGATGTGCGCCTGCTTTATGTCGCCCTGTTCCTGCACGATATCGCCAAGGGCCGCCCGGAAGATCATTCCGAAGCCGGCGAAGCCATCGCGCGAAGGTTCTGTCCGCGCCTGGGGCTGTCGCCCGCCGAGACCGACACCGTGGCCTGGCTGGTGCGCTACCATCTTCTGATGAGCGAGATTTCCCAATCGCGCGACATTCAGGACCCCGACACCGCGCGCCAGTTCGCGGCCGTGGTCCAGAGCCCGCAGCGCCTGGCGCTCCTGATGATCCTGACCGCCTGCGACATCCGCGCCGTCGGCCCGGGCACCTGGACCGGCTGGAAGGGTTCGCTCCTGCGCGCGCTCTATTACGCCACCGAACCGCTGCTTTCGGGCGGCCATTCCCAGGTTTCCCAGCGCGACCGCGTGCACGAGGCCCAGGACGAATTGCGCGCGGGCCTTTCCGACTGGCCTGCCGAAAAGGTCGATCGCTATATCGAGCGTCATTTCACCAATTACTGGCTGCGCGCCGAACCCGAGCTGCAACTAGCCCATGCCAGGATGATCGATGCGGCCGAGGCCAAGGAGTCCGCCTTTGCCGGCTCGACGGCCATCAAGAGTTTCGAGGGCATCACCGAAGTCACCTTCTATACCCCCGATCATCCACGTCTGCTTTCGCTGATCGCCGGCGCCTGCACCATGGCCGATGCCTCGATCATCGGCGCGCAGATCTTCAACACCCGCGATGGCCATGCGCTCGACACCTTCCGCCTGCGCCGCGCCTTTACCGCCGACGAGGACGAAAAGATCAGGGCAGCCCGCATCACCGATACGGTCAAGGCGCTGCTCGAGGGCAAGAAATACCTGCCTGCCGATCTGGGCGTGGACTCGCGCTACAACCGGCGGCTGAAACCCTTCTCGGTGCCCACCGAAATCTATATTTCCAACGCGCTCTCGGACAAATTCACCGTGATCGAGATCTCCGGCCTCGACCGTACGGGCCTGCTCTACCATCTGACCCGCGCCCTGTCCGACCTCAACCTCACCATCGGCTCGGCCCATATCGGTACTTATGGCGAAAAGGCGGTGGACGTTTTCTACGTCACCGATCTGATGGGCGGAAAGATCACCTCCAAGGTGAGGCAAAAGCGCATCCACGACGCCCTGGCCGCCGTCTTCGCCCCCGCCCGCCGCGAAAAGGCTTCGGCGTGAGCGATCATTGCACGAGGACGTGCTCGCCGCACGCACCCTCGCCCGCGCGTGAGCGCCGCATCCCATGAGCCTCTTTCGCAACACGCTCTCGGTGGGCGGGCTCACCCTCATCTCGCGCATCTTCGGCTTCATCCGCGATGCGCTGATCGCCGCCGTGCTCGGCATCGGCCCGGCCGCCGATGCCTTTCAGGCCGCGTTCCGCTTCCCCAATCTCTTCCGGCGCCTTTTCGCCGAAGGCGCCTTCAACACCGCCTTCGTGCCCATGTTCTCGGGCGCGCTCGAAACCCAAGGCCCCGACGAGGCCAAAAAGCTCGCCGGCCGCATCATGAGCTGGCTGGTGGCCGCCATCGTCATCGTTACGATCCTGGCCGAAATCTTCATGGGCCAGATCATGTTGGTGTTCGTCCCCGGCTTCGTGGACGATCCGGAAAAGTTCGAGCTCACCGTCTTTCTCTCGCGCATCATGTTCCCCTACCTGGCCTGCATGAGCCTGATGGCCGCCTATGGCGCCATCCTCAACAGCCTGGGTAAATTCTTCGCCGCCGCCTTCGCCCCGGTGCTCTTGAACATCGTCAACATCGCCGTCCTCGTCCCCCTGGCGGTGCTCGCGATCGAAAACCCCGCCGATGTCGCCTTCTGGCTCGGCGTCGCCGCCATGGCCGGCGGGGTGGCGCAATTGGCGCTCGTCTGGTGGGCCATCCAGCGCGCCGGTTTCGCGCCACGGATTTCCTGGCCGCGCTACAATGAGGACGTCAAACGCTTCTGGCTCCTGGCGCTGCCGGCCATCGCGGCGGGCGGCATCATCCAGATCAACGTCTTCGTGGGCACCGTCATCGCCTCCCAGGCCGACAAGGCCATCGCCATCATCGCCAATGCCGACCGGCTCTATCAGCTTCCGCTCGGCATCATCGGCATAGCCATCGGCACCGTGCTTCTGCCCGAACTCTCGCGCCACCTCTCGGCGGGGCGGGATACCGAGGCGCGCGCCAGCCAGAGCCAGGCGATCCTGCTCTCGATGACGCTCACCCTCCCCGCCGCCGCCGCGCTCATCGCCATCGGCGTCCCCATCGTGCGCGTGCTGTTCGAGCGCGGCGCCTTCGATGCCGCCGCCACCGTCGCGGTGTCCGAGGCGTTGGCGGGATTTGCCGTCGGCCTTCCCGCCTTCGTCCTCGTCCGCGTGCTCCAGCCGGGGTTTTTCTCCCGCCGCGACACCAAGACCCCGACGCTGCTCGCCGGGCTTTCCATGGTGGTCAACATCGCCGTGTCGCTTGCCCTCTTCCCAACCCTCCAGCATATCGGCATCGCCCTCGCCACCTCGGTCTCGGCCTGGGTAAACGTGATCCTCCTCGCCGTCCTCCTGGGCCGGCGTGGCCATTTCCGCCTCTCTAGCGGGGAAACCGCCCGCCTCGCCGGTATTTTGGCTGCCGCCGCCGCCATGGGCGCCATTTTGTGGCTGGCATCGGTCTGGGCTCGACCGGTCTTTGCTCCGGGCGCCTTCTTTCTCTTCCAGCTCATTGCTCTCGCCGCCTTTGTGGGGCTGGGCGCCGGGCTCTATTTCGCCACCCTCCACTTCACCGGCATCCAGCGGCTCGATCCCTTCCTCGCCCGCTTGCGGCGCCGGCGTTGAGGGCCTCGCAGGGTTTGCCGCCGACCTTCCATAACCACCCTGTCACCCCGGGCTGGATCCGGGGTCCAGTAACCGGCAGCGCCCGAGATAGTCTGCCAATGCTTCCGGTTACTGGATCCCGGGTCTCCGCCCGGGATAACGCGTTCGGGGTGATGCTCTGCTCCCGACAAGCTCCTCTGCTTGTCATCCCCCCTCGCCTGTGCGACACCCGCTCATCAATGTCATAGAACTCGCAAAGACCTAGCCATGCCTGCCAACAATCGCGTCTTTTCCGGCATCCAGCCCTCGGGCGATCTGCACCTTGGCAATTATCTCGGCGCCATCCGTCGTTTCGTGCCGCTGCAGCAGACCCATGAGTGCCTTTATTGCGTCGTCGATATGCACGCGATCACCGTCTGGCAGGAACCCAACGAGCTGCGCCGTGCCACCCGCGAAGTCGCCGCCGCCTTCATCGCCGCTGGCATCGACCCCAAGACCTCGATCGTCTTCAACCAGTCCCAGGTGGTCCAGCACGCCGAACTGGCCTGGATCTTCAACTGCGTCGCCCGCATCGGCTGGATGAACCGCATGACCCAGTTCAAGGACAAGGCGGGGAAAAATTCCGAAAACGTCTCATTGGGCCTTCTCGCCTACCCCTCGCTGATGGCCGCCGATATCCTGCTCTATAAGGCCGGCTCGGTCCCGGTGGGCGACGATCAGAAGCAGCATCTCGAACTCACCCGCGACATCGCGCAGAAGTTCAACAATGATTACGCCGCCTCCATCGCCGAAAACGGCTTCGATCCGGAATTCTTCCCCATCACCGAGCCGCTGATCGCGGGCCCCGCCACCCGCATCATGAGCCTGCGCGACGGGACGAAAAAGATGAGCAAGTCGGACCCCTCCGACGCCTCGCGCATCTCGCTGCTCGACGATGCCGATGCCATCGCCAAAAAGATCAGACGCGCCACCACCGATCCCGAGCCGCTCCCTTCCGATGTCGAAGGGCTCAAGGGCCGCGCCGAGGCCGACAATCTGGTGGGCATCTATGCGGCGCTGTCGGACAAGACCAAGTCCGAAGTGCTCACCGAATTCGCGGGCGCCGGTTGGGGCACCTTCAAGCCGGCCCTTGCCGACCTCGCCGTCACGGTGCTCGAACCGATCTCGACCGAGATGCGGCGCCTGCTTGCCGATCCGCAAACCATTGATGGCTATCTGCGCGACGGCGCCGAGCGGGCCGGCGTGCTGGCCGAAAAGACAATGAAGCAAGTCCGCGCCATCGTGGGCTTCATCTAAAATGAAAAGGGGGACGTTACGCCCCCTTTTTTATTGTCCCATTCCGAAGGCGATGGCGCGCTTGCGCAGCGCCGGAAACGCCTTGAGGCTCCAAAGCCCGGCGGTGCGGAAAGCCTGCGCCGGCAGGTGCGGGGACAGCAGCGAGCCGAACAGGCCATCCACGAACGCTCCCGTGCGCCCCAGATCCCCCTTGCGGGCCGCGGCATAGCTTTTCGCCACCGCGTCGGCCCAGCCGAAGGCCCCCGGATTGGCTGCCCTGAGGCACAGATCGAGGTCGGCGACGTCGCGCAACCCCAGATTGAGCCCCTGTGCCCCGATGGGGGGAAACGCATGCGCCGATTCCCCCGCCAGCACCGCGCCGTTGCGGCCCGCCGCCTCGACCGAAAGCGAAGACAGCGGAAAAACGAAACTCGGCGTTATAACCCTGATGGCACCGAACAGATGCTGCGACCGTGCGTTGACGGCTTCCTCCAAGCCGTCGGCCCGCGCCGCTTCGAGAATGTCGCGGCGGTCGATCCAGACCAGATTGGCGCGGTTCTCCCCGGCCGGAACCAGCGTGAACGGGCCGTCGCGATAGTGGAACTCGACCGATTCCCCATCCAGCCCACGGTCGATCTCGAGGTCGCACACCAGCGCCGCCTGATCGAATTTGCGCTCCCGCACGCCGATCCCTGCCGCCTTGCGCACGCTGGACCCCTTGCCGTCCGCCCCCACGATGAGGTCGGCGGTCACCTCTTCCCCACTGTCGAGGTTAAGGTGCCAGAGCTCATCGATGCGCCGGGCAGCAGCCAGGCTGGCGGCCTTGAGCTCCAGCCCCGCGCAATCGGCCCCGGCGCGTGCAAAGCTCTCGCCCAGCCGCGCATTGGCAAAGTTCCAGCCAAAGGCCCGGTGGCCGAATTCGGAAGCGGCAAACACCGTTTCGGGCGCCCGCAGCAAGCGGTCGGTAGCATCGATGATCCGGATGCGGGTCAGCGGAAGGCCCAGCGCCTCGGGCTCGCCGATCAGCCCGGCCCTGGTCATGTACTCGACCGAAGGTCCCATCAGAGCCGATGTCCGCCGGTCGGCCGGGGCCTGGGGGGCGATATGGAGGGTCGAAAATCCCGCCTTGGCCGCGGCGACCGCCGATGCCTTGCCGACGAGGCCGCCACCGATAACGGCGACTTGAGTGTGGGTGGCCATGGTTCACCTTTATGCTTGGTCAAGAGATAGGCCGCGGCGCCATCCACCGCAAGCATCGCCGCCCGTTCTGCCGCTTTATTGCCGTTGTTGCCCGCAAGTGTGCGCCGGCAAAAAAGTTCGCGCCGGGGCGGTCGCTAAATATTGTGTGCAGGTGATATCCTGCGTCTCAACCTTAGGGGCAGCGCATGATTGATTTTCTCTTCGAACCGGCCTTCTGGGCCAGCCTCGCCCTGCTGATCGGCATGGAAGTGGCCTTGGGCGCCGACAATGTGGTTTTCATTTCAACCATCGCCGCCAAGCTTCCGCCGGAGCACCGGCAGCGCACCCTGCGGATCGGCCTGGTCATGGCCGCCATTTTCCGCCTGCTGCTTCTGGCGGGCATCGTCTGGGTTCTGGGGTTGCAGCGCACGGCATTCACCATCGGCGCCTGGGCGCCGAGCTGGCGCGAGCTCATTCTTTTGGGCGGCGGCCTGTTCCTTGTCTATAAGGCTGTGAGCGAGCTTCACCTTCTCGTCGAACATCCCGCCCAAAGGCCGGAAGCCACCGGCACCGCGATCTCGGACAGCCCCACCCTGGCCGTCATCCAGATCGTTCTGATCAATGCGGTGTTTTCCGTCGATTCCATCATCACTGCCATCGGCCTTACCAGCTATGTCCAGGCCATGGCCGCCGCAGTCGTGATCTCGATCGCCATCCTCTATTTCGCCGCGGAAGTGGTCGGCAGGCTGATCGAGCGGCACCCTTCGATCAAGGCGCTGGCGCTGGGCTTCCTGCTTCTGGTCGGCGCCGTCCTGGTTGCCGATGGCCTGGGCTTTGAGGTCGTGCGTCCATACCTCTATGGCGCCATGGGCTTCGGCGTCGCCGTTCTGCTGGTGGTCAAGCTGGTCCATCGCCGGACGTGGGAAAGCCCGGCGGTGGCCGCGCCGGCGGCTGCCACGGTGGCCGATCGGGCCGAACCCACGCTCGAGCCGGTCGTCCCCGAGCCGCAACACCGCGATGAACCCCCGCTCGAGCCCGCCGCCTCGGCTGAACCGCCCCAGATCGAACCCGAACCGGTCGAACTGCCTGAGGAGGTGCAGCCATCCGAGGCGGTCGAGCCCGAACCCGGCGAGCCGGAAGTGCCCGAGCCTGCCGAACCCCAGGCCGTTGCCGAGATCGAGCCGGTGCAGGAGGCCGAAGATGGAGAAATGCCTGATGACGAAGAGGGGGTTGGCGAAGAACGCGCCACCGTGCAAAAGTCCCGCCGTAAACGACCCATCCTTCGGCGCAGACCCCCAAGGCTGCGTACAGCCAGAAGAAGAGAGTAGGCAAGATCCATGAAAGCTGTTGTCGTCGATCAGTTTGGCGGGCCAGAGGCCCTCGATTTCCGGGACGCGGAAGTGGGGCAGCCCGGTTCGGGTGAAATCCTCGTCCGTCACCACGCGATCGGCGTCAACTTCATCGATACCTATCACCGCACCGGGCTTTATCCCAACCCGCTGCCGCTGATCCCCGGTTCGGAAGGCGCGGGCGAGGTTCTGGCCGTGGGGGCGGGCGTCTCCGAGTTCAAGCCCGGCGACCGCATCGCCTATCAGGGGACGCTCGGCTCCTATTGCCAGGAACGCGTCATGCCCGCCGCCAAAGCGGTGCTTTTGCCCGATTCCATCGATTACGAAACGGCGGCGGCCATCATGCTCAAGGGGCTGACGGCATACTACCTGCTGTTCCTGACCTGGCCGGTGCGGGCCGGCGAAACCATCCTCTTTCACGCAGCGGCCGGCGGCATGGGGCTGATTGCCTGCCAATGGGCCAAATCCATCGGCGCGCGGGTCATCGGCACCGCCGGCAGCCCCGAAAAGGTCGAACTGGCGCTCAAAAATGGCTGCGACACGGTCATCAACTATTCGCAAGAGGATTTCGCCCAGCGGGTGCGTGAGCTGACCAATAACAAGGGCGTCGATGTCGTCTATGACGGGGTTGGGCAGGCCACCTTCGAAAAATCGCTCGATTGCCTGCGCCCCATGGGGCTGATGGTCAGCTATGGCAATGCCACCGGCCCGGTGTCGGTCCCCGATCTGGGCATTCTCGCCCGCAAGGGTTCGCTGTTCGTCACCCGGCCGACAGGCGCTCACTATTTTGCCGACCGCTCGGCACTTTTGGCTGGCGCGAAGGCCCTGTTCGCGGCCGTCGAATCCGGCGCGGTCAAGCCCCATATCGGCCAGCGCTTCGCGCTGTCCGAAGCAGCCGAGGCCCATCGGGCGCTCGAAGGGCGCAAGACGGTGGGCTCGACCATCCTCCTGCCATGACCGCCGGATAGCCCAACGTGACACGCGCAACGCTGATCGGGTTCGCCGCCATTTTAATGTGGTCGCTTCTGGCGCTGTTTTCGAGCCTGTCGGGAGCGGTACCGCCCTTTCTGCTCTGCGCGTTTTCCTTTGCCATCGCAACGCTCGTCGGGCTGGTCGCCACCGGGCGCCGCCAGCCGGACGCCACCCCGGCACGCATTCCACTTATGGCCTGGATCGTGGGAATCGGCGGGCTGTTCGGCTATCATTTCTTCTATTTCTCCGCCGTCCGCAGCGCGCCGGTGATCGAGGCCAACCTCATCAACTATCTCTGGCCGCTGCTTATCGTTCTCGGCTCGGCACTGATGCCGGGCGAGGGATTGCGCTGGCACCATATCGTGGGGGCCTTGCTCGGGCTCCTGGGCACGGTCCTTATCGTCTCGGACGGGGGGCGCTTTGCCTTCGATGCGCAATATTTCGCCGGCTACGGCCTGGGCGTGCTCGCGGCACTGACCTGGGCGAGCTATTCGCTGATTTCGCGGCGCTTTGCCGCCGTGCCCACGCGCATGGTGAGCTGGTATTGTGCGGCGGCAGCGGTGCTTTCGCTCGTCTGCCATCTGGCCTTGGAACAAACGGTGATGCCGGCGGACGCCGTTCAATGGCTCGCCGTCCTGGGCATGGGGCTCATGCCGGTGGGCGGCGCGTTCTTTGTGTGGGATTACGGCGTCAAGCATGGCAACATCCAGGTCCTGGGCGCGGCAGGCTATGCCGCCCCGCTTCTTTCCACCCTGCTGCTCATCGCCTTCGGCATCGACACCCTCACCGTCCCCATCGCCATCGCGTGCCTGCTGATCACCGCCGGCGCCGCCCTGGCGTCCAAGGACATGATCGCGCCCAAACCCAAGCCGGCTCCCGCCGCGCTCTCCTGATCCACTGGACACCGCCCCGCCGAAACGCTAAATGCAGGCGACGGCCAGTCCTTTTCGGGTGCCCATCGGGTGGGTGGCAGAGTGGTTGATTGCACCGGTCTTGAAAACCGGCGGGCGTGAGAGCGTCTCGGGAGTTCGAATCTCCCCCCACCCGCCAATTTTGGTGCTCCGGCCGCTTTTTTCCGAGCTTTTGAGAGATGGCTTGCGCATAAAAAGCGCAGGTGGCAGCATGCACCGCCCTAAAAAAGCGACGGACGCTCCGCTTGACCGATATCCAGTCCCAGGGCGACGACGAATACAAACGCAAATTCCTCGTCGTCGTCGATGAAAGCCCCGAATGCGCCAAGGCGGTCACCTTTGCCGCCCTGCGCGTGCGCCGCACCGGCGGCGTCGTCGTCCTACTTTCGGTAATCGAATCGGACAATTTCCAGCACTGGCTCGGCGTCGAGGAAGTGATGCGCGCCGAGGCCTATGAGGCGACCCAGGCCCTCCAGGCCCGCCACGCCGCGTCCATCGCCGCATATGGTTCGATCAAGGTCGAACGGGTGATCCGCGAGGGGAAAAAGACCGAACAGGTCGAAGCCCAGATCGCCGAGGATCCGGCCATCGCCATTCTGGTGCTCGCCGCCGCCGATTCATCGGAAGGTCCCGGCCCCCTCGTCGCATCGATCGCCGCGCGCGGCGCCAACGCCTTCCGCGTGCCGGTGACGGTGGTTCCGGGCACCATTTCGGACGCCGATCTGGCCGCTTTGTGCTAAATTTCGCACAAGAGTGTCGGCAAGAGTGTCGGCAAGAGCCGGATAGACCCGTCGATCACGCGCATATTCCCCTTGCAGAACCCCTCTGCTCCGCCTATTTTAGAGCCAACTTGGAATGGTTCTAAAAAGCCTTGAGAGGCGACAACATGTTCATTCAGACCGAAGCGACCCCCAATCCGGCGACGCTCAAATTCCTTCCCGGCCGCGAGGTTCTGCCCGGCGAGCCGCGCGATTTCCGCGACGTGGACACCGCCCGCATCTCCCCGCTCGCCTCGGCCCTGTTCTCGGTCGACGGCGTTGCCGGCGTTTTCCTGGGATCCGATTTCGTTTCGGTCACCAAGGACGAAGCCATTGACTGGGCTCACATAAAGCCCGCCATCCTCGGCGTGGTCATGGAGCATTTCATGGCCGGAAAACCCGTCCTCGCCGAGAGCGCCGCGTTCGAACCGGTCGTTGATGGCGATGAATTCTTCGACGAGGAAGACACCGAAACCGTCGAGGTCATCAAGGAACTCCTCGCCACCCGCGTCCGCCCCGCTGTCGCCATGGATGGCGGCGACATCACCTTCAAGGGCTACAAGGAAGGCACGGTATTCCTGCACATGCAGGGCGCCTGCTCGGGCTGTCCTTCCTCGACCGCAACGCTCAAATCGGGCATCGAAAACCTCCTGCGCCACTTCGTTCCCGGCGTGGAACAAGTCCAGCAGATATAGGCGTTCCAACCAGTTAGGCCTCACGCCTTGAAAGCCCCGCAAGCGCGAACCGCTTGCGGGGCTTTGTATTTCAGCCTATCGACTTGATCCATGACAACGCCGGTTACCCTTGCCATCGATACCGCCCGCGAGCGCCTGCAGCTCGCGCTGATCCTGGCCGATGGCACCGCCGACACCGAGATTCGCGACATCGCCAAGGGGCACGCTGAAATCATCTTTCCGGCCATCGATGCTCTTCTGGCGCGCCATGGCCTAGCTTACAAGGATCTCCAGCGCATCGGGGTTTCCACGGGACCTGGCTCGTTCACCGGCCTTCGGATCGGGCTCTCGGCCGCTCGCGGCTTGGGCGTTGCGCTCGATATTGCCGTCATCGGTATTCCCTCGCTTGTCGCCCTCTCGCTCTCGCGGCCGGGGCCGAGCGAGTTGATCGTCGATGCCAGGCGCGACCAGGCCTATCGCCAGCGCTTCTCGGGGCCCGGCAGGCCTTTGGGGGCGCCCGAACTTACCGATCTCGCTCAAAGCCTGGAAGTCGCCGCCCGCACCGCGCCGGACGATCCGACCATAAACATCGTTCTTTTGGCCCGGTTCGCCGCGAGCGCCGATCCTGCCGCGTTTCCACCCGATCCCACCTATATCCGGCCCGCCGATGCCAAGCCGCAGACCAGGGCCCAGGTGGCGCGGCAATGAATCTCTGGCTCGCCCCCTCCGGCCTCCACATCGCCCGAGGCGAGGTCCGCGATGCCCCTGCCCTTGCCAGATTGCATGCGGGGGGCTTCTATCGCGGCTGGCCCACCACCGATTTCGAAGCCTACCTCGCCGATCCCGCGACCACGCCGGCCTATGTCGCGGTCGATGCCAAACGCACCGTTTTCGGCTTTGCCATACTGCGGCTCGCCGAGGACGAAAGCGAGCTTTTGACCATCGCCGTCGATCCCAAGAAACGCGGCAAGGGGCTGGGCCGGGCGCTGCTTTCGGCGGCCTTTGCCGACCTTGCCATGAGCCCGGTCAGAACCATATTTCTCGAAGTCGACGAAACCAATGCTTCGGCCATCGCGCTTTATCGCCGCTTCGGCTTTGCCGAGATCGGCAAGCGCAAGGGCTATTATCCCAAGCCCGACGGCAGCGCCGCTACCGCCCTTGTCATGCGCGCGCCGATCGGCTAACCCCGACCTCACAGCAAGAACAGATGCGCAAAGGTGCGCCAATGGGGACCCAGCCCGAAGCGACGCTTGAAGAGCAATGCGTGGCGCGCAACATGCGCATGACCGAGCAGCGCCGCGTCATCGCCCGCGTGCTCGAAGCGGCATCCGACCACCCCGATGTGGAAGAACTCTACCGCCGCGCCGCCGCGATCGATCCCAGGATTTCACTCTCGACGGTCTACCGCACCGTCAATCTTTTCGAGGAAGCCGGGCTTGTCACCAAGCACGATTTCAAGGACGGCCGCGCCCGCTTCGAGCAGATTCCCGACGAACATCACGACCATCTGATCGATATCCGCTCGGGCAAGGTCATCGAGTTCCGCAACGAGGAAATCGAGGCCATTCAGGAAGTGATCGCCAAAAAGCTCGGCTATAAGCTCGTCGACCATCGGCTGGAGCTTTATGCCATCCCGCTCGAGGACAAGACGTCCTGAGTCGCCCTTCATGGTCCAGCGCCTGCTGTTTTTGGGGTTGGTTGTTCTGCCCTTCATCCTGATCGGGCTGCCGGTTCAGTTTCTGATCCTCTGGGCCAATCTGCCCGGCTGGCGGGTTCTGCCGCTGGTTTTCTTCAAGCTTTTGGCGTTTGGGCTCGGCTTGCGGGTTCAGGTCGCCGGCATGCCGGTCCGAAACGGCCCCGTGCTGCTGGTCGCCAATCACATCGGCTGGCTCGATATCGTAGCGGTGGCGTCGAAATTCCCGGTGAGCTTCGTCGCCAAATCCGAAATCGCCCGCTGGCCGATCGTTGGGTTCATGGCTAGATTGCAAAAAACCATCTTTGTTGACCGCAAGCGCCGCACCGATACCGGCCGCACGGCGCGCGAGATGAGCGGACGCATTGTCGAGGGAACCTCGGTCCTGCTTTTTGCCGAGGGCACCTCCGATATCGGCACCCACGTTCTCCCCTTCCGTTCGGCCCTGATGGGCGCGGCGAGCGCCGCCATGGCCGAGGGAGCGGACAAGCCGGTGATGATCCAGCCTCTCGCTATTGCCTATACCGCTATCTCCGGCCTTCCGCTCTCGCGCAACGAACGGCGCCAGGTCGCCTGGATCGGGGACATGGATATCGCCGACAATTTGGGCGCGATCCTGTCCTCGGGCCCCAAGGATGTGACCCTTGCCCTGGGTGCTCCCCTTCCCGCCAATGGGGACCGCAAAGCAATGGCCAAGGCGGCAGAAATGGAGGTGCGGCAAATGCTCAACGCGCTCAATCGCGGTCAACCTTTGCCAAGCGCCCGGACTTTGGTGTAAACCGGCGCCCATGAGCGAAAACCAGCACCTGCCCAACGCCAAGAAGGTCTTCATCAAGACCTATGGCTGCCAGATGAACGTCTATGACAGCGACCGGATGACCGACGCGCTGGCGCCGCACGGCTATACGCCGACGAGCGACATGGGCGAGGCCGATCTGGTGCTCTTGAACACCTGCCACATCCGCGAAAAGGCGGCCGAAAAGGTTTATTCCGAACTCGGCCGCATCCGCGATTTCCGCAATGAACGCGGACCCGACGCCAAGAAGATGCTGATCGGCGTGGCCGGCTGCGTGGCGCAGGCCGAAGGCGAGGAGATCATGGCGCGCGCACCGGCGGTGGATCTGGTGTTCGGCCCTCAATCCTACCATCGCCTGCCCGAACTGGTGGCCAAGGCGCAGACCGCCCGCGTGGTCGATACCGAGTTCCCCCAAGAAGACAAGTTTGCTCACCTGCCGGCGCCCAAAAAGGAAGTGACCATTTCGCGCGGGCTCACCGCCTTCCTGACGGTGCAGGAAGGGTGCGACAAGTTCTGCTCGTTCTGCGTCGTGCCCTATACGCGCGGCGCCGAGGTTTCGCGCCCCGTGGCGCAGGTGCTCGCCGAGGCACGCGCGCTGGCCGAGGCGGGCGTGCGCGAGGTGACGCTTCTGGGGCAGAACGTCAACGCCTATCACGGGCTGGACGGCAATGGCCGCCCGGTGAGCCTTGGCGCGCTCTGTCATATGTTGGCCGAGATCGATGGGCTGGAGCGTATCCGCTACACCACTTCCCATCCGCGCGACATGGATGACGAACTGATCGCCGCCCATCGCGATCTCGATAAGCTCATGCCCTATCTGCACCTGCCGGTGCAGTCGGGGTCCGACGCCATTCTCAAGGCCATGAACCGCCGGCATACGGCTGCCGAATATCTCGAGCTCATCGACCGCATCCGCGAGGCGCGCCCCGATATGGCGCTTTCGGGCGATTTCATCGTTGGCTTCCCCGGCGAAACCGATGCCGATTTCCAGGCGACTGTAGAGATCGTCCAAAAGGCCGGCTATGCCTCTGCTTTTTCGTTCAAATATTCCACCCGCCCCGGCACGCCGGGCGCCGAAATGGACAACCAGATCGAAGAACACGTCAAAGCCGAGCGGCTGGAAATCCTTCAGGCCGAGATCACCCGCCAGTCCCAGGCTTTCAACGCCGGCTGCGTGGGGCTGACCCTGCCAGTGCTGATCGAAAAGCCGGGCCGCAACCCCGGCCAGGTCGCAGGCCGCTCGCCTTATCTGCAGGCCGTCCACATCGCCGCCGACAAGGGCCTGATCGGGCAAATCCTGCCGGTCGAGATCGTCGGACAGGCGAAAAATTCGCTCGAAGGCAGAATTGTCACAGCGAACGCGATGGCGGTCTGATACGTTGATGCCGGTAAGAATCGCATGATGCCTTGGAGCCATCGCGTTTGACACGGAATTTGCGGTCGCAATCCGACCAGTCCGCCGCCGCCCATCTCGAACTGGCGTTCGAAGACAATCGGCTCGTCTCTCAACTTTACGGCGAATTCGACCAGAACCTGGCGTTGATCGAGCAGCGTCTGGGTGTCGAAGCCAATTCGCGCGGCAATCACGTGATGCTGCGCGGCGGCGCCAACGCCATCGATCAGGCACGCCGGGCGCTGGAGTCGCTCTACGACATGCTCGAAGAGGGCAAGCATGTGGGGGTGGGTGACGTAGATGGCGTCATCCGCATGGTCCAGTCCGAGGACAACCAGCTTTCCCTGCCCACGCTCGAGAAAAAGGGCAAGGTGCGCATGGCGCAGATCGCCACGCGCAAGGCGACCATCGTGGCCCGCAATCCGGCTCAGGACGGCTATATCCGCGCCATGGACCGGTTCGAGCTGGTGTTCGGCGTTGGCCCGGCGGGCACCGGCAAGACCTATCTGGCTGTCGCCCACGCGGCAACGCTGCTCGAACGCGGCGAGATTTCGCGCATCATCCTTTCGCGTCCCGCCGTGGAAGCCGGCGAGCGGCTGGGCTTTCTGCCCGGCGACCTTAAAGAAAAGGTCGATCCCTATCTGCGCCCACTCTATGACGCGCTTTACGACATGATGCAGCCCGAAGTGGTCGAACGCTGCCTTGCCGCCGGCACCATCGAGGTGGCCCCGCTCGCCTTCATGCGCGGGCGCACGCTCTCGAACGCCGCGGTGATCCTCGATGAAGCGCAGAACACCACATCGATGCAGATGAAGATGTTCCTGACCCGCCTGGGTGAAAATTCAAAAATGATCGTGACGGGCGACCCCACCCAGGTCGACCTGCCGCGCGGGGAAAAATCGGGACTGGTCGAGGCGCTGCATCTGCTTTCGGACGTCGAAGGCATCCATGTCACGCGGTTTTCCGACAAGGACGTGGTCCGGCACGCGCTGGTTGCCCGCATCGTGCGCGCCTATGAAGGGGCCACCGGCAAGGACCCTTCGGCTGACGGAAAGCTCGACGTTTGACCGCCCAGCTCACCGTCGAGATCGCCATCGAGAACGGCGATTGGCCAGAGGGTCTGCAACCGATCGCCGAGAGGGCCCTTGTAGCGGCGCTCGAACACTCCGGCTATGCGGTGGACGGGCCGTGCGAAATCAGCGTGCTTTTGACCGACGATGCCAGCCAGCGCATGCTCAACCGCGAGTGGCGCGGCAAGGACAAGCCGACAAACGTGCTGTCTTTCCCCGCCCTCGATGCTGACGATCCGCTCGAAGGTCTTCTGGGTGACATATCCCTGGCCTATGAAACGCTGGTTCGGGAAGCTGCGGAGCTCGAAAAGCCTTTCGAGCATCATTTCGCCCACCTTCTGGTGCACGGGATGCTTCACGTTTTGGGCTATGACCATCTTTCCGAGGAAGAGGCCCTTGCCATGGAGGCAAGAGAAACCGATATTATGGGGCTGTTGGGCTATCCCGACCCTTATGACGGTCAGGTCCTCGTGGACGATTGACCGGGAGCCGAAGGCTCCACTTGCGCAACAAGATACGGAGTGCCGACGGTTGGCCCCATAGGATTGGCCACCGCACCCCAGATGACCGACAGCGATCAATCTAGCGCCGCGGCGCGCCGGCCGCATCGCCCACAGGGCGACAATTCACAGTCAAGCGAAAAGAAGCCCTCCTTCTGGGAGAAGATCCTCGCCTTCATGCCGATTCGTTCGGTATCCCTGCGCAGCGATCTCCAGGAAGCGCTGGAGGCTCCCTATCAGGATGAGGAAGGGTTCTCCGCGTCCGAGCGGACGATCCTGCAGAACGTCCTCAAGCTGGGGGACATGCGGGTCGAGGACGTGATGGTCCCCCGCTCCGACATCGAGGCCGTCGAGATCGACGTCAATGTCGGCTATGTCATCGAACGGTTCCGGCAGGTGGGGCATTCCCGCATGCCCGTTTATGAGGACAGCCTCGACAAGGTCGTGGGCATGATCCACATCAAGGACGTGGTCGAAAAGGTAACCGAACCGGCCAAGCCCGCCACCGGCAGCGGGACGAACGGCAGCGGATCGTCCAGCCCGGTGCGGTTCGTTTCGCCCGCCCTAAAGCATCGGATTGGCAAGGTCGAGGACCTTGTCCGAAAGGTGCTGTTCGTTCCCCCGTCCATGCCAGTGATCGATCTTTTGACCTCCATGCAGGCGACCCACATCCACATGGCGGTGGTGATCGACGAATATGGCGGCACCGACGGGCTGGCGACCATCGAGGATCTGCTCGAGGCCGTCGTCGGCGATATCGAGGACGAGCACGACGAGGAGGAAGGCCAGATGATCCGGGCCTTGAACGAGGACGTGTTCATCGTCGACGCCCGCGCCGAACTCGACGACCTGATCGCGGCGATCGAGGATTTCGATCCCGGCCATTACGGCGACGAGGTCGATACCGTGGGCGGGCTGATCTTTGCCTTGGCCGGCCGGGTGCCGGCGCGCGGCGAGATCGTTTCCAAGCTCAAGGGCTTCGATTTCGAGATCACCCGCTCCGATGTCCGAAGGGTCAAGCAGGTGCGCATTTCGCGCAAGCGCCGCAAACAGCCGCTGATGATCACCGGCCCGGAAACGGTGGCACTGCCCACCACCGAAACAAGCAACAACCATCAGGCGGCCGAATAGGCCGCCTTTCTTTTGGATGGGATTATCGCGGGGCGCGCTTGGCGAGGATGCGCTGCAGCGTGCGCCGGTGCATGTTGAGCCGGCGGGCGGTTTCCGAGACATTGCGGTCGCAAAGCTCGTAAACGCGCTGGATATGCTCCCAGCGCACCCGATCGGCGGACATGGGATTGTCGGGGGGCTCGGGCTTGGTTTCCTCATTGGCCAGCAAAGCCTTGACGATATCGTCGGCATCGGCGGGCTTGGCAAGATAGTCGACGGCCCCGAGCTTGACCGCGGTGACCGCGGTGGCGATGTTGCCATAGCCGGTCAGCACGACGGCGCGGGCATCGACCCGGCTTTCATGCAGGGCCTTGACCACTTCGAGCCCGTTGCCGTCCTCGAGCCTTAGATCCACCACAGCAAAGGCCGGAGGATGCGCTTTGACGGCGGCAAGTCCGCCGGCCACCGTATCGGCGATGGTGACGGTAAAGCCGCGTTTTTCCATGGCGCGCTCGAGCCGGGTCAGAAACGGCTTGTCGTCATCGACCAGAAGCAGCGTGCGCTCGGTTTCGGGAAGGTCTGCAATGTCGGTCATGGCCTTGATCCTCTCGCCTCCCGGTTATGAACAATTGTGTCGGTTTCGTCAAAGCAAACGGGGACTTAAACGCTCCGCGCCAGCGCATCGCGAGGCCAACTGATCTCGACACAGGCGTGCCCGCTCGCCTTGGCGTTGTAAAACCGCAGCGTGGCTCCGGTTCGCTCCAGCAGGGTCTTGGCGATGAATACGCCCAGTCCCAGCCCTCCGGCACCGTCGGGATTGCGTGGATCGTCGCGGTCGCGGGTCCTTGTGGTTAGATAGGGTTCCCCGAGCCGGCTTAAAAGGTCGGGCGGAAAGCCCGGCCCGTCATCGGTGATGGCGATCATCACCCGTCGTCCGTCCCACACGGCGCGGATGGTCACCTCGACCCTGGCAAATTGCACGGCGTTCTCGATGAGGTTTCCGAGCCCGTAAAGCAGCGCCACATTGCGGGCGATCACCGGCTCGTCCTCCTGGGCGAGGGACTGGGCAAGCGTTATCCCCTTGCCTTCCATGGCGGCCGGAGCCTCGTGCACCTTGGCAAGTTCGGCGACGATATCCGAGAGCGTGGCGGTATCGAAAAGGTCCGAGCCCGACGGGCGCAGATTGCGCAATTTTCCCAGGATGGCTCGGCAGCGCGCCACCTGGTCCATGATGAGGTCGAGGTCTTCGGCCAGTTCCCCCTCGCCATGGTCACGGCGGATTTCCTTGGCGGCCAGCGCGATCGTTGCCAGCGGCGTTCCCAATTCGTGCGCCGTCGCCGCCGCCAGCCCGTCGAGGGCTGAAAGTTGCTGCTGACGGGAAAGGGCAAGCTCGGTGATGGTGAGCGCGTCGACGAGCTGGCGCGCTTCATGGGCTACCTTGTTGGTATAACCGGCAACGAACGCCACAGCGCATAGGATCGCCACCCAAACGCCGGTCAGATAGATGCGCGGCGGCTGAAAAGCGCTCCCCGCCTCCCAGGGCAGGGGCAGGTGAAACAGCGCCAGCGCACTGGCAATGGCGGCGACCAGGCAGCCGAGCCAGATGGTTTCGCGCGTCGCCAGCGTCGAAGCGGAAACGGAAACGGGGGCAAGAAGCAGAATGGCGAAGGGATTACCCAGCCCGCCGGTCAGATAGAGCAGCCCGCCAAGCTGCAGGCTATCATAGGCCAATTGCAGGAAGGCCAGCCGGGTCGACGGCCTGTGCCCCGGCCCGTAGCGGATCAAAAGCCCAGCGTTGAGCAGAACCGACAGCCCGATAAGAACCAGGCAGGCGCCCAGAGGAAGCTGATAGCCGAGCCCGTATCGGGCGAAAACCACCGAGATCAACTGTCCGGAAATGGCCAGCCAACGCAGCAGAACCAGGGTTTCGAGCCGCATGGGATTGGCGCTGCGGGGCGGGGTGGCGGCGGTTTCTATGGCGTCGGTCATATAATTTTGCTGCTTGTGGTCGCGATCCATGGGGACTCTATAGCAGATTTCAAGACACAGAAATTTTTGTCGCCGGTCTTGATGCGCCCCGATGGAACCCCAGATTCGAAGTCGTTCGAGACTGGAGAGACCGCAACATGAACACCGCAATGATCAAACCTGCATGGTCGCCGCTCACCATCGCCCTGATGGTGCTTGGCTTCATCATCTTCTGGCCCTTGGGCATGGCTGTCCTCGCCTACATTCTTTGGGGCGAATATTTCGGCGGCAGCCGCGAAAAGGCCGAGAGCTGGATCGCCAACCAGAAGCACAGCTTCAAGTCGCGCGGCGGCTGCGGCCATCGTGGCTATCACCGCTCGGCGACCGGCAACGCCGCGTTCGACGAGTACCGCGACGAGCAGCTCAAGCGCCTTGAAGAAGAACGCCGCAAGCTCGATGAGGATCGGGCTGCCTTCGAGGAATACCTAGCCAACCTGCACAAGGCCCGCGACCGCGAAGAGTTCGACCGCTTCATGCGCGACCGCAACGCCAACCGTCCCAGCGAAGGCGGTGAAGGCGACGAGCGCCAGGGCTACTAAAGCCTCCAGCCGCCGGCTTAAGGCCGGCGGCACAGAGTTCTTCCCCCTCGGCTTCGGGATGTGTTCCCCTCCCTTGATCCCGTAGCCGCGCCTTGGGTCCCCTCCGCCCAAGGCACCTCTCCTGAAGCGGCCGGCGGCTTTCCGCCGCGCCGCTTCTTTTTTGCTTCCTTCGGCCCCATAATAGGGCGATTGCCGAATCGCCGAAAAGACGAGTCATCGATGGTGCTCAAAGGCCTGCTCGGCCGCTCCATTCCCCCATCCACCCAGATCATGATCGACGCCGACCCGGTGACGGTAAGCGTCAGGGTCAATGCCCGCGCCCGCGCGTACCGGCTCTCGGTCAGCCCGCGTGGCGAACCGGTCCTCACGGTGCCGCGCGCCGGGCGCTGGGGTGAGGCGCAGGCTTTTTTGGAACGCAATCGCGGTTGGCTGGCCAACCGGCTGGCAAAATGCGCCACCCCCTATGCCATCCTGCCCGGTGGCAGTGTGCCCTTGCGCGGTACGCCGCACAGGCTCGTGAGCCTTGCCGCGCTCAGGGGATTGGTAGAGGTCGTCGATGGCGCGGCCGGCCCCGAATTGCACGTCCCCGGCGGAGCGGATCATATGCGCCGGCGGCTCGTCGATTGGCTCAAATCCCAGGCTCGGGGTGATCTCGAAGCCGCTTGCGCCCGACACGCCGCAACCCTCGGGGTTGCGGTGGCCGGCATTACCATGCGCGATCAATCCACCCGCTGGGGCTCGTGCTCATCGGCAAGAACGCTCAATTTCAATTGGCGGCTGATCCTGGCGCCCGATTTCGTGCTCGACTATGTGGCGGCCCACGAAGTGGCTCATATCGTTGAGATGAACCACAGCCCGGCCTTCTGGCGCACCGTCGCGCGTACCCTTCCCGACTACGCCCGCGGCCAGGCCTGGCTCAAGGCCAATGGATCGGCATTGATGGCGCTTTAGGGTTGTCTGATCGCGAAACAAAAAGGCCGCACTCAAAAGAGTGCGGCCTTTGCTTTGGGAAAGATCTCGTCAGCCGAAGAGACCGTCGAGCAGGGTTCCGATGCCGTCGTCGGGCTGGACCGGCACCGGTTGGGGCGCCGGCTGGACGGGCTGCTGCTGCACCTGCAACGGCACCTGACCGCTCGGCATTTGCGCGGGCATCTGGCCCGGCTGCTGGGCCGGCTGTCCGTCCAGCGGAGGCTGGATCTGATCGAGGGTCACCGGCTGGCCCGTCGCCGGAACGCCATCCTGCACCGGGGCGGCGACCCGATCCTGCAGCCGCACGTAATTGCCCGGAAGGTCTGCAACCGGAAGGCCCTCATGAGCCTGGGTCATGATATCGCGCCAGATCTGGGCCGGAACCTGACCGCCATAAACGCTTGTCGCGGAATCATCGTCATTGCCGAGCCAGACGCCGCCAACGAAATTGGCCGTGTACCCCACGAACAGCGCGTCGCGATTGCGCTGCGAGGTGCCTGTCTTACCTGCCATCGGCCAATTACCGAGCGCTGCCCGGGTTCCCGTTCCCGCCTGGATGCCAGTGCGGAGCATATCGTTCATCATCCCCACCTGCTCGTCGGTCAGAATCCGGCCCGGTCCGGACGGGGTTTCCTCATAGAGAACCTCGCCGTCGGTGGTGGTGATGCGGGTGATGACGTTGGGAATAGCTCCGTAGCCGCCATTAGCGAAGGGCACGTAGGCGTTGGTCAGCTCGAGAAGCGAAACCTCCTGGGTGCCCAAGGCAATTGCCGGCACGGCTTGGAAATTGGAAGAAAAACCGAGCCGATAAGCGGTTTCGACGACGTTTTCCGGACCGATGGCGATCGCCAGGCGTGCCGCGACCGTATTGATCGAATAGGCGAGCGCATCGCGCAGTAGCACGGGCCCGATATAGCGGCCATTCGAGTTTTCCGGTGACCAGCCATTATAGTCGAGCGGCTCGTCAACCATCAGCGTGTCGGGCGTATACCCCTGCTGCAGGGCCGCGAGATAGACCACGGGCTTGAAGGCGGAGCCCGGTTGCCGGCGCGCGGTGACGGCGCGGTTGTAGGAACTGGCGCTGTAATCGACCCCGCCCACCAGGGCCCTGACACGCCCTTCGGTGTCCATGGCCACGAACGCCGCCTGGGAGAAGTCGAGACTCTCGCCCTGCTCGGCCACTGCTTCCTTGATCACGAATTCGGCGTGCTTTTGCAGCTCCCAGTCAAGCGTGGTGGAAACCACCACGTCCTCGTTCACCTCGCCCAGATAGTCGTTCATGAGCGATTCCACCCAGTCGGCAACGTAATATTCGGTGCCGGCCACACGCTGCGTGGTGATCTGGGCGTCCATGTTGGCCGCGGCCGCTTCGGCCTGTTCCTGGGTGATGAAGCCCGAGCGCACCATATTGGCGAGCGCCAATTGCTGGCGCTCCCGGGCCCGGTCCGGGTGCGTCTTGGGATTGTAATAGCTCGGCGCGGGCAGAATACCGGCCAGCATGGCGGCCTGGCCAAGCGAGAGGTTGCGCGCCGAAATGCCGAAATAGGTCTGCGCCGCCGCTTCGATACCGGTCGCGCCCGAGCCGAAATGCACCCGATTGAGATAAAGTTCGAGAATCTGATCCTTGGTGTAGTTCTGTTCGAGCCACACCGCCAGCAACGCCTCCTGCACCTTGCGCCCGAGCGTCTGGTCGGGAGTCAAAAACAGGTTCTTGGCCACCTGCTGGGTGATGGTGGAGGCGCCGCGCGTGAATTCCCCGGCCCGCGCGGATTCGATGAGAACCGAGGTGAGCCCGATCGGATCGACGCCGAAATGGCTGTAGAAGCGCCGGTCTTCGCTGGCGATCACCGCCTGGCCCACATAGGCAGGAAGCTCGCTGATCGAAACCGCCTCGCCGCCGGTCTGGCCGCGATTGGTGAGGAGCTGCCCGTTGGAAGCGAGAACGCGGATGTTGGGAGGACGCTGGGGAACCTCCCAGGTCGCCGACGAACCCAGATCCCGTCCGTAATAGACGACGATGCCGGCAACCGCGATGCCGCCGATCAGCAGCATGGTGAAGCAGAAATAAGCGAGCCCGACGATGAACTTCATCCCGCCCGAGCGCTTCTTTTTCACCTTGCGCGACTTGGGGCGCCGTGGTCCCGAACCTCTGGGCGGCTTTGCCGCTCCGGACGCGGCGCGTGCGCTCGCCCTGGGCTTGCGCTGCGCGCCGGTGTCGACGCGATCATCGGGGGAAAGGCGAAGATCCATCAGCGGTCACTTTCGGCCATCGAGGAAAAGCTGGAGACGGGCGGAACAGGCCTTCGTCCGTCTCGGCCTAACGCTATCGCGGCCAATTGTGGCCGGTTTATGTGGGTTTGCCCACTCTTACCGGCGGTTGTGGCCGCGCTACAACACCTATTTTGCCCCTGCCGGGCGCCTCAAGCAATTGTGTCTAGAGCCGGCGGTTAACGTCCTCGATCAAATGTCGAGGTTGGAAACCGCCAGCGCATTGTCCTGGATGAAATCGCGCCGCGGCTCGACCAGATCGCCCATCAATTGGGTGAAGATCGAATCTGCGTCGTCGGTTTCCTTGATCTGGACCTGCAGCAGGGTGCGCGCATTGGGATCCATGGTGGTCTCCCAGAGTTGCTCGGCGTTCATTTCGCCCAGCCCTTTATAGCGCTGCATTGAGACGCCCTTGCCGCCCGCGGCCATGACGATGGAAAACAGCGACCGCGGACCGTAAACCTCGTGGGTTTGCTCCTTGCGCGTGAGCACCGGCACGCCGCCATAGATCTCGTCGAGCTTGCCAGCCAGATTGCGCAATTTGCGCGCATCGGCCGAGCCGAGCAGCGCGGCATCAAGGATGTGGGTCTCGGTCACCCCGCGCACGACGCGCGAGAAGACATAGCCGCCTTCCCCGTCCAGCCGGCCTTCCCAGGTGCGCTCGGTCTCGTCCGACATGCGGTTGAGCCGGTTGGCGACCCGGTCGGCCAGCGATTGCGCGGCTTCGGGATTTTCCATGGCCTGCGGGTCGAGCGCGCCCACCACGGCGGCCTGTTCAATCATCTGGCGATTGTAGCGCGCGTTCTGGTTCTCGATCAGATGGTGAAGATCGCGCGCCTGCTCGACGATTCCGAGCAGATCGCCGCCGGCATGGGTCGATCCGGCGCGCGTTGTCAGTACCGCGTCCTCGCTGCCGCCGGAAAGCAGATAGTCCTCCCGAGCCCGCTCGTCCTTGAGATATTGCTCCGAACGCCCTCGAGTCACCTTATAGAGCGGGGGCTGGGCGATGTAGATGTGCCCGCGCTCGATCAATTCGGGCGTCTGGCGGTAAAAGAACGTCAAGAGCAGCGTACGGATGTGGGCGCCGTCGACGTCGGCGTCGGTCATGATGATGATCTTGTGGTAGCGGAGCTTGTCGGGATTGAATTCCTCGCGCCCGATGCCGGTGCCCAATGCCGTGATCAGCGTCCCCACCTGATCGGACGAGATCATCCGGTCGAACCGGGCGCGCTCGACGTTCAGGATCTTGCCGCGCAGCGGCAGCACCGCCTGGGTCGCACGATCGCGGCCCTGCTTGGCCGAACCGCCGGCCGAATCGCCCTCGACGATAAAGATTTCCGCCTTGGCCGGATCGCGCTCCTGGCAGTCGGCGAGTTTTCCAGGCAGCGAGGAGATTTCCAGCGCCGATTTGCGACGGGTCAATTCCCGCGCCTTGCGCGCCGCCTCGCGTGCCGCGGCGGCCTCGGCAACCTTGGTGACGATGGCTTTGGCTTCGGACGGATGTTCCTCGAACCATTGGTTGAGCTTGTCGTTGACGACGTTTTCAACCACGGGCCGGACTTCCGAGGACACCAGCTTGTCCTTGGTCTGGGACGAGAATTTGGGGTCGGGGACCTTGACCGACAGCACGCAGGTCAGCCCCTCACGAGTGTCGTCGCCGGTCAGCGCCACTTTTTCGCGCTTCAAAACCCCTGACTGGTCGGCATAGGAGGTCACCTGCCGCGTCAGCGCGCCGCGCAGGCCCGCAAGGTGGGTGCCGCCGTCGCGCTGGGGGATGTTGTTGGTAAAGCACAGGACGTTTTCGTGGTAGCTGTCGTTCCACCACAGCGCCACTTCCACGGTGATCCCGTCCTTTTCCGAAGAGAGGGAAATAGGGTTGTCGAGCAGGGCGGATTTGTTCTTGTCGAGATATTTGACGAAGGCTTCCAGCCCGCCTTCATACATCATGTCGGTCTCGACGACTTCCGGATGCCGGTTGTCGCGCAGGATGATGTGAACGCCGGAATTCAAGAACGCCAGCTCGCGCAGGCGGTGCTCGAGCGTCTTGTAGTCGAACTCGACCATGGTGAAGGTCTCGCTCGAGGGCATGAAGGTGATTTCGGTGCCCGAGCGACCGTCATAGACGCCGGGCTGCTTGTCCTCGACATAGTCGCCCACCTTCTCGAGCGGTGCGTCGGCCACCCCATGGGTGAAGCTCATGGTGAAGATGCCGCCGTCGCGGCGGATCTTCATTTTCAACCACACCGAAAGCGCGTTCACCACCGAGACGCCCACGCCGTGCAAACCGCCGGAAACCTTATAGGAATTCTGGTCGAATTTGCCGCCCGCATGGAGCTGGGTCATGATCACTTCGGCTGCCGAGATCCCCTCTTCCTTATGGATTCCCGTGGGAATGCCGCGCCCGTTGTCGATGACGGTCACCGACCCGTCGGCATTGAGCGTCACCGTGACGAGATCGGCGTGGCCGGCCAGGGCCTCGTCGATGGCGTTGTCGACCACCTCGTAGACCATGTGGTGCAGGCCGGTGCCGTCGTCGGTGTCCCCGATATACATGCCCGGGCGTTTCCGGACTGCGTCCAGGCCCTTGAGAACCTTGATCGAATCCGCGCCATAGTCTGCGTTGGAGGGGGTCGGGGGCGTATCGCTCATGAAGACAGAATCAGCCTTGTTGGAGGTTAATTTGTTGTATCTGATTGGGGGCATATTCCCAAGCAGTTTGCCGTATTTACAGCCCGTGTTGCCGGTATTGAGGGCTGCTGTTCAAGAGGCGGACCGCACGGCGCCGCCCGCGACGGTGAAATGCTGGGCCCGCGCGCCCAGATCGGCAAACAGCACCGGATCGGTTCCGGTCATCCAGCACTGGGTGCCCAGCCGATCGAGCGCGTCGAACAGGGCGCGGCGTCTCACCGGGTCGAGATGGGCGGCGATTTCGTCGAGCAGCAGGATAGGGGCAATTCCGGTCCGTTGCGCCACCAGCCGGGCATGAACCAGGATCAGCCCGATCAGCAGCGCCTTTTGTTCGCCGGTCGAGCACAGCCCCGCCGGCATGGCCTTGGGCGCATGGGTGACATCGAGATCGATGCGGTGTGGTCCAGATGTAGTGCGTCCGGCCGCCCGATCAAGGGCGCGGCTGTCGCGCCAGAGCCCGGCCAGCGCCGCTTCCAGCCCGCTCGCGGTCTGGGGAATTTCGCTCTCGATCAACGGGGTGATGGCGAGCAGCGCCTCGGGAAACCCGGTATCGGCGACGCTGGTCGCCATCAATGCCTGCAGATGATCGAGCGAATCGGCGCGCGCGAAATGAATGGCGCTGGCCAGTTCGGCCATCTGCGCCTCGATGGCCGAGAGCCAGGCGGGATCGCCATTGTCCTCGAGCAGCCGGTTGCGCTGGCGCATGGCCTTTTCGAAATCGTTGACAGCGCTCGAATGACCTGGATGGAGCGTCGTCACCAGCCGGTCGAGAAAGCGCCGCCGCTCGCCGGCCGGGCCGGTGAACAGTCCATCCATCGACGGGGTGAGCCAGAGCACGCGCAGGTGTTCGCTCATCTCCTCGACGCTTCTGGCATTGGCGCCATTGATCCGCACGCGCCGGGCGCTCGCATCCTGGCTGGTGCCCGTGCCGATATCGACCGGCCCGAACGGGGTCTCGACGCTCGCCGCCACGGCCCAGGGGCCGTCTCCGCCCACGGTTCCCAGGGCGTCGAACGCTGCCCGCCGCAACCCGCGTCCAGGCGCCAGGAGCGAAATGGCTTCGATGAGATTGGTTTTCCCCGCCCCGTTTTCGCCCGTGAGCACCACATGGCGATGATCGAGATCGAGCGCGGCCGAGGCATAGTTGCGAAAGCCGGTGAGGCGCAGGCGGGAGATGTAGCGCTCTGTGTCAGCCATCGGAGATCGACCTGATCCGGTTGCGCTCCTTGCAAGCGCCGCCACCCCTCATCCGAACCGGCTTCGCCGGCCCACCTTCTCCCTCAAGGGGAGAAGGGCAGCCCCTGGCAGCGTAGCCGCAAGAATTGAAACATTTGCCAAAAAAGGCCCTCTTCCACCCATGAGGGGGTGAGCGGTGCGCCGTGGTCACCGAGGCCCGTGCCGTCACACCCGCATCGGCATCAGGACGAACAGGGCCTGGGTGTCGCCCTCTTCCTTGACCAGGGTCGGGGACCCCGCGTCGTTGAACAGGAACATCGCGTTTTCCGAGCGGATCTGGGAGATGATTTCAAGCAGATAGCGGGCGTTGAAGCCGATCTCGAAACTCTCGATCTCGAAATCGACGGGCAGCTCTTCATTGGCCGTGCCGTGATCGGGATTGGTGACCGAAAGCTCGAGCTGGCCGGGGGTGAGGGAAAGTTTCACCGCCTTGCCGCCGCGTTCGGACGCGATGGTCGAGACGCGATCGACGGCGCGGGCCAGGGAATCGCGGTCGACCAGCAGCGCCTTGTCGTTGTTCTTGGGCGTCACCCGCTCGTAATCGGGGAAGCTGCCTTCGATGAGCTTGGAGAGCAGCACCACCCCGCCCAGGGTAAAGCGGATCTTGGTGTCGGACAGCTCGACCGCGACCGTTTCTTCGACCCCGTCGAGGAGCTTGAGCACCTCGGCCACCGTCTTGCGCGGGATGATGATGCCCGGCATGCCGGCAGCGCCCTGGGGCGCGGCCGCTTCGACGCGCGCCAGCCGGTGGCCGTCGGTCGCCACCGCCCGCATCACCACCCCATCGGGGCCATCGACGGTGTGAACGAAAATGCCGTTGAGATAGTAGCGCGTCTCTTCGTTGGAGATCGCGAACTGGGTCCGCTCGATCAGGTCCTTGAGCGTTTCGACGGGAATGGAGAATGTGTGGGTGAAGGCCCCGGATTTGAGATCAGGGAAGCCGTCGGGATTGAGGCAGGCCAGATGAAAGCGCGACCGGCCCGACGAGATCAGCATCTGATCGTTGCCGTCGGTCTCGAGCACCACGTCGGCGCCATCGGAGAGCTTGCGCACGATTTCATAGAGCGTATGGGCCGGCACCGTGGTGGTTCCCGGCGTTCCGGTCATGGCCGGAACGGTTTCGGTCACTTCGATGTCGAGGTCGGTGGCCCGCAGGTCCAGCCCGTCGCCAGTCGCGCTCATGAGCACGTTGGCGAGGATGGGATAGGTGTTGCGTCGCTCGACGACCCGGTGCACGTGCCCCAGCGATTTCAGAAGATGGTTGCGCTCGAGCGTGACCTTCATCGCTTGTCTTTCATCCCTGATCTTTATTGTCTGGTTCGCCCCGCCCAGAACGGGCGGTTCCCGGCATAAAGCCGGGCACAGACCCTGCATCGGCGGGGGAAAAAACGCAAGGCCCCAGCCTGTCGCAGCGGCGCCCGGGGCCAAGAAAACCTTGGATAGCCCGCGTCCATGAGCCGACGGCGTCCCGGCCCTACAGCGCCCTGAACATCACATAGCTGTCGACATATCCATGTGCAGGGTGATCGAAGGCTTCCGGCAGCACGCCGACGATCTCGAACCCCAGCGACTGCCACAGCGCGACGGCGCGGGTGTTGGTCGAAACCACGTGATTGAACTGCATGGCGCGAAAGCCGCGCTCGGCGGCCCTCTCGAGCGAATGCCGGCACATGGCGCGCGCGACACCCTTCCCTTGCGCCTGCCCGGCGGTGATATAGCCGCAATTGGCCACATGGGCGCCCCCGCCGCCCTGATTGGCCATCAGGTAATAGGTTCCGAGGATCGCGCCCTCGTCTTCGGCGACAAAGACTTCATGGCGCGGATCGAACCAATAGGCGGCAACGCCAGCCTCATCGAGGTCGCGGGCCATGGCATAGGTTTCGCCCGCCGCCAGCACGGAAGCGACGATCGCAACAATTGCGGGCGTGTCGGCCTGGGCGGCGGGGCGGATGCGAACCGTCATGGCTGCCTGTTGTCGAGGGGATCGGGAGAGTCGCTGAGGCTTGCAAGGCATCGCCCCAAAAGGCCGGCCGGGCCTTTGGGGGCTGCGTGGCGAACGGACTACTCTTCGAGCATGCGCCGCAGGAGTTCGATTTCCTGGGTCAGCTCCCCGTCCTGGCTCATCAACTGCTCCACCTTGCGCACCGAATGGAGCACTGTGGTGTGATCGCGCCCGCCGAAGCGGCGGCCGATTTCGGGGAGCGAGCGCGAGGTGAGCGCCTTGGCCAGATACATGGCGATCTGGCGCGGCCGCACCACGTCGCGCGAGCGGCGCGAGCTCAAAAGCTCGTTGCGCGGCACTTTGTAATGGCGGGCGACGATCTTCAAAATATCCTCGATCCGAACCCGAGGGGTTTCGCGCGAACGGATGAGGTCCTGCAGGGTTTTTTCCGCCAGCGGCACGGTGATCGGCTCGCCCGTCAACTGATTGGCGGCCACCAGCCGGTTGACGGCCCCGTCGAGGTCGCGGCCATGGGAAATGATCGAGCGCGCGATGAAATCGATAACCGGGGCGGGGAAGGAAAGGCCGGCAAACCGGCTCGCCGCCTGGTCGGCGCGCTTCTGGACAATGGCGCGGCGCAGTTCGGGATCGAAGGGCGAGATCGGGATCACCAGTCCGCCCGAGAGACGCGAGCGCACCCGATCGTCGAGCATTTCGAGATCGCGCGGGGGCGCATCGCCCGCCACCACCACCTGTTTGGTGCCCGAAATCAGCGTGGACAGCGTGTGGCCGAATTCGGTCGCCGACTTGCCCTGCAGGAACTGCATATCATCGATCAAAAGCAGGTCGATGCGGCGCAGCCATTCCTTGAACGCCAGGGCCGACTGGTGCTTCACCGCCGTGATGAAGTGGTACATGAAATGGTCGGCGGTGAGATAGACGATGTTGCGCGAGGTGTCCGACGCTCCGGCCGCCCAGGCGATGGCGTTGAGCAGGTGCGTCTTGCCCAGCCCCACCGAGGAATGGATATAGACCGGGTTGAAGGTCACCACATTGTTGGCGGCGGCAGAAGCGACCTGCTTGGCCACGCCCAGCGCCATCTCGTTGGCGCCGCCGACAACGAAGGTGTCGAAGGTCAATTTGCGGTCGAGCGCCGAGCCCGAGAGCGCATCGGTGCGCGGAGCGGCGGCGGGCTGGCTGGACACCAGGGCCGGAACCGGGCGCGCATCCGCGACGGGCGCCGCTGCCTCGGCTTCAACGGCCGGCTCGTTCGAACTCACCAGCCGCGGCCGGGCCTGGCCGTTGACGCGGACGGTCAGATGCAGCCGGCCGATGGAATCGTTTTCGGCCGCGAAGGCTTCGAGCAGCTTTTCGGTATAGTTGGATTGAATCCACGAACACAGAAACCGCGTGGGCACGGACAAATGGGCCAGATCGCCGACGACCTCTTCGAGTTCGAGACGCGCGAACCATGACGTAAAGACATCCTCGCCCACTGCCGCACGCAACCGGGCGCGCACGCGCAGCCACACCTGCTCGGCATCCATATCCATCACCTTACCTCCGTCAGCGCCCTCTCCTTTGCCCCGCGAGTTTGTGCCCGCTTGTGGTCCGGTTTTCTCCCAGTTCCCGCGATCCGCAGCCGCGATCGAATCCATTTCAATTAGCCTCTTGTTTCGACGTGCCGTCTGCCCAGACGACCACCCCTTGTTTCCCCGTCTATCCCGTTGCTCGGGACAATAAATTACGCAGCCGCACAAGTATTACTCGGTGCGGTACCCTATTGTTTACGAATTGAAAGTGGCGCCGAAGCGCCAAAGGAAAAGACGGCGTGCCGCCTTTGTCAGTCTACAAGTGAACCAGGAAATGCGAACAACGGATCATTTCGCCGCTGCGGCCAGAAAGGCGCAGAAAATGAACCGAATTGTGCATCCTATACCCCCGGTTTGCCCGTATGAGATTGGCTTTGGACTTGTCCAGCGCCGCCCTCTTTTTGATCCAACCAGGCCATTTTAGACAGCCAAATTTTTGCGCACAACCGCCGTTTTCGTCAAATTTGCGCTTGACTCGCGCCTGACGGTGGAGCGGAAAAAAGGCCTGCCCGAACGTGACAAATTAAGGGTATGTGACTCCTTGGAGATTCCCGTTCGGTCCGCTTTGCGACCTAATGAATTAATTTTTCCCCGGCCTGTGCACGACTGATGTGCGTGACGAATGCGTGACGGAAATGTCACGCGAATTTTCGCCCATCCCTGAAATGCCAAAGGCCCCTGGGAGGGGCCTTTGGAAACTTGTTCTCTTGGAGCCGTTCAGGATTTGATGGGATCAAATCCTCGGCTCTAACCTTTGTTGTGCCGCCCGCGCAATGGCGCGGAGATGGCGGGCAGATCAGGCGCCCAGCGCCTTGACCCGCTTGGCCAGGCGCGAAACCTTGCGGTCGGCCATGTTCTTGTGAAACACACCCTTGCCGGCGGCGCGCTGCAGCTCGGATTCTGCGATCTTGAGCGCGGCGGCTGCATCGTCCTGCTTTCCGGCGGCGATGGCCTCTTCGACCTTGCGCAGATAGGTGCGCACGCGCGAGCGGCGCGCGGTGTTGATCGCGGTCTTGGTTTCGATCTTGCGGGTGGCCTTCTTGGCCGAAGGTGTATTTGCCATTTGAACTTTCCTCGTGGCGTATCTGGAGCGCTGCGACAGCGACCAGTTCAATGTTTGCCTTGCGTGCTCAACTCCGCCCCTGGCGGCGAGCACAACCGGAAAGGGCAGGCTGCACCTGCCCCGATGAAGGCCGCTCTATAAGGAGCGCACTCCCCGGAGTCAATCGGCTTTCGGGCCTGATCCGGCCCGAACAAAGACTGAGAGCAATTAAAGCGAATTCGAAGAAGAGCTGAAATGCTCTAATCCTGGCAGACCGGGCAAAAGAAGGTCGAGCGCCCCGCCTGGACGATCCGCTCGATCTCTCCACCGCAGCCCGGCCGGGGGCAAGGGTCTCCCTCATGCCCGTAAACGGCAAAGCTGTGCTGGAAATAGCCCGGCTGCCCGTCGGCCCTGGCAAAGTCGCGCAGGGTCGAGCCACCCGCGGCGATCGCCGCCTCGAGCACCTGCCGGATGGCGGCCACCAGCCGCTCGATCTCGGCCTCGCCCAGCGTACCGGCTGCCCGGCGCGGATCGATCCTGCTCGCATGGAGCGCCTCGCATACATAGATATTGCCCAGCCCCGCGATCACCCGCTGGTCGAGCAGCACCGTCTTGATCGGCCCCTTCTTGCCCTCGAGCCTTGCGCCCAGATAAAGCGCGTCGAGCCCATTGCCCAAGGGCTCGGGGCCGAGCGGATCGGTGAAGGGGTTGGGAGCGCCGGGCGCAAAAAGATCCATGAAGCCGAACCGGCGCGGATCCGAATAGGAGAGGCTGACCGGCCCGCGCGCGGGGTGGGTCAGGAGCGCCTCGAAATGGATGTGCTTGCCGCTCGCATCGGCCGCCCCGATCCGGCTCGGCTCGTCCACGGGCCGATCGCCGACGAGGAACGCGCCTGTCATGCCCAGATGGGAAAGCCAGGTGGCCCCATCCGAGAGCGTCGCGACGAGGTATTTGGCCCGCCGCCCCAGATGCGCGATCGTCCGTCCCTCAAGGGCAGTGGCAAACCCTTGCGGGAACGGAAAGCGCAGATCGGGCCGATGGAGCGTCACCCTTTCGATGCGGGCCCCTTCGATATAGGGGGCGAGCCCGCGCCTCACGGTCTCGACTTCGGGGAGTTCGGGCATGGCAGGGTTCGCTCTGGGGGCTAAAGGCTTGCGTTCTCATCTGGCCAAGCCCATAACCGCATCGGCTGGCCTTAAACAAGAGAGGCGTTGATGACTCAAAGCACCCAAGAGACCCATTTCGGCGCCCGCACGGTGCCCCTGGGCGAAAAGCAGGGGCTGGTCGACGATGTCTTCCACAAGGTCGCCGCCCGCTACGATCTGATGAACGATCTCATGAGCGGGGGCATCCACCGGCTCTGGAAGGACCAGATGGTCGCCCGCCTCGCGCCGCCGCGCCAGGGCGCGCGCGAATACAGGGTCCTCGACATGGCCGGCGGCACCGGCGATATCGCCATGCGCATTCTCGATGCCAGCCACGGCTTTGCCCGCGTCACGGTTTCCGACATCAACGCCGATATGCTCGGTGTGGGCGCCCAGCGCGCCGAAAGCTGGCGCTACCGCAACAATGTCGAATTCGTCCAGGCCAATGCCGAGGAGCTGCCCTTCCCCGACAAGAGCTTTGACGCCTATACAATCGCCTTCGGCATCCGGAACGTGCCGCGCATCGAAAAGGCGCTGGCCGAAGCCCATCGGGTCCTAAAGCGCGGCGGGCGCATCCTCGTCCTCGAATTCTCCAAGGTCGACGTGCCGGTGCTCGACAAGGTCTATGACCTCTTTTCCGACCATGTGATCCCCCCGATCGGCAAGATGGTCACCGGCGATGCCCAGCCTTACCAATATCTCGTGGAATCGATCCGCAATTTCCCCGCGCCCGAGGCGTTCTCGGCCATGCTGGAGACGGCGGGCTTCAGGCGCGTGACCCATACGCCGCTTTCGGGCAACATCGCCGCGCTACATGGGGGCTGGAAGCTCTGACCATGGGCTTGGGGACCTATCTAAGGCTCGCCCGGGCCGGCTTCGTTCTGGCCCGCGAGGGGGCATTCTCGCTTGCCGAGGGCCAGCCCATCCCGCCTTCGGCCAAGATGATGGTGGGGCTGGCCCGGCTCATCGAAAAGCGCGACGTGCGGCGAACCGGCCGCGTCACCCGGCTCGCCAACGCGCTGACCCGCCTTGGCCCGGTCTATGTCAAGCTCGGCCAGGTGCTGGCCACAAGGCGCGACATCGTGGGATTCGAGGTCGCCGACGATCTGGCTGCCCTGCAGGATGCCCTGCCGCCATTCGACGAGAAACTGGTGCCCGGCCTTCTCGATGAAGCGCTGGGGGAGAAGGCCGCCGCGCTCAAGGATATTTCCGCTCCGCTGGCCGCTGCTTCCATCGCACAGGTGCACAAGGCGCGGCTGGTGACCCGCGATGGCGAGCGTACGGTGGCGATCAAGCTCCTGCGCCCGAAAATCCGCGAGCGCTTCGCCCGCGATCTTGACGGGCTTTATGCCCTGGCCGGTGTGGCGGAACGCTTCCTGCCCTCCACAAAGCGCTTCAATGGCCGCCAGGTCGTCGATGCCTTGGCGCGCTCGGCGGCGCTGGAGATGGATCTGCGCATGGAAGCGGCGGCCATTTCCGAGCTTGCCGACAATCTCAGGGAAGATGGCGATTTCGCCGCCCCCGAAGTCTTCTGGGAACAAACCGGCCGCTCGGTGCTCACCACGAGCTGGATCGAGGCCATTCCGGTGCGCGATCTCGCCCGGATCGACGCGGCGGGGATCGACAGGAAAAAACTTGCGGCATCCCTGATCCAGAGCTTTTTGCGCCAGGCGATCCGCGACGGCTTTTTCCATGCGGACATGCATCCGGGCAATCTTTTCGCCGACCCCGGAACCGGCGGCATCATTGCCGTCGATTTCGGCATCATGGGCCGGATCGGCAAGAAGGAACAGCGGTTCCTGGCCGAAATCCTGCATGGCTTCATCACCCGCGATTATCGCCGGGTCGCCGAGCTTCATATCGATATCGGCTATGTCCCCGATTCCCACACCATCGACGATTTCGCCCAGGCCATAAGGGCGATCGGCGAGCCGCTGGTGGGGCGCAGCGCCGGGGAGATTTCCATGGCGCGGGTTCTGGCGCAATTGATCGAGGTGACCGAGCTGTTCGACATGAGTGCCCGGCCCGAACTGGTGCTGCTGCAAAAGAACATGGTGCTGGTCGAAGGCACCGCCCGCCTGCTCGACCCCGATTTCAACATGTGGACCGCCGCCGAGCCGGTGGTTTCGAGCTGGGTGCGGCGAACCCTGGGACCGCAAGGGCGGATCGAAATCGCCCGCGAAGCGCTGGACGAGGCCGTCGACCTGGCCCGCCGCCTTCCCGATATCGGCCGCCGGGCCGAGCGTGTCCTTGCCCGGCTGGAAACCGACCAGATGCGGCGCGAGCGCCGCGACCCGTTGATCGAGACGCTGAAATGGGGGAGCCTTGCGGCGATCGCTTTGGCGATCGTCTCGCTCGTCGTCCATCTGGGAGCTCTGCTGTGACCCTTGCCGGCAAGCATATTCTCTTGATCGTTTCGGGCGGCATCGCTGCCTATAAATCGATCACCCTCATCCGCCTGATCCAGAAGGTCGGCGGCACCGTGCAGGCCATTCTGACCGAAGGCGCCAAGCAGTTCGTCTCGCCCTTAACTATTGCCACCCTCACTGGCCGCCCGGCGCTCAGCGAACTCTTCGACCTCACCCGCGAAACCGAGATCGGTCATATCGAGCTCTCCCGCTCCGCCGATCTGATCGTCGTCGCCCCCGCCACCGCCCATATCCTGGCGCGCATGGCCAATGGGCTGGCCGACGATCTGGCCACAACCTGTCTTCTGGCCACCATCACCCCGGTTCTCGCCGCCCCGGCCATGAATGTGCGCATGTGGGAAGCGCCCGCGACACGCCGCAACATGGAAACCCTGCGCCGCGATGGCATCGCCTTTGTCGGGCCCAATGAAGGGGACATGGCCTGTGGTGAATTCGGCCTGGGCCGCATGGCCGAGCCCGAGGAGATCTTCGAGGCGATCGAGGCCCATTTCGCCCGCTCGGGCGGCCCGCTCCCGCTTGAGGGCAAGAGGGTGGTCGTCACCTCCGGCCCGACCCGCGAGCCGATCGATCCGGTGCGTTACATCTCCAACGCTTCCTCGGGCCGTCAGGGTTCGGCGATTGCCGAAGCGCTGGCCGCGCGCGGCGCCATCGTCAAATTCGTGACCGGCCCGGCCGAATTTGCCAGGCCCAAAGGCTGCGAGATCATCGCGGTTGAAACCGCTATCGAAATGGAAGCGGCGGTCAGCGCGGCGCTCCCCGCCGATGCCGCGATCTTTACCGCCGCCGTCGCCGATTGGCGCGTTGTCGAGCCGGCCGGCCTCAAGCTCAAAAAGGATGCCTCCGGCACACCGCCCGAAATCGAATTTACCGCCAATCCCGACATTCTGGCCTCGGTGTCCCGCCTGCCGGGTGGCGAGCGCCCGTCCCTGGTGATCGGCTTTGCCGCCGAGACGGGGAATCTCGAAACACACGCCCGCAACAAGCTGGCGCGCAAGGGTTGCGACTGGCTTTTGGCCAATGATGTGAGCCCGGGCACCGGCGTATTCGGGGGCACCGATACGCGCATCCTGTTCCTCGATGGCCCAGAGGCCGAGGATTGGGGCGAGCTCTCCAAGATTGCGGTGGCTGAACGGCTCGCGGATCGGATCGCAAACCATTTCGCCACCGAATCCTGATCCGCACGCCTTGCAAATCCTGCCCGTTTGCGACCACAGTGCCCGCGATCATTCCAGGGACAAAAGCGACATGACCATTCCGACACTGGCCCGTATCGCGGGCGCCTCCAGCCTCACCCTGATGCTAGCCGCCTGCATGGACGTTGCCATGACCGTGGACGTCACCAGCCAGACCGAGGCCGAAGCCACCATGGTGACCACCATGGAACGCGACATGTACGATCTGATGATGGCCCAGGCCACCGAACAGGACGAGGAGTTCTGCGCCGAGGGCGAGCTTGTCGAAAGCGCCGACACCGTCGAATGCACCCTGGTCCGTTCAGGCCCCTTCGCCGATCTCGAATTCGACGGCGAGGAAGGCGAGGACCCGATCATCGAGGAGATCGGCGGCGGCCAGGTGCGGGTGGCGTTCCCAACCTCCGATCTCACCGAATCGCTTTCCGAGGAAATCGACCCGGCCCAGGACGCCCAGATGCAGGCGATGATCGCCTCGATCTTTGAGGGCCACACCATAACCATGACGGTTTCGGGCGGTGCCATCACCGACACCAATATGGAATTGGCTGCCGATGGCCAATCGGCGACATTCGAAATTCCGTTTACCGATCTGTTCTCCCCCGAACTCGACCTGCCAGGCGAAATCTACGCTGTGGTCCAGAAATAGAGAGTTCGATGTCGGTTCAACTCAAATGGCTCCCGCACGGGCGGGGGCTGGTCCTTCCCGCCCGCCAGAGCGCCGGCGCGGCAGGCTTCGATTTGGCGGCGGCTCTCGCCCCAGGGGATGTGCTGGCCATCGCGCCGGGGGAAACCGCGCTCGTCCCGTGCGGCTTTGCCCTGGCCATTCCGGTCGGCTTCGAGGCGCAGGTCCGCCCCCGCTCTGGCCTTGCGGCCAAATTCGGCGTTACAGTGCTCAATGCGCCCGGAACGGTCGATGCCGATTATCGCGGTGAGGTCAAAGCCATCCTCATCAATCACGGCAAGGCCGCGTTCGAAATCCGGCGCGGCGACAGGATCGCCCAGATGGTGATCGCCGCCGTGCCCGATCTGGCGCTTGAAGAAGTCGAGGAACTCGAGGAGACCCATCGTGGCACTGGTGGATTTGGTTCGACAGGCGTCGGTTAGCCTTTTGGCCCTGGGCCTGTGCGCGGCGCCCGCCGTCGCGGGCGACAGCGCCCAGTTCGACGCCATCGGCTATTCCGAAGACGGACGCTATTTCGCCTTCGAGCAATTCGGCATCCAGGACGGCTCGGGGTTTCCTTATTCCGAAATCTTCCTGATCGATCTCGACACCGACGATTTCGTCGGCGGTGCCCCGTTCCGCGCTCGCATCGATGCCGATGGGGCCGATCTGGGCGACGCGCGGTCGGAGGCTATCGAAATGGCCCAGGACGCGCTGGCCGAACACGGCATTTCCCGTCCCGCCCTGCCCATCGTCCTGCGCGGCGATGGCGAACTGAACGATGAGGGGCTTTCGATCGCCTACGGCATCCCCAGCTACGGTCTGGCGGCAACCGAAGGCGAATACGAACTCGGCCTCGATATCTTCAAGGCGCCCTCCTCGCAGGATTGCGACCTGTTCGAGGGCGACCCGATGGGCTTTGCGCTTACGCGCCGGACCAAGGGGCAAAGCGATGAGCTGCACCGGGACGCCCGTGTTCCCGCATCGCGCAATTGCGTGATCACCTATAAATTCCATGGCGTGTTCAATCCGTTCAACGCTTACGACGACGCCTCGGCCGTCGCCGTGCTTTCGGTGTGGTCGCACGGTTTCGAGGGCCCGGATCGGCGCTTCATCGCCCTGCCGGCGGGAGCGCGCTGAACTTGGGGTTGACGCCGAGCCAATCGGCCCGCTATGCGCGCCATATCGTTTTGAAGGACATGGGCGGGGCCGGCCAGCAAAAGCTGGGCGCCGCCCATGTGGCGATCGTGGGGGCGGGCGGACTGGGCGCGCCGGTCATCGCCTATCTCGCCGGCGCCGGGGTCGGAACGCTCACCATCATCGACCCCGATACGGTGTCGTTGTCGAACCTTTCCCGGCAGGTGATCTATACCGACGCCGATATCGGCCATGCCAAGGCGGTTGCGGCCGCCCGGTTCGCCTCGACCCTCAATCCGGAAATCACCGTCGATTCCGTCGTGACGCGTCTCGACGCCGAAAACGCCGAAGCGTTTCTCTCCAATGCCGATCTGGTGATCGAGGGCACCGATAGCTTTGCTGCCAAGCGTGTCATCGCATCGGTCTGCGCCGCGCGGCGGATTCCCTTGGTAACAGGCGCCTTGGGTCCGTTCGACGGATCTGTCACAACGCTTGCGCCCTTCCTTTCGCGGGATGACGGCACGGCCTGGCCCGCTTTCGAAGCCCTCTACCCGGTCGATCCGACGCCCGAGGACAGCCCGCCCTGCGAACTGGTCGGCGTCCTCAGCGTCCTTCCCGGCGTCATCGGCACCATGATGGCCACCGAAGCCATCAAATGGCTGGCTGGCTTTGGCGAACCGCTCCTGGGGAAATTGCTGATCTATTCGGCTCGGACCGGCGAAAGCCGCATCATGCGCTATAGATAACCATCCTGTAGTCCCGGGCCCGACCGGACCCGGTCACCGGCAGCGCCGGTGATCGTTCTCCCGCGCAAACCTATTGAACCCCGGCTCGAGGCCGGGGTGACGGGCTGGAAATTGGGGAAGCGCCGGGCTTGGGCGGTCAAACGTCCGGGTGCTGGAACACGAGCGTTGCGTTGGTGCCGCCGAACCCGAAACTGTTCGAGAGCACCACGCCCAGATCCACATTGTCGCGGCGCTGGCGCAGGATCGGCATGTCCTCGAATTCGGGATCGAGGTTCTCGATATTGGCGCTCTCGCAGATGAAGCGGTTGCGCATCATCAGGATCGAATAGATCGATTCCTGCACGCCCGTCGCCCCCAGCGAATGGCCGGTCAGCGACTTGGTCGCCGAAATGGGCGGGCAGTTGTCGCCGGTGCCGAACACTTCGCGCAGCGCGCCGATTTCGGCCCGGTCCCCCACGGGGGTGGAGGTCGCGTGCGGATTGATGTAATCGACCGGCGCCTTGACGGTTTCGAGCGCCATTCTCATGCAGCGCTCCGCGCCCTCGCCCGAGGGAGCCACCATGTCGTAGCCGTCCGAGGTCGCGCCATAGCCCACGACTTCGGCCAGGATGGTCGCGCCGCGCGCCTTGGCGTGTTCATATTCCTCGAGCACCAGAACGCCAGCGCCGCCGGCGATCACGAACCCGTCGCGATCCCGGTCATAGGCGCGCGAGGCCTTTTCCGGGGTATCGTTGAAGTTCGAGCTCATGGCGCCCATGGCGTCGAAAAGGTTCGACATCGACCAGTCGAGATCCTCATGCCCGCCGGCAAAGACGATGTCCTGCTTGCCGAGCTGGATCTGCTCGTACGCATTGCCGATGCAATGCTTGGACGTCGCGCAGGCCGAGGAGATCGAATAGTTGACGCCGTGGATTTCGAAAGCGGTGGCCAGCGTCGCCGAAGCGGTCGAGCTCATCGCCTTGGGGACGGCCAGGGGCCCGATGCGCTTGGGGCTCTTTTTCTCGCGCGTGATATCGGCGGCTTCCACCACCGCCCGGGTGGAGGGGCCGCCCGAGCCCATGACGATGCCGGTGCGCGCATTGCGGCGATAATCGGCTTCCTCAAGCCCGGCCTGGGCGATCGCCTCCTGCATGGCGATATAGTTCCAGGCCGCGCCCTTGCCCATGAAGCGGGTGGTGCGCCGGTCGAGCACTTCGAACGGGTCGAGCATGGGCTCGCCATGCACCTGGCAGCGGAAGCCCAGGTCCACATAGTCCTGGGCCCGGGTGATGCCGGGACGTGCGGCCTTAAGGCTATCGAGCACTTCGTCGAGATTGTTCCCGATCGAAGACACGATCCCCATGCCGGTGACGACTACGCGCTTCATTTATGCCTCTTGCTTGGTCTGTCCAGCGGATGCGAACTGTTCAGGTTACAGGGCGCCCATGTCCGTAAAAAGGCCGACCCGCAAATCCTTGGCCTCGTAAATGGTCTTGCCGTCGGCCTTAACATAGCCGTCGGCAATCCCCAGGGTCAGTTTCGAGCGCATGACGCGCTTGATGTCGATCCCGTATTCTACATGCTTGACGTCATTGGTCACCTGGCCGGTGAACTTGATCTCGCCGGCCAGCGCCCGGCCGCGTCCGGGCGAACCGCCCCAGCCGAGGAAGAACCCCGTCATCTGCCAGAGCGCATCGAGCCCCAGGCAGCCCGGCATCACCGGATCGCCATGGAAATGGCACTGGAAGAACCACAGGTCCGGGTCGACATCGAGCTCGGCGCGCACCTGGCCCTTGCCGAAGGCGCCGCCATCGTCGTCGATGCGCGTGATCCGGTCGAACATGAGCATGGGGGGAAGCGGCAATTGCGCGTTCCCCGGTCCGAATAGCTCACCGCGCCCACAGGCCAGCAACTGGTCGTAATCATAAGAATGGGCGCGTTCTGTCATGGACTCCCCACAAACTTGAGAGAATCTGTGTAGAGGGCAACCGATGGCAGGGTCAATACACCTTTTGCCCACCTCTTCGGCATTCGGTGGCTTGTGATTAACTGCAGAGTGAAACGAAACGCCGGCCAGCCGTTTTTCCCCCTCGTCGGCGCCGCTAGGCCATCTGCGCCTTCTTCTGCCGGCGCCGGATTACCGAAGAGGCAATTCCCATCCCCTCGCGGTATTTGGCGACGGTGCGGCGCGCCACGTCGATCCCCTGCTCGCGCTTCAGGATCTCGGCGATGGTGTCGTCCGAAAGGATGGCGTCGGGCTTTTCGGCTTCGATCAATTGCCGGATCCTGTGCCGCACAGCTTCGGCCGAATGGTCCTCGCCGCCCGAGGCGGAATTGAGCGCGGTGGTGAAGAAATATTTCATCTCGAACAGCCCGCGCGGGGTGGCGATATATTTGTTGGCGGTGACGCGGGAAACGGTCGATTCGTGCATTTCGATCTCGGTGGCCACGGTCTTGAGGGTCATCGGCCGCAGATGCGAAATGCCGTGCCGGAGAAAGCCGTCCTGCTGCGTAACGATCTCGGTCGCCACCTTGAGGATGGTTTGCGCCCTCTGGTCGAGGCTCTTGGTCAGCCAGTTGGCCGTCGCCAGGCAATCGACGAGAAAGCTCTTTTCCTCGGCATCGCGGGTCTTCTTAGTGACGGTGGCGTAATAGGTGCGGTTGACCAGGACGCGCGGCAGCACATCGGCGTTGAGCTCGATCTGCCAGCCCCCGTCATTGCCGCGCCGCACATAAACGTCGGGCACCACCGCCTGCACCGGGGCGGCATCGAACGCCCGGCCGGGGCGCGGGTCGAGCTCGCGCAATTCGGCCAGCATGTCGGCGATATCCTCGCGATCGGCGCCGATTTTCCGCCCCAGCGTCAAAAGATCATGGCTGGCGACCAGATCGAGATTGGCGAGCAGGTTGGCCATCATCGGGTCGAGCCGGTTTTTTTCAGCAAGCTGGATGGCGAGGCATTCCGGGAGCGAGCGGGCAAAAACCCCGACGGGGTCGCAGCCCTGCACGCGCGCGAGCACGGCTTCCACGGTTTCGGGCGCCGCTCCGAGCTGGTCGGCGATGCCCTCGATATCGGCGGCGAGGTAACCGCGCTCGTCGAGATTGTCGATGAGGCTGCGTGCGATCAGCCGCTCGGCGGGATCCTTGAGGATCAGGTTGACCTGCTCGGACAGATGCTCGGCCAGTGAGATCTGCGCGGAGACATACTGGTCGAGATCGGGCGCCTCGCTGCCCGCCATGCCCTTACCCTCGGGCCAGGAGCTGGCCTGGGAAAGCGAATCGGATCCCGACTGCTCGGGAAAGACATTGGCGACGTCGGTGTCGAAACTGTCGGCAATGGTTACGGCGCTGCCCAAATGGTCGGAATGGTCGACCACGTCGCGATAGGGATCGATGTCCTCGGGCTGCTCGCGCTCGAGCGGGGTGTCGCCCTCGGCGCCATCCTCGCGCTCGAGCAGCGGGTTGCGCATCAGTTCGGCGTCGACAAAGGCCGAAAGCTCAAGATGGCTGAGCTGCAAAAGCCGGATCGACGCCATCAATTGCGGCGTCAGCGTCAGGGTCTGGCTCTGACGCACATCCAGCCGTGGCGAAAGCGCCATGGACTATCTGGCTCCCACTCGAAATTTCCCCCAAACGGCACGCCCCACGCGCGCCGAAGCCGACCCTAGCGGCATTCGCCGGGCCCCGCAAGTTCGCGCTATACAATTTTCGTGCCAGTTGCCGGCCTAAAGCGAAAAGCTCTCGCCCAGATAGACCCGCCGGGCGTCCGGATCGGCCATGATGGTTTCGGGCCGTCCCTGGATCATCACCTTGCCGCCATGGATGAGATAGGCCCGATCGACCAGCGAAAAGGTTTCGCGCACCTGGTGGTCGGTGATCAGAACGCCGATGCCGCGCTGGGTCAATTGCCGCACCAGCGCCTGGATATCGGCCACCGCGATCGGATCGACCCCCGCAAAGGGCTCGTCAAGCAGCATGAATTTGGGGTCGGCCGCCAGCGCGCGGGCAATTTCCACCCGCCGCCGCTCGCCGCCCGAAAGGGCCAGCGCATCGGCATCGCGCAGGTGCGAGACCGAGAATTCGTCGAGCAATTCGTCGAGCCGCGCATTGCGCTCTTTTCTGTCCTTGATGTGCCCTTCGAGCACGGCCAGCACATTGTCCTTGACCGAAAGCCCGCGAAAGATCGAGGCCTCCTGCGGCAGATAGCCGATGCCCAGGCGTCCGCGCTGGTAGAGCGGCAATTGCGTGATCGGCAGGCCGTCGAGCAGCACTTGCCCCGCATCGGGCCGCACAAGCCCCATGATCATTGTGAAAACCGTGGTCTTGCCCGCCCCGTTGGGCCCGAGCAGGCCCACGGCCTCCCCGCGCCGCACGGCCAGCGACACGTCGCGCACCACGGCGCGCTTCTTAAAGCTCTTGGCAAGACCGTGGGCGACGAGCCAGCCGGTCTGGTCGATGCTCGACATCAGCCCTCCGGGGTGAAGGTCGAGGTCACCCGCCCGCCATCTTCACCCTCCGAGGAGAAGGAGGAAGTGCCGGCCCGCGTATCGACCACAAGCCGGTCGGCATTGACGGTGCCGGTCTGGTTGACCACCACCACCGAGCCGGTGAAGGTCAGGATGCGCTGGGCGAAGTCGTAGAACGCCTGATCGGCATCCACCGTCTGATCGTCGAAATTCATCGTCACCCCGCCCGAGGCGGTGAAGTTCTCAAGGTCAGAGGGACCGGCTTCCCCATAGGTCGCCAGAACCTCGGGCGCGGCCAGTTCCATGGTTCCCTGGGTGATCACCACATTGCCCGAAAACAGCGCCGTGCTCTCGTTCTCATTGATCTGCAGATCGTCGGCGGTGACGTTCACCTCCTCGTCCGCCTCATCGGCCAGCCCGCCGAACCCTGCCGGGTCGGTCTGAGTGGTCTGGGCCAGAACCGGGCCGGCCAGCAGGGCAACAAGCGTCAAGGAAAGGCCAAGGCGCACCATGTCAGTTCTCCGGAGCAAAGGGGTCGCGGCTTTCCCCGGCATCGGCCTGGGGCACCATGTCGAGATCGACGCCCGAAAACCGCCAGCGCGCCGCGTTCATGTCATAAATCATCGTATCGGAAACAAGTTGCGCGCCGCTTTCGAAGGTGAAACGCACCGGGCCCTCGCTCATGATCATCTGAGCGGGCCAATCGACGTCGACCCCGGCCAACGTGCCGCGGGCGCCGGTGGAATCGGTGACGAAAACGTCTTCGTTGGAACGCAGATATTCGGTGCTCATCGTCCATTCGGCCGAGCTGAATTCCACCTCGGCCCAGTAGCCGCTGTCGTCGACGATGTCGACGGAAAGGTCATAAAGGTCGATTGTGTCGAGATTGCCCACCGGCGTTTCGGCCCGTGCCGCTTCCATGGTGTAGTTCGATCCCGTCGCCGTGCGTCCCTCAAAGCGCGGCCCGTCGACCACAAGCGTGTCGTTTTCGAGCCGCACGCCCTCGACCGGGATGACGTCCGCCATCATCGAGACGGCAAGCTGGACCACCGGCACTGACAATATGATGACACCCAGAACCGGCACGGCCCAGCGCAGCACGGCAATCAGCCGGTTGTGCCGGGCGAACCGGTTATAGGTCTCCAATCGTATTGCCGCGGTGGGCACCGTCATGGAAATGCTCTTCAGCTATGGGCGAAGATGTCGGTCTCGGCCCATCCGGCGAGGTCGAGCCTGGCGCGCATGGGCAGGAAATCAAAGCACGCCCGCGCCATTTCGTTGCGGCCCTCGCGCGAAAGCATGCGGTCGAGGTGCCGGCGCAGATCGTGGAGATAGAGAACGTCAGAAGCGGCATAGTCGAGCTGGGCCTGGGTCAGCGTCTCGGCGCCCCAGTCCGACGACTGCTGCTGCTTGCTCATGTCGATGTTCAAAAGCTCGCGCGCCAGGTCCTTGAGCCCGTGCCGGTCGGTATAGGTGCGCACCAGTTTCGAGGCGATCTTGGTGCAATAGACCGGCGCCGGCATCACCCCGAATGCCGCATAGAGCGCGGCGATGTCGAAGCGGGCGAAATGGAAAAGCTTGGTGACCGATTCATCGCCGAGCAGGGTCGCGATGTTGGGCGCCTCGGTCTGTCCGGGCAGGATCTGGACCACATCGGCGGTACCGTCGCCAGGCGAGAGCTGGACGACGCACAACCGGTCACGCGCCGGGTTGAGCCCCATCGTTTCGGTGTCGATGGCGACCTGACGCCCGGTGTAGCGGGAAAGGTCGGGCAGATCGCCCTTGTGCAGTCTGACGCTCATGTCGGTTTTTTGAACTCCGGGTGGGCACGTTTGTTTGCCTTAGTGCCACACCCGGCAATGTCTTGCCTAGAGCGCTTTGTGCTCCGAGCCGTTTCGCGTCCGTCCTAATGGGCGTTTTCGGCCGCCTCGGCGATGGGGCCGATAAACGCGTCCCACCCCCAGCGCAGCGAAAGCGGTGAAATCGCGCCGCCCACCGCCATGGTCACCGCCTCATCGTCGATGACGGCCACCCGGCCTTCGGCGACCTGGGGCGCGCTGGCGATATAGGGCAGGGCGAAGAACGCCTCGGCGGCCTCGGGCGAATCGAGGAACGCCACGAGGATATCGGCATCAAGGTCGGCGAAATTCTCATGGCTCACGAAATAGGTGTAGCCATTGGCATCGGCCGCCTCGCGCGCCACCGACACCAGTCCCGCATCGGTCAAAAGCAGTGAGCGCGGATCGGCGCTGGTGCGCACCGAAACCGTTCCGTCGTCGCGGTTGACGAAATTGAGCACCGTCTTGCCGGCAATCTGGGGGTGGTTTTCGGCCGTTGCGGCGATCATCGCTTCGGTTTCGGCAATGAGCGCCTGGGCTTCGGTTTCCAGCCCCAGCGCCTGCCCGATCACCGCAACGGTATCCTGCCAGGCGCCGCGCCAGGCCTGGGTTTTGAACGGGATCACGTCGGCGAACTGGCTGAGAGCCGTATATTCTTCCTCGGTCATCCCCGAATAGGGCGCAAGGATCACGTCGGGCTCGAGCGCCAGCATGGCTTCGAGGGAAACCTCCCCCGCTGCCTCGCCCAGTATCGGCGGCAATTCGGCCCCCAGTTCCTCGAGCGCCTCCCGCGTCCAGGGCGAAACGCCCTCGGCATCCCCGCCATAGCTCACCCTGGGCAGCCCCACCGGCACCACGCCCAGATCGAGCACCACGTCATGGGCCACCCATCCCCAGGTCAAAACCCGTTGGGGCTGGGCCTCGATGGTGGTCTGCCCATAGGCATGGTCAATGGTGAGCGGAAACTCCTGGGCGAGAGCGGCAGGGCCGCCGGTGGCAACCAGGCAAGCGGCCACAAGGCCGGAGCGCAGATCGATCATGTCAAACCCGAACAATGCTGAAACGATAACGGGCTTGTAGATAATGTGATCGCTTCTGTCACCTTAATCCGGCAACAAAGCCGCGCGAAAAATCGCGCATCGTAGGTCAGGCAATCGGGGAACAGCGGCACTGAGCCGAAAGGATTGGTGCCCAGAAGAAGACTCGAACTTCCACTCCCTTTCGGGAACTAGCACCTGAAGCTAGCGCGTCTACCAATTCCGCCATCTGGGCAACGGGGGCACGCTTTAGAGCGCGCCAAACCCTTTGTCAATGCACTCCGTCACCGCAGCTTCACAAAGCGGCTGTCAAAAATCGGCGCCATTGAACCGGGTGATCGCGCCGGGGTCATAGACGGGATTGTCCAAGCAATTGACGTTGACGACATGCAACGCCCGCCCATCCCTGTCCGTCCCCGAAGCAAAGGGCTGGATGCCGCAGACCGTGCAGAACTGATGCGCGATGGTGTGGGAGTTGAAGCGGAAGGTCTTGAGCGCTTCGCCGCCGCTTTCAAGCACGAAATCGCTGTCGGGAACCGAATGCATCACCGCGTTCAATCGCCGGCAGCGCGAGCAATTGCATTGGAAGGGTGCTTCGAGCCGCGTTCTTGCCGTGAACGTGACGGCCCCGCACTGGCAGCTTCCCTGATAAGTCGGGGTTTCGGCGTCCGGGCTCATATCCATATCCTTCCTTATGCGAATAGAACAAACAAAGAACATGGTGCCGGCGGAGTCAAGCGGATTCTCTGCCTCGGCACGCCGATCGCCCGCCATGGCGCAAACCGATTGCAAAGCGGCGGCTCGCAAGGCTAGAACGGATCGACTTTCACAGGGATCTTGAGCGATGGTCGAACAGGGAAGAAAGCTCGTTACGATTTTTGGCGGATCGGGGTTCATCGGCACTCAGCTCACCCAGGATCTGGCGCGGCGCGGTTATGCGGTGCGAGTGGCGGTGCGCCGCCCCGACCTGGCCGGCCATGTGCGCATGTTCGGCTTTCCCGGTCAGGTCCAGCCCATCCAGGCCAATCTGCGCTTCCCCGATTCGGTTGCCGCCGCCGTGCGCGGCGCCGATATCGTGATCAACCTTGTGGGCATCCTGTTCGAAAAGGGCGCCCAGCGCTTTTCCGCCGTCCAGGTCCAGGGCGCAAAGACGGTGGCCGAACTCTCCCGCGCAGCCGGGGTCAAGACCCTGATCCACATGTCGGCGCTCGGCGCCGCAACCGATTCCCCCTCCGCCTATCAACGTGCCAAGGCGCGCGGCGAGGCGGAGGTCTTCAAAGCCTTTCCCCAGGCCATCGTCATCCGCCCCTCGCTGGTGTTTGGCCAGGGCGATGGATTCTTCAACCTTTTCGGCTTTCTCGCCCGCACCTTTCCGGTGATGCCGCTGATCGGCCGCAACACATCCATCCAGCCGGTCTATGTCGGCGATGTGGCCGAAGCAATCGCCCGGGCCGCCGATGGCATGGTCAGGACCGGCAAGGTCTATGAGCTTGGCGGGGCCGAGATCCTCACCATGGAACAGGTGATCGAGCGCGTGCTCGAGGAAACCCAGCGCAAGCGCCTGGTGCTGCCTTTGGCCAGCGGCATCGCCAAGCCGCTTGCCGGGCTGATGGCGCTGTTGCCCAAGCCGCTTCTGACCCCCGACCAGGTCGTCCAGCTCGGCATCGACAATGTGGTTTCCGAAAAGGCGCGGCGGGAAAAGCGCACGCTGGAGGCTTTCGGCCTTAACCCCACCACCCTCGATGCGGTGCTGCCCAGCTATATGTGGCGCTTCCGCCGCAATGGCGAATTCGACCGTCACGCCAACCCGCTGGTTAACGGCTAAGTTAACCGCTCGTTGACCCAATGGGATCAATTGCGCGCAAACCGTGGGCTGCGGGCACAAAAAGACCTTGATTGACGGCCATTTTGCGCCGTCATTAAAGTTCGTGAAATCTGTTGAGGTCACGCGCGGCGGCACCGCCTTGCCAGGCCGGAGCCTTCGGTCGGAGAGGAGCCTTGTCCCTCTTCGGCGCCGCGCAGCAATTAAACGATCGGTCCATGCCCCAGCTTCTCCACCATAAGCTCGATCCCGCTTCGCGTCTCATCCGCCTGATGTTTGCCGAATATGGCGTGGAGGTCGAACTGGTCGAGGTGGCACCCTGGCGGCGCGATCCCGACTTCCTCGAGATCAATCCGGCCGCTTCCGTGCCGGTAATGCTCGACGAACCCTTCCCGCCCGTGGTGGGGGTTTTGGCCGGCATCGCCCATATCGAAGCCAATTTCGGCCCCGAGCAGCATATCGAAGCCCTGCTGCCGGAAAACGCAACCGAAAAGGTCGAGGTCTGGCGCCTGCTTGAATGGGTGCTGCTAAAGCTCGGCCCCGAGGTCACCGCCTATCTTTTGGAAGAAAAGCTGATTAAACGCGACCTGCGCTCGGGCGCGCCCGAGCCTTCGGTCATCAGGATCGCCAAGGCCAATCTGTCCGAGCATCTGGCCTATTTCTCCTGGGTGCTCGCCACCCGCCGCTGGCTGGCCGGCGACACATTGACCCTTGCCGATTTCGCGCTCGCCGCCCATATCTCGGTTCTCGATTATATGGGCGATATCGCCTGGGAAAAGGCCGGTGAAATCAAGGACTGGTACGCTCGCATCAAGTCCCGCCCCGCCTTCCGGCCGCTTTTGGCCGACAGGATCGTGGGCATGCCGGCCGCGTCAACTTACGCGGATCTCGATTTTTGAGCGCTGAGCGCGAAAACATCGTCACCGAACTGCGCGAGCGTGCCCTGGCCTTGGGTTTTTCCAGCTTCGGGGTCACGCGCCCCGATTCGCGCCCCGATCTGGCGCAAAAGCTGCGCGGCGCGCTCGACCAGGGCTGGCACGCCGGCATGGACTGGATGGAAGAGACAGGGGATCGCCGCAAATCCCCCGCCTCTCTCTGGCCCGAGGTCAGATCGATCATTATGCTGGGCACCAATTACGGCCCGGCCGAAAATCCGCTTCCTCGTCTTGCCGAACCCGGTCTTGCCAACGTTTCCGTCTATGCCCAGGGCCGGGACTACCATGAGGTGATCAAGGGGCGCTTGAAGGAACTGGCCGGACTTCTGGCCCGCCGCACCGGGGCCGAGGTCAAGGTGTTCGTCGATACCGCCCCGGTCATGGAAAAGCCCCTAGCCGAAGCGGCTGGGCTGGGCTGGCAGGGCAAGCACTCGGTGCTGGTCTCGCGCGAGGCCGGATCCTGGCTGTTCCTGGGCGCGATCTTCACCACTGCCGATCTGCCTGCCGACCTGCCGCACCCGGAAAGCTGCGGCACCTGTACCCGCTGCCTGGACGTCTGCCCCACCGACGCGTTCCCCGCCCCCTTCCGGCTCGATGCGCGAAAGTGCCTGGCCTATTATTCGGTGGAGCACAAAGGCCAGATCCCGCTCGAATTCCGCAAGCCCATGGGCAATCGCGTCTTTGGGTGCGATGATTGCCTTGCCGTCTGCCCCTGGAACAAATTCGCCCGCCAGAGCCATGACGACAAGCTTGCCGCCCGCGAGACGGTCAAGAGCGCACCGCTGGCCGACATGCTGGCGCTCGACGATGCCGCGTTCCGCGCCTTTTTCGCCCAGACCCCGGTCAAGCGCCTGGGCTCGGCGCGGTTCTTGCGCAATTGCCTCGTCGCCGCCGGAAATTCCGGCGATGCCGCCTATCTCCTGGCCGTCAACCGTCTTCTCGGCCACCCCAGTCCTTTGGTGCGGGGCATGGCCGTTTGGGCGCTGCGCCAATTGGCCGGGGAAGAGGCCGAGGCGCGGCGCGCCGATCTTATTGCCACCGAACAAGACCCGGACGTCAAAGCCGAATGGATCAACTGAACCTTTTCATTTTCGGAGCCGGCTATTCGGCCCGCGCCACCGTCGATGCCTTGCGCGCGGGCGGAGAACTCGAAATCTCGGCCACCACGAGGGACTTGCAAAAGGCGCAGGACCTTAGCGGCTCGGGCATCACCCCGCATCTGTTCGAAGGCACCGAGCCCTCCGAGACGGTGGGCGCGGCGCTCGCCCGCGCCACCCATCTTCTGGTCTCGATCGCTCCGGGCGCCAATGGCGATCCGGCGCTTCTCCACCATGCCCGCGATATTGTCGCCGCCCCGCATCTGCGCTGGATCGGCTATTATTCCACCATCGGCGTCTATGGCGACGCGCAGGGCGCCTGGATCGATGAATCCGCGCCCACCGAGCCGCTCTCGGCGCGCAACCGCTACCGGCTCGACGCCGAAACGGCCTGGCGCGATGTTGCCGCGCAAAAGGGCGTACCGCTCGCCATCCTGCGCCTCGCCGGCATCTACGGGCCTGACCGCTCGGCATTCGATAAGCTGCGCAACGGCACCGCCCGCCGGATCGTCAAGCCCGATCAGGTGTTCAACCGCATCCATGTCCACGATATCGGCGCCATCACAGCCGCTGCCGCGCGCGCCCGGCTGTCGGGCATTTTCAACCTCGCCGATGACGAGCCCGCCCCGCCCCAGGACGTGATCGCCCACGCCGCCGAACTCATGGGCGCCGAACCGCCCCCCGCGATCGCCTTCGAGGACGCCGATCTCTCGCCCATGGCCAAAACCTTCTACACCGGCAACCGCCGCGTCTCGAACGCCAAGATCAAATCCGCGCTCGGCTACACCTTCCGCTACCCCACCTATCGCGAGGGCCATGCGGCGATCCGCGCTTCGGAAAACAGCTAGGCCAAAGTGTCGCGCAAGCTCAGAGCCCCCCTCATCCGACCGCTTCGCGGCCACCTTCTCCCACCAGGGGAGAAGGGGAGCTAAAGGCAGCGTTTCGGCAAGAGCTCTGGCGATGCCCAAAGAGTCCCCCTCTCCCCTGATGGGAGAGGGGCCGGGGGGAAGGGGGGCACTGAGCTTGCCGAAAGCGCCGAACTCTCGCTTCTTCCGATTGACGAACCGCCCCGCACCCCCTATTTCCCCGCAATGGTCAAAAAGGCATCAACATCGGCACCCTCCCAGCGCATGCTTCGCGTCGGCGAACGCGTGCGTCATGAGATTTCCGCACTTCTCGCGCGCGGCGAGATTATCGATCCGCTGCTCGAAACCGTGACCGTCACGGTCCCCGAAGTGCGCATGACGCCCGATCTCAAACTCGCCAATGTCTATGTCATGCCGCTGGGCGGCGAGAACGCAGAGGACGTTGTCGAGGCGCTCAATGCGCACGCCAAATTCATCCGCGGACGCGTGACCCCGGCGCTCGATCTCAAATACGCGCCTCAGTTCCGCTTTTTCGTCGACCAGACCTTCGACGAATATGGCCGCATCGACGCGCTGCTGCGTTCCGATCGCGTGCAGCGCGACCTCGCGCCCCGCGACGACGAAGACGACAAAGAATAGACCAGGACGGCTGACGTGAGCGAAGCTCCCAAAAAGCGCGTCAAGCGCAACCTTTCCCGCTGGCTTGTGTTCAACAAGCCCTACGACATGAGCTCCACCGAGGCGGTGGGCAAGCTCCGCTGGCTGTATGGGGCCAAAAAGGCCGGCCATGCGGGGACGCTCGATCCCCTGGCCACCGGCATTCTCCCCATCGCGTTCGGCGAAGCCACCAAGACCGTCCCCGCCGTCCAGGACGGGGTCAAGGTCTATCATTTCGACATCGCCTGGGGGGCGGCCACCACCACCGACGATATCGAGGGCGAGGTGATCGCCACCTCCGATGTCCGCCCCACCGGCGAAGCGCTTGCCGCGCTGCTTCCGCGCTTTACCGGCATCATCACGCAGGTCCCGCCCGCTTTTTCCGCCATCAAGATCGGCGGCGAGCGCGCCTATGATCTGGCCCGCGCCGGGGAAAAGCTCGATATGCCGCCCCGCGAGGTGGAGATCGACGCCCTCGAAGTCCTGTTCCATGGGCACGATCGCTCGCGCCTTTCGGTCACCTGCTCGAAAGGCACCTATGTGCGCGCCCTTGCCCGCGACATCGCTGAAGCCCTGGGCACCAAGGGCCATGTCGGTGCCCTCCATCGCGCCCAGGTCGGGGCTTTCACCGATGCCGACGCGGTAACGCTCGAAGCTGTCGAAACGGCGGACCAGGCCGGCCGGGATGACCTTCTGCTCCCCGTCGCTGCCGGGCTCACCGGCCTCCCCGAAGTCCGGCTCGACGCCCGCCAGGCCGCCACGGTGCGCCTGGGCAATCCTGTGCTGCTCACCGGCCGCGAGGCTCCGATCGCCCTCGATGACGCCTGGGCAAGCCTCAAGGGAGAGGCGGTAGCCCTTGGTGTTGTCGAAGCCGGCCAGTTCAAGCCGCGCCGGGTGATCCTGGGCTGACGGCGCGTCGGCGCTCTTTACCCACCCCATCCGATTGGCTAAAGGTTTGAGTGTCCACAGGGTTCGGCCACTCGACGATGTCTCAGTCCGCGCTAGAGAACGACACCGACAAGGCCGTATCGGAGCCTGGGCAGGCGCCTATCCGTCCGCCCCGTTCGGTCCCCATCATTTTCTATCTCGCCTTTCTGGTGGTGGTGATCGTCCTGCCGGCCACGGCTTTCACTGCCGTGCTCCTTGCCCGCCACAACGTGGCCCAGGAGGAAACCGTCGAAACCTTCACCGTCGCCACCACGCGCTCGGTGGTGCAGGCGGTCGAAAGGGAGATCTCGGGCATGATCACCACCCAAAGGGTGCTGATGAGCATCGAGGCCCTTTCCGATGGCGATCTGGCGCAATTTCACGAGCATGCGCGCACTGCGCTTTCGGGCACCGGATCGTTCTTCATTCTGGCCGATGAGAATTTCAATCAGCTCCTCAACACGCGTGTCGAATTCGGCACGCCCCTGGGCCCGATCTCCGAGATCGAGACCGCCCGCCGCGCGCTGGAAACGCCCGACGCCGTGGTTTCCAACGTCTTTTACGGCCAGACGGCGGAAAACTACGTTTTCAACGTTGTCCGCCAGAGGCCGGAGATCACCCCGCCTCAGCTCGCCATCCTGACCCAGGATGCCGCCTCGCTCACCAATGCGCTGTTGACGCGGGAATTGCCCCAGGGCTGGCATGTGGCCCTTGTCGATTCCAATAACACCGTTCTTGTAGCCTCCCAGGATTCCGCCCGCATGGGCGAGCCGTTCTTCATTCCCTTGAGCGAAAACTCCGGATCGGGAACCGGCTGGCGCGATATTTCCATTGCCGGCGAGGATTACCGGGCGATCACCCAATATTCGATCCTCACGGGCTGGTATGTGGTGGCCTGGGCGCCCACCTCGGTGGTCACCGAACCCCTGCGCACGACGCTGCTGTGGCTGCTGCTCGGTGCCATTCTGATCGTGGGGCTGGCGGCGGCCGCCGCCGCCGTCGTCGCGCGGCAGATCGCATCCTCGGTGCGCGGCCTCGCCCGGCAGGCCCGCGCCATGGGCGCCGGCGAGGAGATCGGCCCGATCCCCTATCCCGTCCACGAACTCGCCGTCGTCTCCCAGGCCCTGGCGGACGCCAGCGACAGGCGCCGCCAGGCCGAAACCGAGGCGCGGTTCCTGATGCGCGAGGTGGCGCACCGTTCCAAGAACCAATTGACTGTCATCGCCGCCATGGCCAAGCAGACGGCGCGCGGCGCCGACAGCGTGGAAAAATTCGTCGAAAGCTTCAACAATCGCCTCTATGGGCTCGCCCGCTCCACAGATCTGCTGCTGGCTCACGGCACCCAGGGCATCGGCCTGCGTGATCTGTTCGGCACCCAGATCGATCCCTTCCGCCCCGAGGACTCCAGCCGGGTGACCAAAACCGGGGTCAACGTCTATCTCAACGTCCAGGCCGCCCAGGTCCTGGGCATGGCGGCGCACGAATTGGCCACCAACGCCGCCAAGTATGGCGCCTTCTCGCGCGAGGGCGGCAAGCTCACCATCAACTGGAACAGGGCGGGCGGGGGCCGGCTGCATCTTGTCTGGCGCGAAACCGTGCCCGATTTCACCCCGCCCCCCGAACGCAAGGGATTTGGCTCGGTGGTGCTCGAAACCATGGTCGCGAGCGCGCTCAAGGCCGATGTCGAGCGCATCGTTCATCCCGACGGCATCGAATGGGTGTTCTCCATCCCCCTCGATCAGATCGACCCCGATCGCGACGCCCCCACGCCCGACGAGCTCAAACCCGAGCGTTGAGGCGGCCACCCGGCACACGGCAAATGAGAAAAAACTTCTCATTTGCCCCCCGATACCCTATATGACCGCCATCGGAGCGGTTCCCGCTCTGGATTTAAAACGGCCATTCCTGGACGGCATCCCGGTTTTGGCGTCACTCAACTCCTTATATTTGAAAGGATTTTTCGATGTCGATCACTGCTGAGCGCAAAGCTGAACTCATTGCGGAATACGCGACCAAGGCCGGCGACACCGGTTCTCCGGAAGTCCAGGTCGCCATCCTCACCGAGCGCATCAACAACCTGACCGAGCACTTCAAGTCCCACAGCAAGGACAACCACTCCCGCCGTGGACTTTTGAAGCTCGTTTCGACCCGCCGTTCGCTTCTCGACTATGTCAAGCGCGGCGACCAAGCGCGGTACCAGAGCCTGATCGAACGGCTCGGCATCCGCCGCTAGGCCAAGTCTGGTGCGGGGTCGGCCGTAAGGCCGGCCCCGTGTCGTATCGTCCATCGGCAATGGGGCCGGTGGGCAAACAACTGCCGGAAGCGCCCTTAACTCAAGGGGCGGGGCATGGCAGGATCGCCGGAGGCTTCGGACTGACGCAGTCCAGGCGGAGCCTCTCGCCATCTTGTCCATGTTCCGAAAAAGTCCTGAGGGCTGCCTCTGGCGCCATTTGCGGAGTGCCGCATCGATGCTGCTTTCACTGAGCGCGTCGAGGCCGCTCCGCATAAAAAGGAACGTTCTATGACAATCAATTTCGACCACCACAAAGTCGAACTCGACTGGGGCGGTCAGCCCCTGACGCTGGAAACCGGCAAGGTCGCCCGCCAGGCTGACGGCGCCGTCGTCGCCACCCTTGGCGAAACCGTGGTTCTGGCCACCGTCGTTTCGGCCAAGGAGCCCAAGGCCGGCATCGATTTCTTCCCGCTGACCGTCAACTATCAGGAAAAGTATTTTGCCGCCGGCAAGATCCCCGGTGGTTACTTCAAGCGCGAAGGCCGCCCGACCGAGGCCGAAACCCTCATCTCGCGCCTGATCGACCGCCCGATCCGTCCCTTGTTCCCCTATGGCTACAAGAACGAGACCCAGGTGATCGTGACCGTGCTCCAGCACGACATGGAAAACGAGCCCGACGTGCTCGCCATGGTCGCCGCTTCCGCCGCGCTCACCATTTCGGGCGTCCCCTTCATGGGCCCGATCGGCGCGGCCCGCGTCGGCTATATCGATGGCGAATACGTTCTCAACACGCCCATCGACAAGAAGTCCGATTCCAAGCTCGACCTCGTCATGGCAGGCACCGCCGACGCCGTCCTGATGGTTGAATCCGAAGCCCAGGAACTTTCCGAAGAGGTGATGCTGGGCGCCGTGATGTTCGGCCACAAGGAGAGCCAGAAGGTGATCGACGCGATCATCAAGCTCGCCGAACTGGCCGCCAAGGAACCGCGCGAATTCGAACCCGAAGATCAGTCCGCTCTCGAAGCCGAGATGCTCTCGGTGATCGAGGCCGATCTGCGCGAAGCCTATAAGAACACCGACAAGCAGACCCGCTACGCCGCCGTCGATGCCGCCAAGGCCAAGGTCAAGGCGCATTTCATCCTCGAGGAGGGGGAAGCCAAATACACCCCCGAGCAGGTCGGCGCCGTGTTCAAGTCGCTCCAGGCCAAGGTGGTGCGCTGGAATATCCTCGACACCAAGACCCGCATCGACGGGCGCGATCTCGAAACGGTGCGCCCCATCGTCGCCGAAGTCGGCGTCCTGCCCCGCACCCACGGTTCGGCGCTCTTTACGCGCGGGGAAACCCAGGCGCTGGTGGTTGCCACGCTCGGCACGGCCGATGACGAGCAGTTCATCGATTCCCTCGAGGGCACCTATAAGCAGAACTTCCTGCTGCACTACAACTTCCCGCCCTATTCGGTCGGTGAAGCCGGCCGCATGGGCTCCCCCGGCCGCCGCGAGATCGGCCACGGCAAGCTCGCTTGGCGCGCCATCAACCCGATCCGTCCCTCGGCCGAGGAATTCCCCTATACCCTGCGCGTGGTTTCCGAGATCACTGAATCCAACGGTTCGTCCTCCATGGCGACCGTCTGCGGCACCTCGCTGGCGCTGATGGATGCGGGCGTTCCCATGAAGAAGGCCGTTGCCGGCATCGCCATGGGGCTGATCCTGGAAGGTGACAAGTTCGCCGTGCTGTCCGACATCCTGGGTGACGAAGATCACCTCGGCGACATGGACTTCAAGGTGGCCGGTACGACCGATGGCGTCACCTCGCTCCAGATGGACATCAAGATTGCCGGCATCACCGAGGAGATCATGAAGATCGCCCTCGGCCAGGCCAAGAACGGCCGCACCCACATCCTGGGCGAAATGGCCAAGGCCATCGACACGGCCCGTTCGGAAGTGGGCGAATTCGCTCCGCGCATCGAGACCATCAAGATCCCGACCGACAAGATCCGCGAAGTGATCGGCACCGGCGGCAAGGTGATCCGCGAGATCGTCGAAAAGACCGGCGCCAAGATCAACATCGAGGACGACGGCACGGTGAAAGTGTCCTCCTCGGATGGCAAGCAGATCGATGCGGCCATCAAGTGGATCAAGTCGATCACCGACGAGCCCGAAGTGGGCGAGATCTACCAGGGCACCGTGGTCAAGACCGCCGATTTCGGCGCGTTCGTCAATTTCTTCGGCTCGCGCGACGGCCTCGTGCACATCTCCCAGCTTGCCGACCAGCGCGTGGGCAAGACCACCGATGTGGTCAAGGAAGGCGACAAGGTCTGGGTCAAGCTCCTGGGCTTTGACGAGCGTGGCAAGGTGCGCCTGTCCATGAAGGTCGTCGACCAGGAGACGGGCAAGGAACGCGCCAAGGAAGAAGAAGACGCCGAGTAATCGCGCGGCTTCTCTAATCTGGAATGCATCGGCCCGGCGCCCCGAAAGGAGCGCCGGGTTTTTTGTTTTCTCGCCCTTGTGATTTTTTCGTGTTCTGCTGTCGGATCGCCGAGACCGGGCACGTCCTATGGACGTGCATGACCGACAAGGGAGAGAAAAATGCGCTTCATGGTGATGATCAAGGCGTCCGCCGAGAGCGAGGCCGACGTCGCGCCCGAGGAAGGCCTGCTCTTGAAGATGGGCCGCTACAATGAGGAATTGATCAAGGCCGGCATCATGGTCGACGGCGCCGGGCTGATGTCGAGCGCCAAGGGGGCCAGGGTGCAGGTCATCGACGGCAAACCGCTGGTCACCGATGGCCCGTTCGCCGAGATCAAGGAAGTGATCGCCGGCTTCTGGATATGGGAATGCGCCTCGCTCCAGGAGGCCATCGACTGGGTCGCCAAATGCCCCATCGCCCACGGTCAGGACCGTTTCGAGATTCGCCAGATGCATGAGCTCGAAGATTTCGGCGCCGAGGGTGATGAAGGCTACGATCTGCACAAAAAGCTCGACGCCCAGCTTGCCGCCCGGAAGGGAGCTTGAACCATGCCCATCGTCACGTCCGCCGACGGAACCAGGATCGGCTATGAAACGCACGGCACCGGCCCGCTGGTGATCTGCGTTGCCGGCGCCACGCAGTATCGCGCCGTCGATCAGGACACACCCAGGCTCGCAAATCTTCTGGCCGACCGCTTCACCGTGCTCATTTATGATCGCCGCGGCCGGGGCGAAAGCGGCAATACCGAGCCTTATGCTCCCATGCGCGAGATCGAGGATATCGAGGCCTTGATCGACGCTCAGGGTGGTACTGCCATGCTTTACGGCATGAGCTCGGGCGCCGTTCTCGCGCTCGAAGCCGCCGCGGCCCTGCCCCAAAAGGTGACCCGCGTCATCTGTTACGAGCCACCCATCAACGGAGCGCAATCGCGCGATGAGGCCTTCGCCGAGCTCGCCGAAATGGAGGCGTTCAAATCCAATGGAGATGGCGCCGGGGCCATGGAAGCCTTCATGCGCTCGGTGGGAGCGTCCGACGATGACGTCGCGGGGTTCAAGGCCAGCCCGGCCTGGGCCGGCTTTGCGGCGGTGGGCACCACCATTGCCCATGATTATCGCGTCATGGCCGAAGCCACCAAGGGTGACATGAAGACCCGCTGGCGCGGCATCGCCCAGCCGGTTCTGGTGGTCAATGGCGACAAGAGCTTTGCTTTCATGGAAGCGGGAGCCGATGCCGCCGCTGCCGCGTTGCCGAACGCCACGCGGAAAACCCTGCAGGGTCAGGGCCACGACCCCGCCGCCGAGATCATCGCGCCGGTGCTGGCCGAGTTCTTCGCCCTCTGATCGGAGCAGCGTGATGGAAAGGATCTATACGGGGAGCTGCCATTGCGGCTCCATCCACTTCACCGCCCCCATCGATCTCGATGAGGGGATCCGCAAATGCAACTGCACATATTGCTTCAAGACCGGCTATCGCAAGGCGTTCGCCTATGGGGATTCGGTTGCGGTGACGCAAGGGGAGGAGCATATCGGCCACTATGCCGCCGAGCCCTCCTCATGGCCTGCTGGGCATATCGACCATATGTTCTGCACAAGCTGCGGCACGCAGCTCTTTTCCCGCGGCTATCTCGAATTCGCGCCCTTCAATGGCTGGTTCCACGCCGTCAACGTTTCGACGCTCGATGCTACGCCCGAAGAGCTCGATGCCGCCCCGATCATCTATGAGGACGGGCTGCATGACAGGCAGGATCAGGCGCCGGCGCTCGTGGGATACCTTTAAAGCGCCAACAGCGCCGCGATCGCCTTTTCGATCCGGCGCTGGCGTGTCTCCTCGGTCGTGGCCGCCTCGATATCGAGCACATGGTGGCGTTTGAGGCCATGGGGCAGCGCGGCGAACCGCTTCCTGGCTTCAGGATGCGCCTCCAGCGCCGCGGCAAAATCCTCCGGCAGCTTCAGTTCGGCGTCGAATTGGGCCATTCCAGCCTCCTAAATCGGCGATCGCCCGTCGGGCAAAACCCGATGTGGTGGGGTATGTCCGTCCAGAAACGTGCGAATGTTGACGATCACCGTCTCCCCCATCTCGATCCGCGATTCCAGCGTCGCCGAGCCCATATGCGGGGTCAAGATCACCTTGTTGGCCCGCGCCAGCTCCACCAGCTTGGGATTGGCGCCCTTCTTGTGCTCGAAAACGTCGAGCGCGGCGCCGGAAAGATGTCCGCTCGCCACGAGGTCGGCCAGCGCGTCCTCGTCGACAAGCTCGGGGCGCGAAATGTTGACCACGAACGCCCCGTCGCGCAGGCGGCCCAGCCGGTCGGCGGAAAGGATGTTGAAGGTGTCGCGATTGTGGGGCGTGTGCAGCGAGATGATGTCGACATGCTCCACCATCTCGTCGATCGAATCCCACCAGGTCGCCCCCAGCGCCTCCTCGATCTGCGGTGGCTTGCGCGTGCGTCCGCAATAGTGGATGGCCAGCCCGAAGGCCCGCGCCCGCCGCGCGACGGCGGTGCCGATCCGCCCCAGCCCCACGATCCCGAGCGCCTTGCCGCCCAGCCGCCGCCCCAGCATCCAGGTGGGCGACCATCCCGGCCAGGTGCCGTCGTTCAAAAGCACCTGCGCCCCCTCGGTCAGCCGGCGCGGCACCGAAAGCATCAGCGCCATGGCCATGTCCGCTGTGTCCTCGGTCAGCACCGAAGGCGTGTTGGTGACGGTGATCCCGGCCGCATGGGCAGCCTCGATATTGACGTTGTCGAACCCGTTGCCGAACTGGGCGATGAGTTTGACCGATGCGGGGAGCTGGGCGATCAGGCCTGAATCGATTCGATCGGTGATCGAGGAAACCAGAACCTCGGCGTCATGGAGCGCGGTCAGCAGCGCCGGCGCGTCGAGCGGGACGTCGCTTTGGTTGAAGCTCACGTCGAATAGTGCCGCCATGCGGGCCTCGACGGCTTCGGGCAGGCGTCGCGAAACGACGATTTTGGCCCGGTCCCGGGTCACACCTTCACCATTTTTGCGCCCTACCCGAAGTGCCGTTTATCGGTTTTCAGCGACCATTAAGTTCGCTCCGGTACTGTTAGGGAAAAAGCGCCGTGCTGCAAAGCCTTCCCAAGTTCTGCCCCGGCGCACCGGTATCGTTTTTGATGAGTTATCCCTTGCGTTTTCTTGCACCCCTTTGTGCCCTGCTTGTGCTTTTCGCCAGCCCCGGAACCATAGCCCCCGCTCAGGCGCAGGCCACCCAGGTCGGCCGGTCCAGCGGCCTGCCGGTGCCGCGCTTCGTCTCCATCCGCAACGCCCCGGTCAATGTCCGGGTCGGCCCGGGCACCAATTACGATATCGCTTTCACGTTCGTGCGGCCGGGCGTGCCCGTCGAAATCACCGCCGAGTTCGATACCTGGCGCCGCATCCGCGATGTGGAAGGCGATGAGGGCTGGGTGCATCAGAACCTTGTGGTGGGCGATCGCACCGCGCTGGTCGCGCCCTGGCAGGCGGAGGGCTCGATTGCGTTGCGCGTCGGGCCCCAGCAGGACGCGGCGGTCCGCGCCTGGCTCGCGCCCTCCATGCTGGTCGCCGTCCATTCCTGCGATGCGAGCGCCTGCGAAATCCGGCTCAGCCACACGGGTGCCGATGGGCGTGCCACGACCTATCAGGGCTTTGTCGCCCAGGAGACGCTCTGGGGCGTCTATGCCGGAGAAGTCTTCGACTGAGCGAGTCGGCGGACGCCCCTAGCCGTTCCGGCCCACCTTCTTGACCCGCACGATCACGTCCACATGGGTCACCGCCATGCCCTCGGGGGCATCGGGAATCCCGGCAATGCGGATGGAATCGGAAGGGATGTCCTCGATCCGCTGCTCGTCTTCGATAAAGAAGTGGTGGTGATCGGTGGTGTCGGTGTCGAAATAGCTGCGTGAGGCATCGACGGAGATTTCGCGCAACAGCCCGGCCTGGCGGAACTGGTGCAGCGAATTGTAGATGGTGGCCAGCGATACCGAAACGCCCGCCGTTTCGGCTTCCGAATGGAGCTGTTCGGCATTGACGTGCCGGTGGGGGCCGGAAAACAGGAGTTCGGCCAGCGCCAGACGCTGGCGGGTGGGCCGCAGCCCGGCCATGCGCAGCACGGCCATGAGGCACGGGCCGCGTGAGGGATGCGCCTCGGCCCGGATCGGTGCAGTCATCGGCTTGTTTTCGCCTTTTGGTTTAAGTTCTTGGCCCGGACTATACCGGTCAAGGGCCCCGGAAACAAGCAGCGCTCCGGGCGGGAAATTTTGCGTGCCGGGGCGGAACGCCGGGCTTGCTCTCATGGTTATCCACCGGGTGGGTCAAAATCCCCGATGCGATTTCTCTTGCGATTGCCAAGGGCCCGCGATGGGGTCTAGACTCGCCCTGCCCGGCACCGTTGGGCCCAAGTCCCTTGCCGGGCATACGCAACCAGACCAGGAGGCCATCATGAGCTTGCGTGTATCTGGCAAAAACATGGACGTCGGCGATGCATTGAGGGGCACGGCAACCGAACGCTTCGACGCCGTGGTCGGCAAGTATTTCGATGGTGGATATGACGGCCATCTGACCCTCGAGCCGGAGGGAATCGGCTACCGCGCCGATTGCATGATCCATCTCGATACCGGCATCGTGCTGCAGGCTTCCGCCTCGGCCAATGATGCCACGGCCGCCTATGAAGATATGGCGACCCATATCGAAAAGCGCCTGCGGCGCTACAAGCGCAAGCTCAAGAATCACCGGCGCCTGGTCAATGGAAGCGGCGATGGCGGCTATGCCGCCTATGTGTTGGCGGCGCCTAGCGACGATATCGAACTCGACGAGGATTTCGCGCCGCCCGTCATTGCCGAGACCACGCAGAACCTTCGCACCATGAGCGTGGGCGAAGCTGTGATGGAACTCGATCTCGCCCAATCCGACGTAATTGTGTTCCGCCATGCTGGACACGGCGGCATGAATGTGGTTTACCGCCGGCCCGACGGGAACATCGGATGGATTGATCCGGCCCTGTCAGAGACATGACGCGCGATGAAGCGGTTCGAGGCGACAATTGTTGCCATGGAGCGCGACGAACAATGAAAACGCCCCCAACCTCTTGTAAAGGACAATTGGTCATGGTGCGGGCGCAGCACGGATTGCACGGCCGTCATAGACGCGAAAACAACTCCAAAGGTTTGTTAAATGGAACTTGCTGACATTCTGTCGCAGGACTCTATCATCGCCTGCGCTAAGGTCGCGAGCAAACGCCAGCTTCTCCAGCTTTTGGCCGATCGCGCTGCCGAACTCACCGGGCTGGACGCCCAGTTGGTCTTCGAAACGCTCCAGAATCGCGAGCAACTCGGCTCGACCGGGCTGGGCAATGGCATCGCCATCCCGCACGGCAAGATCAAGGGCCTGCCTCACGTCACGGCGCTGTTCGTGCGGCTCGCCCAGCCCATCGATTTCGATGCGGTGGACGATCAGCCGGTGGACCTCGTGGTGATGCTGCTCGCGCCCGAGGGCTCGGGCGCCGATCATTTGAAGGCCCTGAGCCGCGTGGCGCGCCTGCTGCGTGCCGATGGCGTGGTGGAAAAGCTGCGCACCACCAAGGAAATCGACAAGCTTCGCGATATCCTCACAACCCCGCTCGAAGCCACCCACGCCGCTTGAGAATAAAAAAGGCCGCCAATTGGCGGCCTTTTGCATTACATCTTCGGAAGCTTGGTGAGACGTCGCGGATTGTCGGGTCAAGCCCGACAATGACGAGGAGGGTATAGGACTAATCGCGCGCACGAACACTGCTGCCGGCCATCCCCGTCCTCGGGCTTGACCCGGGGACCCGCAAGGCTTCCGGGACCGAAGCGGGCGTTTGTGCCCGCCGCGACCGTCCTGCCCTTCACTAATGCAAAGTGGCCAGCCGCACCTCGTGGCCCTCGATCCAGTCCATGATCGCTTCACGTGAATCAGCGATAAGTACCGGAGCGCCATCGGCGCTCATCAGGAGTTCGAGCCTCTGATCGGCGGGAGCCATGGCCGCCTGGGGAATGAAGTCGACAAGATCGCCGGCATCCATCTGCTTCCAGAAAACGATGTCGCCCGCGCCCAGCGCGGCAAACTGCGCCGCCGTCAGCGCGCGCAAGGGTTCGGCCGAGACGCCGAGATGGGCGTCGGTGAACGCTGTTTTTTCAATCGGTTTGTTCATAACGCATACCTTTCTACTCGACCGACCTGATGTCGATACGGCGGGTCACCGGTTCGGTGACGGGCCGGTATACGGTGATAACGAGGAGGCCGTCTTTCAGTTCGGCACCCTCTATCCTCATGCCTTCGGCAAGCAGGAAGGTGCGCTGGAACTGCCTGGCGGCTATGCCGCGATGCAGGTATTGGCGCGCACCATCTTCGGTCTGCCGGCCCCGCACGATGAGCTGATTATCCTCCCCAATCACTTCCAGATCGTTACGAGCGAACCCGGCGACCGCAATGGCGATCCTGTAGGTCTCGTCCCCGTTCTCGGCGGTCACCCGCTCGATATTGTAGGGAGGATAGCCCTCGGAAGCGCGTTGCAGCCGGTCGAAACGCTCTTCAAACGTATCGAAGCCCAAAAGGAAGGGGGCGGAAAACAGCGATACCCGTGTCATCGGTCGTTCATGTCCTTGATACCCAAGCAACATATTGCGGCGTTGGCCCTCTCATAGGCGCCTTTCGCCGATTGCCTATGATATGGGTTTTGGGCCGAACCGTTCAAGGGAAGCGAGAGTGCCCAACGAGCCCGTATCGATCATCATGCCCGCCTATAGGGCGCAGGCGACCATCGCCCGCGCCGTGGCCGCCGCGCTCGCCCAGACCCATTCTCACTTCGAATTGATCATCATATCCGACGATGGCTGCGATTATGAGGCCGTTCTGGGCCGCGCCGGCATCGCCGATCCGCGCATTCGCCATCTCGAATCGGGGTTGATCGGCGGCGGTTCGCCCCCGGCCCGCAATATGGGGCTCGATGCGGCGCGCTATCCCATCGCCGCGGTTCTCGATGCCGATGACGCGTTTAAGACCGAAAAGCTGGCCATTATGGTCCCACTCGCCGCCCGGCACGGGCTGGCGTCCTGCGCGCTCGATGTGACGCTCCCCGACGGCACTCACCTGCGCCATATCGCCAGGGGCGAGGATGGGCTTCTGACCCCCGGGCAGTACAAATTCGTCAATTTTTCCATGGATTCGATGCTGGTCCATGACCGCCGCCGCGCCGATCCGCGCTACGATCCGTCCCTGCCCTGCATGACCGATCTCGATTTTCTCCTGAAGATCTTCGTCACGGTCCCGGCCTGTTTTCACGTCGGGACGCCGCTCCATGACTATGTGAAAATGCCCGTCTCGGTCTCCAACGGTCCCGGCGTCACCGAGCGCATGGTGGCCACCAAGCACGAGTTGCGCCGACGCCTCGCCGATGGCTTCTATCCCCTCGCCGACCCGGACGGCATGGCCGGCATCGACCGTTTCCTCGCCATCTCGCTCGACGCCGAGCAAAGCTATGCCCCGCGCCCCGGTGCCATTCCGCCCGATCTGTTCGAGGATCATCTCGAACCGCTGCTCATGGCCGCTGGGACGCGGGTCTGAAGCGTCAGGCGCTGAGCAACGCGGTTGCGCGCGGGTCGCTACGATCGATGCAGCCCATGGCAACCAGCGTGTCGCGCATGGCGGTATCGAGCGGGGTGCGCGGCTCCGCCCCCAGCAGCTCCACCAGGCGGCGGTTGTCGAGCCGCATGGGGTGGCTCCAGATCGCGGCAATATCGGCCGCTTCACGGGGAAAGCCGCCGAACGGGGAGAGCAGCCGCATCGCCCACCAGGGAAAGCGGCGAACCGGCAGTTCGCGCTCCACCACCCGCTCGATCGCTGCGATCATTCCCCGGCCATCGGCGTCGTAAAATCCCTCGAACTGGACCCGCTCGAAGGGCTCTAGCCTTTCGCGGCTCTCGAGCAGCAGCGCGAACGTCTCTGCAAGGTCGGGCAGATACGCCCAGCTATGCCCCGCCCCGCGCGCCACGTTGACGATGCGGCTGACCGGCTTGCCCGGCGCCACCATGGCCTGCCCGAACCAGTTCGAGCGCGCCTCGGGGCCGAAAAAATCGCCCGCCCTAAGGATCAGGCTCGGCACCTCCGGCGCCGCCCGCTCCAGCCGCGCCTCCATCTCGGCGCGGATCTTGCCCTTGTGGCTTTTGGGCCGTTGCGGGCTGTTCGCGGACAACAGCGGCGTCGTCGCCGGATCGAAATTGTAGACGGTCCCCGGCAACACCACGCGCGCCCCGCCCGCCGCCCTGGCAGCGGCGATGGTGTTGTCGATCATCGGCAGCACCACCTTGTCCCAATCGCGATAGCCCGGCGGGTTCACCGCATGAACGATGACCGAGACACCCTCGGCCGCCGCGACCACATCGCCGCGCACAGTGGCGTCGCCCTTGACCCAGCCGATTCCCGCCAGCCCTTTCGCTTGCGCTGCGGCAGGGTCGCGAACCATGCCGCGCACCGTCCATCCCTTGGCCACCAGCGCCTTGGCGATCGCTCCGCCCACGCCGCCCGTGGCGCCCAACACCAATGCCGTCCTTTGCCTGTCCATCGGTTCAACTCCTTGTCCGTGACGGTCAAAGGATGGGGTGGCAGCGCCTTAGAGAAAATTGCCAAAACTTTCCGCTTAGGTTGAAACTCTTTTACATGCCCTGCGGATTTCTACCCACGCTCCCATAAACTCCGCCGCACATCGCCGCATCCGATGATCGGGACCGAATTGGCGTGAGGGGGCGGACAAATGCCGCGGAAACGGCGCTGGAGATTTGTGAGTGATCTCCGTGGGGCATCGGCGGTCGAATTCGCCCTCATCGCGCCGGTGTTCCTGCTGCTGGTCTTCGGCGCCCTGGCCTATGGCATCTATTTCGGCGCCGCCCATGCTGTGCAACAACTGGCCGCCGATGCCGCCCGCGCTGCGGTGGCCGGGCTGACCGGCACCGAACGCACCGCTCTGGCCGAGGCTTTTGTCGCCAACAATGGCGGCGCCTATGTCCTTCTCGATCCCGACCGGCTCACCCTCGCCGCCGCCCCCAGCCCCCTCGACCCGGACCAGTTCCTGGTCAGCCTCTCCGATGACGCTTCCGCGCTCCCCATCTGGAACCTCTATCCCCCGCTTCCCCTGCCCGACAGCCGCATCGCCTTTTCCTCCACCATCCGCAATGGCGGGGTTTGACGATGCTGGTGCTCCTCCACCGTCTCGCCATCGACATCCGCGCCAATGTCGCCACCCTTTTCGCCGCCGTGGCCCCGATCCTCATCGGCGTTGCCGCCCTGGCGGTCGATGAGGCTTCCCTCCATCTCGAAAAGCGCCGCCTGCAATCGGCTGCCGATCTTGCCGCCATCCACGCCGCCGGCGATCCCGCCGACGCCGCCGAGCGCGTCGAGCGGGCGCTGCTCGACGCGGGGTACGATCCCCTGCCGCCAACCGTTCTCGTCCAGACCGACCATTACAGCCCCGATCCGAACCTGGGCCCCGCCGACCGGTTTGCCCCCGATACCGGCCCGGCCAACGCCGCCCGCGTCACCCTGCGCCACCCTGGCCGCGTCCATTTCGCTTCGATCTTCGGCTTTCAATCGCCTAGCCTGGGCGTCTCGGCCACAGCCAGTGCCACCCCTATGGCCGCCTGGTCCATCGGCTCGCGCCTCGCCAGCCTCAATGATGGTCTGCTCAACGCCATTCTGGGAGGACTCCTGGGCGGGGAAATCTCCCTCTCGCTCATGAACTACGACCAGATCATCGGCCTCGATGTGGGGCTGCTCGATTTCCTCGATGCCCTGGCCCTCGAACTGGGGCTGACGGCAGGCACTTATTCGGACCTGCTCGACACGCAAGTGAGCCTGGGCGATATCGGGGTCGCCCTCGCCTCGGCCGCCGGCAACAACGCCGTGCTGCTCGAACTGGCCAGCCTGATCGATGATTCCATTACGGTCGATATGGCCCGCCTCATCGTCGCCGACGGCCTGGCCAATCTCGCCCTCGGCACGTCCGCGGCCGTTAAGGCCAGTGTCGATGCGCTGGGCCTTTTGACCGCCGCCGCTTTGGTGGCGGATGGCGAGCGCCATGTCAGCCTCGATCTCGGCCTCAACGTCGCCGGCCTCACCGGCATCGATGTCGATCTGGTGATCGGGGAGCCGCCACACGGCGGCTGGTTCACCCTTTCGGGCGAGGGCGCCTATCTGCGCACGGCGCAAACCCGCCTGCGGCTCGATATTTCCCTGCTCGAGAACGATGCCGATCTGGGGCTGCTCTCGGTCGGGCTTCCGGTCTATGTCGAACTGGCCCCGGCCGAAGCCCATCTGGCCAGCCTCACCTGCCCGCCCGGCCGCCCCGATCTGGGCCGCGCCACCGTCGCCGCGCGCCCCGGCGTCCTGCGCCTCGCGGTGGGCCACACCGCCCAGTCGTCTTTTCTCGATACGCGCCGGCCATTGGCCATCGAAAAGACCACAATTCTCTCGCTCCTGGGCGGCCTGGTGCGCGTCACGGCTTATGCGGACGTCTCCATGTCCCAGACCAGCCCCGTTCCCCTCCATTTCACCGCCGCCGATGCCGTAGCGGGCAAGGTTTACACCGCCCGCACCACGACGCCGTTATCGGAGCTCACCACCTCGCTTCTTTCCGATCTCGAGCTCGATCTCGAAATCATCGGCATCAATCTCCTCGGCGGGCTGCTCTCGGGGCTCCTTGGTACCGTCTCGGCCCTCATCGCGCCGGTGATCGGCGTGCTCGATCACGTGCTGGTCGCCATCCTCGACGTTCTGGGCATCGGCATCGGCGAGGTCGATGTGGCGCTGCACGGCTTCGATTGCCGCAACGCCGCGCTGGTGCAATAGCTATTTGCCCTTCCCATTGGGGTGTAGCGTCTCGCCCCTGGCCAGCATGGCGACGAATTTCTCGATATTGCGCACCCGCGTCTCGGCCTTCTTGGCGTTGTTGATGCGAAACGCCAGCGCAAAGAGATTGGCCCTGTTGAGCGTCTTGTAGGTTTCGAGCGCCGCCGGGTCGGCCTCGACCGCGCGCACGAAATCCTCGGGCATGGTGAACTCGGCCCCCGAGGCATAGGCGGCCTCCCAGCGCCCATCGGCTTTTGCCGCTTGGATCTGGATGAGGCCGGGCTCGCGCATCAGCCCCTCTTCGATCAGATTTTCGGCATGCCGCGTGTTGATCCGGCTCCAGATCGATTTTTTGCGCCGCGGGGTAAAGCGCAAGACGAACGATACCTCGTCATGCTTTTTCTTGATCCCGTCGATCCACCCCCAGCACAGCCCCGCCCGCACCGCATCCTCGTAGGAAAGCGTGGGCAGGCCCGACGCCTTCTTGTAGAACTGCACCCACACCTCGTCCCACTCGGCCCCATGCTGGGCCAGCCAGTCGTAGAATGCCTTGAAATCGACGAACGGACGGATCTTTTCCGGATCGGGAATGACGGGCGGCATTGGCAACTCCTTAGAGATCGCCAGCCTACCCGCTGCGGCACCCGGTGCAAGCATCAGATATCGAGTGGACCACTTTGGGACGCGCGGAGCGGCCCGTGAGGCAAAGCAAACCATTCGCATCGCGAACGTCTGCCAGGAACACAATCATTGGAAAGCGAATGGTGGAGCCAAGCGGGATCGAACCGCTGACCTCCTGCATGCCATGCAGGCGCTCTCCCAGCTGAGCTATGGCCCCATCAGATCGGCGCCGCGCTTGGCGGCCCTGGGTGGTTCACGCGGCGTCCCCGTGCGAACGGGCGGAACCTAGTGAGAAGTGTTTTACGACGCAAGAGCAAAAATCATCCAGCGTCGCAAATTTTTCATGAGCCCCGAAAAACCGCCCGAGTCCTCCGGAAAATGCCCGTAAGAACGAGCCGCAGGCGCGGCCCGTGAGGCAGACCGGACGCAGGCGAGGACCCCGCGCGACGTTTCGCGCGCCCCGCCGGAGGGCCAGCGAAAGCCATAGGGCGGTTTAGCCCGTCATGGCTTTCGCGGTGCGGCCCGTGAGGCAGAAAAACTACCGCTCGTCCTCGTCCACCTCGACGTCGAAATCGATCTCGTCGTCTTCGTCGTCGGTTTCCAGGAACGTGTCGTCGTCGTCCCCGCCCAGCTCTTCGTCGACCTCGACATCCTCGACATCGGCGAGATCGTCGTCGCCATTGTCCTCGTCGCTGTCTTCGGCATCGTCGAGCGAGATGACTTCGGCGCCCGCCTCTTCGGCGGCCACGTCCACATCGGCTTGTTCGATTTCGTCCTCGTCCTCGTCTTCGTCCTTGCGCGATTTGGCGCCGAACTTGACGGCGGCCTTTTCCTGGGCCGCTTCAAAAAAGCTCAAGGGATAGGACTTGCCGGTATAAGGCGAGACCACGGGATCCTTGTTGAGGTCATAGAATTTCTTGCCCGTCACCGGGCATGTCCGCTTGGTACCGCGTTCGTCACTGGCCAAGGCAATTCCCCATTTTGTCAGATGCTGTAGGGTTAAGTCTGGTGCGCCCGCTTGGGCGGACGCCACGTCATATCTGGCGCAAGGCCCTGTCATGAAAAGGGCGGCTCCATTCGGATCGACCGGTTAGCGTGAAATTTTTGGCCATGTCAAACGCAAAATGCGCGCACGCGCGGGCGGCGTTGGCAGCCGGTTTCGATCATGCTAAGCCCGGCCCGTTCCGCACTTCAGTTTACTCGGGTCTCCAAGCCATGTCCCATGCTCTTCCGCCCCGCCCGCGCGCCAGCCACCATCGCGGCGCCCTTTCGGGAACCATAAGGGTGCCTGGGGATAAGTCGATTTCCCATCGGGCCATGATGTTCGGCGCCATGGCGCTGGGCCGCACCACGGTCACGGGCCTGCTCGAAGGCGAGGACGTCCTGGCCACCGGAAGGGCCATGCAGGCCCTGGGCGCCAAGGTCGAAAAGACCGGCGAGACATGGCAGATCGATGGGCTAGGCGTGGGTGGCTTTCTTGCGCCGCAGACCGATCTCGATTTCGGCAATGCCGGCACCGGCGTGCGCCTCACCATGGGCCTGGTTGGCGCCTATCCCTTCGTCACCCGTTTTACCGGCGATGCCTCGCTCTCGGCCCGCCCCATGAAACGCGTGCTCGATCCGCTGCGCGCGATCGGCGTCGAAGTGGTCGAACATCACGACAACAAGCTTCCCATCGCGCTGCGTGGCGCCGCCGAACCGGTTCCGGTCAATTATCGCGTGCCCATGGCCTCGGCTCAGGTCAAATCCTGTGTTCTGCTGGCTGGCCTCGTGATCCCCGGCACCACGACCGTCGTCGAACCGATCATGACCCGCGACCATACCGAAAAGATGCTCGAAGGGTTCGGTGCCGATATCTCGATCGAAACCGACGCTGAAGGCGTGCGCACCATCCGGGTCGAGGGCCTGCCCGAATTGAAGGCCCAGGAGCTGATCGTTCCCGGCGACCCGTCCTCGGCCGGCTTCCCGCTGGTCGCGGCGCTGATCGTCCCCGGCTCGGAAGTGGTCATCGAAAACGTCCTGATGAACCCTACCCGCACCGGACTGATCGAAACGCTCATCGAAATGGGCGGCGATATCGCCATCGAAAACCGCCGTACTTCGGGCGGCGAGGATATCGCCGACCTGCGGGTCAAGGCGTCGCGTTTGAAGGGCGTCACCGTTCCCCCCGAACGCGCCCCCTCGATGATCGACGAATACCCCGTGCTTGCCGTTGCCGCCGCCTTCGCCGAGGGGCCCACCGAGATGGTTGGCATCGAGGAGTTGCGCGTGAAGGAATCCGACCGCCTCGCCGCCGTCGCCCGCGGGCTGGAAGCCAATGGCGTTGTCTGCGAGGAAGGCCATGATTTCCTCATTGTCCAGGGCAAGGGCGCCGTTCCCGGCGGCGGCACTGTCGCGACCCATCTCGACCACCGCATCGCCATGAGCTTCCTGGTCATGGGCCTGGCTTCCGACAAGCCGGTCACCGTCGATGACGACAGGATGATCGCCACGAGCTTTCCCAGTTTCGAGGCCGATTTTACCCGCCTGGGAGCCGGCTTCTCGGCTGCGGAGGATGCCGCATGATCATCGCCGTCGATGGGCCGGCAGCCTCGGGCAAGGGCACCATCGCGGCCGCCCTGGGCCGGCATTTCAACCTCCCCCACCTCGATACCGGCCTGCTCTATCGTGCCGTAGGGCTCGAGGTTAAGGCCCATATCGACGCCCCCGACATCGAGGCCCGCGCTACCCGCGCCGCCCAACTGCTCGATCTCACCGGTGTCGATCCCGAATTCCTTTTGGGGGCCGAGGTGGGCATTCTCGCCTCCAGGATCGCGGTGTTTCCCGGCGTGCGGCAGGCGCTGTTTGCCGCCCAGCGCGATTTTGCCACTCAACCAAGCGGCGCCGTGCTCGATGGCCGCGATATCGGCACGGTCATCGCGCCCGAGGCCGATGCCAAGCTGTTTATCGTCGCCGATGCCAGGGTCCGCGCCGATCGCCGCGCCCGCCAGCTCGAAGCGCGTGGGCAGGCCGTCGATCGCGACAAGCTCCTGGCCGATATCGAGGCCCGCGATGCCCGCGACGCCGCCGCCCCCCATGGCGGTTTCCGCCCCGCCGCCGATGCGGTCTTGCTCGATACCACCAATTTGGCTATAGAAGCCGCCATTACGGCAGCCATCGCGGAAGTTACGGCGGCCATCGCCCGCAAATCCACGCCTTGAAATTCGAGGTCGTGAAATCCAAGTTTGCAGGGGTTGGGCCGGTCACGCTTTTTGCTGGACGCTGAAGTTCATCGACAAGAATGTGTTCTTGGCCTCCCCTCACCCGGCCCTCTCTCTAGAGGGGCGAGGGAGCAGAGACCTTGGCAAGCCCCGGATTTCCTTCGCCCCTTTGGGGAGAAGGTGGTCGGATGAGGGGAGCAGCTTTTGCTGCGCGCGCCGTCGTCGAGAAATTTCGGATCCCCTGCCCAACCAAACATCGTCAACCCCTAACCCCCAGATTCCGGCTCCGCCGGAATGGAGATTTAATGGCTAACCAAACAGCATCCGCTGAAGATTTCGAACAGCTCCTGCTTGAGAGCTTCCAGGACATCGATCCCGTCGAGGGCACCGTTGTCAAAGGCAAGGTCGTCGCCATCGAAAAGGACCTCGCCATCATCGACGTGGGCCTGAAGACCGAAGGCCGCGTGCCGCTCAAGGAATTCGGCGCCGCCGGCCGTGACGGCACAATCGACGTCGGGTCCGAAGTCGAAGTCTATGTCGACCGCGTGGAAAACGCGATGGGCGAGGCCGTCCTCTCGCGTGAGAAGGCCCGCCGTGAAGAGAGCTGGGTCCGCCTCGAAGCCCTCTACGAAAAGAACGAGAAGGTCGAAGGCCAGATCTTCAACCAGGTCAAGGGCGGTTTCACCGTCGATCTCGACGGCGCCGTGGCCTTCCTGCCGCGCTCCCAGGTCGATATCCGCCCCATCCGCGACATCGCGCCGCTGATGAACGTGCCCCAGCCCTTCCAGATTTTGAAGATGGACAAGCGCCGCGGCAACATCGTCGTCTCGCGCCGCGCCATTCTCGAAGAGTCGCGCGCCGAGCAGCGTAGCGAAATCGTCCAGCAGCTCGAAGAGGGCCAGGTGGTCGAGGGCGTGGTCAAGAACATCACCGATTACGGTGCGTTCGTTGACCTGGGCGGTATCGATGGCCTGCTGCACGTCACCGACATCGCATGGCGTCGCGTGAACCACCCCAACGAGGTTCTCTCGATCGGTGAGACCATCAAGGTCCAGATCATCCGCGTCAACCAGGAAAGCCACCGCATTTCGCTGGGCATGAAGCAGCTCCAGGCCGACCCCTGGGAAGGCATCGCCGCCAAATACCCGGTCAATGCCAAGTTCACTGGCCGCGTGACCAACATCACCGACTACGGTGCGTTCGTCGAGCTCGAGCCGGGCATCGAAGGCCTGATCCACGTCTCGGAAATGAGCTGGACCAAAAAGAACGTCCATCCGGGCAAGATCGTCTCGACTTCCCAGGAAGTCGAAGTGGTCGTCCTCGAGGTCGATCCCGAAAAGCGCCGCATCTCGCTTGGTCTCAAGCAGACCCTCGCCAATCCGTGGGAAAGCTTTGCCGACAAGTTCCCGGTGGGCTCGGAAATCGAAGGCGAAGTCAAGAACAAGACCGAATTCGGCCTGTTCATTGGTCTGGACGGCGATGTGGACGGCATGGTTCATCTCTCCGATCTCGACTGGAACCGTCCGGGCGAAGAAGCGCTTGAGGACTACAACCGTGGCGATATCGTCAAGGCCAAGGTTCTCGACGTCGATATCGAAAAGGAACGCATTTCCCTCGGTATCAAGCAGCTCGGCACCGACAGCTTCGAAGCTGCGGCAACCGGCTCTGACGGACTGCGCAAGGGTGCGATCGTCACCTCTGAGGTCACCGCCATCACCGATGGTGGCATCGAGGTTCGCATCGCCGACACGGACCTGACGGCCTTCATCCGCCGTTCGGATCTCTCCCGTGACCGCGAAGACCAGCGCCCCGAGCGTTTCGCCGTCGGCGAAAAGGTCGATGCGCGCATCACCCAGTTCGACAAGAAGACCCGCCGCATCGGTCTTTCGATCAAGGCCCTGGAAATCGCCGAGGAAAAGGAAGCCGTCGCTCAGTACGGTTCCTCGGACGCCGGCGCTTCGCTGGGCGACATTCTTGGCGCAGCCCTCAAGGGCCAGGACAAGAAGTAAGCGTTTTTAGACGCACCGACCTTATGGGGCTCGCGCTACGGCGCGGGCCCTTTTTACTTGCGCAACGCAAGTCACATTCATGTGCGAATGCCTGTGTTAAGCTTGGTGTTGAGCATAAGGAGGAACTGGAAATGAAAGTCGTTGCCAATATCGATTTCGACGGCGATTGCCGCGAGGCCTTCACCACCTACGCCAAGATCCTCGGCGGCGAGATCCGCGCCATGATCAGCAACCGCGACATGCCCGAAATGGCCGAAGGCGTGCCCGAAGACCGCCTCGACCGCATCGTCCATGCCTGGATCGACATCGGCGATCAGGCGCTGATGGGCCAGGACATGCGGGATTTTTCCGGCCGCAAGGGCTATAGCGTCACCGTCTCGGCCGATTCGGTCGACCAGGCGCGCGCCATCTTCAATGCCTTGTCCGAAGGCGGCGATGTGCTCATGGCCTTCGAGCCGCAATCGTGGTCGCAAGGCTTCGGCATGACCATGGATCGTTTCGGGGTCGCCTGGGTGATCGATTCCCCGGCCGCAGGCTGACCGGGCCAACGCGTTCACGCATACGTTGCCTTGCCGGTCGGTGACGGCAATGCTAGCCATAGGATTCTAGGACTCGATCAGGCGCGACAAGCAGCCGGTCGGGTGGGAGGAAGTCTATGGTATTGCGTGCGGCGGGAATGGCGCTTCCGGCTGGCAGCCGCGTCGGGTCGATCAAGGGGCTGAACGGCGGTGCCGCGCACCTTGCGCGCCGGTGGTTCTGTTTCGGCCCGATTCTCGTGCTTCTTGTCCTGGTGCTGACGGGCAGCGCCTGGGCGCAGGCCAGTCGGCCGCTCGAAGCCCGTGCCACCAGCGAGATCCGCCAGACTCTCTTTCCCGAGGCCGACCGCTTCGAGCTTGCCGAAGCAGGCCCGCCCCATATGCGCGTCTACAGCGGCGAGGAGCTTGTGGGGTATCTGTTTTCCACCCTCGATGTGGTGCGGGCCCGCAGCTATTCGCCCACGCCCTTTGACGCCATTGTCGGCATGGATCTGGCCGGCAACCTCACCGGCGCCCGCGTCATCCGGCACCACGACCCCTACCTTCAGGGCTTTCCCCAGCGCGTCGACCGCCTCGAGGAATTTCTTGAAGCTCACATCGGCCATCCGGTCGACGGGACCGTAGAGGCGCCGCTCACCCCCGATTTCGTGCAAGGCACCACCATTTCGGCCCGCAACATGCGCGCCGGCATCATGGATGCCGGCCGGGTCGTGCTGCGCGCCAACGACCCGCGCCCGCCGATCACCGAGCCGATGATCGACCGGCTGGGCTTTTCCTTCCTCGATTGGGAACAGCTCGTCGAGATCGGCGCGGTCTCCAATCGTCTCGTGACCTTCGGCGAGGTAAGCGCGGCGCTGGCCGAACAAGGCGTCACCCCCGCCCAAATGGAGGTGCCTCTCGACCGCGGCGATGCCGATGCCCGCTACACCGAGCTTGTGGTGGGGCTCGCCACCCCTCCCCTGATCGGCCGCAACATCATCACCGCCAGCACCTATTCGTCGGTGGTCGAACCGGCCCCCGAGGATGTGGTGATGGTGGCCGTGATGTCGGGCGGCTACTATGATTTCATCGGCAGCCAGTACAAATCGGACGAATATGGCCACCGCTTCGAGCGCATCCGGCTGGTGCAGGGCGATTTCGAGATGGATTTCGTCGAGGACGATTTCGACCATGTGGGCACTTCCGTCCAGCGTTCGGGCGGCCCCATCGTGCGCCATGCGGGTGTGTTCACCATCCCGCTCGAGTCCGGCTTCGATCCCCTGGCCCCCTTTGACGTGGTCCTCATGGTGCACGCCACCGACGCGGCCGGGGTCGAGCATACGGTCCAATTCCCGGTCACCTATCAATTGCCCGACGAGACGGTGCTCATGCCCCCCGTCGAGCCCCTGCCTCCCTGGGCCGAGGCCTGGCTGGCTTCGGGCGTCGACCTCGCCATCCTCGCCGTCGCGCTGGTGGCCCTCACGCTGATCTTCGTTTTCCAGGCGCCCCTTTCGCGCAACCGCCGGCTGCATCTTTGGGTGCGCACGGGTTTCCTGGTCTTCACCCTGGTCTGGCTGGGCTGGATCGCCGGCGGCCAGCTCTCAATCGTCCATGTGGTCAACTACCTCAAGGCCCCGTTCGAAGGCGCCGATCTGGGTTTCTACCTCGCCGAACCGCTGATCGTGGTCATCTCGATCTATGTTGTGCTGTCCCTGTTCCTCATCGGCCGTGGCGTCTTCTGCGGCTGGCTCTGCCCGTTCGGCGCCCTGCAGGAATTGACCTCGCGCATCGCCCGCCTCCTGCGCCTGCCGGTCTGGAACCCGTCCCAGGCCACCCAGCGCTGGATGTGGCTGCCCAAATACGGGCTCGCCGCGCTGATCGTGGGCACCGCCTTCGCCGTGCCCGAGGCCCTGGCCAGCGTCGAAGAGGTCGAACCCTTCAAGACGGCGATCACCTCCGCCTTCACCCGCCCCTGGCCCTACGTCACCTATGCTTTGGTGCTGCTGGTCATGGGCCTGTTCACCGAGCGCTTCTTCTGCCGCTTCCTCTGCCCGCTGGGCGGCGTTCTCGCCCTGGGCGACCGGTTGCATCTGTTCACGTTCTTGAAGCGCCGCCCCGAATGCGGCACCGGCGGCTGCCATCTGTGCGAGCGCTCCTGCCCGGTCAAGGCCATTGAACCCAGCGGCAGGATCGTCATGGCCGAATGCTTCCAGTGCCTCGATTGCCAGGTGGAATATTACGACGATCACCGCTGCCCGCCGCTCGTGTGGGCCCGCAAGGGACGCAAGCGCGCCGCCAATCCCCGGCCGCGCCAGAGCCTGGTTCTGACGCGCAACGGCGCCACCGTGTAAGGGAGCCATGGCAATGCGCGCGTCGTCCCTCCCTCGGCAACCCGGTCCTTCAAGGCGGCAAATTCTCAAGATCCTCGCCGCCTCGGCCGCCCTCCCCATCGGTGTCGCCGGCTTTCGCCTGTTCGGCCCCCAGCCCACGTTTCATGAATGGCACGGCCAGGCGCTGGGCGCCCAGGCGTCCATGCGCCTCTGGCACGCCAATCCCGGTCACGCCCGACGCACCCTCGCCCGGATGGCGTCCGAGGTGGCGCGGCTCGAAAATGTCTTCAGCCTCTACCGTCCCCAAAGCGAGCTCTCCCGACTCAACCGCGACGGCATGCTTTCCGGCGCCTCGCGCGACATGCTCGCGGTGCTCGAACGCTCCCGCGCCATTGCCCAGGCGAGCGGCGGGGCATTCGATCCGACCGTGCAGCCGCTCTGGACGCTCTATCAAACCCATTTCGCCCGCCCCTCCCGCTCCGGTCCGCCACCGGCGGCCCTAGAGGTCGCGCACAACCTCGTCGACTATCGCGGCATCGATCTTTCCGGCAACGCCGTCCGCCTCGCCACCCCCGGCATGGCGCTGACCCTCAACGGCATCGCCCAGGGTTACATCACCGATGTGGTGGCCGACCTTCTGCGCAATGAGGGCTTCGATCATGTGGTTGTCGGCCTGGGTGAAACCCGCGTGCTCGGCACCCACCCCGAGGGCCGCCCCTGGCGGGTGGGCCTGCGCGATTCCGAGGGCGAAACCGCCCGCACCATCGAGCTCGTCGAGGAGGCATCGGCGACCTCGGGCGGCCATGGCACGGTGTTCGACCCTTCCGGCACCCATCACCACCTCTTTGATCCCCAGACCGGGCTGAGCGCCCATCGCCTGGCCGAAGTCACCGTCACCGCCCCCCGCGCCACCGATGCAGATGCACTGGCCACCGCCCTGTTCGTCGCCGGCGAACACCGCGCACCCTCCATCCTCGCCACCACCCCCGGCGCCCGCGCCATCCTCACCCGCACCGATGGGCAAGTGGTGAGATTATAGGTCAATCGGTATTCCGGGGCAGAAACGACAAAAGGTGGCCTTTCGACCACCTTTGAAGCTTGCGGTAATGGACGAGGAGCTCAGCGCGGGGCGAGAACCATCACCATCTGGCGCCCTTCGGCGCGGGGGGTGGATTCGACCTTGGTGATCTCCTCGAACTGATCGCGAACCTTGTTGAGCAGTTCCAGCCCGATTTCCTGGTGCGCCATCTCGCGGCCACGGAAGCGCATGGTCACCTTGACCTTGTCGCCTTCACCGATGAACTTTTCGAGCGCACGCATTTTCACGTCATAGTCGTGGGTGTCGATATTGGGCCGGAGCTTGATCTCCTTGACCTCGATCACCTTCTGCTTCTTGCGGGCCTCTGCGGCCTTCTTCTGGGCGGCGTATTTGAACTTGCCCAGATCCAGGATCTTGCAGACGGGCGGCGTGGAATTGGGAGCGATCTCGACCAAATCCATACCGGCATCGATGGCCATGGCGATGGCTTCGCTGGTGCGAACGACACCGATATTCTGCCCCTCGGCATTGATCAGCTGGATTTCGGGAACGTTGATTTCATTGTTGGAGCGCGGCCCATCCTTCTGGGGCTGCACGGGTCTCATCGGACGACGAATGGCAATATTTCCTTTCAGTGGTTTCCCATAGCTTTCGCACACCCTGGAAAAACAAGGGCGCGAGCATGCCCAAAATCTTGGCAATCGGGGCCAAAGTCAACAGACAAACCGGGGCACCAGTGCGGTTGGTCCGGCCGGTGACAAACAGAACACAGCGTGCGCATGGCTTGCGGCATTCCGGCCCAGGAGCTACACCCCCAATATGGTTGACCAAAACGCAATTGCAATGACCGGAACGCTCCAAACCCTCTCGGTCGGTTCGGGCCCCGAGGCCCGCGATATCGCAACGTTGCGGCGCGATGGACGCGCGCCGGGCCTCTTCTGGCTCGGCGGGTTCCGCTCGGATATGATGGGATCGAAAGCCCAGGCTCTCGATGCCCTGGGCGCAGAGCAGGGACTTGCCGTCACCCGTTTCGACTATTCGGGGCATGGCAGCTCGGGAGGCGACTTTCTTAATGGTACGATCAGCCGCTGGCTCGAGGAAGCGCTTGCGGTGTTCGGTTCGACACAGGGCGAGCAGATCGTCGTGGGGTCGTCCATGGGCGGCTGGCTGGCGCTGCTGCTCAACCGCGCCTTGCGGGAGCGCGGAGACGCGCGGATCAAGGCCATGGTGCTGATCGCGCCGGCGGCCGACATGACGCGAGACCTGATGCGGGAAACCTTCACCGATGCCGAACTGCTTGATCTGTGGGAAAAAGGACGCGTGGAACAGCCCTCCGACTATTCGGACGAGCCTTATGTGCTGACTCGCCAGTTGATCGAGGATGGGGAGAACCATCTGCTGTTCGGCGCCCCGATCCGCACCCATTGCCCCGTGGCGATCCTCCAGGGTGGCAAGGATACCGATGTGCCGCCAGCCCATGCGCTCAAGCTCGTGAGCCATTTGGTTTCCGATCCGGTGACCTTCACGCTGATCCCGGACGGCGACCATCGGCTTTCGCGTGAAACGGACCTGGCGCTGCTGCGGCAAACGGTGCTCGGACTGGTCTAGCGATTTGGACCTTGACTGTCGGGGGCCGGCGCACCGAAATCGCCGGTCAGGTGCAATCTCGTCGGAACTTTTCAAGCCATGAATGTGCGTCCCGCCACTGAAGGCGATCTTCCCCAGATTCTCGACATCCACAACGATGCCATTCGTCGGCTCGATGCAATCTGGACGGAGGCCGAGGAAACATTGGCCGATCGCCAGGCCTGGCTCAATGATCGGACGGCCAATGGCTTTGCCGTGCTGGTTGCCGAAGAGGACGGAAAAATCCTCGGGCATGCGAGCTATGGCACATACCGCTCGCGCTCGGGCTACCGCAAGACGGTCGAGCACTCCGTTTATCTGCGCGACGAGGCACAGGGGCGCGGGGTGGGCAAGGCATTGATGGAAGCGCTGATCGCCGATGCCAAGGCCAAGGGCTTTCACCTGATGGTGGCGGTGATCGATGCCAAGAACCAAAGCTCGATCGCCTTTCACGAAAGACTGGGATTCGAGATGGCCGGACGCCTGCCGCAAGCCGGTTTCAAGCACGGGCGCTGGCTCGATCAGGTCAATATGGTGCTGCTGCTCAATGACGATCCCGCCCCGCCGCGGGGTTATTGAGCCTCCCCGTCACCGCGTTTCCATGGTCTTTCCCCGGAACTGGGTCTTGCGGCGCGGCGATGGGGTGCCATGCACCCTGCCCCGCGCGGGCCGTTTGCCTTGAGGGGGAACCTTGGGCCGGGATTGGGGGTGGAGATCCTTGATCTGCTGCCAGAGCCTGTCCAGCGCGGCGGATTCATGGTGCCGGTCGCGATAGGCGATGATCGAGAGGGACATGGTCCAGCGCTCGTCGCCCACTGGCTCGAGCTTGTCGGTGCAGCCGGCAAGGACCGATTCCGGCAGCCATGCGATGCCCTGGCCAGCGATGGCCAGCTCGCGCAGGATCTCGGCCATGTTGCACGAGGCGACACTGACGCGGCGCAATTGAGTGGGCTGATGGTCGAGAATGGTATCGACCACGCGGGCGAGATAGCTTTCCGCCCCATAGCTGAGAACCGGCACCGGCTCGTCGCTCGAGGCCGGCGGCAAGCTGAGCTTGCCCGACTTCACCAGGTGCCGCGCGCCATAGGGCCGCAATGTTTCCGAGCCCACGACGATCTGGGAATAGCGCAGATGGTCGAGATGGAGGGGCTGCTGGGGATTGTGGTAGTAGATGAGGATATCGGCGGCGCCCGAGATCAGGGCATTGACCGCATCCCCGACATTGCCCGGCAGGATTGTGCAACTGAGCGCCATGCCCTGGGACCATTTGAGCCACCAGGACGAGAATCGCCCGCTGCCCAAGGCGTGCGGCAGGGCGATCGAGACATGGCCGTGGCGGGCCATTGCACCCTGGGCCAGCGAGATGCGGGCATCGAAAAGCTGGGCCAGCACGTCACGCGCATGCTCGCAGAACCTGTAGCCCTCCGCTGTCAGCTCGACGGGAAAGGTGGTGCGATCGACTAGTGGCATTCCCAGCCAGGTTTCGAGCGCCTGGATGCGGCGGCTGAAGGCGGCTTGCGAGGAGTTGCGGCGTTCGCCGGCCTTGGTGAAATTGCGCGTTTCCGCGAGGGTGAGAAAATCCTGCAGCCAGCCGATGTCCATATCTTCCCCTCCCCTTCAATAGGCCTTGAGCGCGGTGGCCAGCGGCTGGCTTTGCAGGCGCAGGGCCGGCAGCAGGGCGATCACCAGTCCAAGCCCCCAAAGCGTCAGGGCGAGCATCAACTCGGTTTGGCTCAGAACGGGCGTGAGCGCGATCCCGATCTGGGCCTCGACGATGCGGCTGAGGACGAAAGCGAGAAGATAGCCCGCTCCCAGGCCCAGCAAGATGCCCGCGCTAAAGAGAATGGCGACGAAACCCCAGGCGACGAAGAAGATATAAAGGCGCGGTGCGCCGATGGCGCGGAGCGTCACGAATTGCGGCATGAACAACCGGAAGAGGATGAGGACGCTCGCCACCACCGAGAGCATCACCAGACCCTGTGTAACCAGCGCCATGAGCGTCATTACCTGCCGCACATCGCCCAGCGTCTGATAGAGCTGGATGAGCACCTCGGCGGGAAAGAACGCCATAGTCTCGTCGGTATTGTATTCCTGGCGGAAGCGGTAGGCATCGGCAACGCTCACCGCCTTGAGCACGGCGGCGGGGATGCCGGCGACGTTTTCGGCGGTGTAGGGACCGCCGATGGTTTCGGCGCCGGTTTCCAGCCCATGGACGCCCCAGACGTCTTCGACCGGCACGATCAGCGCGCGGTCCCAGGGCGAGCCGGTGCGCGCCATGCGGCCGACGATTTGATATTCGACGTCATGGCCCTCGGCGGTCATCTCATCGGCCATGGCGTGTACGCCGTGGCTGGGAGTGAAAATATCGCCGATGGCCAGTTCGACGTCGATGCCGGCAACCGCCTCGAAACGCTCGGTGAACCCGCGCCCTTCGGCGAATGCGCCTCCCGAAAGATGCTCGGGCAATTCGGCGGCGGTGCCGATGATCGGGTGTCCCCTGAAGCTGTCACCGAACGCCAGGGGCGAGACGAACTGGGCCCGCTCGTCATTGAGCAGTTCGGCGGTGCGCTCGGGGGTCAGAAGACGGGAGGAGCCGGGCTGAAGGTAGACCGAGGTCAAAAGCGCGTCGGTGCGGCTGCCCACCGGGCCGACGACCACGTCGAATTTTTCGGCGGCGCTGGCGCTGCCGGTCTTGAGCGCCCGTTCCTGCATCGTGATCGCCACCGAGAGCGCGGTGCCGGCGAGGATCAGGAAGACGAAAGCGAGGACGGTATAGCGGAAGCGCCAGAGGGAGGCGAAGATGATCGGCCACGGATTCATCAGTGCACTCCTCGGGCTTGAGCGTGTTCTGTTTGCGCCCCATTGGCGGTATTGAGCGTTCCGTTGAGTATCTCGATGACATGATCGGCGCGAGCCGCGACCCGCTCGTCATGACTGACGACGATCACCGTCCGGCCCTCCCCCGCCAGACGCGCCAATTCATCGATGATGCGTTCGGCATTGACCTTGTCGACGCTTGCCGTCGGCTCGTCGGCGAGAATGATCTGCGGCGAGAGGACGAGGGCGCGCGCCATGGCGACGCGCTGCTGCTGCCCGCGCGAAAGCATGGCGACGGGACCCGAGCGGGCCGGCACGTCGAAATGGGCGAGGAGGTCCCGGGCGCTCCTGCGGATGTCGGTGCCGCCGTTGCGGCCGAACCAGCTCGGCACCAGCACGTTGCCCAGGGGGCCGAGTTCGTCGATCAGGCGGAAGTCCTGGAAGATCATGCCGCAATTTTTGCGGCGCCAGGCATCGCGCGCGCTCTCGCCGAGCTTCGATACGGTTATGCCCTGGGCTTGGACGGTGCCGGCGGTGGGCACCAGGATGCCGGCGATGATGTGCAGGAGCGTGGTCTTGCCCGAGCCGGACGGGCCGATGATGGCGTGAACCGCGCCGGGAGCCAGAGTCAGCGAGACGTCTTTTACCGCATCGATCACCGTGCCGGCCGCGTCCTTGAACCGCGCCGATACATTTTCCAGTTCTATCACTCCGAGACCCCTCTTCTCGTCTCTGTCATATTCGGTCGCCCAACAGGGCAGGCAGCACCTCGTCCACGAAGCTGCGGTCGATGGGTCCGGGGCCGTTCAGCAGCACCTTGCCTTGGGCGTCGGCGACCAGGGTCTGGGGCATGCCCACAAGGCCGAGGTCGTAAAACGTCTTGCGGTTTGGATCGGCGCCGACCATATCGTAGGGATTTCCCATCTCCGCGAGAAAGGCGGCGGCATTTTCCGGAAGGTCGCCGACATTGATCCCGATCAGCATCACATCGTAGCGCTCGGCGATCTCGATCAGCAGCGGATGCTCGTCCCGGCAGGGAATGCACCAACTGGCAAAGGCGTTGATAACGAGCGGCTTTCCCGCCGGCCCGCGCAACGTCACCCCCGATCCGGGCATGTCCGCTATCGCGTCGAGCTCGATTTCAGGCAGGGTGCCACCCACGGCCAGGGGCTGGCCGTCTTCACGCGGCCCCCAGATGAACCATGCGCTCGCCACAAGGGCGATGGATACGATCCCGATCGCGGCAAGGACCTTCATTATCCTTGCCACTCCATCGCATCAGGCCAGATGGAAATCTGCGTTGAGCAGACGGACCCGGCTCACAAATCCGGTCGCTTCATCGGTCGCGGTGCCGATATCGAGGATGCCGCGCGTCCAGATCAAAAGGCCCGGATCGATGGCCTCCTGGCGCTGGCGCATCACCACGAAAATGATGGTATCGATCCACTCGTCCTCGCTTTCGCAGAACGGACAGGTCTCGACCGGCTGATTGGACAGGATGAAGAATTCGGAATCGACCTTGAGATGGGGCGCCATGAAGCCCTGCAGCTCCACCTCGGTGCCGGCCAGCTCCTGGGCCATCTCCGAATAGGCCATGTCGTTGTCGTAATCATAGAGCTGCCCCATGCGTATCCGCGTCGGAGCAGCCTTTGCCGGCCATGCGGCCCCCAAGAGAGGTAGTGTTGCCAGGCCGAGGCCGAATTGGCGTCTGTTGACCATTGTCCCAGTCTCCCGTCTTGGTTGATAGGAGGAGGGCGGCAGCGCCGCCCTCCGGTTTACCCGCGAATGCTATTATTCCGTCACATAACCGGCATTGGCAAGGATGACGGCCAATGTGGCGCGCATGGCGGGAATGGTGAGCTCGACATCGGTATCGAGCCATTCGTCCAGGGAGTGTGCCCGACCGCCAACGCCGCTGTTGGCGCCGATGGTGAGCGCGGGAATGCCCAGGCTCATGGGCATGTTGGAGTCGGTTGAAGAGGTGCCCGGTTCATCCACTTCAAAGCCGGCGGCCTCGTAGGTCGCGACCGTGTTGAGGAACAGGGAGCTGTTCCGGTCGGTCTGGCCGGCCGGACGATCACCGATCACTTCGAGATTGACGGTGATCTCCCCGTTTTCGGTGTTGCCCCGCTCGTTTTCGGCCGCAGCGGCTTCCTCGACGATGACCAGGAACTGGTCATGCAGCGCGGCCAGCTCGTCCGGATCGACCGAACGCATATCCACATCCGCCGACATCGAGAACGGAATCGAATTGACCGAGGTGCCGCCATCGATGATGCCCACGCTGTGGGTGGTCTTGGGATCTTCGGGCACCTCGATTTCCGACAGGGCGGTCATGAAGTTGGCCAGGGCGTAAGCGGGATTGACGGTGCCGAAGGCGCCGAAGCTGTGACCGCCCGGGCCTTCATAGGTGACCCGATACCGCAGCGAACCGGTGCCGCCCGCCGTCACCCGACCGGCGGTGCCCCCTTCGATCGAGAAGAAGCCCTTGATCTTGTCGGCATAGTCACCTTCGTTAAAGAGGTAACGCACCCCGCGCAGGTCGCCGGGCCCCTCTTCGCCCACGGTTCCCACGAACAGGATGTCGTCCTCGGTCTGGATGCCGACATCCTTCATCGCGCGGATATAGGCGAGGATCACGGCCGTGCTCATCTTGTCGTCGCCGACGCCCGGCGCGTGAGCTTCGGTTCCCTGCCAGTTGACGGTCACGTCCGTGCCCTCGGGGAATACGGTATCGAGGTGGGCGGAAACGACCAGGAACTGGCCATCGCTGTCGGTGCCGCGCCATTCACCGATGGCGTTGCCTTCCTCGTCCACATGGACGTTTTCCAGCCCCGCTTCCTCGAGCATTTCGGCGTAACGGGCTGAAATTTCCTCTTCCATGAAGGGGCCTGAGGGAATTTCGACCAGTTCGACGAACTCCTCGATCTGACGGTCGTAGTTGTCGCGCAGGTGCTCGACGGCAGTTTCGAAATTGTCGTCGGACAGTATCGCTTCGGCGATTGCGGTGGGATCGTCCTGGGCGACCGCCAGGCCGCCCGACATCAGAGCCGCCGTCAGCATCGCTATGGGTAGTGCCTTATTGAGAATTTGCACCCTGTACCTCCTGAATACACCTTTCGGGAAACCGGTTAATCCCGCATCCCGATCCTTTGGGCAGGGCAAGAATAACAACCGCGAAAAAATCATTTCTAATGCAATTTTCGCATAATGTGTTTTCTGCATCGGGCTCGAGAGAGCGGAAAAGCCGGCCAAAAGAACACGCCTTGCGGATGTAAAGGTGGAAAAGGACCATTGAGCGACCATGATCGCGCAATAATCGGCCTGCGTTTACGGTGGCTTGGCATCGTATTAGGGAAAAAGTACTGACAATGCCTAATCGGTGGTCACTGAAGGCCGCTGCCTACGCAGACGGCATCGATCTCGTTGCATGTGTCACGCGCAAGACCAGACTGTTGTGATACGAAAGTATTAGGCCCTGCCTCACGAGAACGACACAACGCAAGGCTCGAACCGCGCGATAGGACAGGATCGAGAGACTGGAGTTGACGTGCCCGGAGGAACGTCGCACCAAGGAACCACGTCACGCGGGGGTCGAAGGGAGGGATCATGCGGCTCAAGGATTGTCACAATTTCCGGGATTTCCGCCGCATGGCGCAACAGCGCCTGCCCGGCCCGATCTTCAACTATATCGATGGCGCCGCCGATGACGAGGTGACCTACCGGCGCAACACCGAGGCTTTCGAAGCGGTCGATCTGGTTCCCAACATCCTGCGCGGGGTGGGAGAGGTGGACATGTCGGTGACCGTGCTGGGGCAAAAGCTCGCCATGCCTGTCTACTGCTCTCCCACCGCGCTCCAGCGCCTGTTCCATCACCAGGGCGAGCGCGCCGTTGCCGCGGCGGCGCACAAATACGGCACCATGTTCGGGGTTTCCTCGCTGGGTACGGTCAGCCTCGAGGAAGCGCGCAAGATCGCGCCGGGACCGCAGGTCTATCAATTCTATTTCCACAAGGATCGCGGCCTTAATCGCGAGATGATGGCGCGGGCCAAGGCGGCGGGGGTCGACGCCATGCTGCTGACGGTGGATTCGATAACCGGGGGCAATCGCGAGCGCGACAAGCGGACCGGCTTTTCCATTCCCTTCCGGCTCAATCTCACCGGCCTCACCCAGTTCGCCATGCGCCCGGCCTGGGGGCTCAACTATCTGACCCACGAGAAATTCTCCCTCCCCCAGCTCGACAGCCATGTGGATATGGGCGGGGGCACCATGTCGATCTCGAAATATTTCACCGAGATGCTCGACCCCAATCTCACATGGGCCGATGTGGAGCAGATGGTCGGCGAATGGGGCGGCCAGTTCTGTCTCAAGGGGGTGATGTCGGTTGCCGATGCGCGCAAGGCCGCCGATATCGGCTGCACGGGGATCGTGCTGTCCAACCATGGCGGGCGGCAGCTCGACGGCTCGCGCACCGCGTTCGAGCAACTCGGCGAGGTGGTCGACGCGGTGGGAGACCGGCTGGACGTGATGATGGATGGCGGGGTGCAGCGCGGCACCCATGTGCTCAAGGCGCTGTCCTTGGGCGCCAAGGCCGTGGGCCTGGGGCGCTATTATCTCTTCCCCCTCGCTGCGGCCGGACAGGCCGGCGTCGAGCGTGCCCTTAACAACATGCGCATCGAAATCGAACGCGCCATGAAGCTGATGGGCGTGAGTTCGATCGGCGAGCTCAGCCGCGACAATCTCAAATTCCGCTGACACCAACCGTGGCGCGCCGCCACAAATATGATTGCATCGCTCAACTTCAGCGATTATGACCGGAGCCGTAAACAGGCGCCGGCAAGCTAGTGTTTCCCCCTGGTGTGGAAGCCGGCAGCCGATCTTGGGATGAGGACGACATCGCGGCCATGAGTGATCGTCTCGAAAACCGCACGGCGCGGCTGACGGCCCAGGCCATCACCTCCGGCTATGATGGCACGCCGGTGCTGTCCGACGTTTCCCTCGCCGTCGCGCCGGGGAAAATGACCGTGCTGGTGGGGCCGAACGGATCGGGCAAATCCACCCTGCTCAAGACCATGGGACGTATTCTCACCCCGACCAGCGGATCGGTGCTGCTGGACGGAAAATCCATACATACCGCCAAAAGCCGGGACGTGGCGCGCACGCTGGGGCTGCTGCCGCAGGGACCGATCGCGCCCGAGGGGCTGACGGTGCGCGAGCTTGTGGCCCAGGGACGCTTTCCCCATCAGGGACTGATGCGGCAATGGACGCGGGATGACGAAGAGATCGTGACCTCGGCCATGGCCACGGCATCGGTTAGCGAATTCGCCGACCGTCCGGTGGATTCGCTTTCGGGCGGCCAGCGCCAGCGTTGCTGGATCGCCATGGCCCTTGCCCAGCAGACGGACCTTCTGCTGCTCGACGAGCCCACGACCTTCCTTGATTTGAAGGTTCAGGTCGATCTCATGGAGCTTCTGGCCGATCTGGCGCATACCGGCGGGCGCACGCTGGTGGTGGTGCTGCATGAATTGAGCCTTGCGGCCGCCTATGCCGATCATCTGGTGATGATGAAGGAGGGCAAGATCGTCTGCGCGGGGGCGCCCGATGCGATCTTTACCGCCCAGCGGCTCAAGGACGTGTTCGATCTCGATGCCCATGTGGTGCGCGATGCCGAGACCGGGCATCTGGTCTGCGTGCCGCTGGGCGCGCATGCACGCCGCAAGGCGTCGGTCCGGGTCGCATGAGCGCGGCGGCACCCGCGATCGGCTCCCGCCGGCTGGTGGCCAATGCCTCGGGCATACCGGTATTGCTCGCCCTCACGGCGCTGCTGTTAGCCGTCCATATCGCCGTCGGCGCCAAGGCGCTGCCGCTCGCCACGGTGTTCGAGGCGCTCGCCGATCGCGACCGGACGGTCTTTGACCATATGATCATCTGGGACCTGCGCCTGCCCCGCGCGCTGATCGCGCTGACCGTGGGCGCCGCGCTTTCGGTGGCGGGAGCGCTGATGCAGGGGGTGACGCGCAATCCGCTGGCCGATCCGGGACTTTTGGGGCTGATGGCAGGCGCATCCTTTGCCGTGGTGATGGCCTCGTTCCTCTTCGGCCCGGCGGCCCTCGTCTGGCTGCCCTGGATCGCGGCGCTGGGGGCGCTGGCGACGGCCTTGATCGTCTATTGCATCGCCCACTGGGCGCCGGGCGGGGCGACGCCGCTGACCCTGACGCTTTCGGGCGCGGCCATTTCGGCGTTTCTGGGCGCCATCATCTCGATCGCCCATCTGCTCAACGAAGACAGCTTCGACAATCTGCGCGTGTGGCTTTCCGGCTCTCTGGCCGGCCGCGACATCGCCATGCTCTATGTCACAGGCCCGTGGATCGCCATTGCCCTGATTATGGCCCTGGCGCTCGGCCGCCAGGTGACGGCGCTGGCCATGGGGGACGACGTCGCCAAGGGGCTGGGGGTGCGCACCGGGCCGCTCAAGATCCAATTGCTGGTGGTCACCGTGGTGCTCACCGCCTGTTCGGTCGCCCTGGCCGGACCGATGGGGTTCGTGGGCCTCGTCATTCCGCATGTGGCACGATTGCTGGTGGGGTCCGACTATCGCTGGATCGTGCCCTATTCGGCGGTGATCGGGGCCGCCTATCTGTTGGGGGTCGACATCATCGCCCGCATCGTCATTCCGCCGCGCGAGATCTCGACCGGGATCATCACGGCGATGGTGGGCGCGCCGGTGTTCATCCAACTGGTGCGGATGCGCGCAAGATGAATACGCTCGCTCGCTCCGAACGCCATTGGGTGCTGCGCTCGCGCACCGAACGCATCGCGCTGCGCCTGCCGGCACGCGGGATCATCGCCATCGGGCTTCTTGTGGCTCTGCAACTGGCCATCCTTTCGCTCAGCCTCACCCTGGGCAGCTACGAGATCGATCTGCCGACGCTGATGGCGACCCTTTCGGGCACCACCGTGTCAGCGGCCATCGATAACGTCATCTGGCAGTTCCGCCTGCCGCGCGCCCTGGTCGCGGCGCTGGTGGGCGCGATGATGGCGCTTTCGGGTGCTGCGATGCAGAACGTCACCCGCAACGGGCTGGCCGATCCCTCGCTCATCGGCATCAGCCAGGGCGCGGCGCTGGCCGTGGTTGCGGCGATCGTGGTTTTCCCGCAGATCGAGCATGGCCTGCGCCCGGTCATCGCCTTTGGCGGCGCGCTGGGGGTTGCGGCGCTGGTGCAGGCGCTCAGCTATCAAAAGCGCGGCAACAGCACGATCCGCTTCATCCTGCTCGGCATCGGGGTCTCGGCGTTCATCTCCTCGATCACCTCGGCCATGCTCACCTATGGCGACATCGACAGGGCGATCTCGGCGCTTTCCTGGCTCGCGGGGTCGGTCAATGCGGCGACCTGGAGCGACGTTCACGTCCTCACCCTCTGGTGCCTGGCGCTCGCGCCGGTGATCCTGGCGCTGAGCCGGGTGATGTCGGTGATGCGCATGGGCGAGGGAACCGCCATCGGCCTTGGCGCGCCGGTCAAATGGGCGCGCTACGGGCTGATCGCGGTCGGGGTGGGATTTGCCGCCGCCGCGACGGCCCTTGTCGGCCCGCTCGGCTTTGTGGGGCTGATCGCCCCCCATGCGGCGCGGCGCATCGCACGCAGCGGAGTGGGGGTCCACGCGATCCTCACCGCGCTTTGCGGCGCGGTGCTGGTCTCGGTCGCCGACCTTGTCGGCCGCGCCGCCTTCGCCCCCATTCAACTGCCCGCCGGCCTCATCACCTCCATCATCGGCGTTCCGGTCTTTATCTATCTCCTGCAAAGAGCGGCCGCCAAATCGCATTTGTGAGTGAAATCATGATCCCATTCCGCCTTCCATCGCTGTTTCGGGCGGCGGCCCGTCCCTTCACCCTCTTCGAGCAAGCGGGGCAGTAAATGGCGGGGCACGTCTTTTGCCGCGATCTTTGCCTTGAGAGGGGCGAGCCGCATCAGGGCACGGGCGATGCGCCCCAGCGCGTGCTCATGCTCGCCTGGCCGCGCGGCAAATGGCGGACGCCGCGCTGGGAATCGGTCGATATGAGCCCCGCCCTCGCCACCTCTATCCACGAGGCGGCGAAAAGCGGCCTGCATGTGGCGCTCGTCGACAGGGTCGGGGAGAGCGAAAGCCTTCCCCAGCTCACCGCCCTGCCCGAATCGGTATCGGCAGATTTTTCCAGCGAGGCCGATCTGATCGCGGCGATCGATGCCTATGCGGCGGGCGAGGTGTTTGCCGGCACGTTCGACCCGCGCACCACCATTATCGTGTGCACGGATTCGCGGCGGGACGCCTGCTGCGCGCGCTATGGCTTTTCGACCTACAAGGCGCTGGCTGCGACCGCCGACAGGGAAAAGTTCAACATCGTCCAGGCCACCCATATCGGGGGCTGCCGTTTTGCCGCTTCGCTGGTCGTCATGCCGCAGCGCCAACGCTATGGCCGCATGACGGCGGGGCAGGCGCCCGCCTTCCTCGAAGCGCTGTCGCGCGGCCAGATCTTCCTGCCTGCCTATAAGGGGCGCACGGACGAACCAGAGCCGCTGCAGGTGGCCGAACTCGCCGCGCTGCAATGGGCGGCGGACAATGATGCGCCGGCATCGGTTCGACTGTCCCATGGCGGGCTGCCCGACACCCCGCAGGATGGGGACGAATTCGTTCTTTCGGCAGAATTGGGCGCAAACCGTCTCTCGATCCGCCTGCGCGCCAGGACCTTCCACGTGCAGGGCAATTGCGGCGTGGTGGCCAAGGGCGGCGGCGGCGATCAGATCCGATGGTGTCTCGACCAGATGTCGGTGGCATCGTGACCTGGCCGGCGGCCCTCACCCACCGGCTCCCCTCTCCTCAAACCAAATGTGAGGCCTTTCCGATGACGTTCAAACCCTTCCTTGCCGCGCTTGCGACGGCCCTTGTTGCCGGGCCGGCGCTTGCGCAGGACTCGCAGGTCCTGACCGACGGCACCGGCACCGAGATTACCGTGCCCGCCGACCCGCAACGCGTGGTTTCCCTGCACGACACCTCTCTTACGGTGGCGCTGCTCGAACTGGGGATCGTGCCTGTCGGCAGCCACGGCCGTACGCCCGAGAACGCCCAGCCCAACATCCGTTCGGGCAAGCTGATCACCGGCTATGATTTCGACAATTCGGCCATCGAATTCGTCGGGAACCTCCCCGCCGACGTGGAGGCCGTGGCAGCACTCGAACCCGACCTGATCCTGACGACCGACTGGCAGACGGCCGATGTGGGGCAATTGCGTTCCATTGCCCCCACCTATGTCTTCCCCATTTCGACCATGGACGATTTCGAGGTCTATCGGACGGTCGCCGAGGTCACCGGGACCACCGACGAACTTGAAAAGCTCGAAGCCCGCTACGGGGCCCAGCTCGATATGATCGATGCGCTGGTCACCCCCCAGGACATCACCGTCAGCGTGATCCAGGCCAATGCCGGCGAGTTGCATGTGTGGAACACCTATGGCTCGCTGGGCAAGGTTCTGCGCGATGCGGGCTTTGCCTTCCCCGCCGCCATCGATGCCATCGAAGGCAATGAGCGGCAGATCTTTTCGGGCGAATCCTATCCCGATTTCGATGCCGACTTCATCTTCGTCACCTATGCCGTCGAGCGGGGCGAAACCCCGGCGATGGCCCGCGCCGCGCTCGACGAGGTCCTGCCCGGCTGGTGCGAGGTGATGCATGCCTGCCGCAACGGACAGATCGTCTATGTCCCGCGCGAAATCGCCTCCTCGGCGACCTATGATTCACTGACGGCGCTGACCCAGATCGTCGCTTCCCACGTGGCCGGCCGCGACTATGTCGCGCTCGGGCAGTAATTTCGGAGGGATAATCGTGAGATCCTTGAAAACACTTCTGGCCGCCGGCGTGCTCGCCGCGTGCGCAATGGCAGCTCCTGGATTTGCGCAGGAGACCCGTGAATTTGTCGACGATGCCGGCCGCACCGTCGAGATACCCGCCGACCCCCAGCGCATCGCCTCCCTGCACGATCTCTCGCTCACCGTTCCGCTGATCGAGCTCGGCGTCCATCCCGTCGCCAGCCACGGCCGCACGACCGAAGCTGGGGAAGGTTTCATCCGCTCGTCCAAGGTTCTGACCGGGGTTGATTTCGACAATTCCGACATCGCGTTCCTTGGCAACCTGCCGGTCGACATCGAAGCGGTCGCGGCCAGCGAACCTGACCTCATCATCACCACGCCCTGGCAGACCGCACCGGTCGAACAGCTCGAAGCCATCGCCCCCACCATCGTTCTCGACGATGCGGTGCGGGGAGATTTCGGCATGTACGAGGCGCTTGCCGAGATTACGGGAACGACCGATACCCTCGCCATACTCGAGGGGCGCTACGACAGCCAGATCGAACAGATCCGGCGCCTGATCGATACCCAATCCATTTCGGTCAACGTGATCCAAGGCGTCGACGGGGAGGTGCTTTCCTGGCACACCTATGGCGGCCTGGGACGCGTGCTGCGGGATGCCGGTTTTGTCTTCCCCGAGCGCGTCGAGGCGATCCCCGAAGGGGAGTTCGAGCGCATGAGCGCCGAGGCGCTGCCCGAATTGGACGCCGACTTCCTGTTCGTCACCTACCGCACCGATACGCTGGAGACGCCCCAGGATGCGCTGGGCCACCTCGAACAGGTCATGCCCAATTTCTGCGAATTCCTGCACGCCTGCCGGGAAAACCAGATGATCGTCATGCCGCGCGAGGAGGCTTCGGCCTCGTCCTACTACGCGCTGGGCGTGATGGCCTATACGGTCATTTCCCAGATCAGCGGCCGCCGGTTCGAGCCGATGCCCGAATAGGCTGACCGCCGGGGCGGGCCAATTCGCCTGCCCCGGCCCCTTTATGAAATTCCTATTTCTTTGCCGTCCCGCCTCTCTCGAACCTTTATGGCCGAGGGAGCCATATCTCTCGCCGAACCAAGGACCTTGCCGCGCCGCGGCACTCCTGAGACCAACAGGCGAGATTCCAGCATGCTCATCGATTACTGGCTCGGCGCCATCGTGACCCTGGGGGTCGCGGGGTACCTCGTTTACGTGCTGCTTCGGCCCGAGCGGTTCTAGCCCTCGTTTTTCATCGAAAATTTCGGAGGCTCAAATGAGCCAAGCCAAAGCGGCGAGCATCTTTGATGCCCGTATCCTTGTCCCTGCCCTGGGGGATGCAATCAGAAAACTCGATCCGCGAACCCTGGCGCGCAATCCGGTGATGTTCGTGGTCGCTGTGGTTTCGCTGCTGACCACCGTGCTGTTCCTCAAGGACATTCTCGGAGGTGGCGGCGATCCGGGCTTTTCGGCCCAGATCATCGTCTGGCTGTGGTTCACGGTCCTTTTCGCCAATTTTGCCGAGGCTGTGGCCGAGGGGCGCGGCAAGGCACAGGCCGACTCACTGCGCCAGACGCGCAGCGAGACCGAAGCCAAGCTTCTTAGCGCTCCCGACGCCGCGGACTACACCCGTATCCCGGGCGCCAGTCTCAAGCAGGGCGACATCGTGCTGGTCGAAGCGGGTGACATCATCCCTTCGGACGGCGAGGTGATCGAGGGCATCGCCTCGGTCAACGAGGCGGCGATCACCGGCGAATCCGCGCCCGTGCTCAGGGAATCGGGCGGCGACCGGTCGGCGGTGACCGGCGGCACGCAGGTTCTGTCGGACTGGATCAAGGTGCGCATTACCGCCGCCGCCGGCTCGACCTTCATCGACAGGATGATTTCGCTCGTCGAAGGCGCCGAGCGGCAGAAGACGCCCAATGAAATCGCCCTCAACGTGCTGCTGGCCGGCCTGACGCTGATCTTCGTGCTCGCGACCGCCACGATCCCGGCCTTTGCCGCCTATGCGGGCGGATCGATTCCGGTGATCGTGCTGGTGGCGCTGTTCGTGACGCTCATCCCCACCACCATCGGCGCGCTGGTGTCGGCCATCGGCATTGCGGGCATGGACCGGCTCGTGCGCTTCAACGTGCTCGCCATGTCGGGCCGGGCGGTGGAGGCGGCGGGAGACGTCGATACGCTGCTCCTGGACAAGACCGGCACCATCACCCTGGGCAATCGCCAGGCCACCGAGTTCCGTCCGGTGGCCGGGGTGACCGAGGCGGATCTGGCCGATGCGGCACAGCTTTCCTCCCTGGCCGATGAAACCCCCGAAGGACGCTCGGTCGTGGTCCTTGCCAAGGAGCGCTACGGCATAAGAGGCCGCGACATGGCCAGCCTTCACGCCAGCTTCGTGCCCTTCACCGCCCAGACGCGGATGAGCGGGATCGACTTCGAAGGCGCCTCGATCCGCAAGGGAGCCGTCGATGCGATCGTGAGATATCTCGATAGCCTCGGACAGTCGCATGCCCAGACAGCGGCGATCCGCGAGGTTCAGGCCATAGCTGGCGAGATCGCCAAGGCCGGGGGCACCCCGCTCGCCGTGATCCGCAACGGCAAGCCACTGGGCGTCATCGCGCTCAAGGATATCGTCAAGGGGGGCATCCGCGAACGCTTCGCGGAATTGCGGCGCATGGGCATCCGCACGGTGATGATCACCGGCGACAACCCAATGACCGCCGCCGCGATCGCCGCCGAAGCCGGGGTCGACGATTTCCTTGCCGAGGCCACTCCTGAAAACAAGCTCACCCTGATCCGCGAGGAACAGGCCAAGGGCAAGCTCGTCGCCATGTGCGGGGACGGCACCAATGACGCGCCGGCACTGGCCCAGGCCGATGTCGGCGTGGCGATGAACACCGGCACCGTGGCGGCCCGCGAGGCGGGCAACATGATCGATCTCGATTCCGACCCCACAAAGCTCATCGAGATCGTGGAAATCGGCAAGCAATTGCTGATGACGCGCGGGGCGCTCACCACCTTCTCGATCTCCAACGACGTGGCCAAATATTTCGCGGTTCTGCCGGCGATGTTCGTGGGGCTCTATCCGCAACTGGATGCGCTCAACATCATGGGCCTTTCCTCCCCGCAAAGCGCCATCCTTTCGGCCATCATCTTCAACGCGCTGATCATCGTGGCGCTGATCCCGCTCTCGCTTCGCGGGGTCGCCTACCGGGCCGTGGGGGCCGGAGCCCTGCTGCGGCGCAATCTGCTCATCTTCGGGCTGGGCGGTCTCGTCGTGCCGTTCGCCGGCATAAAGCTCATCGACATGCTCGTTTCCGTCCTCGGCCTCGCCTGAGCGGAACAAGCCGGAGTTTTCCAACCATGTCTTTCCATTCTCTCCTGTTTGCCGTCCTCATCATCGGTGGAACGGCCCTGCTGTCCTTCCCGCTCGGGCGCTACATGGCCTGGGCCATGGACCCTGCCGATGGGGGGCGGTCCGGCCAAATCACGCGCCTCTTCCAGGGGCTGGGCGGCCAAGCGGCCGAACGCTCGCAGGACTGGAAGCGCTATGCGCTTTCGCTGCTGGCGTTCAACGCGGTGATGTTTTTGGTGACCTTCGCCATCCTCGCCTTCCAGCAGGCCCTGCCGCTCAATCCCGACGGCAAGGGCGGGCTCGAAGCGAGCCTCATCTTCAACACGGCGGCCTCGTTCACCACCAACACCAATCTCCAGCACTATTCGGGCGAAGTGTCGCTGAGCTATCTCAGCCAGCTTGCGGGCCTGATGTGGCTGCAATTCGTCTCGGCCGCCACGGGCATAGCGGCGCTTGCCGCGCTGGCGCGCGGGCTGGCCGGAAGGGGGCTGGGCAATTTCTTCGTCGACCTGCAGCGGGCCGCCTTCCTGGTCCTGTTTCCCGCCGCCTTCGTGCTGGCGGTCCTTCTCGCCCTGGGCGGAGTGCCCATGACGTTCGAGGGCGCCGTTACCGCGACCACGCTCGAAGGCGTGCAGCAGACCATCGCGCGCGGCCCGGTCGCCGCTTTCGTCGCCATCAAGCAGCTCGGCTCCAATGGCGGTGGCTGGTTCGGACCCAACAGCACGCATCCGCTGGAAAACCCCACCTTCTGGACCAATGGGTTGCAGATGATCGCGATCATCCTCATCCCCATGGCCTGCGTATGGATGTTCGGGCGGATCATCGGCCGCTTGCGCCATGCGGCGCTGCTGTTTTCGGTGATGATGGGGTTTATGGTGGTGCTGGCCGCCGGCGCGCTGGTGTTCGAAGCCGCGCCCACCCAGGCCTTTGCCGGCCTGCCGGTCGATGCATCGGTCGGCAATCTCGAAGGCAAGGAGATGCGTTTCGGGCCGGCGGGCGGTCCGCTCTGGTCGGTGCTCACCACCTCGACCTCGAACGGTTCGGTGGGGGCGATGCACGATAGCCTCAACCCGCTTTCGGGGCTCATCCCCATGATCGGCATGTGGCTCAACGAGACCTATGGCGGGGTCGGCGTGGGCATGATCAACATGTTCCTCTATATCGTTCTGGGCGTCTTCATCGCCGGCATGATGATCGGGCGCACGCCCGAATATCTGGGCTGGCGGATCGAGGCGCGGGAGGTCAAGCTCGCGCTTTTCGCCCTCGTCTCGCAAAGCGCGCTGATCCTTATCGGCACGGCGGTCTTTGCGACGACGCCCTGGGGGATTGGGAGCCTCAACAATACCGGCCCGCACGGGTTCAGCGAGATTCTTTACGAGTTCACCTCGGCGGCCGCCAATAACGGTTCGGGTTTCGAGGGGCTCGCGGACAATACCGTGCCCTGGAACGTCGCGACGGCAATCGTGATGCTTTTCGCCCGCTTCATTCCCATCATCCTGCCGCTGGCCATCGTGGGCTCGCTCGCCGCCAAGCGCCGCAGCACCGAATCGAGCGGCACGCTGAGCGTGGAGGGCGGAACCTTCGCCACCCTGCTTGGGGCCGTGGTGGTGGTTTTGGGCGCCCTCACCTTCCTTCCGGCGGCGACCCTGGGGCCGATCGCCGAACATCTGATCTTCATCGATTGAGTGGGAGAACGACAATGCACGCCTTTTTGGCAAGTCTGCGCGTCGCGGCCGCAACCATGGTGGTCTGCGTCGGCGTCTATACGAGCGCGGTCTGGGCGCTGGCCCAGGGGGTGGCGCCGGACGCCGCCAACGGTTCGCTGATCGTTGCCGAGGACGGCACGGTGATCGGCAGCCGGCAGGTGGCGCAGGGCTTCACCGAGCCGGGCTATTTCTGGCCGCGCCCATCGGCGGTCGACTACAACGGCGCGGGCGCCGGCGGCAGCAACAAATCGCCGGCCAGCGCGGACCTCGCCGACCGCGCGGCGCAAACGGTGACCGAGCATGGCGCGGCCACCGACCGGCCGTTGCCGGCCGATCTCGCCGCTGCGTCCGGTTCGGGGCTCGACCCCCATATCTCGGAAGCGGGCGCGCGCTATCAGGTGGCCCGTATCGCCGCGGCGCGCGATATCGATCCGGCAGGGATCGAACGGTTGATCGATATCGCGGCCTTTGCAGCGGGCGGTATCTTGAGCCAAGATCGCATCGTCAACGTGTTAGAGCTCAACCTGGCGCTCGACGCGCTTTGACCTGCGCGGCGGTCCGGACGGCCGCCGTGACCCCATGGAGCGGCAATGACGCCAGAGGATTTGAACGCCGATTCCCGGCCCTCCCCCGAGGCGCTGCTCGATCAGGCGCAGCGTGAAACGCGCGGGCGGCTGAAGATCTTCCTCGGCGCGGCGCCGGGGGTGGGCAAGACCTACGAGATGCTGATCTCGGGCCGGGCGCGCAAGGATGAGGGCATCGACGTGGTGATCGGCGTCGTCGAGAGTCACGGACGCGAAGAGACCCAGGCCCTGATCGAGGGGCTGGAGACCATTCCGCGGCGCCGGATCGACTATCGCGGACAGCAGCTCGAGGAGATGGACCTCGACGCGGTGCTCGCCCGGCGTCCCCAGCTCGTGCTCGTTGACGAGCTCGCGCACACCAACGCGCCGGGAAGCCGACATCCCAAGCGTCACCTCGACGTTCTCGACATCCTCGAACAGGGGATCGACGTCTATACCACGCTCAACGTCCAGCACATCGAAAGCCTCAACGACGTGGTGGCCCAGATCACCGGCGTGCGGGTGCGTGAAACGGTGCCGGACATGGTCATCGACAGGGCCGACGACGTCGAGATCATCGACATCACCCCCGAAGACCTCATCAAGCGATTACACGAGGGCAAGGTCTACCTGCCCGAGACGGCGCGGCGGGCGATTGGCAGTTATTTTTCGCCCGGTAACCTGACGGCGCTGCGCGAACTGGCGCTGAGGCGCACCGCGCAGCGGGTGGATCAGCAATTGGTCAGCCATATGCAGGCCAACGCCATAAGCGGCCCCTGGGCGGCGGGCGAGCGGGTTCTGGTGTGCATCGACCAGAACGCATCGGCGGCCGCGCTGATCCGCTATGGCAAACGGCAGGCCGACCGGCTGCGCGCGCCCTGGTCCGTTCTCCACGTCGAAACCGCCGATTCCCTGCATCTGCCGGAAAAGGACAAGGATCGCATAGCGGCCAATCTGCGGCTGGCCCAGCAGCTCGGCGGCGTGCCCATGACCCTGCCGGGGCGGGACATCGCCCGCGAAATCCTGCGCCAGGCCTACCAGACCAACGTCACCCATATCGTTGTCGGCCGCTCGACACGACCTCGGTGGCGCGAGCTCATGGGGGGCTCGGTGCCCTCCGATCTTATCCGCCATGCGGGCGATATCAGCGTCCATGTGGTCTCGGGGCGCGAGCCGGCCGGCAGCAATGGCCGGCTGGTCGCGCCGGCCGAACCGTCCCGCTTCCGTATTCAGCCTTATCTCTTGAGCATCGTTTATGTCGGATTGGCCTCGGGCTTTGGCATGCTGCTCTCGCGCGCCCTCGACGTGCGCAATATCGCGCTCGCCTTCTTGATGGCGGTTCTGGCGTCGGCGGCAACCTCCGGGCTGGGGCCGGCGCTGTTTGCTTCGGTGGCCGGAGCGCTGGCCTTCAACTTCCTGTTCCTCGACCCGCGCCATACCTTCACGATCAGCGATGCCGAGGGGGTGGTCGCGCTGGCGTTTTTCTTCGGCGCCGCCGTCATCACCTCCAACCTCACCGCACGCGTCCACCGCCAGGCCGCCGCGGCGCGCCAGCGGGCGCGCACCACCGAAGACCTTTATATCTTCGCCCGCAAGCTCGCTGCCGCCGGAACGCTCGATGACGTGCTCTGGGCCACCGCGCATCAGATGGCGGCGATGCTCAAGCTTCGCGTGGTGATCCTTTTGCCCGAGGGCCGCACCGTTTCGGTGCGCGCCGGCTATCCGCCCGACGATACGCTGGTCGAGGCCGATATCGCCGCCGCCCATTGGGCCTGGGAGCACAACCGCCCGGCCGGGCGAGGCGCCGATACGCTTCCGGGCGCCAAACGGCTCTATCTCCCCTTGCGGACCGGGCGGGCGGCCATCGGCGTGGTGGGACTGGACAGCGACAAGGATGGCCCGCTCCTCACCCCCGAGCAGCAGCGGCTCTTCGATGCGCTCGCCGATCAGGCCGCACTGGCCATCGAGCGCATCCAACTCGTCGCCGATGTCGATAGCGCCAGGCTCGCCGCCGAGGCCGACAAATTGCGCTCGGCCCTGCTCACCTCGATCTCCCACGATCTCAAGACGCCGCTTTCGGCCATATTGGGCGCCGCCGAGACGCTGCGCGATTATGGGCCGGCCGTTTCTGGCGCCGACCGGGAGGAGCTGTTGGCTACCGTGGTTGAGGAATCCGAAAGGCTCAACCGCTTCATCGCCAATCTCCTCGACATGACGCGCATCGAATCGGGGGCGGCCGAGCCTGCCATGTCCGCTCACTATCTCGACGAGATCGTCGATGCCGCCTTGCGCCGGGCAGCAAAAATCCTGGCGCGGCACAAGGTGCAAGCCGATATTCCGGCGAACATGGCTGCCTTAACGCTCGATCCGGTGCTGTTCGAGCAGGTGCTGTTCAACCTTTTCGACAATGCGGCCAAATACGCCCCAGTCGGCAGCACCATTACCATAGGCGCGGCGACCGAGGGCGCCTGGGCGGTCATCACCATTCGCGACGAAGGCCCCGGCATCCCGGAAGGCGATCTCGACCGCATTTTCGACAGCTTCTATCGCGTGCGGAAATCGGACAGCGTACAAGCGGGAACGGGGCTCGGTCTTTCCATCTGCAAGGGGTTCGTCGAAGCCATGGGCGGTACGATCAACGCGGCCAACAGGACCGACCGATCCGGCGCGATCTTTACCATCCGGCTGCCCATCGCCCGGGAGACGGAGCAATGACGGGCTCGGCCGGCAAGGTTCTCGTCATCGACGACGAGCCGCCCATCCGCAAACTGCTCAGGGTCGGCCTGGGCGCGGAGGGCTATTCGGTCATCGAGGCGCCCAACGGCCGTGACGGCATGGAAAAGCTCGCTTCCGAGGCACCCGATATCGTCATCCTCGATCTCGGTCTGCCCGATATCTCCGGGCTCGATCTTCTCGCGCGCTGGCGTGCGGCTTCGATCACCCAACCCATCCTGATCCTCTCGAGCCGCACCGACGAGGGGGGAATCGTCGAGGCGCTCGATCTGGGCGCCGACGATTACGTGACAAAGCCCTTCGGCATCAAGGAACTCGTGGCGCGCATGCGCGTCGCCCTGCGGCACAAATTGCAGCAGCAGGGCGAGCACCCGATCTACAAGGCGGGCGATCTCACGATCGATCTGGTCAAGAGGCTGGTAAGGATGGGCGAGGAGGACGTCCGGCTTTCGCCCAAGGAATACGATATCCTGCGCATCCTGGTGCAGCATGCCGGCAAGGTCATCACCCACCGCCATTTGCTGAACGAAATCTGGGACGGCACCACCGACGTGCAATATCTGCGCGTCTATGTCCGGCAGTTGCGCCAGAAACTCGAGCCCTCGCCCGACGCCCCGCAATACATCACGACCGAACCCGGCGTGGGCTACCGCATGCGCGAGCCCGACTGACCGGACATGACCAGCGTCTCGTTCAGGCTCTGCCGCGGCGCGTAGCGCTCGATCATCTGTTTGCAGAATTCGGCGAATTCCTCTGGCACCTGCGGGGCGCTCGTGTGGTGGGGTTCGATGCCGCGGTGTTCGGGCGTAAAACAGAAGGTGACGGTCACGTCGAAATCCTCGAGCGCCTGCATCTGCCTGTCGAACCAATCGAGCGCATTGGGCCGGAAGCTGTCGGCCCAGGATAGGCCGGTGCGCAGATAGGTGACGCCCAGGCGCTTCATCCAGGCCACCGCATCGTCGAGCCGGTGATCCTCGAAATGGAACCACTGGACCAGCCCCATCTCGGGAGTATGCTTGGCGAATTCCTCCAGCGCCGGCTTGGGGCTGCCATCCTCGCGCAGCAGGCCCATGTAGAAATGCCGGTAATAGGACGAGCCTTCAGCTTCCCGGTGACGGGTGGTTGCGCCCCAGGCGCTGGGAAGATCATAAAGGCTGTACCACTGGATGCGCCTGGACCTGCCCTTGATGAGTTCGGCGGTGCGCTTCAACCCCCAAAGCTGCACCTCCTCGGCCCCGAAGGTGGAAACCCCCACTTCGCTCACCCAGATCGGCAGGTCGGTGACGGCCCGGATCTCGTCGATCTTGGCCGGCCATTCATCGATCTGCCAGAGATTCCAATCGAGGGGAAATCCATGCACCGCGACCGCATCGACGCGGTCGAGAACGCCATAACCCTTCATCTTGTTGAGAAAGCCCGGGTCGATGGGCGACATCCCGCCGAGCACCTTCGTCACATCCGGGTTGGCCGCGGCGATGGCATCGGCGGCCAGATTGGCCATATGGCCGAATTTTTCCCATTCGGGATCGATTTCGGGGTCCCAGTGGGACTTGTTGTTGGGCTCGTTCCAGATCATTGCCGCTTCGATCATGCGCTAGCTCCCTTGGCCGGGTTTCTCGGTTTGGGTTTGGGAAACGGTTTCATTGAGCGTCAGCAGCTTTGCCCCCCAGTCGCCGACAACGATGGTGGTGAGGGACGCCGGGTCGATGTCAAAGCGCGGCCAGGCATCGATCGGCAGGCCAAGCACATGGGTGACCACCGCCTTGATGACGTCGCCATGGCTGATGAGTACGACAGCGCCGCCGGTGTGCCGAGCGTCAAGCTCCTCGATAAGACCGAGCACCCGCCGCTGCACGTCGAGCATGGTTTCTCCCCCCGGCGCGCGCGTGAGGCTGCGGGCCGTATTCCATTTCCGCCAGAGCGGATCGGCATCAAGGGTCTCCAAAGCCTTGCCCGACCAGGTGCCGAAATCGACTTCGTCGAGCGCATCGGTGGTTTGCACCGCCATGCCGCCGCAAGCCTCGGCCACCGCGTCGGCGGTTTGCCGGGTACGCTCGCGCGGGCTGGCGAGGATTGCGTCGAACCGTTCTCGTGCCATGCGCTGCCCCAGACGCTTCGCCTGGGCGCGGCCGGCTTCGCCCAGATGCACGCCCGCCGAGCGCCCGGCCAGAACGCTGCCGACAGTGTCATGGGCCGCATGGCGGAGCAGAAAGAAAGTGGTGGTCACTCGGCGGCCCCGGCCAACCGTTCCTCGTCGCCAGCGATAAAGCTTTCGGTCCGCCGGCGCGCTTCGGCGTCGGTGAATTGCTGGGGCGGCGATTTCATGAAATAGCTCGACGGGCCGACCAGCGCTCCGCCAATGCCGCGATCGAGCGCCAGCTTGGCGCAGCGGATGGCATCGATGACCACGCCGGCCGAATTGGGCGAGTCCCAGACCTCGAGCTTGACCTCGGCATTGAGCGGCACCCCGCCGAAGGTCGTGCCCTCGAGGCGGATATAGGCCCATTTGCGGTCATTGAGCCAGGGCACGTGATCGCTGGGCCCCACATGCACGTCATTGGCGGGGAGCGGCACGTCGAGCTGGCTGGTGACGGCCTGGGTCTTGGAGATTTTCTTGGAGACCAGCCGCTCGCGCTCGAGCATGTTGAGGAAATCGGTGTTGCCGCCGAAATTGAGCTGATAGGTGCGGTCGAGCCGCACGCCGCGCTCGACGAAAAGATTGGCGAGCATGCGGTGAACGATGGTCGCCCCGACCTGGCTCTTGATGTCGTCGCCGATGATCGGCAGCCCCTTGGCCGCGAATTTGCGCTCCCATTCGTCGCGCGAGGCGATGAACACCGGAATGCAATTGATGAAGGCGCAGCCCGCTTCGAGCGCTTGCTCGGCATACCATTTGGTCGCCTCTTCCGAGCCGACGGGAAGGTAGGAGATCAGGACATCGGTCTGCGTGCGCCGGAGGATTTCGGCGACATCGGCAACCGGCGCGTCCGATTCCTCGACCGTATCGGTGAGGTATTTGCCGATGCCGTCCAGCGTGGGGCCGCGCTCGACGGTAATCCCCGTGGGTTCGACATCTGCGAAGCGTTCGGTGTTGTTGGGTGCCGCATATATCGCCTCGGCGACATCGCGCCCGACCTTGCCGGCGCCAACGTCGAAAGCCGTGGAAAGCTCGATGTCCCCGATATCGTAGCCGCCGAGATTAACATGCATTAATCCGGGCACGGGCTCATTGCCCGAGGCATCGCGATAGTAGGTGAGCCCCTGGACGAGCGAAGAGGCGCAATTGCCCACCCCCACGATGCCGATCCGGATTTTCCGTTTCCCCATTTGTACCCTCCAGCCTGGCATCTCCCTTTCGCAACGGGACCTGCCGGTTTTGGTTCCTGATCGATACCGGGGAGGATGGGCTGCGCGCCGATTGGGGCCGACGATCAGCGTGAGTGCTGACTAACCCCTCACTGCAGCAGGCTTTGAGCATTGGCCGAATCGGTGAGCAGCACGGTTGCCAGCCCCTGCTTCAGCACTGCCCGCACGATATCGATCTTATGGCTGCCGCCACCCGCGACCACGCGGTGCCGGATGCGTGCGAAATCGGCAAGTTCGGGCGAGAGCACCTGGGCGTTGATGGGGTGGTCTATGGGGATACCGCGCTCATCGAGATATCGGCCCGCGATATCGCCCACAGCGCCATGGGCGAGGAGATCGGTGGCGGTTACCCCTTCGGGCAGGCCGTAGCGCACCTGCAGGGAGCGATCGGAAACGTCGCCAACGCTGAGATAGGCCAGGTCGACATTGCAGATCGTATCGAATGTGCGCCGAAACACCGTCTGGGAGATGATTGCCTCCCGGGATTCTGCCGATTCCGCATAGATGGGGGCAACAAGATATTGGCAGCGCCCGGAGAACACCTGAGCAAAACCACGAACAATCTCGAAGGTATTGATCTCCGAGCCGTGCGTCAGCCCGCCCATCATGGAATGGACCTCCATATGTGGCCGATTCACCGGGGTCATGAAGTGCACGGTCTCGCGCAGGGTCGTTCCCCAACCGACGCCAAGTGATCCGATATCGTGCGTGACGATGAACCTGTCGAACCAATTCGCTGCCGCACGGCCCAGGATGGTGTGGAGCTGACGGGTATCGTCCGGCGTAGGGACGACGATGGCGCCCTCGAGACCAAAGCGCTCGCAAAGCCGGCTCTCGAGCGCGGCGCATTCGGCGAGAATTCCATTGAAGGAGATCGTCACCACCCGATCGCGGAGCGCAGTGGCCAGCATTTCATTGACGCGGCGGCGGGTGAGATTGAGCCGGTCCGCGATCTGCGCCTGGGTAAGTCCCTCCATGTGATAGAGCCACGCAGCCCGCGCCATGAGGTCGTTCTGGTCCATGCGTCGGTCACTCCCGTAACAAATGTCACTCGCATGTAACAAATGTGATCTAGGTGTTCAGTGTCGCCGTTCGGAGAGGGATTGGCAAGCCATCCTCCCGGCACAGGCTTACAGCTTTTTGCCCATCGAGGATCAAAAACCCATGACTGTTTTCAACAAGACCCTTGCGGGTACGGCCCTTTGCAGCGTTCTGGCGCTCGCCGCTACCCCGGCGTTCTCCCAGGAGCGTGTTCATATTGAATGGTGGTACGCCCTCAGCGGCCGGCTGGGTGATCTGACTCAGGAAATGATCGCCAATTTCAACGCCTCGCAGGACCAATACGAAGTCGTGGGCATCCATAAGGGCAATTACGAGGAGACCATGGCGGCCATGGTCGCCGCCTACCGCGTGGGCCAGCAGCCCACCCTTCTCATGGCCGCCGAGCGCGGTTTCATGACCATGCTCAATTCGGGCGCCATCGTTCCGGTCAACCAGGTGATGGCTGAACAGGGCTACGACACCGATTGGGGCGACTTCATCGCACCGGTGGCCGGCTTCTACGTTGTCGACGGCGAGCCCGCCGCCTTGCCCTTCAATTCCTCAACGCCGATCTTCTGGTTCAATCAGGATCAGTTCACCGCCGCCGGGTTCGACGGGCCGGCGGACACCTGGCAGGAACTGGACGAGCAGCTTTACGCCCTCAAGGAACAGGGGATCACCGAATGCCCCATGGTGCTGCCCAGCGACTTCCAGTGGAGCCTCCTGGAAAATTATTCCGCCATCAACGACATGCCGTTCGGCACCAGCGCGAACGGCTTTGATGGGCTCGATACAGAATTCGTCTACAACACAACCGGCATGGTCGGCCAGGTCGATCGTCTCGCCCGCTGGGTCGAAGACGGCATCCTGCATCTCGCGGGCGAGGGCATGAGCTCGACCCAGATGTTTGTTTCGGGCAATTGCGCGACCGTGATGTCCTCGACCGCCAGCCACGCCTCGGTCGAGGCCGGCGCCCAGTTCGACTGGAACGCCACCTTCATGCCCCATGAGGAAGGCGTCGAGCCCAGGAACAGCACCATCGGCGGCGGCGCGATCTGGGTTGTCGCGGGCCAGGACGACGGGGAATATGCGGCCGCGGCCGCGTTCCTTGATTTCGTCGCCAGCCCCGACAACCAGGCCTGGTGGAGCGAACAGACCGGCTATGTGCCGGTAACCACGGCTGCCTATGAGCAGATGGCTGCCGAGGGATATTTCGAGGAGCATCCCACCCGCGAGATCGCCATTCTGCAACTCTCGCGCGGCGAGCCCAACGAAAATTCCCGCGGCTTCCGCTTCGGCAATCACAACCAGACCACCGCCATCCTGGTCGAGGAAATGCAGGCGATCTGGACCGGGCAGAAGACGGTTCAGGAAGCGCTGGATTCCTCGGTCGCCCGCGGCAACGTGATCCTGCGCCAATACGAGCAGCTTCATGCTGGTCAGTAGCGACAGCTCGACGATCCGGGAAGGCGCGCCTTGGCGCCTTCCCGCGTCGCTGTTTACTGGCCTGCGTGCTCGTTTCGGCGCGCAGTCCTCCGAGGGGCTCAAGGCCGCTCACTTCGCCAGGCCGGGAATCGCCATCGTCCTCCTGGCGCCGCAACTGCTGATCCTTTTGTTCTTCTTCTATATCCCTGCCTATAAGGCACTCTCGCTGGCCTTCGTGCAGACTGACCCGTTCGGGCTCACCACGATGTTTGTGGGCCTGGACAATTTCATGCGCTTGTTCGCCAGTCCCGAATACCGGTTCAGCGCCAGCCTTTCACTGGTTTTCACCTTCGTCCAGAGCGTCATAACGCTCAGCTGTGCGGCATTGCTCGCCTTTGCCACAGACCGGGTGGTACGCGGCAAGGCGATCTTCAAGGGCATTATCCTGTTGCCCTACGCCATCGCGCCGGTCGCTTCAGGCACCATCTTTGCCTTCGTCTTCAATGCAAATGTCGGCCCCTTCGCCAATTTCCTGCACGAGCTGGGGTTGCCCTGGAACCCGGCCCTGCGGCCCCTCGATGCGCAGATTCTCGTGGTGGTTGCCGCCGTCTGGAACCACCTCTGCTACGACTACATCTTCCTGGTGGCCGCCATGCTGGCCGTGCCGCGGTCACTCATGGAAGCCGCGGCGCTCGATGGCGCGCGGCCGGTGCGGCGGTTTTTCACCGTTACGCTTCCGCTCATCATGCCCACCTTCTTTTTCCTCATGATCATGAACCTGATCTATGGGCTATTCGACACCTTCGCGCTGATCGACACCATGACTCAGGGCGGCCCGGCCGCTTCAACCAGCACCCTTGTCTATAAGGTTTATCAGGACGGGTTCGTCCAGCTCGACCTGGGCTCGTCGGCGGCGCAATCTGTGGTGCTGATGGCGATCGCAGTGGTCTTCACCATCCTCCAGTTCCGCGCCGTCGAGCGCCGCGTCAATTACGGGGTGTAAGCCATGGTCGAACGCAGCCCCTGGCTCACCGCCTTCTGTTATCTCGTCCTCATCATCGGGGCGGCGATCGTTTGCGTGCCGCTCTATATGTCGTTCGTTGCCGGTTCGCTCGACTATGTCCGCCTGCAGCAAATGCCCTTTCCGCTGCTTCCGGGCGGCCATTTCTGGGAGAATATGGTCACGGCCTGGAACCGGGTGGATTTCTCCCGGCTCTACATCAACTCCATCATCGTCACGGTCGGCATCGTGACCGGCAAGATCGCTGTTTCGCTGATCGCGGCCTTCGTCATTTCGTACTTCCGGTTTCCCTTCCGGATGACGATGTTCTGGCTGATCTTCATTTCGCTGATGCTGCCGATCGAAGCGCGCATTATTCCCACCTATGAAGCCATCGCCGACGTGGGCGGACCGCTGCGTGAGCTCTTTCGCATTACCGGCATTTCCTGGCTCGTCGAAACGATGACCGGCTATCGCATCGAGATGGCGCTCAACTGGAACTTCATCAACACCTATCCCGGGCTGATCCTGCCGCTGATCGCCTCGGCCTCGGCGACGTTCCTGTTCCGGCAGTTCTTTCTGACCATTCCGGACGAATTATGCGAAGCCGCCAAGCTCGACAACGCGGGGCCGATCAAGTTCTTCAAGGATATCGTGCTACCGCTCTCGACCAGCAATATCGCGGCTCTGGCCGTTATCCTGTTCATCGGCAACTGGAACCAGTATCTCTGGCCGTTGCTGTTCACCACCGATCCCGAAATGCGCACGGTCGTGCTGGGGCTGAGCCATCTGGTGCCCGGACCCGACGAGCCGCCGGCCTGGAATCTATCCATGGCCGCGGCCTTCTTCGTGATGCTTCCTCCCGCCCTCGTCGTCATCTTCCTGCAGCGCTGGCTCACCAGCGGCATGGTCGATTCCGGCAAATAGAACTCAGCCCTCAAGGATCACACATGACGTTTATCATCGGGCATCGCGGCGCCCGCAATCTCTGGCCCGAAAATTCGATTTCCGGGTTCAGGAACCTTCTCGGGATGCCCGTCGAGGGCGTCGAATTCGATCTGCATCTCGACGGCGCCGGGGAAATCGTCGTGATCCATGACGCAACGCTCGAGCGCACGACCGACAGAACCGGCCCCGTCGGGACGCTTGCCGGGGGCGAACATGCCCATGTGCACCTCAAGGGCAGCGAACATGGCGACACCATTCCCACATTTGCGGACGTGCTGGCCATTTTTGCCGGCAGCGGTTTCGAACTCCATGTCGAGCTCAAGACCGACGCCCAAGGTGTGCCCTATCCTGACCTTGAGGCCAAAGCGGCCGCGCTCATCGATAGGTTCGGCCTCGCCCAGCACAGCTTTCTCACGAGTTTTTCGGTCCCGGTCCTTCAAAAAGCACGGGACATCGCACCGCATATCCGAACCCTTTCGTCCTACCATGGACCGGCGGCGGAAAAGGAGGGTGTGCTGGGAGGTCTTCTGACCCGGCTTGCCGTGGCCGACGTGGTGGCGGTGGAAAAGAAGCTTCTTGCCGACTATTGGGACCTGATCACCGCGAACGTGCCGCTCGAGCGGCTGGGGGTCTGGGTTCCCAACCAGCAGGGAGACCTGGAGACCTGGCTCGGCCGCGGACTCCGGCAGGTCACGACCGACAATCCCGATATCGCTCTTATGGCTCGCGAGGCACTGTCCCATGTCCCTGCGAACTGATCGCCGACGTTTCCTCCAGACCGGTCTTGCGGCGGCTGCCGTCTGGCCGGTCCTCGGCACCGTCCGGGCCGCAACCTTTACGGCAGATCCCTTTGCTCTGGGGGTTGCTTCGGGCTGTCCGCGGCCCAACAGCGTGGTGCTCTGGACGCGGCTGATCTTTCCCGACACCGAGCCCGATCCGTTCACCAACCCATTCGCGCCGATCGAAAAACCTCAGCATCCGCCGCTCGACGTCGCCTGGGAAATCGCCTATGACGAGGCGTTCGCCCGGCCCGTTCTTTCGGGCATCGACCGTGCGGTCCCCGAATTCGCCCATTCGGTGCACGTCGAGGCAACGGGACTGGAGCCCGACCGCTGGTACTTCTATCGCTTCCGGTGCGGCGATGCGGTAAGTCCGGTCGGACGCACCCGCACCGCGCCGGCCTCAGACGCCGAAAACGGCCGCTTCAGCTTCGCCTTCGCCTCCTGCCAGCAATTCGAGCAGGGCTGGTACACGGCGTATCGCGACATGGCCCAGCGTGAACTCGACCTCGTGGTCCATCTTGGCGACTACATTTACGAAGTCAGCTATGGCGGACAGCACGTTCGGAGCCATCAAAGCGGCACCCCGACCCTGCTGTATGAATATCGCGACCGGCATGCGCTCTATAAATCCGACCCTGACCTCCAGCGTGCTCACGCCGCGTTTCCCTGGCTGGTGCTCTGGGACGACCATGAGGTTGTCAACGACTATGGCGGCTCGGTCTCGCCAACCGATCCTTACGCCCCCGCCTTCTTGCGCCGCCGAGCCGCCGCTTACCAGGCGTGGTACGAACACATGCCGGTGCCCCCCATCGCCGCCGCCAATTTCGACGAGTACCGCGTCTATGGCCATTTCGGGTTCGGGAGCCTGCTCGACCTCACCCTGCTCGACACGCGTCAGTACCGCGCGCCCGGCCCGGGCGAGGAGCGCACCGGTTTCGAGACGACGATGCTGGGCACCGCGCAGGAGAGATGGTTCGATACGACAATGGCAGCGTCGCAAGCGCGCTGGTCGGTTATCGGGCAGCCGACGCTGATCGCCGAACGCGACCTCGAACCGGGGCCGGACACGCGCTATGCCATGGATGCGTGGGACGGCTACCGGGACGGACGCGAGCGGCTGCTAAGCACGATCAAACGCGAAGCGATCCGCAATCCGGTCGTCATCGGGGGCGACCTGCATGCATTCTATGCGGCCGACCTCCATGAAGCGGCGGGAACCGCCGAGGGGCCGATAATCGCGAGCGAATTCGTGACAGGCTCGATCACCTCCAATCCTCCCGACCAGCAGGCGGTCGACTCCATAATCGCTGAGAACCCGCACCTCAAATTCGGCAACAGCTCGACCCACGGCTATTCGATCATGACCGTCGAACGCGACCGAACCCAGGTCGACCTCGTGGGGATCAGCGATCGCAAGGATCCGGCGGCCACCGCCGCCGTGTTCCAGCAATTTGCCGTGCTCGACGGCATGCCGGGCGTCAATCGCCTTTGATTTCAATGCGTCCAGGAAGCGGCGCAAGCTTTCAAGAAAACTATATGACCACTCCCGAACTCATCATCTTCGACTGCGATGGCGTCCTGATCGACAGTGAACCCATCGCCAGCCGCACGCTGGCCGTGGCGCTGCAGGGCGCCGGCATTGCCATAACGCCTGGGGAATCGCACAGGATTTTTACCGGCAATGCCGAAAGCGACATCCGCCGCATTTGCGCCGAAACCTACGGGCTCGACGAGGTCGATGCCGTGTTTTCGCGCTGGCATGCAAGTCTCTATTCCGAATTCGCCGTGTCGCTCAAACCGATGGCAGGCATGGTCGAATTGGTCGCCGGGCTGTCCGTCCCCAAGTGTGTCGCGTCCAACAGCACCTTTGCCCGCTTGGAGGCGAGCCTCGGCCGGACCTCGCTGTGGCCTCTTTTTGCGCCTCACATATTCAGCGCCCAGGCCGTGCCACGACCCAAGCCGGCGCCGGACCTGTTGCTCCATTGCGCCAAGGCCTTCGCGGTGCCGCCTTCACACTGCATCATGGTCGACGACAGCCCGCATGGGATCGCATCGGCGGGCTCGGCCGGCATGCGGGCCATCGGCTTCGTGGATGAAAACGATCCCAGGCCCGGCCGTGCCGATCTTCTCGCAGGGGCCGGCGCCGCTCAGGTCGCGCACGGCGCCGTCGAGTTGGCCAAAATCCTCAATTCGCTCGTTCCAGAAAGCGTCGCACCGGCCGCTGGAATGGAAGCTGTTCCTCATGACTGATACTGCGATTCGCCGCACAGCCGCTCGTCTGCTTGAAACAAGCACCAATTGGATAATGTCAGCCAAGTCATGAAAATGGCGCGCCGGTCAGAACAAATCAGCGAACTCCTACTATATTGAAATTAAAAGATAATTACAACTTCAGGATTCACGTGTCCGCTTTGCGCCCTCATTCCGGCCGTTCCCCCATCCGCTTCGAGAAGCTCAAAGCGGACACTCGCCCTAGACGGTCAGGCCGGCGGTTCAGCCAGCCGGTCATTCGTCGAGCGGTGTGGGCGCTGCGCTAGGAACTAGCCCTAAACATACCCAGTTTTCCATTGAGGTATTTTTCAGTACGCTCCTGTAAGCGCACAATAAATCGTGCGCTTGGCGGGGGAGCATCCAGGATATCGAATACGGGCAGCTGTTGCCTATCCATTTTGACTTGCCCAGGCATGTCATACCTCTGCGGACGTTCGTCGAGACCGCGGAGAATGCGAGCCAGATTGCCGAGGTCATAAATCAAGAACTCTTCGGCGGCGCCTTCGTATACGAGATCGTCGTCATACCGCCGGAGGAAGGTACCTTCCTCTCACGGCTCGGCATCAACGTAAAATCGGTGAGTGCGGTCGCGCTAGTCGCCATTCTGTCTGGCCCGTTGGGCGATTTCGGCTCCGGCCTATTCCAGGAGCTCATCTCCAAGAGTGCGACCGAACTCGGCAAAGACGTGGTGAGTTCTATCCGATCGTCCATGGAGCAACTGCAGTCCTACGGCGAGGACAAGGAGGCCCTGTGCACAGCAGCGTCAACCGTCACCGTCGCAGCGGTGAAGTGGTTCCTGCAGGAGGATAACGAGGATATCGACCGGCTGCCATTCGCACCCGCTTTGACCGAGGCTTTGCTCGCGAAACGGAAGTTCTATGATGCCTGCCGGGAGGTGCCGGACCTAAAAGGCATCGGATTCAGCCGGTCCCCCACCTTCCCGATAAAGCGCTCCGACTTCCAACGGATCAGCAAACTCCCGGAGAGCGCCGACGGCGACGACTGGATTGTGGCAATCGAAAACATCACGGGTGACTCCCCCAATTGGCGCCGACTAGACAAGTCAAGGAGTTGGAAGGGCACCGATCAAGGCGGGCATTCCCGATACTTTACCATCCAGGATGAGCGGTTCTGGGAGATGGTCTCCCGGCGGGAACTCGCGACTCGGATCGCGGACAGCATGAAGGTGCAGTGGGCCTACGTTCAAGGGCCCAAGGGACCGAAGAAACACATCGTTTTGAGAGTCCTCGAGTTCAACGGGATGAAGATCTCGCCTCCCATGTCAGATCGCGAGATCCACCCTATCTTGGACAGCTTCAAGAGTGTCCAAGACCAGCAGCGATCGTTTTTCGACGAGGAGTAGTCCTATGGTGTTCGGTGGGTTCAGGAAGAAGCCATTATCGAAGGTGGAGCCTGTAGCACCCGCAAGGATGCCCGTTATGGTGGTGCCGCCGGCTCCCCACTTCGCCGAGGAGGCCGTCCGCTCACTGGGCTATCTGAAGCCCAAAGCCATCGACACCTTGATGTTCCTTATGGGCGATGAGCTCGCCGTCCATCCTCGCGAGACGGCGACTGGTTAGCCTCGCACTGACGCTTGCGCGAAAGCGCGCGTGGCTGTTGCTCACCGGCGATGGCCCGCTGCGCCAGCTCGCAGCCGCGGAAGCGGTCGAATGCCACGGGGTTCTTTGGATGCTGGACCAGATCCATGCAGCGGGGACGGCAACGACCGCCGCGCTCCATCGTGGCCTGACGGCGATATCGGCCCATCCCCGGTGCCGTTTGCCGCGTCCGGAAGTTCGACGCCGATTGTTACTCTATGTCGGCGAGTTGCGCCCCAAGCCTGACGACAAGCAATCGCGACAGGACTATAGTTCTGGATCATCGAGAATTCCCGGTTCGAGCCGAATTTGCAGTTCGGCAAGCAGCTGAGAGTCCATGCCGTCGCCGGTCAGGGTTTGGAGGTACTCGAGCAAATCGTCCTGTCGGGGTTGACCAAAGGCTAGACGATAGACCGTGAGACTGCGTTTGAGCCAGGCGAGGCGCGTGACTTCCCGACTGAACGGCAGCATCGGCACGCGCCGTTCAACCCGCACATAACCTTCGTAGATCCAATAGGGGATGAGATCGGTATCGACCGGCGCCTCGGATCGCGCGTGCTCGAACATGAGCTTCCACGGATCGTCAGGAGCCTGCCCACGGCCCCTGACGATCGCGACCTGGCGCTCGGCCAGATTGAGGCGCACGGCATGGCCCTTGAAGCGGTGGACGCGGCCTTCGCGCTGCTCAAGGTCCACCGGGTTGCCCGGCAAGTTCCAATGATAGACGCGATAGCAATAGGGATGGAAGTCCAGCCCTTCCTGGCCGACCGACGTGGTGGCGAGAACGAACGGCCGGAATGGTGAGTTGAAGGCGTCACGCACGCCTCCGAGCCGCGCGACGGCGCCGTCTTCGTCCTTGTAGTCGGCGAGCCGCATCGCGAAGCGTCCGCGCATCTGGAACTTGCTGATGGCGAGGGACTCGCCATCGACCTGCACGTCATCGACGTCGATCTGCGACGGGCGGATAGCGAGGGCCCGGGCCATGGCGCGAGCGACACCGATTGCGCGGTCGTCTGCTGGGCGGGCGCCGAGACCTTCGGCATCGACGAGGTAATGTGCGTATTCGTCCAGGACGGCCTGTAGGTTGTGCTGGGCGCAATAGGCCAGCACGCGGCGCCAGTAGTGATCGTCGGTATCCCGTCGCAGCAAGGCGACCGCGTCATGCTGATTGAACAGCGCCCGGAACGACCAGGCGACTTCAGCGGCGGCGCTGAGCAAGCGTGGATCATCCCACGCCAGCTCGGGCGCGATCCGCTTGAGGGCGCGAAGCGCGCAGACGGCCGGACTGCCGAGCGCGACGTCAACCAGCAGGTCCGAAAGATCGTCGGACAAAGCGCCGATGTCGTGCGTCTTCACCGCTGCCGCCAGTTCGGCGATATGATCGTGGAAGGCGTCTTCGCTCGCCAGGGCGCGCATGCCGTGGGGCGCTTCCAGCCAGGCGCGGGATCGCGCGCCCAGCAGGTCATCGATCACGGCTGGGGCGGCCCACTCGGCGCTGTGAGCGTCCTGATGCGACGCCGCGCCTTCCTTCATAGCACCGAGGGCGGGCTTGAGGCGGTCGCCCACAGCGGCGCGCATTCCCTCCAGCGACAAGGCGGTCTCGGTTTCGCTGAACACTGCCAGCGGATCGGCCAGTTCGGCCAGAGATGGCGAAGGATAGATCAGCAGCAGCGCGCGCAGACCCGCGAGCCGACCGTGATCCTGCCGAAACTGCAAGGGGCGCAGGCGATGCTGCTCGAAATAGCGTCGGCCGGATTCGCCAACGCCCATTCGCCGTTCGGCTTCGTAGGACAGGAGGGCTGCGACCGCGTCGGGCACCATGGACCAGGACGAAAATATCAGCGCCTTGGTCAGCGGCGCCCCGGATCTCGGGTCGCCGTAGTAGGGCATAGCGGCAGGCAGCCAGAGATTTCGTTCGAGGTGCAGGCCGAAGATGTCGTCCATGATCGCGCGCATGCGGCCATTGGCAGGGTCCAGCGGCGCGTAGGCGTCGATGGCGTCGTGATCGAGCATGGCCGGTCGAGCCGCCTGGATTGCGGTGCGGAGCGCGGCCGAAGGAGCGTTGGCCTGGTCTTCCAGCAGCCGTTTCAGGCTGTAGTGGCGCATGAAGTTGAGCAGGTAGGGCGAGGATTTCCAGTATTCGATGATCTCGGGGGCATCGAGCGTGCGCGCCACCTGGGAAACGGCCGATGCCTGCGCGAGGTCGGCGGGCGCGACCGAGACTGTGACGGCGGGCTCGCTCATCATGGAGTCGCGCTCGACCGTGGACGCGACCCGTTCGGTTCGCGCGATCACCCGGCGCAGGCGCCGTTCGATGATCTGGCGGGTCTCGACCGCTGAGGCGTGTGACTGCGGCAGGGCATGCAGGAGACCACGGAAGGCGCGCATTTCTCGCGCCAGCGTGGCCGTCACCTCCGGCCCCTTTTCCCGGCCGTAGAGGAAACTCAGTGTCTCCAGGAAGTCCTGATAGTGATCGCCTTCGTCTGGCTCGTCGCCGGCGAGCGTGAGCATCCGATAGGGCGTGGCGGAGAGAAGCAGGGTGCGGGCGGCGTGCCCGTCGCCTCCTGAATAGTCGAACAGTTCGCGCGCGAGGATTGCCGCGTCGCTGTCGCCGTGCAGCAGATCCCGAAACCGCTGGAACTCGTCCATGATGATGAGGTCGGGTTGCAGCGCGTCCACGCAGGCATGGGACAGTTTGGCGCGGAGTCGGGCGACCAGGCTGTTGCGGGGCTGTGTCATCTCCGGGGGATAGGCGTCCCGGCGGCGCGGGAAGAGTTCGCAAACCCGTTCGAGTTCCTCGAAGAGGTCGCGATCCGCCTGCACGTCGCGGCGGAAGCGCTCGATGATGCGCTTGTCGACGCCTTCGAGGGTGAGATTGTCCACGGCGCTGTTCCAGCCGTCGATGCCGGCTGTGACCTGCAACAGGTTGTGCAGGCCCCGCGGGCGCGTCACGAGATCGCGCAGGAGATGGCACAGCAGAGCGCGTTCCTGGGTCACGCCCGTCGCGGAGCGCAGATCGAAGGTCGTGCCCGGCGTCAGGCTGATGAAGTTCACCTTGTTGGCGTCGAGGCCCACCTGGTCGCGCAGTTGCAGGGGAACGAGGGTCATGCGGGTTGGCAAGGCCAGCTCGCGCCGCCCAAGGACGTTCAAGCGGTTGAGGTTCTGGGCGGCGATCGCCTGGTTCGAGCAGATGTAGAGGATGTCGATCCGTTTGGTGGTGTCCCACAGGTGCTCGATCATGCGGGCGATGACCCCGCGCGCCACCATCGTTTTACCGAGGCCGACTTCGTCGGCGACCAGGAACTGGCGGACTGGATCGTCCTGGCCATAGAGCCGATCGAAGACATAATCGACGGTGCGCCGCTGAAATGCCTTGAGAGGAGCGAGCGCCGCATCGGCGCGGAACCGTTTATTCGGCATGAGCGGCATCCTGGGTGGCGAGCGCAATTCGGAAGGTGTTCCAGAGCGCGCGGAACTCAGCCGGAATCGGATCGGTATCGACGCCGTCGCCGGCTTCTAGGCGCGCGATCAGCCGTTCGATGGCGCGGAGCTGGTCGCCGCCCCGGCAGAAGGCCCGAACCATCTCCTCGAGGATCGGCGCGTCATCGCTTGCCACGCGCCAGGCTCCCTGACCCGCACCGTCCTGCGCTGCAAGGGCGGCTGCGAAGGGATCGCCTAATTCGGAGAGGAGCAGACGGAGATAGCGGAAGAAGGCGTCCTTGCTGTCGATCACCCAGCGCAGGATGGCTGCGTGACGCTCGGCCGGCAGTCCCTCCATCATGAGCCCGGTGCTGAACAGGATCGAGACGTCTTCCGTCTCGTCCGTCAGGTGACAAGCGAGGAAGCGCGTGAGGTCGACCAAGGGCATTGCGCCAAGGTCGGCGGGTTGTCCCTGCCGAAGCGGCTCGAGCACATCGCGTGCATGCCCTTCGCCCCGCGTGATGGGCCAAACACGCAAGACGCCGACCCCGGCAAGCGGAAGCGGTTCGGACGGGACCAGCCAGACCCGCCAGACTGGCGAGCCATCGGCGGCGGGCTCGCCACGCTCGCAACAGAGCTTGAGGCCGCTGCGGCGAATCTCGCGCCGGGCCTGGTCCAAACGCGCCTCGGCGGCTCGTTGTGCGGCATCGGCGGCGCTCGTCTCGTCGCGGACGAACGGCCGCGTCAGCCGGCCGAATCCTTTGTCGCCAAGGATTTCCTCGACGCTTCCGACCCGCGACCGCTTGCCAGTCAGGGTCGTGAAGATCTCGACATTGCTGCCGGTCAGCAGCGCCGGCCGGGTGGCGTTTCCTGAGCCGACGGTGATCGCGGTGTCCCAGCCGCGCTCGGCGATGAACGCCTTGGCGTGGAGCCCTTGCAGGGCCGTCGCGTCCTCCTCTTCGCCATCTTCCGTGGCAGCCATCTCGTCGAGCACGGCCACGCGGGCAAAGCCATCCAACGTGACGCCGGGCACCTGAGCGAGTTCGTCGGATCGCCCGATGAAAATGGGCTTTTCGGCGCTGGCTAGGCCAGCGAGCATCGACAGGGTCTGATCGTCGCAGAACGGTGACACCACGCCCAGCCGAGCGCAGGGTTCCGGGCGCCATGGCTTGCCGCCGAGGCCGTTGACCGCGAAGGAGACACTCTGGAACGGCTCGGGCAGACTCCATTCGGCGCGCCGCATGTCTTCGGCCAGTGCATTGACGAGAGTCTTCGTTCCATCGGGAGCACCGGCGGTCGCGAGGTTCGGGAGCTGGCGAAGGAAGTCGGCGACCGGGCGGTTTACGGCTTTGGGCTGCTTGGTGATCACGCCGTCGAGGGTGGCGGCAATATCCCAGGAGCGGTCGCGCGTCAGGTTTCGGGAGAGGATGAGCAGGCGCAGGCGCGCCGGGTCTTCGGGCCGAAGCGGCGTGAAGCGTAGCGCCCACATCTTGGGATGGAAGGCCCCGCCTTGAGGGGTGGCGACCTCGACGATGATGCGTTCGAGCAAAGAGCAAAGGCGAGAATGCGGCCGGGCGCTCGCCTGGATATGGCCGGCGTCGGTAAAGACGACGAGGCGGCCGGCGATGCGCTCGGCCCCTTCCAGCAGCGCCAGAGGGTGAGAGAGAATGTCGTCGCGGTTCTCGGCGGCGAAGAGCGCCAGACTGACCGGCACGGCGAGCGTGGTCTCGAAGTCGAGCGAGAAGGTCGTAGCGACCGCCGCGTCGAAGACGTAGCCCGCCGGTGGCTGAAGATTGGCACCGTAGAGCGTTCGCTGTTCGGGATCGAGGCTGCGCCTATTCAGCATGGGCGAGGTCCCGCAGGTGGGATTTGGCTTGCGCCCAGCGGAAGCTGAGGCGGTCGGCGCCCGATGCGCCGGTCCAGCGGTCGCGGACAGCGTGATTGGCGTAGCGGGACTGGCTGGTCTTGAGCCGGCGTTCTCGCTCCTCGACGAGATGCCGCGCCGTGGGTGCTGATAGCACCTGCTCCGTCCCGGCAAGAACCAGCTCACGCCACTCGGTCACGAAGCGCTTGGCGGCCGGTCGGACGGCGTGCGCCGGGTGCTCCACGACGCTCCAGAAATCATCGAGCGACCACGCGCGGACGGCGCTAGCATCGAGTTCGTCGCTCCAGGCGTCAAGCCGACCGCGATAGTTGTCGATCCAGTCGTCGCGCTGGCGCAGTTCACTGAGCGCGAGGTTGTAGAGCAACGCTGCGCCGTGCATCACATGGGAGAAGATTTCCCCATGCTGGACTAGGCGGCGCGCGGCAGGTGGAAACGCCGACAGATGGGGATGCGTCCAGATATAGTCGCAGTCCGCGTCGATTCCTTCGCGCGCGAGCATCGTGAGTAGCGCGGTGGGCTGGCTGGCGACCAGGCGATCGATCAGGAATTGCGCCTCGTCCGTGGTCAGGCGGAAGATGGCGCGTTCGAGCAGGTCGCCGGGCATCTGCGGCAAGGCCGGATTCCAGACGGCGGGCGCCTGCGCGCCGGCCAGGGCGTCTTCGCCGCCGGATGCGCCGCGCGAACGGCCACGGCCCCGTAAGGTGACGAACAAGCTGTCGAGCGAGCCGGGAAAGACCCGGATGCCCCACGCGCCGAGCCCGGCCCAATAGACGGAACTCGGCAGCCGCTGGAGCCGCGGTCCCGCATCGCGGCCGATAATGCCGTTGGACTCGCCGCCGGCTTTCAAGGCGTCGGCAAGCCGGATTTCGGTGTCGCGCGCCTCGGCGCGGAGCTGCGCCTCGGGGACTTCGCGTTTCTCCAGCGCCCGATAGAGCCAGGGGATGAACAGCATGTATCGCAGGCGCGTCTGGATCGTGCTCGTACCCGGAAAGAGGTGATCGGCGATGGAATCGCGGATCGCCCCCAGCCCCAGCTCGTCGCGGGTCTCGCGCTCCTGAAAGAGCGCCATGATGCGTTGCGCACGCTGCCGCTCAGCTTCATCGAAATCGATCCAGGCAAGAGATGACATGGGCTCAGGCTGCCTCGCTCTCGGTCGGCTTCGTCGGCAGGACGGGAATGACGGAACCGGAGGTCATCAGCACGATCAGTCCGCGCTCGGCGCCGGTCATGTCGAGATAGGCTCGCACCTGCGCGCGATAGTGATCGAGTGTCCCCGGCGCCGGCGTCACATCGCTCTTCCAGTCAACAACGACGGCGGGGCGGCCCTCGGTCGTAAGGATCAGGGCGTCGGCGATCCCGGCCTTTGCGGTTTCCACGCCGTCGGCTGCCTGCGCAGAATAAACGGGAAATTCCGCCAGCAGACCCGGTCGCAGGGCCGCGATGTCGGGCAGGGCCAGCGTCCGCACGACACATTCAGCTAGTTCATCAGCCGACAGTCCCGTCGCCGGGTCGGCGACCGGAGACTGACCGAGAGTACGGATAAGGTCGGCTGCTCGTTCGATTAGGGCAGCCTCCGTCTCTGGGGTTTCGCCGGTCAGTACCTCTTCCATGAGCTTATGGAGGATCAGCCCGCGTTCGCGGCCGCCCTGCACGAGAACCGCGGCTTCCAGTTCGGGAGGCTGCTCGTCGGCCGCCCCCGTCCAGAGCGCGGCTTCTTCTTCTCGCAACACGGTCCCGGCGGTGCTTTCATCGCGACTGGGCACAAGCCAGGTCAACCGCGTCTGCGCGGCCGCGATGGCTTCGGCTTCGGCGGCGAAGCTGGCGCGCGTCTGCATGTTGCCCGCGCCTGCACCTCCGGCCGTGATGCCGGCAGGCAGGTGAGAGACGTCCAGGCCTGGCAGGCCGGCGAGCGACAGATCGACGAGACCGATCCAGGCCGATTTCGACGGCGTGACGTCGAGCCGGGGAAGGACGAGGAGTTCGCGAGCGCGGGTGGCCGCGACATACCAGAGCCGGATGCGTTCGCGGTCCAGCTCCTCCTTTTCCGCCTGACGCGCGGTTTCGTAGCCTTCGGGCGCGACGCCGAGGACCGGGCAATAGAAGGTCTCGCGCTGGCGGTCGATGACGGCGCTGTCGGGCGCCATGACGCTGGTCATGGTGTTGACCGGAATGACGATCGGCCATTCCAGCCCCTTGGCAGCGTGCATGGTGAAGAGCGCCACCGCTTCTTCCTGCGCGTCGGGCCGTCCCTCGACAGCACGGGCCTCTTCAGACCACGCAGCTGCCATCGCCTCGGCAAAGGCGCGCAGGCCGCGCACTTCGTAACCAGTCGACAGGCTGAGATAGAGATCGACATTGGCGAGTGCGCGCTCGGCCTGGCCGCGATGACGTTCAAGGAGGAGCGGACGGACGCGCATCACGTCCACGGCCTGCGAGAGCAGTGCATGCGGCGTCGTGCTGTTGCTGCGCCGGGAGAGCGATTGCAGCCGCTCAATGATCTCGCGCGCGAGCGGGTGGGCGATGACGGCCGGATCGATGCTGAGATCCAGGCGCGGAATCCGATCCGGCTCTTCCTCCGAACGTGGAAGCGCCCAGATGATATCCAGCAATTCTTCTTCAGTAAGGCCGACCAGAGGCCCGCGCAGCAGCGCGCCGAGCGCCAGCGTGTCACGGCGATCAGCCAGAACACGGGTCAACGCGATCAGATCCTGGATCTCCTGGCGGCGGAACAGCCCCTTGCCGGCCTGCGTTGCCACGGGGATACCGCGACGCTCCAATGCCTCCTCGTAGCGCCACAGCTCTGCACCGGTCGGCGCCAGCAAGGCAATGTCGCCCGGTTGGCAGGGACGCTCCATGCCGCTGCGACGGTCAATGATGGGGTGGCTTTCGATCAGCCGGGCGCACAGCTCGGCGATGGCATCGGCCTCGGCATCGCGCTGCTGTTCTGCGCTGGCCTTGCCGCTTTCGTCAGCCACGGCGATATCGAGGGCCGCCACGCACAGGCCGTCGCGATCGTCATGGAACGGGTCGAGAGCGGTGAAGCCCGGCTGCCCATCGGACGAGAGGACGGCCTCGAAACGCTCGTTGACGAAGGTGAGGATCGAGGCACAAGAGCGGAAGTTGGTAGAGATCGACAGGAGGCTGCCGGGGGCCTGGGCGCGGAAGGCGTCGCGCGCCTGCACATAGGCGCTGACATCGGCGCCCCGGAAGCGATAGATCGCCTGCTTGGGGTCGCCGACCAGGAAAAGCGCACCTGGCCGGATTTGGAACCGGGTCCAGTCGGCATCGCCATCGACCGGCTCGCCGCACAACCGCCAGAAGATTTCGGTTTGCAGGGGATCGGTGTCCTGGAACTCGTCGACGAGGACATGGGCGAAACGCTGTCCCAGAGCACGGCGCACGGCATCATGGTCGCGCAGCAAGTCGCGCGCGGCGAAAATCAGATCGTCGAAATCGAGCTGGGCACTGGCGCGCTTGTGCTCGCGATAGCGTTGCAGGATCGGGCGCGCTTCGTCGATCAGCGCCGCCAAGGCATGGCTGGAGGCGGCCTGCGTCAACCCAACCCAGGCGTCGCAGCAGGTGGTATAGTGGGTCTCGGCGGTGGCGTTCAGCCGGTCGCCGTCAGCCTTGGAGAGACCCGCCTGCTTGGCCGCGGCAGCCCACTTCCCCTTCTTGCGGTAGGTGTAAAAAGCGCCATCCTTCTTGCAAAGCTCCGGGTGGGGCCGCGCGGTCAGGAGGCGGACGAGACCCGCAGGCGTCGCGGGATCGGGACCGTTCGCCAAGGCAGTCGCCATTTCGGCCAGCCGCTCGACGATCATCACCGTTTCCGGCTCGGCCGCCACCACACTATCCATGAAGCCAGCGAAATCCGTGGCGGCCTGTCGGAACGCCGTCAGGTGGCCGTCAAGCGGGGAGGCGGGCGGGGCCGCGAGCGTGGGGCGGCGGCGCAGATTCTCGGCGATCTTATGGATGAGCGCCACGGTTTCGGTGGGGCTGTGCAGCACCATCTCGGCCAGGATGACGCCCTGGCCACCGGACAGGCGTTCGCGCAGCCAGCCATCGACAATCTCGAGGAAGGTGAGATCGGCCTGGTTGCGATCCATGACGCCGGCGCCGGGATCAATGTCGGCCTCCGCCGGATAGGGCTTGATGAGGCGCTGGCAGAAGCCGTGGATGGTCGAGCAGGTGATCTCGTCGATCGCGGCGCTGGCGGCGGCAAGATTGTCGCGATGAGCCTGGGTCAGCCCATCGGACAGCGCCACGCGCAATTCGGTGGCGATGGTGCCGGCCGAAAGGTCGGTAACGAACTCGCGGACACGCGACAGCAACTCGCTCGCGGCAAGTTCGGTGAAGGTCACGGCGGCGATGGAACGCGGCGCGACACCTTCGGCCAGCAGGGCAGCGATGCGGCCGACCATAACGGCGGTCTTACCCGAACCCGCACCGGCTTCGACCAGGATCGAGCGATCATGGAGGCTAATCGCATCCCGGCGCGCGCCGTCGTCCTTCAGCACCTTGGACACGCTGCTCATCATTCCGCCTCCCAGACCTGAGCGAGTTCGCCAAGCCGCTCTGTCACGGCCGGCATCTTGCGTTTGCAATAAGTGGCGCTGGCGTTGGCCGGCAGGGCGAAGGCCAGATCGTCATAGTCACCGCCGGTATCCGGGCCAGGCAGGGCGGCGCCGCCGGCGAGACTTGCCCTTGCCGCGCGCAGATAGCCTGTGATCTCCGCCAGCACGGCCTCAGGATCGTCAAGCTGAAGATCGACGGGCTCGCGCGGATAGAGCAGCGAGGCACTGATGGCGACGTCGTCGCCGAGGAGCGCCTTCACCGCGAAGGCATAGAGGCAGCGCTGAAGCTCGCGTCCGCCGTTCAGCCGGATCTCACCGCGCGGGGGGCGGCCGGTCTTGTAGTCGCGTACCAGCGCGCGCTTCCCGTCGCCTGAGATGTCGAGTCGGTCGATATAGCCGGCGATGTTGAAGCCCGTGTCAGGGATCGTGACCGGCGTGGTCGTATCCCAAGGCGTTTCCGCGTCAGATTTCGGTTCCGAGCCGCCGAAGGGAACCTCACCGTAGGAGCGTGCGCCCGGCAGGACATCATCGCCATAGGACAGGGCGCGGCCCGCCATCACGCGAGCGTCGTCGAGGGTGCGCCCCCAGATGACGGCCGGCGGAACCGGACGCTCGCTCTCCCAATCGGCGGCGACGGCCTGAGCTGCCTGCGCCACCGCCGTGTCAATGGTTCCCGCGTCGGCGGAGGCAAGACCGCCTCCAGCTTCGAGGGCGCGCAAGGCGCGATCGAGAACCATGTGGACGAGATCGCCGATCCCGAGCGCATCGAGCACGAGCGGTTCGGCGCTGCTCTGCGGTTCGCGCCATCCGAAGGCATAGACCCACACGAAGCTGAGTGGATTGCGCAGCAGGCGGCGCAGCGAGCTGGCCGACTGGGTCCGGCCGAGGATGGCGAGAACGAGCGGATGATCCGCCCGCACGAGCCCGTCATGGGGGGTGATATCCGCCTGCCGCCAGTCGCGCCAGCAGCTCTGCGCACCGACCGCTTGCGGATCGGCGGCGAAGTCCTCGGGCCGGGCCATTAGGCGGTCGGTTTCGCTGAAGGCGTGCGCTGGCGTCGCATTGCGGCGCAGATAGGTTTCGTCGCCACGTCCGGCGAGCAGGGGGCTGCGGCCCAGCAGACGCCCGTCGCTGTCGCGCCGGGCGCGCGAGAGAACGACGGTATCGGCCGTCGTGGCGAGGATCGTCTCGAAATCGCGGCGGTCAGCGAGATTGACCGGCAGCGGATCGAGCACCGGGGTCGGGATGATATGGTCCGGGATCAGGCGGTCCTCGGCGATCTCGCGCGGCCAGCGCGAGGAATTGAGGCCGAGGAGTCGCACGAAGCGGCGAGGCGACGCGGCGAGCGCGCTGGCGGGCATCCAGGCGACGCAGACGCACGCTTCCAGCCCGTCGTCCTGCTTCAGGGTTTCCAGCGTGGCGTCGATCGAGGCGGCGGGGCCTGCGAGCAGAGCCTTGCGCCAGATCGCCAGCGCGCGGCCCTTGAGGAAGGCTTCTCCGATCTCGCTGGCGGCGTCAGGTCCTTTGGCCAGAGTCTCAACCGCCGTGCGCAGCGCCGCAACGTGGTCGGCGCCGTCGGGCCAGTCTTCCGGCGTCAAGCGGACCAGCAGGCGGTTCCAGGCACTCGGCGTCGAGAGCGGCGCATCGGTCGGCAGGACCCGCAGCCAGCCTTCGGGCAGGGTCTCGAATGGCCCGCTATCCCGGCAGAGCGCCGCGAGGCGCCGCAGCCGGGATTGCGACAGGCCGCGGACCACGATGTCGGCCAGCGCCGCGGCCGTCTGACCCTCGCGGGTGGTGACGGTACGGACGCCGTGGACGAAGTGCAGGTCGATGTTCGCGTCGGCGCGCAGGGCCAGGAAATGATCGTCATAGTCGGCGGGCGATGCGGTCGCGATGGCGATCTCCGAGGGCGAGACGCCAGTTGCGAGCAGACTGCGCGCCCAGCGCATCGCCTCGATGGCCTCGTGATAGGCGGTCGCCGCGCTGACGGCGCTGATCCCTGGCGTTTGCGCCGGTGCGCGCGTGATGCTAACGCTCGTGCCGTCCAGCCATGCCGGAACGCTCCTCGGGCCGGCCGTCCACTCCACCGGGATATGGTCTGTGAGGGCCTGAAGCAGCGGCCGCCAGCAGGGCGAGAGTTCAGTAAGGCCGACGATTTCCATGGGGCCGAGGACCGCCGGCGCATGAGCAACGCGGGCAGTCGCGGCGGTGACGATGTCGAGAGGCCGCATCATGCCGGGCGAAAGCTGGTCGAGAACCGCTGCTTCCAGGCGCGCGATAGCGTCGAGACGCGAATGATCCGCCGCGCGTGCGGCAAGATCGATGCCCGCGCGCCAGGCTTTGTGGAGCGTGTCGGCTGCCGCGTCGATCATGCCGGGAAGAGCCTTGATGCTCTCCAGTTCACCCATCGGCGTGGCGCGCAAGGCCGCCTGGATGGCCGCGCGCAGGTTCTCATCATCGATAGGGCGGGCGAAGCCGCCCGCCAGCCGGACGGCGGCCTGCTCGAAGGACATGATCTGGAGGCCGTGGCGACCGTCGCGACCCGCCGCCAGACGGCTCTCCCGCGAGGCCAGGCGGCCGTTAACGATCAGGGTGGATCGATGCGCATTGGTCATGGCCGATCTCCATCTCGGGGCGCGTTCTGGGTCGACAGTTGGGGCAATGCCGATGCGGTGTTCACCGCCGCGCTAAAGCTCAGGCTGACCACCACCCTCGGATGCCCGGTGACATATCGGCATCGCATTGCAACTACCCCCCATTGACTAACGTCGCCCCAATGCTTATAAAAACTATACACACACCTTGTCAAGGTATGTATAGTTTCTAACCTTATGAGGCTATCAGTGCGCTGGGGCGTCGAGCAACGACTTGAGTTTATCGAGTTCCGCCTGTTCTGGGAGGGAGCGATCAACCGCGCCGATATCGTTGATTTTTTTGGCGTCTCTGTTCCGCAAGCGTCGAAGGATCTGACCCTCTACCAAGAGCGGGCGCCGGGCAATATGGTGTACGACACACGCGGCAAGCGCTATGTCGCGGCCGAGAGGTTTGTTCTACGCTTCCTCGATCCTGACCCTTATGTGTACCTTGCCCAGCTCCGCTCTGTCGCAGAAGGGACCGTCCCGGCCCATGATTCGCTGATAGCGGTGCTGCCAAACACCGATGTAGCACTTACGCCCAAGCGCGACATCGATATCGAGGTTCTAAGGAATGTCCTCGATGCCACCCGCGAAGGTGCTTCGCTGGACATCTATTATCAGTCGATGAACCGGTCGCGGCCTGATCCGATATGGCGCAGGATCACACCGCACGCCTTTGGCTACGACGGCTTCCGCTGGCACGCGCGGGCCTATTGCCATCTTGAGCACAAGTTCAAGGACTTTCTGCTGCCGCGCATCCTTGATGTAGGGCGAAAGGACAGGCCTGGAGCTTCCGGGGATGAGGACTGGCTCTGGAACAATTTCTTTGATGTCGTCATCGGCCCACATCCCGACTTGACGGAGAGCCAAAAGAAAGTTGTCGTCAAGGATTATGGGCTTGAACATGGCAACGGCACCCTCTCCGTCCGCTACGCCATGCTGTTCTATGTGCTCAAACGACTTGGCCTGCTTGGCGATGCCGCAAAACAAAGTGCTCGTACACAGCACATCGTTACGGTGAACCGGAAGGAAACCGAGGCAGCGCTGGAACAGGCGGAATATCAGCTATGACCGCTTTTGGGAGGCAAGTCGGCTAATGGGGGCGAGACTCGAAAACATCAAGAACGGCGCGTCCGTCCGCGGCATTGCGTCCGCGCAGCCGGTTCAGGTTGTTTCCGTTGACTGGATCGGCGACCAAGCCATTAGCGTCGTCTTCCGCGATCACAGTGGAACCGTTGCCGAATCCATTCTTTATCGTGACGACGAACACCGGCTCGAAGTCGAGAAAACGGGCCGCCCCTGGTCCTTCGATGCCGACGGCGCATTGCTGCGGCTGGTCACGGAAGCCAACCGGATCAAGCTTGCACATTATTTCGACCCCTATCTCGCGATCCATACCAGCCTGGTCGATCCGCTGCCGCATCAGATTTCGGCCGTCTATGGCGAGATGTTGCCCCGTCAGCCGCTGCGCTTCCTCCTCGCCGACGATCCCGGCGCAGGCAAGACGATCATGGCTGGCCTTCTCATCAAGGAACTGATCGCGCGCAGCGATCTCGAACGGTGCCTCGTCGTAGCGCCAGGCAGCCTTGTCGAGCAGTGGCAGGACGAGCTTGGCCAGAAGTTCAATCTGGAATTCGACATCCTGACGCGCGACATGATCGAGACGTCGCGATCCGGCAATCCGTTCTCCGACCGCAACCGGCTGATCGTGCGTCTCGACGTCCTGGCACGCAATGAAAATCTCCAGGACAAGCTCATGAGCGCACAGGAATGGGACCTGATCATCTGCGACGAAGCGCACCGCATGTCGGCCACCTATTTCGGCGGTGAAGTCAAATACACCAAGAGATACCAGATCGGCCAGAAGCTCGGCCAGGCCTGCCGCCACCTGCTGCTGATGTCGGCGACACCGCACAACGGCAAGGAAGAGGACTTCCAGCTCTTCATGGCCCTGCTTGACGGTGACCGTTTCGAGGGCCGGTTCCGCGATGGCGTCCATTATGCCGATACAGAAGACATGATGCGGCGGCTGACCAAGGAGGAACTGCTCAAATTCGATGGCCGGCCGCTGTTTCCCGAGCGTCGGGCCTACACTGTCAAGTATGAGCTCTCCGAGGGTGAGGCCGCGCTTTATACGGCGGTCACCGAGTACGTGCGGACCGAGATGAACCGCGTACAGCGTTTTGCCGAGGGCGACGGCAAGAAGCGGAACAATGTTGGCTTCGCCTTGCAGATCCTCCAGCGCCGCCTGGCGTCTTCGCCGGCCGCAATCTACCAGTCGCTGAAGCGCCGCCGCGAGCGTCTGGAAAGCGAGCTCAGCGAGGTGCGCCTTGCTACGAAGGGTCGCCGGGCTAGCTTCGACGAGCGGGCGGTCAATGCAGACATCCTGCGCAACATCGAGGAATATGGGCAAGAGGAAATCGACGAGCTCGAGGACCTGATCTCCACCGGTGCGACGACCGCCGAGACTGTGGAGCAGCTCGTTCTTGAGGTCGAGACGCTGAAAAGCCTCGAAGCCATGGCGCTTGGCGTGCTGCGTTCCGGCGTGGACACGAAATGGAGCCAGCTCAACCGCATCCTCGACGATGATTTGATGATCGACTCGGCCAAGAACCGCCGAAAGCTGATCATCTTCACCGAACCGAAGGATACCCTGAACTACCTGCTCGAAAAGGTGCGCGCGCGTCTTGGCAACCCCGAAGCGGTCGATGTGATCCACGGCGGCGTATCACGCGAGGAACGCCGCAAGGTGGTCGAACGCTTCATGCAGGACAAGGACCTGCTCGTGCTGATCGCGAACGATGCCGCCGGCGAAGGCGTCAACCTCCAACGCGGGCATCTGATGGTCAATTACGACCTGCCTTGGAATCCCAACAAGATCGAACAACGCTTCGGCCGCATCCATCGCATCGGCCAGACGGAGGTTTGCCACCTCTGGAACCTAGTCGCGGCCGACACGCGCGAGGGCGAAGTCTATGCCCGCCTCCTCGAGAAGCTGGAGGCTGCGCGAGAGGCCCTGGGTGGGCGCGTCTATGACGTGCTTGGCGAATTGTTCGAGGGCACCGCACTCAAGGACCTTCTGTTCCAGGCGATTCAGTATGGCGAGCAGGACGAGGTGAAGGCTCGCCTTCTGCAACAGGTCGATGGCGCGGTCGACCAGACTCACCTGCTTGAGCTGCTTCGACGCCGGGCTCTGACTAACGATACCATGTCCGAAGCCAAGGTCGAGGAACTGCGGCTTGAGATGGAACGGGCCGAAGCACTGCGCCTTCAGCCGCATCACATCCAGAGCTTCTTCGTTGAGGCATTCCAGCATCTCGGCGGCCGCCTCAAGCGCCGCGAGGAGGGACGTTGGGAAGTGACTCATGTGCCGGGGCGCATCCGCGAACGCGATCGGCAGATCGGCACCGGCGCGCCGATTCAAAAGCAGTATGAGCGGATCTGCTTCGAAAAGGGCCTGATCAACCAGCAGCCGGTAGCGGCCTTCATCTGTCCTGGGCACCCGCTGCTAGAAGCGGTGATTAGCCTGATCCGCGAGCAGTATGAGCAGATCATGCGACAGGGCGCGATCCTGGTCGATGATACTGACCCGGGCGATAGCCTCTCGGCGATCTTCCTTCTGGAACACACCGTGCAGGATGGACGGATGACGAGCGGCGGCAAACCGAATGTGATCTCGCAACGCCTCCAGTTCACCGCGATCGACAAGGCGGGTGAAGCGGTCAACGCTGGTATCGCGCCGCATCTCAACCTTCGCCCCGCAACTACCGAAGAGATCGAGGCCGTCAGCGACCTGCTGGATGAGGATTGGCTGACGAGTGAGCTTGAGAAGACAGCCATCCGCTTCGCCACCGTGGAGCTGGCACAGGGGCATGTCGCGGAGATCAAGGCCCGCCGCCTTCCGGAGATCGACAAGGTCGAACAGGAGGTTCGCGCCCGGCTCAAGAAGGAAATCAATTACTGGGATTCCCGGGCCTTCGAGCTGAAAGAGGAAGAGAAGGCCGGCAAGAAGGCACGGCTGAGCTGGCAAAATGCCCAGCGACGCGCCGAGGAACTGGCCGAGCGCCAGAAGCGCCGAATGGACCAACTGGAGCGGGAGCGGTTCATCACTTCGCAGCCACCCCGCGTGCGTGGCGGGATGGTGGTCATTCCGCGAGGTCTTCTTGTCGCTCGTCAATCACCAACCGTACCCAACCGCTTCGCCGAAGACCCGGCGGCGCGGCGCGCGATCGAACTCGCCGCGATGGAAGCGGTCATGACCGCAGAACGCGCGCTCGGGCATGTTCCTGTCGACGTCTCCGCACAAAAGATTGGCTACGATATCGCGTCGCACGATCCGAAATCGGGGCACCTGCGCTTCATCGAGGTCAAAGGACGCATCGACGGCGCTGACACCGTGATGATCACGCGGCAAGAGATCATCACTTCGCTGCACGAGCCGGAGAAGTTCATCCTGGCGATCGTCTCCGTCAATGGCGGCTTCGCTCATGCGCCGCGCTATGTGCGCGGCCCGCTCGTCGAGCGGGAGCCGTCGTTCCTCGAAACCGCGATCCAGTTCGACCTCCGACGCCTGCTGGAGCGGGCGCGAGAGCCGGCATAAAGGGGGGATCACATGAGGCAGACTGCTGAGAACATTTCCGTGCATGACGCTGAGCAGCGCATCTTCGTGCAAATCGCGTCGCAGGTCGGGCTTGTTGTTCGTGGTCCCGACATTTTCCGTGAGCTGCAAAAGCGAGTTTTGAGGTGGGGATTCGATCCCGGCAGAAACCTGAGAAATATTCCCGCCGGCGCTTGGGATGGGGATTCCTTTGAGATTGATCAGGACAATTCTGAACAGGCCGAGGCGATCAAGCTGGAAGAGCCTCGGTATTGGGCGTTCAGACTGCGCGAGCGACTCAAAGATACGTCGCGCATCTGGACTACCGAGGTAGGTATCGCGGAGCGGAGCGCCACGGAAGCAGTTTTCGGAGTTCGTCTCATCGGCGCACAGCGGGGAAGCGCCGAGCCGATTCCTCGCTCGATACCCAATTTCGTTCGTGGCGTTGCATTTACGCAGGACGCCTATCTTGATGGCCGCCCGACATCGGCTGATCCGTGGCTCGTGGAGTCAGAACAGGATGTCGATGAGCTTGTAGCCTTTCTGGAAGCGCCGCATCGCCATCATCCCGTCGTCGTCTTCGCTACACCAGAGGGAAGCGAAAACGCCGACGAGACGGCAATTCCGGTCCCCCCCTTCATCCGAAGGACGGTCGGATTTGTGCATGCGGTTGTCATTACATCCGAAGCGGCATTCTCTTTGACGAACCGCGTGGGGCGAGAGTTCTCGGTCTATCGCCAGGCAGTTCGAACCTACAATCCCGGCTTTAGCCCAGACGCGCATCTCCCGACCGACCATCCAGTCGCGACTGCCGCACGCATCGCCGACTGGGGAGATATTGTCGGCTCAACCTTTGCGGATTTCCTCGTTGAGCAGGCCCTTCGGATCACTCGCCCGCGCGACGTTCTCGAACGGGAGCAACCGTCGTTTCAGCACGTCAAGCGCATTGCGGCGCAACGGGCTCGCGAAAGCGCCTCCGCCGAAGGGCAAGGCGACGCCGAGCTTTTGCGGCTTGCAGACGAGGAGTTGCGCGCAGCGAAGCAAGAGGCCGAAGCCAGTCTTGAGCTGGCGCTTAACGCCGACGCCGAGCGGCAACAGGCTCTGTCGGAATTGCGGCAGATTAAGGCGAGCTATATGGCGCTCCAGGCACGCCTTGATGCGGTGCTTTCAGAGCACCCGAAGAGCGCAGAGCCGATTTTTCCGGACAGCTTGGACGAGATCGAGACCTGGGCCCAAGCTCACTTGAGTGGCCAAGTGGAGCTGCATCCCAAGGCGATCAAGGCTGCGAGGGGTTCAGATTTCAAGGATGTCGCACTTGTCTACAACGCGCTCCTGATGATGCGGAATCTCTATGTCCCCATGCGCCGCATCGGCGGTATCGAGCACAAGAATGCTTTTGAGCAAAGGCTCGGGGAGCTTGGTTTGGAAAATACTCGATGCTTTGCCCAAGAAAACAAGGCAAAGAACTTTGGAGGAGCATATTTCATTCGCTATCAGGACTCTACGCGCGAGCTTGATTGGCATCTGAAAGGCAGCAACAGCCGCGATGGGCGGCTGGGCTTCCGCCTATACTATTTCTGGGACGCTGAGACCGGCCGTGTTGTCGTCGGATACTTTCCCGGACACCTCAAGAACGACATCACGTAGGGCCACAATGACATACAGAAAGAAACTCATCGAAGTCGCCATCCCGCTCGAAGCGATCAACGCGGCGTCGGCTCGTGAGAAGTCGATCCGGCATGGGCATCCGTCCACGCTGCATCTGTGGTGGGCGCGACGACCGCTGGCGGCGTGCCGGGCTGTACTTTTCGCCCAGCTCGTCGATGACCCTTCTTCTCGTGTCGATGAACTGCTCGCCGACTCAAAACTCCGTGCTCAGGCGGAGGCGGAGCTACCGGAGCGCCTAGCCGCCTGGGAGAAGAGCAAGGCCTCAGCGCAGGGGACGGCGGCGAATGCGCCCGAGCCGACACTGGAGGATGTGGCGGTCGAGATCGAACGGAAGCGTCTCTTCACCATCATTGAGGAACTGGTGAAGTGGGAGAACTCGACCAATGAGGAGGTGCTGGAGCGCGCGCGGGCCGAGATCCGGCGCAGCTGCGGCGGCGAGCTGCCCCCGGTCTATGACCCGTTTTCGGGCGGCGGGTCGATCCCGCTGGAGGCGCAGCGGCTGGGCCTGCCCGCCTATGGGTCCGACCTGAACCCGGTGGCTGTGATGATCGGCAAGGCGATGATCGAGATCCCGCCGAAGTTCAAGGACATGTCCCCCATCCATCCCGGCATCAAGGAGCGGTCGTTCTACCGTAACTCCGAAGGGCTGGCCGAGGACGTGAAATATTACGGCGCATGGATTCGCGAGAAGGCGTGGGAGCGCATCGGGCATCTCTACCCCCAGGTGGACCTGTCCAAGGACTATGGCGGCGGCAAGGGGACCGTGATCGCCTGGATCTGGGCGCGGACGGTGCCGAGCCCGGACCCGGCCTTTGCGAATGTGCAGGTTCCACTGATCTCCAGCTTCATGCTGAGCTCGAAGAAGGGAAAAGAAACATGGATCGAGCCCATCGCGGACCGGGGCACAAAGACCATCACCTACAGGGTGCGTAGAGGCGGGACGAAATCAGAACTTGAGGCAGCGGCGCTGGGCACCACAGCAGGAAAGCGTCAGGCGTTTCGCTGTATCATGTCAGATGCTGCAATTCCTTACGACCACATTCGGAATGCTGGAAAGACCGGCAAAATGGGCCAAGAACTCATCGCGATCGTCGCTGAGAGAAAGGGCGGTCGAGCCTACTTGGCGCCATCGCCACATCACAAGGAAATCGCACTATCAGCGGTCCCCGATTGGAAACCTGAGACAGAGCTTCCAGAGAATCCTCGGGACTTCAAGACACCGAACTATGGTTTGAATACGTTCGGCGACCTCTTCACGTCTCGCCAGTTAGTAGCGTTGAATACGTTCTGCGACCTGATCTCCGAAGCGCGGGATCAAATCAGAGCGGATGCGGTGGCAGCCGGAAGGAAAGGTAATGGCGAGCCTCTGGCAGAGGGCGGGTCGGATGGTCTTGCCTATGCAGAAGCCGTCAGCGTCTTCTTCGCTTTCGGCATCTCTAAAATGACAGACTATCACTCAACCATTACATCTTGGCACCACGGACGGGAAATTATTCGGAATGCATTTGGCCGCCAAGCGCTTCCAATGACATGGGACTTTACCGAAGCTAATCCGTTCTCACATTCCACAGGAAACTGGGGGAACTGCGTTGAATGGGGCTTCAAGACACTCGACCAGCTGCAATTGGCTGCCCCCGGGCGCATCGTGCAACAGGACGCTCAGTCCGCCAATTATCCGGCGGGAACTGTGATCTCTACCGATCCGCCATACTACGACAACATCGGATACGCCGATCTCTCAGACTACTTCTATGCGTGGATGCGGAGATCCCTGCGAAACACCTATCCGGAGCTATTCGGCGTACTGGCCACACCAAAATCCGAAGAACTGGTAGCGACACCATATCGGCACGGTACGAAAGAACGGGCCGAAGCCTTCTTCTTGGAAGGTATGGGGAAAGCCATTCAAGGAATGTCTGAGCAGTCCTCTGCTGAGTTTCCCACAGCGATCTACTATGCTTTCAAGCAGAGCGAGATCGATCAGGAAGGCATCAGTTCGACGGGCTGGGCGACCTTCCTGCAAGCGGTGGTCGAAGCTGGGTATGCGGTCGTCGGCACATGGCCAATTCGTACCGAAATGGCGAACCGCATGATTGCCTCGGGCACCAATGCCTTGGCCAACTCGGTCGTGCTCGTATGTCGCAAGAAGGAGGCAACGGCCGAGGTCATCACTCGCGCAGAATTCATCCGTGCTCTCAAGCGCGAATTGCCCCCAGCCATCGCCGAGCTCCAGGCCGCGAACATCGCCCCGGCCGACATGCCGCAGTCGGCGATCGGCCCCGGCATGGGCGTTTTCTCGCGCTACAAGGCCGTGCTGGAATCCGACGACAGTCCGATGAGCGTGAAGACCGCGCTGCAACTCATCAATCGTGAACTCGACGAGTATCTTGGAGGCATTCAGGGCGAGTTCGACGCCGACACGCGCTTCGCCATCACTTGGTTCGAGCAGAACGGAAACGGCAAGGGGGACTACGGTGTCGCCGACAATCTCGCCCGTGCGCGCGGCATTTCTGTCGACAGCGTCAAGCACGCTGGCATCGTCGAAAGCGCCGCCGGTAAGGTCCGCATCTTCTCCCGCGATGAACTCGATGACGATTGGGAGCCTGAGGAAGACCGCCATTTGACGGTGTGGGAATGCCTCCAGCATCTGGTCCGACAGCATGAGAAAGATGGCATATCTCACGATACAGCCGTGCTTTTGAAGAAGATCAACACGCACGCCGAGGCGGTGAAGGATCTCGCCTACTGCCTTTACGACATCTGCGCGAACAAGCGGAAGGATGCGAAGGAGGCCACCGCCTACAACGCTTTGATCGCAGACTGGGCGGAACTGACGCGGCAGACGGCGGCAATCCACGACACGAGCGGCGATCGCCAGATCCGGCTGGACATTTAAGGGGGTACGGACGTGGCCAAGAGTACACGCCAATATGTATTTGAGGGAATGGAGCTGCTGCCAGCGGCGCTCATTCCCTTCGTCGAAAAGCGGCTGGAAAGCTCGATCACGGGTCACTGGCAAGTGGAGGTGGTCCAGCGTGTCCAGGGCTTGAAGCCGAATTCTGCGGGCCAAGTCGGCTGGGATCAGCAAGGATTGCTGAAGGCCATGATGGCCTTCTGGAAGGACGCCTTCGCCACTGTCCTTGGCCATCCTGAACGGTCATACGTGTCCGAGCTTCTCGAAGTCCGCAACAAGCTATCGCATAACGAAAACTTTACTTACGACGATGCCGAGCGAGCGCTCGATTCCATGCGCCGACTGATGGAAGCGATCAGCGCTGGCGAAGTCGCCGCACAGCTTTCCAAGATGCGGGATACCATCCTGCGCACGAAGTTCACCGAGCTTCAGCGCAACGAGGAGCGCCGCAAGACCCAGCGCCTCGAAATCTCCGTAGAGACCGTGGCCGGTCTGCTCCCATGGCGCGAGATCGTTGAGCCCCATCCCGACGTGGCCACCGGAGAGTTTCAGCAGGCTGAGTTTGCGGCCGACCTCGCCAAGGTCCACGCTGGCAGCGCCCCGGCCGAATATCGCGATCCCAAGCAGTTTTTCAGCCGGACCTATCTGACGGAGGGCCTGAGTACGCTTCTGGTCGGCGCGGCCAAGCGGCTTTCAGGTAGCGGTGGAGATCCGGTCGTCGAGCTGCAAACTAACTTCGGCGGCGGCAAGACGCACTCGATGCTGGCCCTCTACCATATGGCGGGCGGCACGCCGGTTCAGGACCTGTCGGGACTGGACCGGCTACTGGATGAGAACGGGTTGAGCGTTCCCGCAGGCATCAACCGCGCGGTGCTGGTTGGTACGTCCCGGGGGCCTCAGGACGTGCTGAACGCTGAAGGCGGCCGCAAGATCCGCACGACCTGGGGCGAGCTGGCGTGGCAGCTTGGGGGCGCAGAAGCCTTCGACATGGTCGCAGAGAACGATGCCAATGGCATCGCGCCCGGTTCGCACCTGCTCGAGGCGATCTTCAAGAAGTATGCGCCCTGCCTTATTCTGATCGACGAATGGGTCGCCTATCTCCGGCAAATCTACAAGGTCGAAGGGCTGCCCTCCGGTTCGTTCGACGCGAACCTCTCTTTTGTCCAGTCGCTCACAGAGGCCGTGAAGGCCAGCCCCCAGACCCTACTGGTCGCATCTTTGCCAGCGTCGCAGATCGAGGTTGGCGGCGAAGGCGGTCAGGAAGCGCTCGCGCGCCTCAAGCAGACCTTCAGCCGGGTAGAATCCTCGTGGCGCCCCGCGAGCCAGGAGGAAAGCTATGAAATCGTTCGGCGGCGGCTGTTCAAGGAAATTCCCGGCGACAAGTTCCACCATCGCGACAACACGCTGAAGCAGTTCGCCAAGCTCTATCGCGAAAATGCCAACGACTTCCCGCAAGGCTGCTCGGATGAGGACTACCGGCGCAAGCTGGAGAAGGCCTATCCGATCCATCCCGAACTGTTCGATCAGCTCTACACGAGCTGGGGCTCGCTTGAGAAATTCCAGCGCACGCGCGGCGTACTGCGCCTGATGGCGCAGGCCATCCACGAGCTGTGGATGAGCGGCGATCCGTCGGTGATGATCATGCCCGGCAGCGTGGCGGTGAGCTCGCCGCGCGTGGAACCTGAACTGCTCCATTATCTGGACGTGAGTTGGCAATCGATCATCGCAGGCGATGTCGATGGCACGGCATCCACGCCCTACAAGATCGACCAGTCGGCGCCGAACTTGAATCGGTACTCGGCGACGCGGCGAGTTGCCCGCGCGATCTTTATGGGAACGGCGCCCACCGCCCAGCAGCAGAACACCGGCCTTGACGACAAACAGATCAATCTGGGCGTGGTGCAGCCTGGCGAGCGCCCCGCGATCTTCGGCGACGCCCTCCGGCGGCTCACCAACCAGGCCAAGTTTATGCACGCCGATCTTGGCCGGTACTGGTACTCGATGTCGGCGAGCCTCAACCGCATCGCGGCAGACAAAGCAGCCCAGGTAGAGGCTGCTCTTGTCGACGTCACGATCGACACCGAGCTCGGACGATTTGTGAATGGCCTTGCAGATCGCGGGCATTTCGATGCCGTGCAGGTAGCTCCTGCCGCCTCGGCCGAAGTGCCTGACGAAGCTGGCGGAGTGCGAGCCGTTGTGCTCGGCGTCGCGCACCCGCACAATGGCCGTGACGGCTCTGACGCCCTGATCGAGGCGAAGGACATCCTGATGCAGCGCGGCAGCACGCCGCGCGTCTATCGCAACATGCTGGTGTTCATCGCCGCGGATGCTCGCCAGCTCGACAACCTGAAGGATGCCGTGCGCGCCTCCCTGGCTTGGGGCGAGATTGTTCGTGACACCGAACGGCTCAACCTCACCCAGAGCGATAGCGCGCTCGCAAAGGCCAAGCTGGCCGAATCCAACGAGACGATGAAAACCCGCCTCAAGGAGGCGTGGTGCTACCTGCACTATCCAGTCCAGGAAAGTGCCCAAGCTGATGTAGAGTGGGCTTCCGGCAAGATTCCAGCGCAGGACGGTCTGCTGGCGCGGGCGAGCAAGAAGCTAGTGGCCGAGGAGGGTCTGCTGACCGAGTTGGGACCGGCGCGGCTTGATCGTGATCTTCAGAAATACATCTGGAATGGCAAGCCGCATCTCTCTCTGAAAGACCTGCGGGAGTACCTCAACCGCTACATCTACCTCCCGCGCGTGAAGAATCAGGACGTCCTGGTCAAAGCCGTGCAAGCGGCCGTGAGCGCCATGATTCCTGGCCCCTTCGCATATGCCGAACGATGGGATGAGAAGACGGACACCTATCTGGGTCTGGCAATCGAGCGCGCGGGCAACGCCGTTGTTGTCATCGATAGCGACAGCGTCATCGTAAAGCCGGACGTCGCGGAGGCGCATCGCCCGACACCCGTCCAGCCGGGGCCGGCAGGCACTGCCGCGGAGCCGGGGGACGGAACGCCGGCTACGGGCGAGCAGCCCACTGGCGGCAAATCCGAGCCAACTCCCGCCGAACGGAAGCCGACGCGATTTACCGGTACGGTGATGATTTCCGCCGAGAGGCCGGCGAGAGACATGCACCAGATCGTCGAGGCCATTGTCGAGCAGCTCACGACACTGCCCGGAAGCGATGTGAAGCTCAGGCTCGAAATCGAGGCCGAGGTTCCCTCCGGTCTCGACCGCGCCAAGGTGCGAACGCTGGTCGAAAACGCCAACACGCTTGGGTTTGTCGAGAAGTCCGTCGAATAGCAAGGTGGACCTCGGCTTGCTCGGTCCGTCGCCGATGTCAGGCTGACTGGTGAGATGCCCTTGGCGTGAGGCCCAGGGTGCGCGCCAGACTCAGCAGCCGTCGGCATGCGCGGTTATAGTTTAGGGTGGACCAGACCATGTTGAACGGCAAGATCTCGCCCGAGAGCTCCCGATAGATGATGCCAGGAGACGGCGCAACAGTCGTGGCCTCGCTCGTCAGCGTGAGGCCGCGACCTACGGACCATGGACAGGATAATGTCGCGACCGACCTGCTAGAGCACGTCCTGCTTAATCGGGGTTATATCCCTCCGTTCCCTGCTTTTGAATCGGATCGCTTACCATGGCATTGAAACCTCCTATGCCTGCACGATTACAGGCGCGTGACGCCGGGGCGGACCGGGCCTTCGCCCGGGCTCCCAATACGGCAGTCAGTTCGGCACCGGACATAATCCTGTCGTCGACGAGGCGACCGGCCAGCGTGAGCACGGCGTCACGCTCCTGGGCAATGATGGCGACGGCGCGGTCCAGCAGGCGCTTGAGGTCGTTGTCCACTGCAGCGAGAAGGCTATCGGAGCGGATACCGCGCTGGGCAATGCGGCGTGAGACCAGCGTATCGCCAAGACCCTGGCTCTCATAGGCGTTGAGCAGCAGTTCGGTGGCATGGGCGAGATCGGATTCCGCACCGGCATTGGCGCCCGCACCCACAACCATGTCGGCGGCACGACCGCCCAAGGCCACAGTCACGATGTCCTCGAGAACCGCGCGCGTGGGCACGATGGTGGGCAGGCCGGTGCGTGTGAAGCCACCAGCCGATCCTGAGGGGACGATGGTCACCATATCCACCGTCTGACCTAGCCGGTGCGCCACCAGGGCATGACCGATCTCGTGGATGGCGATCGCGCGGATGTCGGCGGGGGAGCGGTTGTCCTTGGGGGCCATCTGCGTGACGAGATCGGAAACGGCCAGAGCGCGGTTTTCCGATCGGGCGACTGCGCGCGCCTGCTTGACCCATCCCTCGATAGCGGCCGGCGTTGCCCCGAGCCCGAGGCGGCCGAGCTTGCCGATATCGGTATCGGCAAGCTCGTTACCGAGCCAGTAGCGCAGGACGGCGAGAACCTCCTCCTCGGTCGCTGGCGGGAACACGGAGACTCGCTGCTGCAAACGGCCCGGACGGATCAGGGCCGAGTCCAGCCGCTCATAATAATTGGTCGCTCCGATCAACAGGACTTTTCGGCCGGACTTTCTCAGCCTATCGATTTCGGTGAGGAACAGGGTGATGACCGGTGTCCACCAATCCCTCCCCCGGCTGTCCATGGTTTCGCGGTCGGGGAGCGCGTCGAGTTCATCGAGGAAGCCGATGGCCGGTTCGGACGACAGGACCTGGTCGACAAAGGACTTCAGGTTGCGCGCGACGCCACCCAGAGCCCCGTCCCCCGTGGCGAACCAGCTTCCGATACTGGTGGGCACAAACGTCCAGCCAGCGGTCGCGGCAAGACTGTTGGCAATCAGGGTCTTGCCGGTCCCCGGAGGGCCCTCGAGGGCAATATAGGGCACCTGCTCGGGCTGGAGGCTCCCTGCCTCGACTGCGCTAAGGTCGCGCAGCAGCTGATCCGACCAGGTGCGCACCGGTCCGGTCAGCGGGAGCTGATCGAGACGCGGGACATTGGCGGACGGTGCTGTATTTTTACGTTCGAGCGCCCTTTGCAGATTGGCCACGCACGCGCCGGCGCGCAGGCCGGGACGGATCGAGGCAAGAACAATATCGAGGCTCAGCCGGGCCATCTGATTGGACACACCCCGGGCGACACCGCCGGTCACGCGCCGGATGGTCTTGCGCAGCAGGGAAGGCGTCAGCGGCGGCAGGGTGACAGTGAGATCGGCGGCGGCCAGCACCGACTCGTCGAGCAGCCCCTGAGGATCGTGGGTGACGAACATCACGCTGTGGCCATCCTGGAGCATACCAAGCTCGTCGCGTCCGGCACGGTAACGCACCCCGCCGGACTTCTTGAGTTCGGTCACCGGGACCACCATCGGAGCGCGCTCCATGGACCGCACATATTCGGACACCATGGACACCCAGTCAGCGCCGGCAACGGCCAGGATGAATACGCCTGGGTGCTTCTTGAGCACGGTCCGCATGCGCCGGGTCAGGGCGATATCGAGCGCGGTTCGCGCCAGGGTGGTTTCGGCGTCCTCGCGCCGGGTTTTTCCCGCGTCATTCTTGTGAATGGCTTCCGGGAAGCCGTCATCGGGATCAGCACGGTTGGGAAGTTCGATCATGGCAAAACTCTCCCGCCGCGAACGGGAAGCACCGTTCGCGCGCTTAGATGAATGAGAGGATGAGTTGGGACGGATAGGTCCGGGTCAGGACGCGATCAGCGCCGGCGTGTCAGGGTCATAGCCACCGTCGGGGTCGATTGGCATCCAGGCCGACAATCCTCTGCCCTTGCTGCCGCAGCAGAACTGCGCCGCAGCGCTGCCACTGGGGAAGATCAGATCACGCATGACGGTATAGCTCTTGCCGTCAGGCGAGACGGCGAGCAGTCCTGAATGCAGCCAGGCCGAGCGCAGATACCGGACGCTGGCATTGGCCGACGCCGCGGTCCCGATGCGCACATCGGATCCGCGCAGCAACAGCCAGCGGTTCTCGGCCTGCTTGGCAGCAAGTGCGACCAGGCCATCGCCGAACGCCATCTCCACGATCTCTCCTTCCGGGATGTCGTTGAAGGGGCGCAGGGCACCGATGCGGCCCGGCTCGCCACGCGGACCGGCCATGAGGGCACGGATGCTTCCCCCAGTGAACAGCACACCCTGGTGGCGTAATGCCAGGCACGCCTCCCCCACAAACACTTGGAGATGATCGTAACGCTCAGGGTCGACACCGTGGCCATCGGGAACGCCGTTGACCAGCGCGCGCTCGCCCGAGGCATGAACCCGCGACCACAGGATACGTTCGATTGCCCGCGCATCCTCGGGCGTCAGGGTGTCGTTGGCGTCGGTGATTGCGATGATCGTCTCGACGCCGTCGATCGGCTGCTGCCCGCCGGCAATCCGAGCCCCGAGATCGGTGCCCATGCCGACATAGGCCGAGGTGCCATTCATCAGGACATAGATACCGGGGCGCCGCAACGTGTCAGCGCGAACAAAGGCGCGCCGCTCAGAGCCAGACCCCACGACGACCACCGGCGAGAACGGATTGACGACGAGGGCCTTGATGCCGGACGGCAGCTCGTTGCCCTTATCGGCTTCTCCCGATGGAACCTTCTCACCACAACCGCTACCGGACGGATCGGGATCGATCTCAGGATCCGGATCGTGGGCGCGGCGGACGATGGAGTTGGCGTCGAGAACGCCCTTGATCTCAAGCACCACGATATTGAGGCGCTCCATGACGATGACGGCACCGACGGGATCGGGATGATCGGGGAGATCGGCAATGATGTCGCCAATTGTCGCGCTGCCCGTGGCATCAATGAGCGAGAGAATGCGCACCTGAGCGGAAACGGGCACCAACTCGTGCTGGACACGGCCGTCGACAAGCGACGGCGCTTCATGCTGGAAAGAAGGGGAATAGGACTTGTCCGCCACTCCCGTGGCGGTAGAAGTAGACTTAGCCATGTTGACCTCGCTGTGTAGGCAGTGAGCTTCATGGTCAGGCTGGCGGCGGGTGCTGGTAACACCCCCGTCGGCCGCCCCTGGTAAAAGCAACCGACCTGACCACGATCGAGCTTTTGGGCCCGACGCTGTTCAAAATCGGGATCCCTTTCCAGATGTCAAGCACCCGCCACCAAGTCGGCGGGACATTCAAACGGCATGGTTAACGCAATCTATTCAAGTGTTCGCCGCACGCGGTCCGCCCCCCGTGTGGAGACTACTGTGCGTTCCCGAACAGTCCCAAGTCATTGTTCGTGAACGGATCCGACAGTTGCATCGCGGCATCGCGGCATCGCGGCATCGCGGCATCGCGGCATCGCGGCATCGCGGCATCGCGGCATCGCGGCATCGCGGCATCGCGGCATCGCGGCATCGCGGCATCGCGGCATCGCGGCATCGCGGCATCGCGGCATCGAAGATGCTGGCTATTCACGCCTGGGTGTCAAGCCGGTGATTTGGGTCGTTTGGCCGGTGTTTTCAGCCTTTGCGGCGCATGGCGTAGCCGGAATACCACGGCGCCAGTTCTGCGTATCCCGGACGGCCCTCGCCACGCAGATAGGTGTCGAGCAGCAGGTTGATCAGCAGGCTGACGCTCATCCCGTTCGAACGTGCGATTGCGGCGACCTCGTCTAGCACCGGCCTTGGGATTCGGCTGGACGTGCAAACGATATCAGGAGCGGCCGAACCCCCGTCATCCTGACCGGACAGCACTGCCTCTTCGATCATCTGGCTCAGACTCGGCATGTCGCTGCGATCTCCAGTCATTGCCCCACCCTTTCCGCATGTGCTCTGTCCACAGCCCGACCGAGCGCGGCAAAGACCCGGGCGAAGTTTTCCTTCGCTGGATCCTCGCGCCCGATCTCGAGAACCCCGCGCCCAAAGGGATAGACGCGGCGATAGCTGGACAATTGCTGCATGGCCACCGGCAGGAACGGCCCGTATGCCTTGAACGCTGCGGCCAACTGTTTCAGCTCAGCCGTCTTCCCTCGCGTGGCTTCGTTAAAGACAGCGATGGTCGGCACATCGCGGGCCCGCGCGACACGGATGAAGCGTCCCAGTTCCAGCAGGTCCTGATGGGCGGGCTTGACCGGAGAGACGAGGATGTCGCTGATGTCGAGGATCGTAGCCATCATCCGCTCGTCCCGACCGGCCGTGTCGATGAGCACCACGTCATAATCACCGATATGACGGGCCACGGTGTCGATCACATCGGAAGCCGAGCAGGCGATGACTGTCGGGTTGCCAATGTCAATGGGCCGGGGCCATTTCCTGAGCGTGCCCTGCTCCCCGTCCGCATCGACGATGAGCACCTTCCTTCTCTGCCTCGCGTAGCCGATGGCGGTGTTAAGGGTCAGGGTGGACTTCCCGCATCCTCCTTTGCTGTTGGCGACGGTGAGGACAATAACACCCTGCGTCCGGCAGAACTCGATCGCGCCGATCGCACGCGGCCTGAACGCGACAGGAACAGCACCGGGTGGGCGAAAACTGTGGAGATTGGGACGCATGACACTCGAGGGGCTTTACTTTACGCTGCGATATAATATCGGTATTGCTTGCGAGAGAGTCAAGCCGCACCGGTTCATCAATGTTCTTCTTTTTTCTCGGCGCCCGTGAAACGCTGGACAGCCCCCAACTCGAGCGGTTCGCCCGCGCGCTGGAATTTATTCAAAGCCGCTATCCCAACATGACGCTGGGCATGCTTTCGACTCTGTTTGCCATCGGCATGGCGCCGACGCACGAGGGTGCGTTGATCTCGATGTCCGATCTTGTGGAGCACCTCCCGGATCAAAAATACTCGACGGTTGCGCGGCAACTCGAACTGCTCGGCGAGGGCAATGGCCGGAAAGCTGGGATGGGCCTTATCGAAAAGCGCCAAGATCCCGACGATCGGCGCACGCGTTATGTGGCGCTCTCGGAGGGCGGCCGGCACTTGCTCTACGAGCTCGATTCCGTTCTCGCCCCGGACCTGTTTGGTGGAAGGGGCAAGAATGTCCCGCAAATCGAGAACGATTGATGCGCTCTCGGAATCAGACCTCCTAAGCGATTCCTCCGTCGTCCTCGCCTGGCGCAGTCGACGCCCTCCTGGCTTCCGCCAACCAATCCCGCGCCAAAGCGACCGCGAAACGATCCCGGTCATGGGCACGGGCCTCGATCTCCTGGGTGAGGGATTCGGGATTGACTGAAGCGCTACGCGAGAGCAGTTCGAGCGTGGCGTCGGTCACGAGGCGGTAAGCGCGGGATCGGGTCTGCGCGGAGCTTTGCCGCGCCTGGCGTTCAAGCTCGTGTTTGCGGGCTGCCAGCTGCTCTTGCTGCGTGCGAATGGCCTGCAGGGCACGGAGGTTTGCAAGGAGTTCGTTCATTGCAGAACCTCCCCGCCACCAGCATGCGCATGCCTTGCGCCATCGTCTGGCGGCACCGGGTAGAGATCGTAGAATCGCGGATGCGGCCGGAACGGACGTGACAACGGCGTGCCAGGGACCGTCATTGCCTCGAGATCCTGTTCGAGGACGTGGTGCCGCCACAGATAATCTTCCTGACCCAGGGCCCTGTCGATCATGTCGAGGATGATTCCGACAGAAAGATCGTTCGGCTCCCCGGTGTAGCTGACGAGTGCCGCCACCAAGCGTTCCAGTCCCCGATTGCCCCAGGCTGCGACTTTTGCCAGCATCTCCCCACGGCTTTCCGGATCCGCCGCCCGAATCGTCTGCACGACCTCCCGGGCGGCGCGGAGCACGTTCCCCTTGCCCATGAGCTCGATCCGGGACCGCTTGCGGGCCATTCCGGAGACACTTGGCAACAGCGGCGCAGGATCGGGCGGAACCGGAATTGGCATTCCATCTGAATCGGTCAAGCCGAGATCGCGCCAGCCCTTGCGGCGGGCCAGGACATGCACGGCCCGGGCAGGGTCGGCTTGCAGCCTTCCCTCGATCAGGATCCGGTCTCCGGCATCGATCAGCACCGTCCCATCGACGACGAACGCCACGCCGACCCCTTCAACCGCCACGCGCTCGTCGATGGCGATGCCGGCACCCATGAACGCGGTCATCGCCACTTCCACGGGGAGCGGTTTCGCACCTTGCCCCTCAGCCTGCCATGACGTCAGAACGGACATATCCTCGAACCGGGCATCGATTCCCGCCCGCAGATCACATGCCTGTCGTTCCAACGCTTCTATTTCCGCCGTTACCTGTTCGTGCTCACGGCGCAGCGCACGCTGGCGGTCGCGCTGCGACAGCCGGGTTCCAGCGCCGGGAGCAGCGCGATCCCGCACGATCCGCCTTGGCAACCGATCCTCCTGCGGCAGGGCATTATCCCGCACGGCATTGGGCGCTGGATCGAACCGCACATCGATGCCGCAATCCTCAGCAATGGCATTGAACAGGTCCGCCACCCGGTGCCGAACGCCCGAGCGGAACCAGACGTCAAGCTGCCGGCACTTGGCGCTGGCGAACCCCGTATTCGAGAGCGTGCGCGTCGAGATCAGCCCGTGGAGGTGATCATTAGGTTCCCCGTCGATGGCCGCTGAGCTTTCCCAATCGATTTGCACGGCAAGTCCGATATCGGTGAAGCCGCGATAAACTCGTTCGACGAACCCCTCGATCCGTTCCGTGGGCAGTTCGCGCGGCCAACTAATATCGAAGAACCGGCCTTCCCTGGCGTCCTTCCTCTTCTCGATTTCTCCGGCGGCTTGCCAAACTGCCTCGCGCCGCCACGGGACGGGATCGACATCATCGGGCAGCAGCAGCCAGTGCCGGACATGATACACCTGCTGGCCGTTCCGGTGCTTGTCTTCCGGGACGCCCTCATGGCACTCGATCCCCATCTGATAGGTGGAACGCCCGATTGCTTTCCAGCCATCGCTGCGGGAAACGCCCCCAAAACTCACACCCGGCAACCCAACCGTTCCCATCGCCACCCTCGCAACGTGTTAGTGAATGAACACATTGCGCAAGGGTGCCGGAGACCTTGGAAAGTATCCAGATCACGACCACGTGAGCTGGATACTGCGATTTAGGGTGGGGCAAGCGCAGACCTCGTCTTTGTCGCTGTCCCGCCGCTGCGGCAATCGGCCGAGCAACTGGTTGCGGAGTTCAGCGCTGTTATCGGAGCACAGTGGCCAGTCGATGCCGCTCGTCGTATTGCCGTTTGGCATGTGCATGTGAGGCCCAGGCTGCAGCGCGTGACTTGCACAATCTGCAAGCGCCTGCTCCGGAAGCTTCGACTTCAGCGGACGACTTCAATTCCGGACCCGGCGCATTGAGGGAGCGACGGTCCCGCTCGCCGCAATGAAGCACCGATTGCGCCGTTATGGCTGAAACCGGTCGTAGAGGCATGAGCTGCGCCCCCCGATTCTCGGCAGGCGTCTTCCCCTGAGTCAAGTTTTTGATTTATTCTACAAAATTACGTTTGCCTTCGAAAAGAATCCATCTGACCCTTGTTGCGTGGCTGGCGGATGAAGGCGACCTCGTCCTCGTCTTTCAGCCACCCGCGAGGGTAGGTGAGGAAAATTTCCCACGCCGGTCGGCGGCCATCCCTCTGCGCGTAGGCCGTCGGCTGGCGTGGGACATCATGGTCGCATGGCGTCAAAACGACAGAGCCCGTCGGCGCCAGGCGTATTGCACGCACCCAAGCCGACAGATGAGAAACGCACGGTAGCCGGTGCACCCAAACCGCCCCAATACCATAACGAGGGTGGACGCAACCAGAAGAGCGCAGCGGGAAACGGCAATCGAGACGTCGTACTCGACTTTCCCGAAGCCCTAGGTCCATCCCGGGCCGAACTGGATACCCTCGAGCGGTATCTGGGCGCCGAGATCGACCGCATCCTCGACACCCGAGGCGGCAGCTGACCCCTGTCGGCGTCGCCTCGGGGTCGATCCAAACGAGCAAGGCGAGCATTCAGCCATGGCACAGAGATCTCAAAGCCATTCCGCAGACACCGTCCCGGTCCGAAAGGCGGCGCTCTATCTTCGTGTCTCGACGACCAGACAGGCCGAAGGCGAGGTCAGTATCCCCTCCCAGCGCGATCAGGCGCTTGCCTATTGCGAGCGCGAGGGACTTGCGGTGGCGGCAGAGTTTATCGAGCCCGGCCGCTCGGCCACCGACGATCGTCGCCCCGCTTTCCTCGAAATGATCGACCGGGCCTGCGGTCCCGATCATCCCTTCGACACCATCGTGGTCCATGCCTTTTCGCGTTTCTATCGCGACGGCGCAGAGATGGAACTGCTCATTCGCCGTCTGCGCAAGCATGGCGTTACCGTCGAATCGATCTCCCAACCCACCCGGGACGATGACCCCGCAGCTCAGATGTTGAGGCAAGTCATCGGCATTTTTGATGAATACACCTCCAGGGAGAATGGGCGGCAGGTCACCCGCGCCATGAAGGAAAACGCCCGGCAGGGTTTCTGGAACGGCGCCACACCACCCTTGGGCTACACGATCATCGAAGCGGAACGCCGCGGCCAGAAGATCAAGAAGAAGCTCGGCATCGATCCTGTGGAGGCCGAAACGGTCAGGCTGATCTACCGGCTCTATATCGACGGCGACCGCAAGACGGGCACGCCGCCACTCGGGATCAAGGAACTGGTCAAGTGGCTCAATGCTCACGGTTACACCACGCGCAAGGGTGGCGCGTTCGGCGTCGGCCCCGTCCATCACATCCTGACCAACACCGCCTATGTCGGCCAATGGCGCTACAATGTGCGCAACAAGACCACAGGCAAGAAAAGCGATCCCGCCGATGTCGTGGATGTTCCCGTGCCGCGCATCATCGACGACAAGATTTTCGAGGCGGTGCAGTCCAAACTTGCCGCCAACAATCCCAGGATCAATCCCGCACGCGCCGTGAGCGGTCCGATCCTGCTCACCGGTCTTGCCACCTGCGCCCATTGCGGTTCGGGAATGACCCAGCGCACCGGAACGTCCAGTTCGGGAAGGATCTATTCCTACTACAGCTGCGCCGGCCGGGCTCAGCGTGGCCCGACTGCCTGCAAGGGCAACTCGGTCCGTATGGATGCCCTCGATTCGAAAGTCATTGACGCCCTGCGCGAAAAACTGCTTGCGCCCGACCGCCTTGCGGCCATGCTGACCGCCTTTGCGGAGCGCCGGACCCAAAGAGCCGCGGCAATCAGCGAGCGCCTCATTGGCCTGCAGCAGGAGGCGAACGCCGCCCGGGACAAGCTCGACCGGCTCTACAAACTCGTCGAGGATGGCGCCGAGCTCGATGATGTGCTGCGCGACCGCATTGCCATGCTTCGGGCCGACCATGAGCGTGCGAAAGCAGCGCTTGAACGTGCCCGGGTTCAGGCGGGCGATGACACCGTGATCGATCCGGCCAAAATCACGGCGTTCTCCGACCTCATGACGGGCATTCTCGATTCGGCAGAAAACCCTGCGCGCAAGGCGTGGCTGCGATCTCTTATCTCGAAGGTCGAGGTGGACGCCGACCGTATCCGGATCGTCGGCAGCAAGGACGTGCTCAACGCCGCAGTGGCTGCTTCGGCAAATTCGGGTGAAAACGTTCAGAAATGTGTACCGGAATGGCGCACCCGACACGATTCGAACGTGTGACCTCTGCCTTCGGAGGGCAGCGCTCTATCCAGCTGAGCTACGGGTGCCCGGGGCCTGAACAAGCCCATCGGTTCGGCGCGAACCTACTGTATGCCGACCGGCCGCGCAACAGGGGATTTGGCTGGGGCGAGGAAAGCAAAAGGCGGGCTCTTTGCCCGCCGGCTCTCAATCGTCCATCTTGAGGGCCTTGATGAAGGCCTCCTGGGGGATTTCGACCTTGCCGAACTGGCGCATCTTCTTTTTGCCCTCCTTCTGCTTTTCGAGCAGCTTGCGCTTGCGGGTGGCGTCGCCGCCATAGCATTTGGCGGTCACGTCCTTGCGCATGGCCCTGACCGTCTCGCGGGCGATGATGCGCCCGCCAATGGCGGCCTGGATGGGAATGACGAACAGGTGCGGCGGGATCAGCTCCTTGAGCTTTTCGCACATCTGCCGCCCGCGATGCTCGGCCTGGCTGCGGTGAACCAGCATCGAGAGCGCATCGACGGGTTCGGCGTTGACGAGGATGCTCATCTTGACCAGATCGCCGGCGCGGTAATCGTCCAGATTGTAGTCAAAGCTCGCATATCCCTTGGAGATCGATTTCAACCGATCGTAGAAATCGAACACCACCTCGTTCAGGGGCAGGTCGTATTCGACCATGGCGCGGTTGCCGACATAGGAGAGGTTGGTCTGGATGCCGCGCCGCTCCTGGCAGAGCTTGAGGATCGCGCCGAGATAATCGTCGGGCGTGAGGATAGTGGCCTTGATCCAGGGTTCGCGGATTTCCTCGATCTTGACCGGATCGGGCAGGTCGGCGGGATTGTGCAGCATGATCTCGCTGCCATCGGTCAACTGCACCTCATAGACCACCGAGGGTGCCGTGGTGATGAGATCGAGATTGAATTCGCGGCTCAAGCGCTCCTGGATGATCTCGAGGTGCAAAAGCCCCAGGAAACCGCAGCGGAAGCCGAAGCCCAGGGCGGCCGAGGTTTCCATCTCGAAGGAAAAGCTTGCATCGTTCAAGCGCAGCTTGCCCATGGCGGTGCGCAGATCATCGAAATCGGAAGCATCGACGGGGAAAAGGCCGCAGAACACCACGGGCTGGGCCGGGCGGAAGCCGGGGAGCGGCTCGGCCGTGGGCTTTCTGTCGTCGGTGATGGTGTCGCCGACATTGGTGTCGGCCACTTCCTTGATCGAGGCGGTAAAGAACCCGATCTCCCCCGGGCCCAGTTCCCCAACTTCCACGAGCTTGGGCGTGAACACGCCCACCCTGTCGAGTTCGTAAGAGGCGCCGGCCTGCATCATGCGGATCTTCTGGCCCTTGCGGATGCGCCCGTCGATCACACGGATCAGCACCACGACGCCAAGGTAGAGATCGTACCAGGAATCGACCAGCATGGCCTTGAGCGGCGCGTTCTCGTCGCCCTTGGGTGCAGGCAGGCGCTCGACGATGGCGGCAAGCACCTTGTCGATCCCCAGCCCGGTCTTGGCGGAAATCTCCACCGCATCGGAAGCGTCGATGCCGATCACGTCCTCGATCTGCTGCTTGACGCGCTCGGGCTCGGCGGCGGGCAGATCGATCTTGTTCAATACCGGAACGATCTCATGATTGACTTCGATCGCGTGATACACATTGGCCAGCGTCTGGGCCTCGACGCCCTGGGCCGCATCGACCACCAGGAGCGAGCCCTCGCACGCCGCCAGCGAACGGTTGACCTCATAGGCGAAGTCCACGTGCCCCGGCGTATCGATCAGGTTGAGCACATAGTGCTCGCCATCGGAGTGCGTATATTCGAGCCGCACCGTCTGGGCCTTGATGGTAATCCCGCGCTCGCGCTCGATATCCATCGAATCGAGGATCTGTTCCTTCATCTCGCGGTCTTCGAGCGCGCCTGTCGACTGGATCAGCCTGTCGGCGAGCGTCGACTTGCCGTGGTCGATATGGGCCACGATCGAAAAATTGCGGATGCGGGAGAGCGGGGTCTTCTGCGGTGTTTTCATGGGGCCGCTGATAGCAGCAAATCCGGCGCTTCGGGAAGATGGTTTGTGCGCGGTTAACCATCAAAGGCAACGGCGGGCGCGTTCGGCGCGTTGTCGAAAGCCTGCCTGCTTTTTCCTTAAGGTCGTTGCCCATGTTCAAGCTTTGCCCGCCCGCGCTTCTCCTTGCCCTGGTCGCTGTCGCGCCGGTATTGGCTCAGGACGAACCACCCCTGCCCCAGCCGCGCCCGGATGGACTGGCTAAGGCCGGGCAGGAGAGCCGGTCAAGCGGCGACGAAACGGCGCAGGAAAGCCCGGAAGACTTGGAAGTCCCCGATGAGGAGCCCGAACAAGAGCCCGAACAAGAGCCCGAACGCATCTACCAGGCGGCGTGCCCGGCATTGCTCACCGGCCGGGTGATCGGGGAAATGGTGCCGCCGCTCGCGGAAGGCGCGTGCGGGTTGCAGAGCCCCATCGCCGTTGCCGCGCTGGTCATCAATGGACGGGAAATCCCGCTTTCGGGCACGCCGGTCACCAATTGCACCATGGCGACAACGCTTGCCGATTGGGCCGAGGAGGTGGACGCCTATGCGGGGGCGGCTCTCGATACGCACATCGAGAGCTTGTCGAGCGGGCCGGGCTATCAGTGCCGGCTGCGCAATGGCGCCGAAACGGGGTTCGTGTCCGAGCATGGTCTGGGTAATGCCGTCGACATCACCGCGATATCGTTCGCCGACGGCACCAGCCTTTCGGTGCTCGAAGATTGGGATTCGCGCTCGGTAGGCGCCGGCAGCAAATTCCTCGGCTTTGCCCATTCAGCAGCTTGCGGGCGGTTCACCACGGTTCTGGGCCCCGAGGCCAACGCCGATCACGAGGATCATTTCCACTTCGACCTCGGCTGTCACGGCCAGACCTGCACCGCCCAGATCTGCGAGTAAAGGTCAATCGTCGCGCCGTGGATGGTAGGTTGGCAGGTCGGCAATTTCGCGCAGCGTCAGGTAGTCGGGCAATTGCCCGCAACGGGTGCGGGGATAGACCGGCATGGTCAGCAGACGAAGGATCCACTTAAACATTTTGTCTTCTCCTTTGCAGTTCCATGCTGCAATAATCCCGGTCTCTCCCGAGCTCTTCAATGAAGAAGCTCTCAAGCATGATGTAGAAAAACTAAAGTGACGAGATCCTTTCCCATTCCCCTCAATGCCTTGCGGGCCATCGAGGCTGTCGCGCGTCTGGGCCGGCTGGCCGCAGCCGCCGAAGCGCTGGGCGTCACCCCAGGAGCCGTCAGCCAGCATATAAGGCGCGCAGAGGAGCGTACCGGCACGCTGTTGTTCGAGCGCACCGCACACGGGCTGGTGCCCACCGGCGAACTTATGGCCATCCTGCCCGCGCTGCAGACGGGCTTTGATGCGCTGGAACAGGCGAGCGCCCGGCTGATCGCCGATGAAGGTCACGTGCTCACCGTTACCCTGGGCCATGTCTCGGCATCGCGCTGGCTGGTCTGGCGGCTCGCCCGGTTCAACGCGCGTCATCCCGAAATCGAAGTGCGCCTGTTGCCCACCGACCAGCTCGTCGATCTCGCCCGGCCCGACATCGATTGCGGCATTCGCTTCGGCAAGGGAAACTGGCCGGGCGTCGAGGCTCTGGCCCTGGCCCGGGCAGAAGTCTTTCCGGTCTGCGCTCCGGCGCTCGCGGCGCGCCTGCACCAACCTTCCGATTTGTCGAAGGTTCCCGTGATCCGCGACCAGATGACCATGCTGTCCTGGCCGCAATGGCTCGCCGCCGCCAGGGTGCCCGATCTCTCATTGTCCGGGCCGGTCTATACCGATCCGGCCCTCTCTTTCGATGCAGCGACCTCGGGGCAAGGCGTGCTTCTTGCCGTGGGCATCATGGCCGATTACGCGCTGGACAATGGACAGCTTGTGCGGCCCTTCCGACAAAGCGTTGTGCCGGACAACGGCTATTGGTTCGCGATGGCAGCGGGACGTCAATTGCCGGCGCGGACGCGAAAGTTCCGCGATTGGCTGCTGGACGAAATGGGTCCTTACAGTTTAGAATAATTCTAAACTGTTGATGAGCTGTTCCATGTTGTCCCGTTTCCTGTCTTCCAAGCGTGATTTCTCCAGCCTTTCCGAAAAGGAAATCCTCGCCCTTGCCATTTCCGCCGAGGAGGAGGATGGCCGCATCTATGCCGCCTATGCCGAGCGGCTGCGCGAGAACTACCCGGCTTCGGCGGCCATCTTTGAAGGCATGGCGGCCGAGGAGGACAGCCACCGCCGCCGGCTCATCGACCGTTACGCCGAGCGCTTCGGTGCCACCATCATCCCGATCCGGCGCGAGCATGTGCGCGGGTTTATAACCCGCAAGCCGGTCTGGCTGATGGCCGAACTCGATCTCGATACAGTTCGCGCCCAGGCCCGCGAGATGGAGCAGGATGCCGCCCTCTTTTACGCCGAAGCCGCAAAACGCACCCAGGACGCAGCCACGCGAAAACTCCTGGGCGATCTCGAACGCGCCGAACGCGGCCATGAGCACGCCGCCGAACAGCTCGAAAATGCGCATCTGACGCTCGACGCCCGGAACACGGAAAAGGACACCGCCCACCGCAATTTCCTTTTGACCTATGTCCAGCCGGGCCTGGCGGGCCTGATGGACGGATCGGTTTCGACCCTGGCCCCGATCTTTGCCGCCGCCTTTGCCACGGGCGACACCTGGTCGACTTTCCTTGTCGGGCTCGCCGCGTCGGTGGGCGCTGGCATTTCCATGGGCTTTACGGAAGCGGCCAGCGATGACGGCCGGCTCACCGGTCGCGGCTCACCGGTCAAGCGCGGCTTTGCCTCCGGCATCATGACCGCGCTGGGTGGGCTGGGCCATGCCCTGCCCTATCTCATCCCGCATTTCTGGACGGCCACCTCCATCGCCATCGCCGTGGTGGTGATCGAACTCTGGGCCATCGCCTGGATCCAGAAGCGATTCATGGATACCCCGTTCTGGCGCGCGGTGACGCAAGTGGTGCTGGGCGGCTCGCTGGTCTTTGCCGCCGGGATCATCATCGGCAACGCCTGATCTGCAACGCCGAAAGTCCCAGCTCTCAGGCGCCGCATAGATTCCTGTTGCGGTGCGGCCTCGATCCGTTTCAAATCTGAAACATGGATTTCTCCTGGGACGATCTGCGGCTGTTCCTTGTTGTTGCGCGGCTGGGCGGGCTGTCGGCGGCGCGCGGGACCACGGGATTGAGTGCGGCAACGCTGGGCCGGCGCGTGACGGCGCTGGAGCGGCAGATCGGCGAGCCCCTGTTCGTCCGTACGCAAACCGGCTTCACTCTCACCCGCGCCGGCGAAGCGTTGCTCGAGCGCGCCGAGGACGTGGAAGCGGCCATGCGGGCGCTCACCCATTGGCGTGAGGGGGCGATCGGTGCGCGCGTGGTACGCGTTTCGGCCGGCACCTGGACCACCGATTTCCTCGCCCGGCACATGGACGCGCTCTGGTCGCCCGGCGACGGCTTCCGCGTCGAATTCGTCACCGCCTACGAAAAGATCGACATCGGCCGCCGCGCCGCCGATATCGGGGTCCGCTCCGAGCGTCCGGTCGAGCCGAACCTTGCTGGCCGGCGGCTGACGCCGGTCGCCTACGCGCTCTATTGCGCGCCGCGGCTGGCCGCCGGGGTCAAGGACGGACTGTTTGTCGGCGTCACCGGCCCGGCCGCCAATACCGCTTCGGCCCGCTGGCTCATGGCCCATCACGGCGACCGCATCGTTGCCAGCGGCAATGACGCCCATTCGGTGCGCGAACTGGTCGCCGGCGGTGCGGGGCTCACCGTTCTCCCCTGTTTCGTCGGCGATGCCGATCCGCGCCTTTCGCGCATTCGCGGGCCCATTCCCGAACTCGCCGGCGAGCAATGGCTGGTGCTCCATCATGAGGAGCGCCACAGCCCACCGGTTCGCAGGCTTGCCGACAGGATCGCCAAGCTGATGAAGGACAATGCCGCGCTGTTTGCCGGCGAGCTACCGCGCTAGCACCTCTCGCCCTTCGATCCAGCGGCGGACCACCAGCACGGTGCCGATCGCCGCGGCAAACCCGAGCGCCAGCCACAACGCCGTCCACCCGCCATCGGCGAACAGCACTTGATGCATGCGCCGGCCCGGCACCAGCGTGAAGGCGCCCGCCAGGATCAGCGCGCCGCCATAAAGCCCGGTCATGGTGGCGCGGTGCGCTTTCACATCGCCACGCCTGATTGCCCGGACGGCCTGCACCAGCCCCACGAGGGTGAAGACCGACAGCGCATGGATGAAACTATAGGGGCCGAACATCCTCACTTCGGTGATGAGAAAGGAGGAAAGCGCCACGGTCACCATCAGCACCACCCATGCGCGCCCCATCGCCTTGTGCAGCCGCGTGCCCTTTTTGAGCAGCAGCACGAGCGTGCCGAGCAGGAAAGAGAGCACGGCCGCGCCGGCGTGAATCTGGATGACGAAGGAAGCAGTGGTAAGGGCGGTTGCATCCATGGTGAGGCTCCTGCATGTAGTGAGGGCCTGACCGGTGCCGCTTGGGCGCTTGTCGGGCAAGCGAGACTACGTGAGGAAGGAGGCCGGCTACGTGAGCGACACGCCGTTGCGATTGACGCTTCGCCAATTGCAGGCCGCCTATCGCGACCCCATGGCGCTCGCCACCATGATCGGGGTGGGAATCATCGCGGGCATCACCGGCCCGTTCTCGACCTTTGCGCATCTCGCCCCGGCACCACGCCTGTTCTATTGGCTGCTGATCGCATTGGGAACTTATGGGGCGGGCCTTGTCGGCGCCATTCTGGCGCGGGAGTGGCTGCTGCCGCCCGGCAAGCCGGTGATCGCGCTTATCCTCGTACAGGGCGTCGGCGCCTCGATCCCGGTCACCGCCTGCGTCGTGCTGATCAGCATGATGTTCTTCCCCGATCTCAGCGTCACCGGGCTGAGTCTGGGGGAACTCTTTGTCTATTGCCTTTTGATCTCGCTGGCGCTGATGGTGGTGCTCGAAGGGGTGATCGCGCCGCAGATGAAAAAGCGTAATGTGGTTGCGGCTCCCCCTGCCGTCGAGGCTCCACCGATCCTCGACCGGCTGCCCAAACCGGTCCGGGGCAAGCTCAGCCACATGTCGATGGCCGATCATTATGTGGAAGTGTTCACCGATCGCGGCAAAGCCATGATCCTGATGCGCCTGGCGGACGCCATTGCCGAGACCCGTGGCACCGAAGGCATCCAGATCCACCGCAGCCACTGGGTCGCCCTCGATGCCATCGCCGCCCTCAAGCGCCTCGACGGCCGCCCGGTGGTGGCGCTTGTCGATGGCACAGAACTCCCGGTCTCGCGCACCCACATCAACGCGGTGCGGGCGGCGCTAGAGAGGAAGTGAGGCGGGAGGGAGGTGGCACATAGGCCTCGTGGCCGCAGATCGGCCGTCACGACGTGCAACGGAGGCGAAACGCGCCTCGACCATACCTGATATGTGGTTCGCAAGGGCCTTGCTTCAAGACCCTGGTCTGGCCCTAGAAAGCGGGGCTTTGTGCGTCAGGAACTTTATCAAAGGAGCGGCGAGCCTATGCCAGCGACTGCCAGCATGTACTCACAATCATTCTTCCACGGCACCAAGGCCGATCTGAAAACGGGAGACCTGATCGCCGTCGGCCATGTGTCCAACTTTCTCGAAGGCAAATCTCTGTCCTGGGTTTATTTCGCGGCCACGTTGGATGCAGCGATTTGGGGTGCCGAGTTGGCGGTGGGCAATGGACCGGGGCGGATTTATGTCGTGGAGCCAACCGGGCCGATCGAGGACGACCCTAATCTCACGGACAAGAAGTTCCCCGGCAACCCGACGCTGTCCTATCGCTCCCGCGATCCGCTGCGCGTTATTGCCGAAGCGACGAACTGGCAAGGGCACTCGGCTGAACGGTTGCAGGAGATGAAGGACGGCCTTGCCCGATTGAAGGCGGAGGGTTCCGCCATCGTCATCGATTAATGATGCGGGGCCGTGTGATCTGCAACGCCAAGCCCCTCCGGCCATGAAAAAGGCGCGGTGCCAAGCACCGCGCCTTTTGCAGTCTATCTCCGGCCGCAGGGTTTACAGCGAGCGCTGCACCTTCTCGACGCGGTAGCATTCGATGACATCGCCCACGCGCATGTCCTCGTACTTCTCGAAGGCCATGCCGCATTCCTGGCCGGCCTGCACTTCCTTGACCTCGTCCTTGAAGCGCTTGAGCGTCGAAAGCCTGCCTTCGTGGATCACGACGTTGTCGCGGATCAGGCGCACGCCGGCGCCGCGTTCCACCATGCCGTCGGTGACCCGGCAGCCCGCGACCTTGCCCACCTTGGAGATGTTGAACACTTCCAGGATCTCGGCATTGCCGATGAAGGTCTCGCGCACTTCCGGAGCGAGCATGCCGCTCATCACGCCCTTAACGTCGTCGATAAGGTCGTAGATGATGTTGTAGTAGCGGATCTCGATGCCTTCGCGATTGGCCAGTTCGGCGGCCTGCTTGTTGGCACGCACGTTAAAGCCGATGATCACGGCGTTGGAGGCCGTGGCCAGCGTCACGTCGGATTCGGTGATCCCGCCCACGCCCGAATAAAGGATCTGGGCAGAGACCTCGTCGGTCGAGAGCTTGTTCAGCGCAGTGACGATCGCTTCGACCGAGCCCTGCACGTCGCCCTTGATGAGCAGCGGGAACTTGGCGATGCCCGAGGCCTTGAGCTGGTTCATCATCTGCTCGAGGCTGGTGGCGCCGCCGCCTGCCGTCTTTTCGCGGATGACGCGCTGGCGGTATTCGGTGACCTCGCGGGCCCGCGCCTCGTTCTCGACCACCGCAAAGCGGTCGCCGGCATCGGGGACGCCCGAAAAGCCCAGCACTTCGACCGGAGTCGAGGGGCTGGCCGACTTCACCTGGGCACCCTTGTCGTCGATCAGCGCGCGGACCTTGGCCCATTCGGTGCCGGCCACAACGATATCGCCAACCGAAAGCGTGCCGCGCTGGACGAGCATGGTCGCCACCGCGCCACGGCCCTTGTCGAGCTTGCTTTCGATCACCAGGCCTTCGGCGCGGCCCTTTTCGGGTGCCTTGAGTTCGAGCACTTCGGACTGCAGCAAAATCGCTTCGAGCAACCCGTCGAGATTGGTCTTTTTGAGCGCGGACACCTCGACGTCGAGCACTTCACCGCCCATCGATTCCACGAATACCTCGTGCTGGAGCAGTTCGGTGCGCACGCGGTTGGGGTCGGCGCCGGGCTTGTCGATCTTGTTGACCGCAACGATGATCGGAACGCCTGCCGCCTTGGCGTGCTTGATCGATTCGATCGTCTGGGGCATCACGCCGTCATCGGCGGCTACCACCAGAATGGCGATGTCGGTCGCCTGGGCGCCGCGGGCGCGCATGGCGGTAAACGCCTCGTGGCCGGGGGTGTCGAGGAAGGTGATCTTCTGTCCGTCCTTTTCCACCTGATAGGCGCCGATGTGCTGGGTGATGCCACCCGCTTCGGTGGAGACCACATTGGCCTCACGGATCGCATCGAGCAGCGAGGTCTTGCCGTGGTCGACGTGCCCCATGATGGTCACGACCGGCGGCCGCCCGACCAGATCGCCGGCTTCGTCGTTCGTGACGTCGTCGAACAGACCCTCTTCCACATCGCTTTCGGCGACGCGCTTGACGGTATGGCCCAGCTCGGTGGCGATCAGTTCAGCGGTATCGGCATCGATCACGTCGTTGATCTTGGCCATTTGGCCCTGGGCCATGAGCAGCTTGATCACGTCGACGGCACGTTCGGCCATGCGGTTGGCAAGCTCGCCCACCGTGATGGCTTCCGGAATCGTCACTTCGCGCGAAAGCTTGGGCTGGGCCACCTTGGTGTTGCGGCCCATCTTCTTGTTCTGGCGCCGGCGCATGGCCGCGAGCGAGGGCCCGCGCTGGTCATTGTCGTCGAGCGCCGAATTGACGTTGAGCCGGCCGCGCGAGCTGCCGTCATTGCCCCGGCGGGCCGGGGTCGCACCCGGACGCGGAGCGGCGTTGCGCTTGGCGCGTTCGAGTTCGTCGCGGTCAACCAGCGCCTTGGGCGCGGGGGCGGCGCGACGGCGCACGCGATCGTCCTCGCCTTCGCCCGGAGGCGGCGGCGGGGGCATATCGGGCTGTGCGGCGCGCGGGCTCGGCTTGGCCTGCGGCTTGGGCCGGGCCTGGCCGGCCTTGACCGGCACGATCTCGGCGAGCTCGTCATTGGCCGCAGCCTCGGCCTTGGCGGCCTCCGCTTCGGCGGCGCGGCGTTCTGCTTCCTCGCGCTCGGCCTTGCGGCGGGCGTCGATCTCGGCGAGGCGCTGGGCCTCCTGTTCGGCCTTGATGCGGTCTTCCTCGGCGCGCGCGGCGGCTTCACGCAGGGCGCGTTCGCGGGCCTGGTTCTCGCTTTGGGTCAGGCTTGCCGAATTGGTCGGGTTCTGGCGCGGGCTGCCCGATTGCGGGCGTCCGCCAGGCCGCTGTCCCGATTGCGGACGGCCGCCGCCACCTGAAGGTGCGCCACCGCCCGACTGCTGAGGCGCGCCCGAACCCGGGCCGCCCAGGCGCCGCGTGCGCTTTTCAACAACCACCGTGCGTGAGGACCGCGACATGCCGGGACGAGCGCCGAGATTGGGCGCGCCCTTGAGGGTCAGGGTCTTCTTGCCCGAACCCGAATTGTCGCTGGTCTTGTCCTTGTCGGTCATATGGTGCCGTCTTCTTCTCTGTCTGTGGCGATGTAGAGAGCGAGCCGGTTTGCCCGCTCAATCGCCGAATTTGCTGCCGCGCCGGGAGTCAGCGCAGCGTGTATCACATTTTCGAGCCCCAATGCCAAACCCAATTGGGCCGACGAAAGAGATTCGATATGGGCCAACGTCTCGGCGTTTCCCCCGCGCCGCGCCGATTGCAGCATCTTGCGGCGCCCGTCCGGGGCGGCATCGCTTGCCGTTATCAGCGCCGCTGCGCGCCCCGCCTCCAAAAGGCCCGCGACCTTGGCTGCGCCCGTTGCCAGTGCACCGGCCTTGCGCGCCAGGCCCAGCGCGCCCGCGAGGCGCTGTTCTAACCGCGTCCGCACCTGCTGTGCAAGGTCGGGCGGCACCGTGACGTTTTCCTTGAGGCTGCGCGCGAAAACCTTTTTGCGCACCGCCTCGGCAACAGCGTCGGAGGAAAGGGTGATCCAGACCCCGCGTCCGGGGGCCTTGGAATCGACATCGGGCGCCAGCACCCCGTCAGGGGAAACCGCGAAACGGATGAGCGCTGCGGCGGGCTTTTCCTCCCGCGTCAAAGCGCACAGTCTTGTTACATCCTTTTCGCGGCCCAATTGCGGCGTCCTATCCTTTCCCCGCGTTTCCGGCAGCGGCGGGCCCCGCCCTGCCGAAAACGCCGATTGCCTTTTTACTCGGCGGCTCCGCCCTCGGCGTAAGCCTCCTCGCTTTCTTGTGCAGCTTCGGCCTGCGGCAGGTCCTCTTCGGAGATCCAGCCGGCCTTCAAACGCGCCGCCATGATCATGTCCTCGGCTTCCTCGCGCGAAAGCGGGAAGGCCGAAAGCGTGCCGTCATAGCGCTTGGTCTCGCCATCCTTGCGCTCGGACCAGCCGATCAGATCGTCGGCGACACAGCCGGCGAAATCCTCGACCGTCTTGATGTCGTCCTTGCCGAGCGCCACCAGCATGGCGGCCGAGAGCCCCGGAATGTCGTAGAGCGCGTCTTCGACACCGAGCTTTTGCCGCTCCTCGTCCAGCTCGCGCTCCTGGGCATCGAGGAATTCGGTAGCGCGGTTCTGGATTTCGCCCGCGGTTTCCTCGTCGAACCCGCCGATCGAGGCGATTTCGGCCAGATCGACATAGGCAAGTTCCTCGATCGAGGAGAAGCCTTCGGACGCCAGAAGCTGGGCGACCATCTCGTCCACATCGAGCGCTTCCATGAACAGGGCCGTACGCTCGGTGAATTCCTTCTGGCGGCGTTCGGATTCTTCCTGTTCGGTCAGGATGTCGATGTCCCAGCCGATGAGCTGGGACGCCAGGCGCACATTCTGTCCGCGGCGGCCGATGGCGAGCGAGAGCTGCTCGTCGGGCACCACCACCTCGATGCGCTCGGCCTGCTCGTCGAGCACCACCTTGGCGACATCGGCGGGCTGGAGCGCGGAGACGACCAGATCCGCTATATTGTTCGTCCAGGGGATAATATCAATCTTTTCGCCCTGCAATTCTCCCACGACCGCCTGAACGCGGCTGCCGCGCATACCCACGCACGCGCCGACCGGATCGATCGAGGAATCGGACGAGGTCACCGCGATCTTGGCGCGCGAGCCCGGATCGCGGGCGATCGAGCGGATGGTGATGATGCCATCGTAGATTTCCGGCACTTCCTGGGCAAAGAGCTTGGCCATGAACTGGGGATGGGTGCGCGAGAGGAAAATCTGCGGACCCCGCTGCTCGCGGCGCACATCGTAGATATAGGCGCGCACGCGGTCACCATAGCGGAACTGCTCGCGCGGGATCAATTCGTCACGGCGGATGATGGCTTCGCCACGGCCCAGATCGACGATCACATTGCCGTATTCGACGCGCTTGACCGAGCCGTTGATGATCTCGCCCACGCGATCGGAATATTCCTCGTACATCCGGTCGCGCTCGGCATCGCGCACTTTCTGGACGATCACCTGCTTGGCCGACTGCGCCGCGATACGCCCGAATTCGATCGGGGGGAGCGGTTCGGTCACATAGTCGCCGAGCTTGGCGGCCGAATTCTTGCCCTGGGCTTCCTTCAAGGAAATCTGCCGGCCATATTCCTCGACGCGCTCGACGACTTCGAGCAGGCGCCAGAGGCGGAGTTCGCCGGTGCGCGGATTGATCTCGGCCTTGACCTCGGTCTCGGCGCCGTAGCGGGCCTTGGCAGCGCGCTGGATGGCCTCTTCCATGGCTTCGATCACGATCATGCGGTCGATCGACTTTTCGCGCGCCACCGCATCGGCGATCTGCAAAAGTTCCAACCTGTTCGCTGAAACGGCCATTTCGATCAATTCTCCTGATTTCGCTCGTCGGCGGCTTCGCCGTCGGTTTCGTCGGTAATGATGGTTTCGATGTCCTGGTCGGACTCGTCGTAATCGGGGTCTTCGTCCTGGCGCTTCTTGGCCTCGTCGAGCAGCTTGTCGGTCATGACCAGCTTGGCATCGGCCAGAAGGTTCAGCGGCAGGGTGTGCACCGGATCGGTGCCGGCCGGCGCATCGGGCAGCCGGATCGAAAACGTATCGTCATCAGCCCCCACGATCTCGCCGCGAAAGCGCTTGCGCCCATCGACCATATCGGCAAGCTCGATCCTGGCTTCATGGCCGGCCCAGGCCTGGAAATCGCGGGCCCTCACCAGCGGCCGGTCGACGCCGGGAGAGGAGATCTCCAGGTGGTATTCGCGATCGATGGGATCTTCGAGATCGAGGACCGGATTGAGGTCGTTGTGAAGCTTTTCGCAATCCTCGATGGTAAAGCGCCCGCTCTCGTCTTCGGCCATGATCTGCAGCGTTATGCCGTTGTCCTGGGTCAGGCGGACACGAACCAGGTCATACCCGAGAGATTCGGCCACCGGTTCGACGATCGCGGCGATGCGCTGTTCAAGCGCGGATTCGCGGACGTAGCGTTTGGTGTTAGTCGTCATTGTTTCCCTGATGCGGGTAATAAAAAAGAGCGGGGCCGGTCGGCACCCACTCTCTCATTCGATCTGAGATTGTTGAGAACTATATAGCGCTCACGGCTCAGGAACGCAAGAACTCGAAATAAAAGCTCTTTTCCCGCCCCTGCCGGCGGGCCTTTTGTTCATATCGCGTCGCCTGCCAGCCGGGGTAGGGCTGATGCCAAGCGCCCGGCACTGCGGCCGACCAGACGAAGCCTTCCGATTTGAGGATATGGGCCAGCGTCCAATTGGCATAATCCTCGATATCGGTGGCAAACCGGAAGGTGCCGCCGGGCTTGAGCACACGGGCAAATTCGGCCAGCACCGGGAACTGGATCAGCCGGCGCTTGTGGTGGCGCGGCTTGGGCCAGGGGTCTGGATAGAGCACATAGAGGCAATCGAGGCAGGCGTCGGGCATCACGGCGAGCAGCTTGATAACGTCGTCGGGGAACAGCGCGATATTTCCGATCCCCTCGATATCGATCGCCTCGAGCAGCTTGCCGATGCCGCCGGTGAACACCTCGCAGCCGATGAACCCATCATCGGGGTTTTCCCGCGCGATCCGCGCCAGATGCTCTCCGCCGCCATAGCCGATCTCGAGATGGATACGCTCGGCCCGCGGAAACAGCGCGAGGGGATCGACCGGCCGCGAAATGTCCACGGTCAACTCCGGCAGCAGGGTTTCGAACAGCGCCTGCTGGCCCTTGTGCAGCTTCTTGCCGGCGCGGCGGCCGAAAAAGGCGCGCGGTCCCTTGGGATCCTGCGGAATGAGTTTGATGGTCATGTCACTCTTGAAAAAAGCCAAGCGCAGCGGCTCACCCCGCTGCGCTTTAGCGTCGGATGGCTCACGATGGCAAGACCGAAAGGATCAGGTCAGTTCCGCCCTGATCGCCTCGGCGAGGTCGGTGCGCTCCCAGGAGAACCCGCCATCCTCCTCGGGCGCGCGCCCGAAATGGCCGTAAGCTGCCGTGCGTTCATAGATGGGTTTGTTGAGCCCCAGATGGGTGCGGATGCCGCGCGGGGAGAGGTCCATGACCTTCTGAAGCACCAGGCCGAGCTTGTCCTCGTCCACGGTGCCGGTGCCATAGGTATCGACAAAGATCGAAAGCGGCTTGGAGACGCCGATGGCATAGGAAAGCTGGATGACGCATTTTTCCGCCAGCCCCGCCGCCACCACGTTCTTGGCAAGATAGCGCGCCGCATAGGCCGCCGAGCGGTCGACCTTGGTGGGATCCTTGCCCGAAAACGCGCCGCCGCCATGGGGGGCCGCGCCGCCATAGGTATCCACGATGATCTTGCGGCCGGTCAGCCCCGCGTCCCCGTCCGGCCCGCCGATAACGAAAGCCCCGGTGGGATTGACGTAGAATTCGTCCTCGGGCGGCATCCAGCCCTCGGGCAGCACGTTCACCACGAACGGGCGCACCAGTTCGCGGATCTTGTCCTGAGACACGTCTTCATTGTGCTGGGTTGAGACGACGACGGCGGAGACGCCCACCGGCTTGCCGTTCTCGTATTTCAGCGTCACTTGGCTCTTGGCATCGGGACCGAATTCGGACACTTCGCCTGAATGGCGCGCCTCGGCCATGGTCTTCAAGATTTTATGGGCATAGAGCAGCGGCGCCGGCATCAATTCAGGCGTCTCGTTGACGGCAAAGCCGAACATGATGCCCTGGTCGCCGGCCCCCTCGTCCTTGTTGCCCGAAGCGTCCACGCCCTGGGCGATGTGAGCCGATTGCTCATGCACATGGCAGGAAAAATCGAGAGTCTTCCAGTGGAAACCCTCCTGCTCGTAGCCGATGCGCTTGACCACGCCGCGCGCCAGCTCTTCCATGCGACCGGCGTCGATGGAAGCCGGTCCGCGCACTTCGCCGGCGAGGACGATGCGGTTGGTGGTCGCCAGCGTTTCCACGGCGACGCGGGAATAGGGATCCTCGGCAAAGAACGCATCGACGACGGCGTCGGACACCTGATCGCAGATCTTGTCGGGATGACCCTCGGAAACCGATTCCGAGGTGAAGAGATAGCTTGAACTGGCCACGTTAAACCTCATTTCAACTGGCGAGGGCGCACGCGGAAGTGCGCGTGTCAGGACACTATTCCTGACACTTTCAGTCCCGCTTTTCGCAGGTCCGGGGACGGAAAGCAAGAGCGATATAAAGAAAGCTTTATATTGCGCTCGCCCCAGTCTTTCCCTGCCCTCTTCTTCCCGCCTCGTCGTCCTCGGGCTTGACCCGGGGACCCGCAACGCCTCCACGTGCCTCAGCAGAAGTGCACCCACCAACCTCTCCCGCACCCCCTTGCGGCGTTGCGGATTGTCGGGTCAAGCCCGACAATGACGACCGGAGAGTGGAGCCAGACAATTGGCCCTTCCTCCCTCAATCGGCCAACCGCCGCCGCCGTCTCACCCATCCCGGCAGCGCCGCAGCCGCTCCCAAAACGAGCATCCCCACCAGCGGCCAATGCCGCCACTGCGCATAGACCGTCCCCTCCAGCGGCTGATCGGGCACGCCCTTGATCGCTCCCACCATCTGCTCGGCCATCATCGTATCGATCCGCCCCAGCGGATCGACGATGGCCGAAATGCCCGAATTGGCGGCGCGCACCATGGATTTGCCCTCTTCCACCGCCCGCACCCGGGCGTGGTGGAAGTGTTGGGCCGGCCCGATCGAGCCGTCGAACCAGGCATCGTTGGTCAGAACCAGGATGAACCCGGCATCGGCCACCGGCTCGCCCAGCGCGCCGGGGAAGACGATCTCGTAGCAGATGAGCGGCAGGATGGCGGGCGAGCCCGGCAATTCGACCAGCCGGCGCTCGGCGCCCGCCGCCCAGCCTTCCGAACCGGCGACGAACTGGCTCATGCCGAACTGGCGCAAGGTTTCGTCGAACGGCAGATATTCCCCGAAGGGAACCAGATGGGTCTTGTCGTAGGACGTGACCACCTCCCCCACGCCGTTGAAGGCAAGCACCGAATTATAGGGCTTGGCGCCGGGCACGATCTGGCCATCGGTGCCGTAGGGTTCGCGCGGGGCGCCGGTCAAAAGCCAGATATCGTCGGGCAGGGCTCGGGCGATCTGCGCGAGATATTGCGGCTCTTCGGACAAAAAGAACGGGATGGCCGCTTCGGGCCAGATCAGATGCGTCACATCGTCGAGCCCCTGATCCTGCGGGCCCGTGCGCATTGTCGAAAGATCGAGCAGCCGCGTGATGGTTTCCTCACGGGCAAAGGTCTGCCATTTGATATCTTGGGAAATCACCGGCTGCACGATGCGCAGATTGATATCCTCGAAGGGCTCGGTGCTGGTCTGGGCGAGGCGATAATTGCCCCAGCCGATCTGCAGCGCGATCAGCCCGAAGGCGGCAAGAAGCGGGAGGATGCGCGTTACCATTGAGCGCTCGGCGGCGGGCCAGACCAGGGCCGGGGTCGCCGAAATGAGAACCGCCACAAAGGTCAGGCCATAAACGCCCACAAGGGAAGCCGCCTGCATCATTTCGGCGTTGGCGGTCAGCGCATAGCCGAGAAGGTTGAACGGGAAACCTGTAAAGAGATAGCCGCGCGCCAGTTCCGCCAGGGTCAGTCCCACCGCCAGCGTAAAGATGCGTCCGGCGCCCGCCGACCAGAAAAAATGCGCTAAAGCTGTGCCCAATCCCCAAAACAGGGACAAGAGCAGCGCGAGTCCGACCACCGCGAACGGCATCGCCACGAGCAGCCAGCCGCCATCGACAAAGAATGCTGCTCCGATCCAGTGCAGCGAGGTGGCGAAATAGCCGAACCCGAACGCCACCCCGATCCTGAAGGCGGGACCGAACAGCACGCCCCACACCGAACGCCTCCGCTCGGCGCCGTCCAGCGTCCAGACCAGCACCGGCATGGCGATGAACAGAGCGACGAGGAAAAACACCGGCGCGGCGGAAAGCGCGGCAATGGCGCCGGCCGCAACCAGCAGCAACAGGCGCCTCCATCCATGGGAGAGCATGGCAAACTCGGCAAGAGCGGTCATGGCTGTCCTTTGCCGCCGAATCACGTTTCGCAAAGACGGTGACCGGGCAAATGCGATGGCGCAATGGGAAAGACGAGGTGCCCCGTACGCCTCGCGAACGTACGGGGCCACTGAGATTGTGGTGCAAACAACCTCTGCCGGAGGACATCCGACCCGCCAATTTTACTTCAGGGTGACGCTTTTGTCATGGAACATCTGCCTGAAAATTGTGCACAAGCAATCGCCAGCGCCTGAGCCGATGCCCAGCAAATAATCATCTGCAGCATAATTGCACGGCGCAGATGTCGGCCGGCCAACGCCCATTTTCGTTGCCCTGCGCATCCGCGCGCCGAAAGACCACATCTTTCCAGAACCTTAACCACGCCGTCCCCGCTCTCGGGCAGGGCTTGGCATGCTTCTTGCGATTCTTACCGGCGGTGCAAACAGCAACTGTCGGAGGACAAAAATGACAGACTGGACAAGGCGCATAGGGGGCGTACTCATGGCGGGGGCCGTGAGCGCATCGATCATTTCCACTCCGGCATTGGCTCAGGATGAAGGCCCGATCAAGGTCGGCATCCTCCATTCGCTGTCCGGCACGATGGCGATTTCGGAAACCACGCTCAAGGACGCCATGCTGATGCTCATCGAGCAGCAGAACGAGGCCGGGGGCGTCCTGGGCCGCCAGATCGAGCCCGTTGTCGTCGATATCGCTTCCGATTGGCCGCTCGCCGCCGAACTCGCGCGGCGGTTGATCGAAGTCGACGAAGTCGATGCCGTCTTCGGCTGCTGGACCTCGGTTTGCCGCAAATCGGTGCTGCCGGTTTTCGAAGAACTCAATTCGCTTCTCTTCTACCCCGTGCAGTACGAGGGCGAAGAATCCCAGCGCAACGTGTTCTATACCGGTGCCTCGCCCAACCAGCAGGCCATCCCCGCCGTCGACTATCTGATGAACGAGGAAGGCGTCGAACGCTGGGTCCTGGCCGGCACCGACTATGTCTATCCCCAGACCACCAATCTGATCCTCGAGCAATATCTCATGGATGCCGGGGTGGCCGAAGAAGACATCCTGATCAACTATACCCCGTTCGGGCATTCGGACTGGCAGACGATCGTTTCCGACATCGTCGCCTTCGGTTCGGAGGGCAAGAAGACCGCCGTGGTCTCGACCATCAATGGCGATGCCAACGTGCCGTTCTATCGCGAGCTGGCCAATCAGGGCGTCGATGCCGCCGACATCCCGGTCGTCGCCTTCTCGGTGGGCGAAGAAGAGCTTTCGGGCTTCGATACCGCCCCGCTGGTGGGCCACCTTGCCGCCTGGAACTATTTCATGAGCGTCGAGACGCCCGAGAACGAGGACTTCATCGCCGCCTGGCATGAGTTCATCGGCGACGATACCCGTGTCACCAACGATCCCATGGAAGCCCATTACATCGGCTTCAACATGTGGGTGGAAGCGGTCGAAGCGGCCGGCACCACCGATGCAGACGCCGTGATCGACGCCATCGTCGGCATCGAGGTTCCCAACCTTACCGGCGGGGTCGCCACCATGCTCCCCAACCATCACATCACCAAGCCGGTGCTGATCGGGGAAATCCAGGATGATGGCCAGTTCTTCGTCGTCTGGGAAACCGAAGAATTGGTCGAAGGCGACGCCTGGTCCGATTTCCTCCCCGAATCCGCGGTGCTCGAAGCCGATTGGACCGACCCGGTCAATTGCGGCAACTACAACACCGAAACCCAGTCCTGCGGCGGTTCGGCCGCGGCCGAATAAGCGCTCTTCCCGAGCGTCTCCGGGGGCGGCACTCCGCCCCCGGAACCTTGAATCTATCTAAGGGGTGTTGAACATGCGGTGTCTCGATCGGCTCAGGAACCTGGGCGCGGCACTCCTTGTCGCCGCGCTTGTCAGCCTCGGCGCCACCGGCGCCAAGGCCCAGTCCGTCGCCGAAACCGTTCCCACCATGTATGACGCGAGTCTGGGCGATCTGCGCGACGCCGTCGCCGCGCTGGTGTCTTCGGGCGAGGACGAGGCGCTGCCCATCCTGCGCGCCCTGGGCGATGGGCAGCTCTATGAGGCCGAAAATGGCGGCATCTACATCCAAACCGGTCGCAATCAATACCATGATGCCCTGACCGGAACGGAGGCCGATACCGAAGTCACCGGCGAGCTCGACGTCATCCGCATCAACAATTCCCTGCGCCGCGACATCGCCGCCGCCATCGGCACTATGACGCTGATGAGCGAAAACCCCGCCACCCGCCGCGCTGCCGCCAGCCAGATGCTGTCCTCCCCGGAGGAGGCCAATCTCGAGCTGCTCGAAACCGCCATCGCCGCCGAAGAGAACGCCGGCGTTCGCACGCTGATGGAAGAGGCCCGCGCCGCATCGCTGCTGGAAACCGAGCTCGAGGACGCTCAATTCGAAGAGGCCGTCGCAACCATCGCCGCCCGCGGCGACCGCACCGCGCTCTCGATCCTCAACGGCGCTCGGGGCGGCGCCAGCGAAATCCAGCTCGCCCAGCTCGAAACCGGCATCGCGCAGATCAACCAGACCCTTGCGCTCTGGAGTGTGGGGCAGAACGTCTGGTACGGCATCTCGCTCGGCTCGGTCCTGCTGCTCGCCGCCATCGGGCTGGCCATCACCTTCGGGGTCATGGGCGTCATCAACATGGCCCATGGCGAAATGGTGATGATCGGGGCCTATGTCACCTTCATCGTCCAGGAGATCATCCGGACGACCAATCCAGCGCTCTTCGACTATTCCCTCGCCATCGCCATCCCGCTCGCGTTCCTCGTCACCGGCCTGATCGGCATCGCCATCGAGCGCGGCATCATCCGCTGGCTCTATGGCCGGCCGCTGGAAACCCTGCTGGCCACCTGGGGCCTCTCGCTCATCATCCAGCAGGGCGTACGCACCATTTTCGGGGCCACCAACCGCGAAGTCGGCAACCCCTCCTGGATGTCGGGCGCGTTCGAATTGGGCGGGCTCGCCATCACCTGGAACCGCCTCTGGATCCTGGTCTTCGCCTTTCTCGTCTTCGCCCTGCTCCTTTTGGTGCTCAACCGAACGCCGCTGGGCCTAGAGATGCGCGCCGTCACCCAAAACCGCCGCATGGCCTCATCCATGGGGATCCGCACGCCCTGGGTCGACGCCATGACCTTCGGGCTGGGCTCGGGCGTCGCCGGGCTTGCGGGAGTGGCGCTGAGCCAGATCGACAACGTTTCCCCCAACCTTGGCCAGAACTATATCATCGACTCTTTCATGGTCGTGGTGTTCGGCGGGGTGGGCAATCTCTGGGGCACCCTGGTCGGCGCCCTCTCCATCGGGGTCGTCAACAAATTCCTCGAACCCTATGCCGGGGCGGTGCTCGCCAAGATCTTGATACTGGCGCTGATCATCCTCTTCATCCAACGCAAACCACGCGGCCTCTTCGCACTCAAGGGAAGGGCGGTGGAAGCATGATGTCCCTCGCCACCTCAGCGCCCCCCTCATCCGACCGCTTCGCGGCCGCCTTCTCCCACCAGGGGAGAAGGGGTGCTGAAGGTGTGGCTGGCAGAGTGGTTCCCCACGAGCCCCCTTCTCCCCTGGTGGGAGAAGGGCCGGGGATGAGGGGGGCGCTGAGCTTCAGCGGAACGCCAGCCCATGTGGAGGCCGCCCCATGATCACCTCCCGCCTGTTCGCCAAGCTCGGCACTAAGGCCATCTGGGTCGTTGCGATCCTGCTTCTCACCGCCATCGCCGTGCCGCTCTCGAACCTCCTTCTTCCCATCGGCCATCCCCTCCGGGTGCCGAACTACCTCGTGCCGCTGCTCGGCCAGTACCTCACCTACGCCACCCTTGCGCTCGCGCTCGATCTGGTCTGGGGGTATTGCGGCATTCTTTCGCTCGGCCATGGCGCCTTCTTCGCTTTGGGCGGTTATGCCATGGGCATGTACCTCATGCGCCAGATTGGCACGCGCGGGGTCTATGGCAATCCGGTGCTTCCCGATTTCATGGTGTTCCTGGGCTGGCAGGAACTCCCCTGGTACTGGCAGGGCTTCGATGTCTTCCCCTTCGCGCTCGTGATGATGGCGTTCGTGCCCGGCCTTCTCGCCTTCGTCTTCGGCTGGTTCGCCTTCAGAAGCCGGGTTACCGGCGTCTATCTCTCGATCATCACCCAGGCGCTCACCTACGCGCTGATGCTCGCCTTCTTCCGCAACGACATGGGGTTCGGTGGCAATAACGGGTTGACCGATTTCCGCGACATCCTCGGTACGCCCATCGCTTCGGCGCGGGCCTCGCTGTTCGCCGCCTCGGCGATCCTGCTTGCGCTGTGCTTCATCCTGTGCTCGCTGATCGTCAACTCCAAGCTCGGCAAGGTGATGGTCGCGGTTCGCGACGCGGAAAGCCGCACCCGGTTCATCGGCTACCGGGTGGAAAACGTCAAACTCTTCGCCTTCACCGTATCCGCCGTCATGGCCGGGCTGGCCGGCGCGCTCTACGTGCCCCAGGTGGGCATCATCAATCCGGGGGAATTCGCCCCCGCCAACTCCATCGAAGTGGTGATCTGGACCGCCGTGGGCGGACGCGGCACGCTGGTGGGGCCCATCATCGGCGCGCTGCTGGTCAACGCTGCCAAATCGTATTTCACCGGCTCGTTCGCCGATCTGTGGCTGTTCATCCTGGGTGGCATGTTCGTCTTCGTCACCCTGTTCATGCCCAAGGGCATCGTCGGCGTTTTCACCTCCGCCTGGACGGCGCTCAGGCAGCGCCGGGCATCCGCGAAGGCGGAAGCGGGGATCGATCCCGAGCCCGACGAACCGCCCGCGCCGCGCCCTTCCCCGCCCGCCTATCCCGAAGCCCCGCAGGGCGCCAAACCCTCGCCGGCGGAGTAGCGCCATGGATCCGGTTATCGCCAGCAATTCGCTGCTCTATCTCGATGGCGTCACCGTCTCCTTTGACGGTTTCAAAGCCCTCAATTCCCTCTCGCTCGTCGTCCAGCCCGACGAACTGCAGGCCATCATCGGCCCCAATGGCGCGGGCAAGACCACGATGATGGACATCATCACCGGCAAGACACGCCCCGATGAGGGCGAGGTTTATTTCGAAGGCGCCATCGATCTCACAAGAAAGGACGAAACCGAGATCGCCAATCTCGGCATCGGGCGCAAATTCCAAAAGCCCACGGTTTTCGAAAGCCACACGGTCTGGGACAATATCGAACTGGCGCTGAAAAAACCGCGCGGCGTCTTTGCCGCCTGGTTCTACAATCGCGACGGGACCGACACGGCCCGCATCAGCGAAATCCTCGACACCGTCCGCCTCACTCACCGTCGGGACGCGCTGGCCGCCAATCTCTCGCATGGGCAAAAGCAATGGCTCGAAATCGGCATGCTGCTCGCCCAGGATCCCAAGCTGCTTCTGGTCGACGAACCGGTGGCCGGCATGACCGACGCCGAGACCGAGGAAACCTCGAAACTCCTCAAGGAGATCGCAAAGCATCATTCCGTGGTCGTCGTCGAACACGACATGAGCTTCGTGCGCGACCTTGATTGCCGCGTCACGTGCCTGGCCGAAGGCTCGGTGCTCGCCCAGGGGTCGCTCGAACACGTCTCGCGCGATCCCCTGGTCATCGAACGCTATCTGGGGCGCTAGCCATGACCACTTTGACCGTCACAGACCTCAACCTTCACTACGGCGCCGCCCAGGCGCTGCGCTCGGTTTCGATCACCGCCAGGCCAAATGCCATCACCTCGGTCATGGGGCGCAATGGGGTGGGCAAATCATCGCTGTTGCGCGCCATCACCGGCACGCATCCGATTTCGGGCGGCACCATCACGCTCGAAGATCGGGACCTCAAGAAAACCCCGCCCTATGCCCGCGCCCGTATGGGCATCGGCTACGTTCCCCAGGGGCGCGAGATCTTCCCGCTCCTGACGGTCAGGGAAAATCTCCTCACCGGCTATGCGCCGCTCAAACCGAAAGACCGCTCGATCCCCGAAACCGTGTTCGAACTCTTCCCGGTCCTCAAATCCATGCTCGGGCGCCGCGGCGGCGATCTCTCGGGCGGCCAGCAGCAGCAATTGGCCATCGGCCGCGCCCTGGTCACCCGGCCCAGCCTTCTGGTCCTCGATGAGCCCACCGAGGGCATCCAGCCCTCGATCATCAAGGATATCGGGCGCGCTCTGCAATTTCTCCGCGACGAGCTGGGCATGACCATCCTGCTGGTGGAACAATATCTCGATTTCTGCCGCGAGCTGAGCGACCATATCTACGTCATGGATCGCGGCGAGATCATGCATTCGGGACCGGCCGAAGACCTGGACGATCCGGACGTCAAACGGCATCTGATGGTTTAGTCCGATCATGCTGGTTTCGGTTCAATCCCCTGGCGGCCCGGCCGCCCTGCAGCGCGCCGAAGGCGAAGGACGCATCGTGGCCAAGGGGCGCGCTGGCCTCTCGGTGCTCGATACGCTCTATCAGCGCGGCTGCGGCAAGATCAGGGTGCCCAAAACCCATGGCAACTGGCTCGAAGCGGTGCTCATCAACACCTCGGGCGGGTTGACCGGCGGAGACCGCATGACGTGGTCGGCGCAAGCTCTGCCGAACACCCATCTTGTCGTCACCACCCAGGCTTGCGAGCGCATCTACCGCTCGAGTGGCGGCGCGGCGGATGTTCGGACCACCCTTTCGGTGCAGCCCGGTGCCCGCCTCGACTGGCTGCCGCAGGAAACCATCGTGTTCGACGGCTCCGCCCTCAGGCGCACCCTTGAGGTCGATCTGGCCGAGGATGCCACGTTCCTGGGGCTGGAAGCGGTCATCCTGGGCCGGGAGGCCCATGGAGAGGATGCGCTTGCCGCATCGATTTCCGACCGCTGGCAGGTGCGCCGCGCCGGAAAGCTCGTGCACGCCGAAGCGGCCCGCCTCGATGCCGACGATACCCTAGCGCGGGACAATATGGCGCTGCTCGGCGGCGCGCGCGCTTATGCGACGCTGCTCTATATCGCCCCCGATGCCGAGCGCCGCATCGAAAAGCTCAAGCAGCTTGCCGCCGATCATCCGGGGGCCGGGGTTTCGCGCATTGGCGACAAGATCGTGCTGCGCGCCTTGGACCGCTCGGGCTATCATCTGCGCAAGATCGTAATGCCCGCCATTGCCGCGCTGGCCGGCGCCGGAGCCGTCCCCAGGCTGTGGTCGCTGTAGTTTCGAGGACAACCCGTGAATCTGACTCCCCGCGAAAAAGACAAGCTGCTCATATCCATGGCCGCCATGGTGGCGCGCCGCCGGCTCGAGCGCGGCGTCAAGCTCAATCATCCCGAGGCCATCGCGCTCATCACCGATTTCGTCGTCGAAGGCGCCCGCGACGGCCGCCCGGTACCCGAACTCATGGAAGCGGGCGCCCATGTCATCACCCGCGATCAGGTGATGGAGGGTATCGCCGAAATGATTGCCGACATTCAGGTCGAAGCGACCTTTCCCGACGGCACCAAGCTGGTCACCGTCCACAATCCCATTCGCTAAAAGGTTCAAAGCCATGATCAGACGCCTTCTCGCCGCTTTGCTGGTTGTCCTTATCGGCACCGCGCCCGCCTTCGCCCATCTCGATCCCGTCGAACACGGCTCGTTCATGGCCGGCTTCACCCACCCGCTGTTCGGGCTCGATCACATCCTGGCCATGGTCGCCGTGGGGCTGTGGGCAGCCTCTGTTGGCGGCAGGGCGCTCTGGGCCGTCCCCGCCGCCTTCGTCGCCACCATGGCCATCGGCTTCGCCGCCGCAATCCTCGGGCTGCCGCTGCCTTTCGTCGAACCGGTGATCCTGGCCTCGGTCATCTTCATCGGCATCATGGTCGCCCTCGCCCTGCCGCTCCCCACCGCCGGCGTCGCGGCGGTCGTCGCCTTCTTCGCCCTGTTCCACGGCCACGCCCATGGCGGCGAAATGGGTGAGGCCGGAGCCTTTGGCTATGCGGCGGGCTTTCTCGCCGCCACCGCGCTGCTCCATGCCGCGGGCGTGGCGCTGGGCGTTGTTGCCGGCAGGCTGCTCGCCACCCGGCGGGGCCTTGCCGCAACCCGGATCGCGGGCGGGCTCACCGCCCTTGGCGGGTTGTGGCTGACTATCGCAGGTTAAAGGAGCCGCCCATGATCCCCGGCCAGATCGTCACCCAACCGGGCGATATCGAGCTCAATACCGGGCGCGAGACGGTGACCCTCGACGTCGCCAACACCGGCGATCGCCCCATCCAGGTGGGTAGTCACTATCATTTCTTTGAAACCAATGCCGGGCTGAGCTTTGAGCGCGACAAGGCCTATGGCATGCGCCTCGATATTGCCGCAGGCACCGCCGTGCGCTTTGAGCCCGGACAGATGCGGCAAGTCCGTCTGGTTGCCATCGGTGGCAAGCGCCAGATCCACGGCTTCCGCCAGATGGTGATGGGTCCGCTCGAGCGATGATGCCGGCCGCCCGATCCTTGGCCGGCCATGAAAAACGGCGGGGTGCCGTCGCACTCCGCCGCCGCAATAGCCTTGGCGATCGCTTATTGGGTGGTAGTTTCACCCTGGGTCGGAGCCTCGAGCCCCGCATCGGTGTTCATGTCGTCGGCTTCTTCAGTGCCCGTGTCTTCGGCAGCCTCGGCCTCCGGCGATTGCTGGGATTCCACGAACACGACCAGCGACGTATCCCCTTCCATCCAGACGCCGACCACATCCTCGGTGGTATAGCCTGCCGCTTCGATGGCGGCGACCACATCGGCATTGCCTTCGACATTGGTCTGCAGCGTATCGATATCGGCTTCATAATCGGCGCGGCTCTCGGCATAGGATTGGGCGGTGAATTCACCTTCCTCACCGAGGGTCGAGATATCGACGATCTGGATTTCAGTATCGGCCGTGACCATGGAAAGGTCGGCCGTGCCTGCGCCCTGGAGCGCGGCATCGAGATCGCCATAGGTCATGTCGGTCGACATTCCGCCGGCAGCATCGGCACCGGCCCCGGCCGCCGCATCGCCTGCAGCACCCGCTTCAGCACCAGCGGCCGCGTCGGCACCTGCATCAGCGCCAGCACCGGCGTCCACGCCAGCGCCAGCATCCACACCAGCGCCGGCGTCGGTTTCCACCCCGGCATCGACGCCCGCGCCGGCATCAACTCCGGCATCCTGAGCAAGAGCTGCCAGCGGCATCGACAGGGTCAAGGCCGTACCAAGAGCAAGAGCAGAGAGCTTGTTCATTTCCATTCTCCGTTTGAGTGTACGTTTACCGCCCCTCGGACCGTAAAAACGGGCAAGGTCCGATCCGGTTGCATGCAGTTTCGGAGCATTGGGACGCATTCAAACTGGAGTGTCGCCCGGTTCCGCGCCGGCATTCCGCCCCACCAAGGAGCACAGTGATGGCCACCAGGATTTCCCGCGCCCTTTACGCCGACATGTACGGCCCCACCACCGGGGACAAGGTGCGGCTGGCCGATACCGAGCTTTTCGTGGAGGTGGAACGGGACCTCACCACCTATGGCGAAGAGGTCAAATTCGGCGGCGGCAAGGTGATCCGAGACGGCATGGGACAATCGCAAACCACCCGCGCCGCCGGCGCCGTCGATACCGTGATCACCAATGCGCTGATCATAGATCACAGCGGCATCTACAAGGCCGATGTGGGCCTAAAGGACGGCGTGATCGCCGCCATCGGCAAGGCGGGCAATCCCGACACCCAAGCCGGCGTCGATATCATCATCGGCCCGAGCACCGAAGCGATAGCCGGGGAAGGCAAGATCCTCACCGCCGGCGGGTTCGATGCTCATATCCATTTCATCTGTCCTCAGCAGATCGAGGAAGCGCTCACCTCCGGCCTCACCACCATGCTGGGTGGAGGCACCGGCCCCGCCCACGGCACGCTGGCCACCACCTGCACCCCCGGCCCCTGGCATATCGGGCGCATGATCCAATCCTTCGACGCCTTCCCCATGAACATCGCGCTCGCCGGCAAGGGCAACGCCTCGCTTCCCGAGGCACTTGTCGAAATGGTCAAGGCCGGCGCCGCGGCGCTGAAACTGCACGAGGATTGGGGCACCACCCCTGCCGCCATCGACACCTGCCTCTCGGTTGCCGACGAGATGGATATCCAGGTGATGATCCATACCGATACGCTCAACGAATCCGGCTTTGTGGAAGATACCATCGCCGCGTTTGCGGGCCGCACCATCCATGCCTTCCACACCGAAGGCGCCGGCGGCGGCCATGCGCCCGACATCATCAAGGTGTGCGGGCTCGAAAACGTCATCCCCTCATCCACCAACCCCACGCGCCCCTATACGATCAACACGCTTTCCGAACACCTCGACATGCTGATGGTCTGCCACCATCTTGACCCCTCGATCCCCGAGGACGTCGCCTTCGCCGAAAGCCGCATCCGCCGCGAAACCATCGCCGCCGAGGACATCCTTCACGATATCGGCGCTTTCTCGATTATCTCGTCCGACAGCCAGGCCATGGGCCGGGTGGGGGAAGTGATCATCCGCACCTGGCAGACCGCCGACAAGATGAAGCGCCAGCGCGGGCGACTGGCCGAGGAAACCGGCGAAAACGACAATTTCCGCGTCAAGCGCTACATCGCCAAATACACCATCAACCCCGCCATCGCCCACGGTATCTCAGGCCATATCGGTTCGGTCGAAGTGGGAAAACGCGCCGATCTGGTTCTCTGGAGCCCGGCCTTTTTCGGCGTCAAACCCGAGCTGGTGCTGCTTGGCGGCACCATCGCCACCGCCCCCATGGGCGATCCCAACGCCTCGATCCCCACGCCCCAGCCCATGCACTACCGTCCCATGTTCGGCGCCTTCGGCAAGGCCGTCGCCCACAGCTCGATCACCTTCGTTTCCCAGGCAGCCCTCGACGACGGCCTCCAGCAACGCCTGGGCGTCGACAAGCCCATGCTCGCGGTCGCCAACACCCGCGGCGGCATCGGCAAATCCGCGATGATCCACAACAGCCTGACCCCCGAGGTCACCGTGCATCCCGAAACCTACGAAGTGCGCGCCGACGGCGAGCTTTTAACCTGCCAGCCGGCCGACATACTGCCCATGGCGCAGCGGTATTTTCTATTCTAGGCTAGCTCGACGGCTTTTCGTCCCTGGCAGCCGGCTTGCCGGCTTTTTGCGTGGCCTTGATCTTTTCGAGCAGCGCGCGTTTGGCGTCGTCGGACGTCTTGCGCCGGTCGGCGTGATCGGGAAGCTTGGACTTCTTCATTTGGCAGGCTCCCTCGCCTTAACTGAGGCCGGCCGCTTTGCGCAGCGCCTCATTGATCCGCTCTTGCCAGCCGGGGCCGTCATCCTGGAAATGCGCGAGGACATCACGATCGATACGGATCGAGACAAGCTCCTTGCCCACGGGAATCGGATTGGATCTGGCCTTGGGCTCTTCCGGCCTGGTCGTTGCGGCTTTGAACGCGGCCTCGGCCCGTTCCTTGGCGCTGGTCGGTCGGCGGGGCGTATGGGCCATTGTCTCGACACCATGTTAGGAAATCGATGACCCGGCCAGGAGGTGGAAACTCCGACCGGGCCAAAACCCTCGATCGGCGAAGATCAGGGGCAGGCGAACCGATAGAGCAGCGAGGCACGGCGGGCAAGCAATTTAAGCGTGATCGAGCATGCCTTCGGCTTTTGCTGCGCTCTTACTGCCATAGGCTACTTGCAGGCGGAACGCCCTTTCGGCTGGGATCAGCACTTTCGGCGGCCCAGCCCACTGGCCATCCTTTCCGATCCATCCTAAGCTCGCGCCCCCGCTCAATCGTCGCCTCCTTTGCCATGCCCGCCCATCCCAATTTTTCCTCCGGTGCCCGCGCCTCGATGCCCATTGCCATCGGCTATGTTCCGGTCGGCATCGCCTTCGGGGTGGCGGCGGTCAAGGCGGGGTTCACGGCGCTCGAGGCGACGCTGCTCTCGGCGGTGGTTTATGCCGGGGCGAGCCAGTTCCTCGTCCTCGCCCTGGTGGGCTCGGGCGCCCCGATCATCGTCACCGCGCTCTCGATCATCGCCACCAATGTGCGCCACGTCTTTTACGGTCCGGCCATCATCGAAGCGGCGCGGGATAAGGCCAGCAAGCGCCACGCCTGGGCCTGGAGCTTTTTTCTCTCCGATGGAGCCTTCGGCTCGGCCATCGTGGCGCTCAACCGCTCGGCCGATTATTTCTCCCCACGCTTCATGTTCGGCATCGCCACTGGACCCTATCTCGCTTGGGTGATCGGCACGGCGATTGGCGCCCTGGCCGGCGGAGCGCTCAGCGCCTATCCGGCAGTCGATGCGGCCATGGGGTTCCTGATGCCGGCGCTGTTTTTATCCATGGTGCTCTCGCTTTTGACGCGCAAGCACATCCCTGTGGTGATCGTCACCGTCTGCGTAACGCTGCCGCTCATCCTTCTCGTCTCGCCCACGGTGGGCATATTGGGCGGCATGGTCGCGGGCGCGCTCTCGAGCCTTTTCCTCGTCCGGGGGGCTTCGGCATGAACGCAGAATTTCTCGCCATCACCCTGCTGGTTGGCCTGGGCACATGGATGCTGCGCTATCTGCCCACCCGCTTCATGCGCGGCACGGGAGATCCCGAAGCTCCGCTCAGCCGGTTCCTCTCGGCCACCGGCCCGGCGGCCATCGTCGCGCTTTTTGTGGGCGCCATCCTGCCCATGCTCTCGCCAGACCTTCAGTCCGTCGCTCCGCTGCTGATCGGCTCGGCCGCCGTGGTGGCGCTCTATCTCTGGCGCCGGGACATCTCCATCGCCACGGTGGGGGGCGCAATCGTCTACGGCTTCGTTTTCGCCCTGATGTGATCGCGCGATTGGTGCGCGGTCATGGTCCTGCCACCTCGCCGGTGTTACGATTCGATAAGGAATCAACTGGTTGTCGAGGAGGCCGCCCCGTGAAATCCCTTGTTGTTGCCGCAGCCCTCAGCCTTGCCGCGCTGCCCGCCCTTGCCGTCGAAACCTCGATGCAATTGGTGCTTGAGCTCGAAGGCAACGCCCAGCGCGACGTCACCACCTATCAGTGCGACGGCATCGAAGAGCCCATGGTGGTCGAATATATCAACGCCCATCCCATCTTCCTTGCCATGGTGCCGGTCGAGGGGGAAAATCTCATCTTCGTCAACGTCATCTCGGGCTCGGGTGCCCGCTATGTTTCGGGCCAGTACGAGTGGTGGACGCGCGGCAACGAGGCGTTCTTTTCCGATGCCATGACCGCAGAGGGCGAGTCGGAGGCCGAACCCGTCACCTGCCACAGCATCGAGGAAATCCCCTGATCGCTGGCGCGCTTCTTGCTTCGTCCGGTGCGATGAAGGCAAGCGGAGACCGATTTCATGCGCGCAATGGCGATCGAACCCAAGGGGCAGTGGCAAGGCAACATCGCCGGACGTGCCGTCCTTGCCCATGACCAACGCGCCCTGCGGCGCAAGCTGATCACGCTCGACAATGGGCTCGACGTCCTTGTCGATCTTGCCCAGACCGTGGCGCTCGAAACCGGCGACGCGCTGCGGCTCGAAGATGGGCGCCTGGCCGAGATCGTCGCGGCAAACGAAGCGCTCTATGCCATCACCGGCCGCTCGGTCGCGCACATGGCCGAGCTGTGCTGGCACATCGGCAATCGGCACCTGCCCTGCCAGATCGAAAGCAGATCCGGTGTTCCCCAGCGCCTCTTGATCGGGCGCGACCATGTGATCAGGGAGATGCTCGAAGGCCTCGGCGCCACGGTCACCGAAATCAGCGCGCCCTTTTCGCCTTTGCGCGGCGCCTATTCGGGTCATGAGCACGGGCATGGGCACCATCATGGCTGACCCGGGCGGGCTGGTGCGCCTTTTTTCCTGGCTGTCGCCGGCCTTTCCCATTGGCGGCTTTGCCTATAGCCAGGGGCTCGAAACCGCCATTGCCGAGAACCGGGTCAAATCGGCCGAGCAGCTTTCGGGCTGGATCGCCGGGAACCTTCACAGCGGCGCCTTGCGCACCGATGCCTATTTCCTCGCCATCGCTGCCCGCGCCGTGGGCAATGGGGAGGCGCAAACGCTCGCCGCCGCCAATCAATTCTGCCTCGCCCTGCAGGTATCGGCCGATCGCGACAAGGAAACCCGCGAGCAGGCCCGCTCCTTTCTCGATGCCGCCGCCGCCTGGCCGGCGGACCATCCGCTATGGCTTGCCGAAATCCTTGCCGGCCCGCTCGCCCTTCCCATCGCCTTCGGCGCCATGGCCGGACTGCATGCGGTTCCGCTTGAGGCGACGATCACCGGCTTTGCCAATGCCGCCATCACCCAGCAGATTTCCGTAGGCATCCGCCTCATCCCCCTGGGCCAGAGCGCCGGGCTTGCGGTGCAGGCGGCGCTCGAGCCCGCCATCCTCGCTCTGGCCGCTGATGCGGGCGTGGCAACGCTCAATGACGTTTCCGGGCTCTCCTATGGCACCGATATTGCAAGCCTCAGACATGAAGACCTCGGCGTAAGGATATTCCGCTCATGAGTTCACAACACGGCCCCCTGCGCGTCGGCATCGGCGGTCCCGTCGGTTCGGGCAAGACCACCCTGACCGAAAAGCTCTGCAAAGCGTTGCGTGAGCACTATTCGGTGGGGGTGGTCACCAACGACATCTACACCAAGGAAGACGCGCTGATGCTGGCCCGCCTGCAGGCGCTGCCCGAGGAGCGCATCGTCGGGGTGGAAACCGGCGGCTGCCCGCACACGGCGATCCGCGAAGACGCTTCGATCAATCTGCGCGCCATTGCCGAGCTCAATGCCCGCATCCCCGATCTCGACATCGTCTTCATTGAAAGTGGCGGCGACAATCTGGCGGCGACCTTCTCGCCCGATCTTGCCGACATCACCCTCTATGTCATCTCGGTCTGCCAGGGCGAGGAAATCCCGCGCAAGGGCGGGCCGGGCATCACGCGCTCGGACTTACTGGTCATCAACAAGGCCGATCTCGCCCCCTATGTCGAAGTCGACCTCTCCGTCATGGACGCCGATGCCGGCCGCATGCGCGAAGGCCAACCGCACGTCTTTACCGACCTCAAACGCGGAAAAGGTGTCGAGGATATCGTCACCTTCCTGGAACGTCATGGCGGACTGGTGCGAGGAGAAATGGCACTTTAGCGCCGGAATTCGGTAACCTCCAGCGCAAGCATCGACCCTCTTTGGCTCCCACAATCCCCCTGTCCTGGGGCCATTCCCGGAATCGAACGGCCCCTTTTCGCCGAAGGCGTTCAGGCCCTCACGGCCTCCCCGCACCCATAGGCATCCTCGCGCCTGGGGTCGGAAACCGCCTCGGCTTCCTCCTCAAAATCCTCCTCGACCAGCCGATAGATCGAAATCGGCCCCTTGTGATGCATCGCCTTGCGGCTCAACCGCCGCAGATCGGCATCGCTCAGCCCCAGATCGGCTTTAAGGTGAGGATCAAGGCGCCTGAGCGCCGCATAAAGCGTGTGAAACGCCAGCCAATCGGCCAGCGCCCTTGGCAGAAAACCGGGCATGGCAAACCTCCGGCAGCGCCGAACGCGCCGCGCAAAGCTGTTGATGGTTGAAAGAGACGGGGCATATCGGCCCCGGCAATCGCGACTATGCGCCCTGCACCGGCACCCGCGCTACGGCGCGCTTTGCAATGTCCGTTTCAATCCTGAAACACGCTTGGGGCTGTTCACCGCGCCTCGATGGGAATAAAATGAGAACATGAGTGACGCCGATTCCGCCCTGCAACCTGTTCTCGTCGATGGCCGCCAGTCGCCCACCGCGCTGCGCGTGCAGCGTGGGGTGATGCGCTTCCTGCGTTCGGTGCACGATATGACCTGCTTTGCCGAAGTGCCGCTCACCAATGGACGGCGCGCCGATGTCATCGCCCTGGGCGGCAAGGGCGAGATCTGGATCGTCGAGATCAAGTCGAGCCTCATCGACTACAAGGTCGATGCCAAATGGCCCAACTATAAGGATTTCTGCGACCGGTTCTTCTTCTGCAAGCCTCCCGAGCTGGAAGCGGAAATCTTCCCCGACAGCGAAGGGCTGATGGTCGCCGACGGCCATTGGGGCGATATCCTGCGCCATGCCCAGCACGATCCGCTGCCCGGCGCGCGCCGCAAGGCCATGCTCTTAAAGCTCGCCCGGCTCGGGGCGGACCGGGTCCATGCCTTGATGGACCCGGCAACACGCGAAGATGGCTTATTCTGAAGCCTCGGCGGCAAATTCGGCAAGCGCGGTCCCGCCCTCGTCGATCAGCGTCAGCGTTTCGCCCTCGATGGCATAGCTCGTCGCCGCTCCCAGCGCGTCAAACAGCTCCCGCTCGGTGCTCATCTTGGGGTCTTGGCAGGCCATCATGGTGGAAAACACTTCGGTGATCTCGATCGTGCCGTCCTCCTGGTAGGCGATCGAGCCGCCATAGCTGTTGCAGCCGCCATTGCCGCCCACCGAGCCATCATCCTCGCCAAAGATCAGCGTGGATTCCACGTCCTCGGCGATGGGTTCCCCGGCCAGCGCCACGAGGGTCCAACTGGTGCCGGGCAGCTGCTCGGTCTCCCCGGTGGCCGTCTCATCGGCGGGCGTGTCGCTCACCCCACGGGCATTGACCAGCGGCACGGAAACCGGGGCGTCGTGATTTTCCGGATCGACGCTCACACGCGTGTCGTTGATGAACCACAATTCGCCCCCCACTTCGATGCGGGCCGTAATGGCATAGCTGTGCCCGGCGACGATATCGTCGGAATCGAAATTGAGGATAAAGCCGATCGGCACCTGTCCGGCCGGATCGATCACGTCCTGGGCGAGCGTCTGGGCCGGCGCATCGGCCAGCGACACGTCGACCAATGACACTGTCGCCACCGCATTGTCGGGCAGGGCGATGCGTTCGCGATAGGAAATGTCGCCGGTTATCGTCATGTCGTCGGCCATCGCCGCGCCACCCATCAGCAAAACAGAGAAGGCTGCAATCGAAAACACTGGGGATCTGACACGCATGGAAGGGTCCTTTCATCCTGGCCTAGCCTTGCGCCCTGCTTGCCGCACCGGCGCTGAACCGGGTCTGAACGGGGGTGTTTGGCTAATCGCGCTGGTTAAAATGGTGGCAAACGGCGCATAAGCCGCATGAAACGCATAATAATATGGTTAAGTATTGCTGAACGCGGAGGTCGGCAATTTTCTCGTTTGCGTCGAAGGGCTTATCCCTTCCCAACAGGAGGCAAACATGAAACTTCTCGCTGCATTGACTGTCGCTACCACCCTCGCCATCGCCGCCGCTCCCGCTCAGGCCCAGTTGCTCGGCTCGGGCAATGGCGGTCTTTTGGGCCTGGGCAATCTTCTGAGCGTTAAGACCGGTCACGTCTCGGTGCTCAATGGCGGCATCCTCAACGGCTCCAACCTGCTTTCGGGCCTGCTCGGTTCGAGCCGCGCGTCCAACGCGTCCACCAATGTCACCGGCTCGGGCCACAGCACCGCTCCCCATGGCGGCGTGATCGCCGGCCGCGACGCCACCATCGTTCCCGGTTCGGGCAACGTCGTTGGCACCGGCAACATGGTCGGCAACCAGTGGGGCTCGAACTACTCCTACCGTTCGTTCTCCCGCTTCGGCTGGTAAGCCCCGCCTAGACCCGGCTCGGCCCCGCGCCGGGCCGGGCTGCCGGTCTGAGCCCGATCCGCGTCACCCTCTGGCGTTCATCGCGGGTAAAGCTCATCTCGCCTATGGCATAGAGATCCGGCCCGATCCGGTTGACGGTCAGCCGCCCATGGCACGCCCAGGGCCGCGCTTCATGGGAAAACGGGATCTCGAGCGCGATCACCGGCTCATTCTTCGCCAAAGCGGCAAACCGCCTGGCCATCCCGGCAAGCGCGGGATTGATCTCTCCATCGAACAGCCAGCCGAAGAGCCTGAGCGGCCCGCCCCTTTCGCGCAGGAACGGGCTCGCGGCGACGATCTCGAGCCCGGCGTCGAACAGCACGAGCGGCGCCTGCGCCCCACGCACATAATGGATCAGCCCCGCCAGCACCGGATCGGCACGTCCCCAGATCAACGCCTTTATGGCATCGAGATTGGCGGCACGCGGCTGGTCCCGCCCGCTCTCCCAGCGCGAGACCTGGCTCTGGCTCACCCCGAGCGTCCTGGCGATCGCGTCCTGATTGATGCGCGTCTTGATCCGAAAGCTGCGCAGCGCCATCCCGATATCGATGCTCTGATCCATGCAACACCACCCGTTACGTAGGAGTACGGGTCCGGCCGGCGCGAAAACCTTCACCATGCCGCCCCCATCATCGAGCCCGATCAAAGCACCGGGCGCGTGAACATTGCTTGTGGGGGACGGTAGGTGAACATCCTAAGGGCAGCAGTCCTCGCAATTGGCCTCGGCCTCAGCGCACCGGCCACCGCGCAACCGGCCCCTTCCCTCGCCTCGAGCGCGGAGGCCGGCTGGACCTCCAATGTCGAGGGAACCGCGGATGGCGGCGCGGATTTCTACATCACCCACACCCATAGCCTTGGCATCACCACGGGCGAGGGCGATTTCGCCCTGCGCGGCACCATCATCTTCGAAGACACGCGCTATGGTGAACTCTGGCGCGAAAACGACTGGGCCGCCTCCGCCACGCTCGAGGCCGAAACCCGCCTCGGCGCCGACACCGCCCTGCGCGGCAGTCTGCTTATCTCCTATGGCGAGGAGGGCCAGAGCCTTGCCACCCTCGCCGGCCCGCTCGGCATCGTCCAGCCCAACCTCGCCGCCCTCGCCCGCCTGCGCGCCGAAACCGCGCTGGGCGATGCGATCGCGGGCGCCGATTTCGCCTATGCCGCCCAGCGCCCCGGCAACGCGCGCTTTGAGGCCAACCTCCTGCCCCCTGCCCGCACGGAGGCGGTCACCGATACGCTGACCGCCGGCCTCGATCTGGCCTACCCCCTGAGCCCCACCGCCGCGCTTGCCGCCCGCGCGCAGTATTCGGCTGTCCTCGTCTCGTCGGACGAGCAGGCCGCCTTCGTCCGGTTCCCGCTCTCGATCGCCCGCCTCGCGACCGGTTTCGATCTCTCCGACGGCGCCCAAAGCTCGGCAACGCTGCGCGCCGGCATCGATCTCCTCATCCCCGAAGACACTTCGATCGATTCGCTTCTGACCCCCTATGCCGAATTCGCCTCCGAGCTTGCGGTCAACGAAATCCTCACCCTCGCCACGACGCTGGAAGCGGCCACCGACACCGAGGACCCCGCCGACGGCCTCGCCGATTGGCGCCTCAAGGCCCGCGGCTCCATCCTCTTGACCCCCGCCCCGCAATGGGCGCTCGAAGCGGCCGGATTTGCCAAGCAGATCCATAGCCCCGCCCTCGATCTGCTGATCGAAACCGAGCACGGAGCCGAACTCATCGCCCGCTGGATGCCGGCGGGCGGCCTGCACCTCGAAGCGCTCGCCCGCTATCGCCGCGTCGAGGGGCTTGCCCCCACCTATGACGAAACCCGCATCGGCCTGCGCATTTCCGCCGCGATCTGACTTTCCCATTGAGTTGGCCGCGCTCCCTTGGCACAAGGGGCCAACTCAAATCCGGCAAAGGACAAATAGCGCTGTGATCGTCGTGTTCGGCTCCATCAATATCGACCTGATCGGCCACGCCCCCACCCTGATGCGGCCGGGCGAAACCGTGCTCGGCACCGCGCTCGAACTCTCCCCGGGCGGCAAGGGGGCCAATCAGGCGCTCGCGGCCAGCCGTGCCGGCGCCGAGGTCAGGATGGTGGGCTGCGTGGGCTCGGACGATTTCGCCGCCCAGGCGCTCACCCTGTTGCGCGAATCCGGGGTCGATCTGTCCGGCGTGCGCCGCATGGATCGCCATACCGGCACCGCGCTGATCATCGTCGACAAGGAGGGGGAGAACATGATCACCATTCTCCCCGGCGCCAATTCGCGCCTGACCGCCGCAGCGCTCGAACAGGCCGGCATCGCGGCCGGTGACTGGCTGCTGCTCCAGCTCGAAACCCCTATAGAGGCCTCGATCGCCGCCGCCAAGCTGGCGCGGGAACAGGGCGCCAAAGTCGTCCTCAACCTCGCGCCCTTCACCGATTTCGATCTCGGCTTTCTCGACCATATCGACGTTTTGGTCGTCAACGAAACCGAACTGACCGGCGTGCTCGCGATGCTCGACGTTCCCGAACTCGACGAGGACGAAGCGGTCGCCTGGCTGGCCGAAAGGATCGGTGTCACCGTGGTCGCGACCCTCGGGTCGCGCGGCGCCCTCGCCGCCGCCAACGGGCAGATCGTCTCCGCTCCGGCGCTCAAGATCACCCCGCTCGATACGGTGGGGGCCGGCGACACCTTCGTGGGCTATCTCGCCGCCGGGCTGGCCGAAGGCCTCGATCTGGCTTCCGCCATGGAGCGGGCCGGAGTCGCAGCGGGTCTTGCCTGCCTCGCCCATGGGGCCCAGCCCTCGATTCCGGAAATCGATGCGGTCACGGCCCGACTCGCCGCCCCAAAATGAGCGCAACTCACACCCTCGTCATCGACCGGCTCGGCCATCGCGGCGAGGGTGTGGCGTTGGTCGAAGGCAAGCCGATCTTCGTGCCCGCAACCCTGCCCGGGGAAACCGTCGCGGTCACCATCGAAGGCAATCGCGGCACGCTCCTCGATATTCTCGCACCCAGCCCCAACCGAAGCGCTGCGCCGTGCCCGCATTTTCCCGCCTGCGGCGGCTGCCAGCTCCAGCATCTGAGCGCTGAAACCTATAGCCAATTCAAGCGCTCGCTGGTCGTCGATGCCCTTTCGCGCGCCGGTGTTGCCGCCGACGTCAACGACCCCATCATCGCCTATGGCGCCGGCCGTCGCCGCGCCACCTTTCATGCCACGCGCTCTGCTGCCGGGTTCATGGCGCTGCGCAGCCACCAAATCCACGATCTCGACCGCTGCCCGATCCTCGTCCCCGCCCTTGCCCAGGCCCCGCGCATCGCCCGCGATTTCGCTTCTGCCGTCGGGCCCTGCGATGTGGCCTTCACCGCCTCGGATATGGGCCTCGACGTGGCGGTCCGCGCCAAGGGCACAAAGGCGAATCCTAAGCTCACCGATCTCGCCCGCGCCTTCGATCTCGCCCGGCTTTCGCTCAATGGCGAGCCGCTGATCATCCACCGCCAGCCCACGGTCACCATGGGCCGCGCCCAGGTCCCGCTTCCGGTCGGCAGCTTTCTTCAGGCCACCGAAGCGGCGGAAGCCGCTCTTGCCGAACTGGTCGTCAAGGCCGTGGCCGGCGCAAGGCAGGTGGCGGACCTGTTCTGCGGCGTCGGCCCCTTCGCCCTGCGCCTGGCCGAACGTGCCGCCGTCCTTGCCGCCGATTCCGATAGCCCCGCCGTCGCCGCGCTCGATGCGGCAAAGCGCAAGGCCAAGGGGCTCAAGCCCATCGCGGCCGAAAAACGCGACCTCTTCCGCGAACCGCTCGGCCCGTTCGAGCTCAACCATTTCGACGCCGTCGTCCTCGATCCGCCCCGCGCCGGCGCCCAGGCCCAGATCGCCGAACTGGCGAAATCGAAGGTCAAAACCATCGCCTATGTGAGCTGCGATCCGCAAAGTTTCGCCCGTGACGCGGCAACACTGGTCGCAGCGGGTTATGTCATCGGCCCTGTTAGGCCTTTGGACCAGTTCGCCTTTTCGTCGCACACGGAAGTGTTCGCCCGCTTCGAACGCCCCTGATCGCCCACAAGACGGGGGTTTCCACAGTCATCAATCTGTCATCTCTCTGTCACGCAGGAGTCAAGACCAAGCCCTACGTCTCGTGCCGCAACGGCAGGGGCGGGCTTCGCGCCGCCGAAAACTTCAATCAGGGTTTGGACAGCAACATGCTCAAGACACTCCTGGCCAGCGGCACGGCTGGTCTCGCACTTTTCGCTGGCGCTGGCACGGCCTTCGCCCAGACCGAAATCTCCTGGTGGCATTCGATGGGCGGCGAGCTCGGCGAGCGTCTGGTCGCCATCACCGAGGACTTCAATGCCAGCCAGGACGAATATGTCGTGGTCCCCTCCTATCGCGGCGAATACGAGGAATCGCTGGTCAACACCATCGCTGCCTTCCGCGCCGGCGAACAGCCCCACCTCGTTCAGGTCTACGAAGTGGGCACCGGCACCATGATGGCCGCCCAGGGCGCCGTCTACCCGGTCTATCAGCTCATGGCTGACCACGGCTCGAACTTCGACCCGTCCGCCTACCTGCCGGTCGTCACCGGCTATTACACCGACACCGACGGCAATATGCTTTCGATGCCGTTCAATTCCTCGACCCCGATCCTTTACTACAACAAGGACGCGTTCGAAGCCGCCGGTCTCGATCCTGAAGTTGCTCCCGCCACCTGGGAAGAAATCGAATCCTTTTCGCAACAGATCCTTGATGCCGGCGCTGCCGAATGCGGCTTCGTGATGGCCTATACCGCCACCTGGCTCGGCACCGAAAACCTTTCGGCCCTGCACAACGTGCCCTATGGCACGCTGGAAAACGGCTTCGGCGGTCTTGATAGCGAATTGACCTTCAACCACGAGTTGGCCGTTCGCCTCTGGGAAAAGCTGGCCGAGTGGCAGGAAGCCGGCATCTATTCGTATGGCGGCACTGCCGGCGGCGCCGACAACGCCCCCAAATTCTATTCGGGCGAATGCGCCATGTACATGAACTCCTCGGCCTCGCGCGCCGGCGTTCTGGCCAATGCCGATGGCTTTGAAGTGGGCTTCGGCATGCTGCCGGTCTTTGCCGACGTCGAAGGCGCCCCGCAGAACTCGATCATCGGTGGCGCGACGCTCTGGACCCTTTCGGGTCACGAAGACGCTGAATACGAAGGCGTTGCCGAGTTCCTGACCTACCTCTCCTCGCCTGAAGTCCAGGCCGCTTGGCACCAAGCCACCGGCTACCTCCCGGTCACCACTGCCGCTTACGAGCTGAGCCAGGAGCAGGGCTACTACGACGAGAACCCCGGCGCCGATACCGCCATCAACCAGATCAACCTCAACGAGCCCACCGAGAACTCCAAGGGCGTTCGCTTCGGCAACATGCCCCAGATCCGCACCGTTCTCGATGAAGAACTCCAGGCTGTTCTGAACGGCACCAAGACTGCCCAGGAAGCCCTGGATTCGGCTGTCGAACGCGGCAACCAGATCCTGCGTGAGTTCGAAGCCGCCAACAGCTAAGCGGCGTCACAACAAAAAGGAAGGGCCGGCCCCAGCGCGCCGGCCCTTCGACATTTTGCGACGGGCGGACGATGGAAACCAAACGCACAATCTTTCCCCAAAAGGCGCTGCCCTATCTGTTCGTGGCGCCCCAATTGATCATCACCCTGGTGTTCTTCATCTGGCCGGCATCCCAGGCGGTCAAATCCTCCTTCGAGCGCACCGACCCCTTCGGGCTCTCGACCCAGTTCGTGGGCCTCACCCACTACATTCGCCTGTTCCAGGATCCGCTCTATCTCAATTCGGTCGGCCGCACCGTGATCTTTGCCGTCGCGGTGACCGCCATTTCCATGGGACTGGCGCTGCTGCTCGCGGCCGCCGTCTCCCGGCTGATCCGCTCGTCCCAAGCCTATACCACCCTGCTGGTCTGGCCCTATGCCGTCGCCCCGGTGGTCGCTGGCATTCTGTGGTGGTTCCTGTTCAATAGCTCCACCGGCATCCTGCCCTATATGCTGCGCTATTTCGGCGTCGTCTGGAACGCCAACCTCAATGGCGACCACGCGATGATCCTCATCATCATCGCGGCGAGCTGGAAGCAGATTTCCTACAATTTCCTGTTCTTTCTAGCCGGCATGCAGTCGATCCCGCACTCGCTCACCGAAGCGGCGGCCATCGATGGCGCGGGCCCCTTCAAGCGGTTCTGGACCATCGTCTTCCCGCTGCTTTCGCCCACCACGTTCTTTTTGTTCATCATCAATGTCAATTACGTGATGTTCGACACCTTCGGCATCATCGCCGCAACCACCGAGGGCGGTCCCAATCAGGCCACCAACATCCTTGTGTACAAGGTTTATTCGGACGGGTTCATCGGCCTCAATATCGGCTCGTCATCGGCCCAGTCGGTGGTCCTGATGCTGTTCGTCATCCTCCTTACCTTCGTGCAGTTCCGCTATGTGGAACGGCGGGTGCAGTATTAGAGGCGCCGCCATGGTCGAAAACCGTCCCCTTCTCACCGTCCTCACCCATCTGGTCCTGGTCGTGGGCGTCATCATCGTCGCCTTCCCCGTCTATGTGGCGGTCATCGCCATGACCCATACCGATGTGACGCTCAACAGCGGCGCCCCGCTTCTGCCGGGTGGCGAACTCATCGCCAACCTCATTGCGGTCTGGACCTTCGATCCGCCGGGCAGCCCGCCCTTCTGGCTGATGGTGTGGAATTCCACGGTGATGGCGCTCATCATCATGGTGGGCAAGATCGCCATCTCGATCATCTCCGCCTACGCCATCGTCTATTTCAAATTCCCCTTCCGGCTCCTGGCCTTCTGGCTGATCTTCATCACCCTGATGCTGCCGGTCGAGGTGCGCATCATCCCCACCTATGAGGTCGTGGCCAATCTGGGCATGCTCAACACCTATGCCGGCCTCACCGTCCCGCTGATCGCCTCGGCCACCGCCACCTTCCTCTTCCGGCAGTTCTTCATGACCATCCCGGACGAGATGATGGAGGCGGCCCGCGTCGATGGCGCCGGCCCGATCAAATTCTTCCGCGATATCCTTTTGCCGCTCTCGCGCACAAATATCGCGGCGCTGTGCATCATCCTCTTCATCTATGGCTGGGTGCAGTATCTCTGGCCGCTTCTGGTCACCACGCGCGAGGAACACTTCACCCTCATGATGGGCGTACGCCAGATGGCCGGCGCCCAGGAGGTCGATCCGCAATGGAACCTCATCATGACGGCCGTGGTGCTCGCCATGCTGCCCCCCGTCCTCATCGTCATTCTCATGCAGCGCCTGTTCGTCAAAGGCCTTGTCGAAACGGAGAAATAACCAATGTCCGCCATCGAAATCTCCAATGTCCGCAAGATCTATCAGGGCAATGTCGAGGCCATCAAAGGCATTGATCTGTCCATCGAAGACGGCGAACTCGTCGTCCTCGTCGGTCCTTCCGGCTGTGGGAAATCCACGCTGTTGCGCATGATTGCCGGGCTGGAATCGATCACCTCGGGCGACGTGCGCATCGGGGAAACCGTGGTCAACAAGCTCGAACCGGCCGAGCGCGACATCGCCATGGTGTTCCAGAACTATGCGCTCTACCCCCATATGAGCGTGCGCCAGAATCTCGAATACGGGCTCAAGAACCGCAAAACCCCCAAGGAGGAGATCGATCGCCGCGTCGCCGAGGCCGCCCGGATCCTGGAAATCGAACAGTTCCTCGAGCGCAAGCCGCGCCAGCTTTCCGGCGGCCAGCGTCAGCGCGTCGCGATGGGCCGGGCCATCGTACGCCAGCCCAAGGCGTTCCTGTTCGACGAGCCACTCTCCAATCTCGATGCCAAACTGCGCGGCCAGATGCGGGTTGAAATCCGCCGCCTGCAGCGCACGCTTGGCACCACCTCGGTCTATGTCACCCACGATCAGCTCGAAGCCATGACGTTGGCCGACAAGCTGGTGGTGATGAACGGCGGGGTGATCGAACAGATCGGCAAGCCGCTCGAGGTCTATTCCGACCCTGCTTCGGTCTTCGTTGCCGCCTTCATGGGTTCGCCCGGCATGAACCTGGTTCCCACCGACGCGCTGCGCGCCGTGGCCGGCACGCTTCCCGACCGCGTGGCTGCCGGCTGCGGCACCATCGGCATCCGCCCCGAAGATATCGCCCTCGAAGCGCCCGCCGAGCCCCACCTTTCGATCGACGCCACCCTCGATGCCATCGAGCTCGTAGGTTCGGAAAGCCTGCTCTATGTTCACGCCCAGGGGCTCGACAAGGAACTGGTGCTGCGCAGCGCCGGCATCCATCGCGGCGAGACCGGCGATGCGCTCAAAATCCACGTTCCGCACACCGCTTTGCATTGTTTCGATGCCCAGACGGGGCGAAAAATGCACGACCGTGTTGGCAATGCCTGAATAGAGCCGTCGATCAGGGGCACATTGGCTGATCTCGACCCGTATATGGACACTATGGAGCCACCATGCGTGCCGTCATAACAGCCCTGATCGCCATCTCTCTCGCCCTCGTTTCCCCCGCTCTCGCCCAGGATTCGAGGGGTTACGCCAAGTCCCTCTTCGCCCAGCTCCATCCCGAGGACCAAACCCTCGCCCAAGGCTGGCGCGAAGGGCTGGCGGCTCGTCTCGACCAATTGGCCGGGACCTCCGAGGATCCCGAAATCCTGGGTGCCCTTCCACAATTTCAGACCCTGATCGATGCCGAGCCCATCGCCTTCCACATCGCCGAACTCGAAGGCGATTGGCGCATGCGCTCGCTGCAAGCCACCGAACTGGGCGCTTTCGTCTATCCCTATTTTCCCGCCCGCATCTATCCCGAAGGGCAGGCGCTCATCTTCGACAAGGCGTCCGGCAGCCAGCGCCATCGGGGCATGTTGGCGCAAGCTGATGATATGACGGTGTTTTTCGTCGGAGCGCTTTACTACGGCTATGAAGCCCCGCGCCTTTATTCGACAATGATGGCCGGGGAAATCACGCCCGAACAGCGCGAATTCGATGCGGTCGCCGAAATTCAGAAAATCGGCGAAAACCACTTCGTCATGGCCTTCGCTCCCGAAGATGGCGGACGATTCCGGCTCTATGAAATCAGAAAGTAATCCCTGCCTCTCTCTGATTGGGTAGGATGGGAAACAGGATTGGCGGCAAATGTCACCAATCCTACCCATCGCCGGCCTTCCAATGCATTCAATTGCCTCGAAGTGCGTCTTGCGGGCTTGTCAGGCTCGAACGGTGCGCGCTAGCAAACTCCACCCCTCGCGCCTTGCGCCGGGGAAGAGGAATTTGGAGGAAAATCAATGATTAGACGCGCCTGCTCGCTTGCCGGAGCCATGCTCCTCATCGTCTCGACTTCTGCCCTCGCTCAGGAGGAGATGCCCGATACGCCGCGACAGATCCTGTTCGTGGGCAACAGCTATTTCTACTACAACGACAGCATCCACAATCATCTCAACCGCATGCTGGCGGAAGCCGAAGGCCGCAGCGATGACGACCTGCTGCCCTTCCGCTCGATCACCATTTCGGGCGGCTCGCTCGACCATCACCCTTACGAGCATTACCTGACCCCCGGCGCCATCGGCTATGACGAGCCGTTCGACGCGGTGATCTTGGCCGGGCATAGCGCCGCCGGCAATTCCGATAACCGCCGCACCCGCTTCCGCGATGCGGTTCTGGCCGCCAATGAGCTGATCGCCGAGCACGGCGCCGAAACGGTTCTCTACATGACCCACGCCTATGGCGAAGGTCACGAGAACCACTCCCCGGGAATGACCCACAATCTGGAAAGCCTTTATACCGAAGTCGCCGCCGAGATCGGCGCCACGGTCATCCCGGTCGGCTTGGCCTTTGCCAACGCCTATGAGGAGAGGCCTGATCTCGAACTGCATGTGGAGTTCGACCATAGCCATCCCAATCTGGCCGGCTCCTACCTTGCCGCGGCAACTGCCCTTGCAACGCTGTACGGGGTATCGCCGGTCGGCCTCGAATACGATTATTACGACCGGCTGGACCCTGAAACCGCTGCCTTCCTGCAGCAGATCGCCGCCGACACCGTGGCCGAATTCAACGGAAACTAGCGATCGACGCGCGTTGAAAGAATGATCGAACTCATGGTGCGCTCGACCCCTTCGAGCGCACCGATCCTGTCGATCACCGCGTCGAGTTCAGCGACAGACGGGGCCTCGACCACCACGATCATGTCGAAGCTCCCCGAAACCGAATGCACGGTGCGCACCTCCACCATGGATTCGAGCGCCTTGACCACCTGCCCCACCTTTTTGGGCGAGACCGTCGCCATCAGATGCGCGCTGATCTGGCTCGAAAGATATCCGCCCGACAATTTGAGCGCGTAACCTGCAATGGTTCCGTTGCGTTCGAGTTTTTCGAGCCGACTTTGCGCAGTGGAGCGGGAAACCCCCAGCCGGCGGGCCAGTTCGGCGACCGGCATGCGGGCGTTTTCGCGCAGCAGCGCCAAAAGCATGCGATCGGCGTTAACTTTCGTCATTGTGGTGTAAATTTTCGTTGGTTTGCGCCTTTCGTCTCGCGATTATGCCTCAGTGCCGACTGCAAATCAACGGAACAGCATGGCATCCTGTTTTGGAGGATCGCGGGATTTATCCCCGCTTGAAAAGGAGGATGGTATGAAGGAGATCGTCGTCATAGGGGCGGGCCGGATCGGCGCCACCATAGCGGACATGCTCAGCCAGAGCGGTGATTACGCCGTTACCGTGGTCGACCGTTCCGCCGATGCGCTGGCCGCGCTCGATACCGGTCCCGAGGTCAAGTCTGCGCGCTGCGAAGTGGCCGAACCCGGCGCCCTGGAAGCCATTCTCAAAGGCAAATTCGCGGTGCTCTCGGCAGCGCCCTATTCGCTCACCACCCGCATCGCGGAAGCCGCCGCCGCCGCTGGCGTTCACTATCTCGATCTCACCGAGGATGTAAAATCCACGAGGCGCGTCAAGGAAATAGCATCAAAGGCCGATACCGCCTTCATCCCGCAGTGCGGGCTCGCTCCGGGGTTCATCGCCATCGCCGCGATGAGTCTCGCCAAACGCTTCGATACGCTCGAAGACGTCAAGATGAAGGTCGGCGCCCTGCCGCAATTTCCCACCAACGTCCTCAATTACGCGCTGACCTGGTCGCCCGAAGGGGTGATCAACGAATATTGCGAACCTTGTGAAGCCATCGTCGATGGCGAGCTTACGGAAATCGCTCCGCTGGAGGACATCGAGGAGTTCGAGCTCGATGGGGTGCGTTATGAGGCGTTCAACACGTCGGGCGGGCTGGGCTCCACTCCGCAAGTGCTCAACGGGAAAGTCAAAAACCTCAACTACCGCACCATCCGCTATCCCGGCCATGCGCGGATCATGAAGCTTTTGCTCAACGATCTGAATTTAAAGGATCGCCGCGATCTGGCGCTGGACATCTTCCGCCATGCGCTCTCGACCACCAAGCAGGACATGGTGGTGATCCTGGTCGAAGTGACCGGCACGCGCGTCGGCAAGCCTGCCTATGAGCGCTTCGCGCGCACCATTCTGTCAGGCTATGTGGGAACACGTGAGCGCTCGGCCATCCAGATCACCACTGCCTCGGGCATCTCCGCTGTGCTTGACATGCTGGCCGCCGGGCAATTGCCGCAAAAGGGGTTCGTGGCGCAGGAAGAAATCGCGCTCGATGCCTTCCTCGCCAATCGCTTCGGCCGAATCTATGCCCAGAACCAGGCGATGACCAAGGTCGCCTAGCCGCCGAGTTTTTTCACTCGCTCGATCAGCGCCATCGCGGCCTTGGGATTGCGCTCCTTGAATCCCGAGATCACGAAGGCGAACACTTCGCGCGGGGTTTGCTTGGGGCTAGGCCCGCGGCTGGGCAGATCGTCGGGCACCCCGCCCTGGGCGTAAGTGACGATCCGCTCGGCCCAGAGGTCGAGATCCTTTTCCGAATAGCCCTTCTCGTGCTCCTCGCTGGTCCCCTGCAAGCGCAGATAAACGAAATCGGCGGTGGGGTCGGCGATCACCTGATACTCGGCATCGGCCCCGGTGATCAGCGCCACGCCGTTTTCGCGCGCCAGCGCCACCGCATCGCCATTGGCAAAGCTTTCGTGCCGCGCCTCCACGGCATGGCGCAGCTTGCGGCCGTCCTGGGTTGCGGGCAGGAGCTTCAGAAATGCAGCGAAATCATCGGGATCAAATTTTTTGGTCGAGGCGAGCTGCCAATTGATCGGCCCGAGCTTGTCCTTGAGCTCGGTGATGCCGCTCGATGTAAAACGATTGACCGATTCGCCCGCTTCGCCGAGCACGCGCTTGTTGGTCGCGTAACGCGTGCCCTTCAACGTGAACATGAAATCTTCCGGCACTTCATCGTGCCATTTGCGGAAGCTCTCGGGCTTCTGGCTGCCATAGAAAGTGCCGTTGACCTCCACCCCGGTCATGGTCGTGCCCATATATTCGAGCTCGCGCCTTTGCGCCAATTTCTCCGGATAATAGGTGCCGCGCCAGGGCTCGAACGTCCAGCCGCCCACCCCGATATGGATTTTTCCGCCCGCCATTGTCGCACTCCTGTTTATCGGCGTTCAGACTAGCACGGTGGCCGGTTGGGAACAGCCCGGATTTGCCGTCCGTTGTCACCCAATGGCAAAGGGAAATATCCGTATCGGCATTTCGGGCTGGACCTACAAGGGCTGGCGGGGAAAGTTCTACCCCGAAGGCCTGCCTCATAAGCGCGAGCTTTCCTATGCCGCCGAGTGCTTTCCCTCGATCGAGATCAACGGCACCTTCTATGGCCTGCAGCGCCCCGAAGCCTTCGCCCGCTGGCGCGAGGAGACGCCGGAGGATTTCGTCTTCGCCATCAAGGGCTCGCGCTACATCACCCATATGCTCAGGCTCAAGGAGGTGGAGACCCCGCTCGCCAACTTTCTCGCCTCTGGCCCGTTGCGGCTCGGCCCCAAGCTGGGACCGATCCTCTGGCAATTTCCGGCCCGCATGAAGTTCGATCCTGACCGCTTTTTACGGTTTCTGGACCTGCTGCCGCGCACGACCCAGGAGGCGGCAAAGCTGGCTCGCAAGCACGACCAGCGGCTCGAAGGCCGCGCCTATGCCGAAGCCGAAATCGACATTCCCCTTCGCCACGCCTTCGAAATCCGCAGCGAAACCTTCTGCACGCCGGACTTCGTCGATCTGCTCAGGGCGCACAATGCGGCGCTTGTGGTGGCAGACACCGTCGACTGGCCGCTGGTCATGGATATGACCGCCGACTTCGTCTATTGCCGCCTGCACGGATCTGAGGAGCTTTATACGAGCGGCTATGAGGACGAAGCGCTTGATATATGGGCAAGACGCGTTGCGGCCTGGGCAAGAGGCGCCGAGCCTCGGGACGCAAAGCGTATCGCAGGACGCGGACCGAAGGCCGAGAGCCGGGACGTGTTCGTCTATTTCGACAATGACGCCAAGGTCCGCGCGCCGTTCGATGCGCAGGGGCTGATCAGGCGGTTGAAGCTCGATTAGCCTGCCACCCCAACCGCCCCTCAATGCGGCGGGCGCTTTTGCGCACGAGTGCCTTGAGATCGGGATCGGGCTGGTCAACCTTATGGTCCGGCACAACGATCGAGATCGTCGCGCGGCAGGCGCCTTCGGCATCGCAAATGGGAGAAGCGATGCAGGCGACCGAATAGTCCGACTCTCCGGCCTGAATCGAAAGACGGTTTTCAAGCGCCGTACGGGCCGATGTGACGAGGTCGTTTATGTCGGTTTCCGCCTTGCCGGTGGGCGAGGGGCGGGTGGCGTGCTCGAACACGGCGCGGCGCTTGGGCTCGGGCAGATGTCCGACCAGCAGGCGCCCCGAGGCCGACCAGTTGAGCGGGGTGCGGGTGCCGACGCGCGAGGCGACGCCGAAATGGTCGGGGCCTTCGGCCATGGCGAGGACGACCATGGCATCGCCGTCGCGTCCGCAGACCTGCACGGTCTCGCCCGAGGCGCGCGAGAGGGCGTTCATTTCCTCGGTGGCGACGGAGAGCAGGTCCAGACGGCGGGCATAAGCTAGGCCGTAGTGGTAGAGTTTGGGGCCCAGCCAGACGCTGCCATTCCCCGAGCGATCGACAAAGCCTTGAGCCACCAGATCGTCGATGGTGCCGTAGACCGTCGAGAGCGGCGCGCCGATCGCCTGGCCGATCTCATAGGCCGTGGCCGGCTTTCCGATCGCGACCAGGTGATCGAGGATCTGGCTCGCCCGCTCGAGCGCCGGCACGCGGCGGCGGGGCGCGGCGAGACTCATTGCGGCCACCGGCCGAACGCTTGGGCACGGGCGCGGACCGTATCGGCGAATGGGGTGACCATGCGCCCATCGGCAGCCAGCGCCGCATCGAGCACCGCCGTCAGCCGGCCCGCAACCACCTCTTCCTCGCCCGCATGCAGATTGCAGGGGTCGAGGAACAGATAATTGTGCTCGGCTTCATGGTCGCGGACGATGATGGCCGGTTCGCCCGCCGCCATCGCCGCGGCGAAATCCCAGGCGGTGATTTTCGCCATCCTGGGATCGAAATCGATGCGCAGCCTGTCGAGGGGATTGCCGGTGGGGTCGGGCGTCAAACGGGCGAGGATGCCCGGGCGGTCGTCCAGCGTTGCTTTCCACAGGTCGAGCGCAGCCCGCTCGCGGGCCCGGATACCGGCGTGGTCACGGGTATCCCAGGCCTCGAGCGCGGCAATCACCCCGGCGATGCCCTCCTTGCCGACCTTGAAACCGCGGCCGATGCCATAATTTTGGAGGTACGCGGCGGCCACCAGATCCGCTTTACCGGCAATAATGCCCGAAGTCGGCCCGCCGAGGAATTTGTGCCCCGAATAGAGGACGAGATCGGCGCCCTTGGCGAGAAAGCCCTTGAGATCGTATTCGGAGGCGGCATCGACAATTACCGGCACGCCTTTTTCGTGGGCGATCTCGCAGAAGATTTCCAACGGAAGCTGGCCGTATTCGACGCAGTGGTGCGAGACAACATAGAGCGCTGCGGCGGTATTTTCAGTGATTGCGGCGGCGAGCTGGTGCGGGCGGGTTTCGGTCGCCTGTCCGACCGGAACCACCTTGGCACCGGAAAGCCTGATCGCCTGGTCGATCGGCGCGCCGTAATCGACCAGATGTCCGGTTTGGATGACGACTTGGTTTTTCAGCCCCGCCGTATCGGGGAGGCGCTCGATCAATCCCATGTCGCGGCCGGTCATCAGCCCCGCGATCGTAAGCGTAATCGCCGCCGAGCAGGAGGCCGTAACGCAACCCGCTTCCGCACCCGTCAGCCCTGCGATGGTGCGGCTGGCAGCACGCTGGAGATCGGCGATTTCGGTCCACTGGCCAAGCACCGCGGCGACCGCCTCGCGCGCTTGGGGCACGACGATGGAGGCGCCGAGCCCGGTCATGGTGCCCGAGCAGTTGATGACGCGGCGCAGGCCGAAGCGTTCGTGGATATCCATATCAATCCTCCACAGCGATCACGGCTTCGATCTCCACGGTGATCCCGAAAGGCAGCGAGGAAAAGCCCACGGCCGAGCGGGCATGGATTCCCTTTTTGCCGAACACCGCGACCATCAGGTCCGAGCAGCCATTGACGACTTTCGGGTGCTCGACGAAATCGGGAGTCGCGTTGACCATGCCCAGGAGCTTCACGACCCGCTTGACCCGCGAAAGATCGCCCAGCGCCTCGTGCATGACGGCGATGAGGTTGAGCCCAGTCAGCCGGGCATGGGCGTAACCGGCCTCGATATCCACCCCGGCGCCCAGCTTGCCTGTATGGCGGGTACCGTCCGGTTCGATCGGTCCCTGGCCGGAAATGAAGACCAGATCGCCCTCGCGCACCCAATTGGTGAAATTGGCAACGGGTGCAGGGACGGGCGGCAGTTCCAGCCCCAGTTCGGCGAGGCGCTCATAGGGCGTCATGGCAGCGGCCAGCCGCAATGGGCGCAGGCGCGGGGCACATCGCCCTCCATCGGGTGATAGCGATGGGCATGGACGGCATGGGCACCAAGGATCGCGTAACGCGGCTCGAAAGTCTTTTCGAGCAATGAGGTGGCGCCGTGGGCGTCCCGGACCGTCACCGTGCTGTCCTCGATCTCGAACAGGGTGAATTCGGCGGGCTTGCCGATCGCGAGCAGGTCTTCGGTGTCGAGCCTGATCACCTGTCGCGGGGCAATGGTCGCGGCGTGCACCACGTCTTCGAAATCCATGCCGAGCGAGAGGAGTTTCGAGAGCGTCGTCGCCATGTCCCAGACCGACTGGTCCATGGAGCGGTTGTGCAGGTCGGTGGAGATGGTTTTCGGTTTCAGTCCCCGCGCCAGCGCGGCCTTGGCCACGTCGAACGAAAACGAGGCCCCGCCATGGCCGACATCGAGCACCACGCCGCGCGAAGCGGCGTCCTCCGCGAGGCGATAGAGGTCCTCGTCCTCGAGGATCGAGCCGCCGACCTTGCCGTTGAAGCAATGGGTGACGATGTCGCCCTCGGTCAAGACCGCCAGCACGTCGTCATAGAGTGGGGGCGGCTCGCCCACATGCACCATGAGCGGCAGGTCGAGGATGCGCCCGAGCTTCTTTGCGAGCTTGACTGGCGCCATGTCCCAGCCGCCGGTGATCACCGCGCTGGCGCGGACCTTCAAACCCCGGATCACGTCGCGATTGGCTTCAACCGTTGCCTTGATCCTGTCGATGTCGATCGAGCGCATGTCCATGAGTTCGGAGACCCGGTTACACGCAACCAGCCCGATCGAGCCGAGGTTCAGAAAGGCGTAAACATTCTCGCGCGCCGGCTCGGCGATATACTCGCGAAACCCGTGGAAATTGGCTTCGCCGGCCGAGCCCGCGTCAACGATGGTCGTCACCCCGCGCGCCGCGCCAGCCTCATCGGGAGGGATCGAGATGTCGGTGCCGCCATACCAGATATGGGCGTGCAGATCGGTCCAGCCGGGGGAAAGGAAAGCGCCCCTTCCCTCTATCCGCTCGGCGCCGTCGGCGGCCAGTCCAGGACCCACAGCAGCGACGGTGCCTCCGGGCGCGATGAGAACATCACATCGCTCGGGCAAACCCAGACCGAAGCCGATGGGACGGATGTCCGCGAGCAGTAGCGGTCGATCTGCGGGCGCGAAAGAATTACCGATCACGGTAAAATTCCTTAATTATGGAATAGACTGCGTTATTATGGCATCTTGGTGCTTTCCGTAGCCCGTCGTCAAGAGGCATCCACTCCATTCGCCGTGGGGGGTTCATCATTGCATCAAAGGCTTGTAGCCTCCCGCCCATTGCCCGATTTCATTCTTCTTGGATCCGACAGGCCAATGACCTTGCCGATTTTCCTACGCCCGCTGCCCCTTTTTGCCTTCATCCTTCTTTCCCTATGGCTTTGCTTGGCAGCACCGGCGCTGGCGCAAGCCCAGGGTGCCGATGCGGTCGCAACCGAAGAGAGCGCGTCCGATCCACAACAGGCTCTTGCCCAACTGATCGAAGTTCTGCGCGATGATGCGGCCCGGGACGCGCTCATTGCCGAACTCGAGGCCAACCTTGCCACTCAAGGCGCCGAAGCCACAGCGGCGACGGAAGAGCAGAGTCCGGCCGAAGAATTGCGCTCGTTCGGTAGCCAGATCGCTGATTTCACGCGGGAAACAGTGGAAAGCGTCGCCCGGTCGCTCAGCCAGCTCTGGCGGCAATTGACCAATGTGCCGAGCATCTTTGCCGGCCTCAATATCGGCGAACTCGAGGGAGTGGGCGCCATATTGGGTCATATCGCAATCCTGGTGGTCATCACCTATGGAGGGTTGATCCTGCTCCGCAGGCTGGGCGCCGGTCCGCGGGCCCGTCTCCGGCACTTGTTCCGGCGTGGAGGGTGGGTCGCCAAGCCTGTGGCGCTGGTTCTGGAACTGGTACTCGATATCGTTGCGGCCCTCATACCTTATGCGCTGGGCTACACGGTGGCGGTGAGCATCCTGGGCATTCCCGGCCAGATCAGCCTGGAGCACTCGCTCTATCTCAACGCTTTCCTGATGGTCGAAATCGTGCTGGCGGTTCTGCGCACCGTACTTTCGCCCAACGAAGCCGAGCAGCGGCTGGTTCACGTCAGCGATGCAAGCGCGCGCTCCATCATGGGGTGGTCACGGCTTTTGGTCAGCCTTTTCGTTTTCGGCCAGATGATGCTGCTGCCCCTGGTCACCGCCACCATTTCGTTCGCGGCGGGGCGGGCGATATCGGTCGTCATGGTCCTCATAACGCTCCTGACCGCCGCCATCGGTGTCCTTGTGGCGCGCGAACCGGTGCGCCGAAAGCTCATGACCTTTGTTTCCAACAACGAGGCGCGTCGGGGCCTGAGCTTGCCCATCCAGTATTGGCACGTCCTCGCATTGCTCTATATCGCCGTCCTCGCGATAGTGGCGCTCACCCGCTCGAGCCCCCAGTTCCAGGCTTATCTGTGGTCCAACGCCCAGATCGGCATTGCGGTGCTGGTGGGTTTTATCATCCTCAACATCATCAAGCGCGTCACTGCCAACGGCATCACCCTTCCCGAACCGATCCGCCGCCGCTCGCCCGAACTGCAACGGCAGCTCAATGGTATCGTGCCGGTGGTGCTCAAGGTCGTGCGCTTCATCGTCATTGCGGTCGTGGTCATCGTCTGCCTGCACGGGTTGGGCTTTTTCAACTTCGTCGAATTCGTCGAAAGCGAGTTCGGGGCGCGGGTCGCAGGGTCTACAATCACCATCCTGATGATCCTTGCGCTCGCCATCATCGCCTGGATTGCGCTCAACGCCTGGGTGGACAGCCAGGTCAATCCTGAACTCGCGCCGCGGGCAACGGCCCGCAAGCGGACGCTTTTCGCGCTGATGCGCAATGCTCTGACCATTGCCATCATCGTCATAACGCTGATGTTCGTGCTCTCGGAAGTGGGCATCAATATCGCGCCCCTGCTCGCCTCGGCGGGTGTGATCGGTCTTGCCATCGGTTTCGGTGCGCAAAAGCTGGTCCAGGACATCATCACCGGCATCTTCATCCAGCTCGAAGGCGCCATCGATGTGGGGGATGTCGTTGCCGTGGGCGGGATTTCCGGTTCGGTCGAGCGTCTCACGATCCGTTCGGTCTCACTGCGCGATGTCGAGGGGTCCTACCACATCATCCCCTTCTCCTCGGTCGATACCGTCACCAATTTCATGCGCGGCTTCTCTTATGCGCTGATCGACATGGGAGTGGGATATCGGGAGAATGTGGAGGACGCCCGCCAGGCGATGCTCGACGCCTTCGAGGAACTGCGGGCCGATCCAGAGCACAAGAACGTCATCATCGCCGATTTCGAATGGATGGGCATTAATGCTTTCGGGCCGAGCGAGGTCGTTCTGCGGGCGAGGATCAAGACCCTGCCGGGCAAGCAATGGGCCGTCAAACGTGCCTACAGCGCCATCGTCAAGCGCCTGTTCGACGAACGCGACATCGAAATTCCCTTCCCGCATCAGACGCTTTATTTCGGCGTCGGCAAGGACGGAAAGGCACCGCCGCTGCACATGATCCGGGACGACAGCGAGAACGCGGAGGCCGAAACGCTTCCGAGCGAGCAAACGCCCCCTGCTCCCGCGCGCAAGCGGCGTCCGCAGGGGAAACAGATCGAAGGCAAGGACATGCCCGACATTGACGCCGGCCCCGGCGAGGACGACGATCGCTAGCCCCGAAAAGCGTGAAAAAGGGCGGCGTCTTGCCGCCTTTCCCCAATCGGGATGCCGTGCTAAGGGGAAGCGCTTTCTCCTCCTCTCGAAAGCTGCAAATGTCCCCTCTCGCCCACCCTTTCGACGCCGTCATCTTCGACATGGACGGAACGCTGCTCGATACCGAAGCGGTGTTCAAGGCCATCGTCTATGAGGTCTGCACCGAATTGGGCTTTGCCATGACCGACCATGTGCATGGGCGCATGGTGGGGTCCTCCCATGAAACGACTGCCGGGCTGCTGGCGGAAGCCTTCGGGGCGGAGTTTCCCTACGAATTGTTCGACGAAAAGTGCCGCGCGTCGATGTATGTGCGCATGGGAGATGCCGTGCCGGTCAAGACCGGCGCTGTCGAGCTGGTCTCGGCCCTAAGGGAACTCGACGTCCCGCTGGCGGTCGCGACCTCATCGCGTTCGCACCATGCGCTCTCCCATCTCAAGTCGGCGGGCGTGATCGACTATTTCGATACGATCGTCACCCGTGACGACGTGGCCAATCCCAAGCCGCACCCCGAGCCCTATCTGACAGCCGCGAAACGCCTTGCGGTCGATCCGGTCCATTGCGTTGCGTTCGAAGATTCGGTGGCCGGGGTCCGGGCAGCCCATGCGGCGGGCATGCGCACGGTGATGGTGCCGGACCTGGTCCCCCCGAGTGAAGACATTGCAGCGCTCTGTGTCGCGGTGCTCGAGAGCCTTGCCCACGCTCACGATCATCTGGTTTCGGCACCGCGTACTGCAAATGGGTTGCAGAAGCATTTGCACATAAAATCAAAGGGATAGACAAATTGTCCGGCTTTAGCTAGGCGAAGATATCGCTTCCCCGGAGCCAACATGTCCCAGACGATCAAACTCGCGCTCGGCAGTATCGCGGTGACGATAGGCGTTCTCGCGCTCAAGTTCTGGGCTGCCCGGATCACCGGGTCCGTCGCGCTGCTTTCCGACGCGCTGGAATCGGTGGTCAACCTTGCCACCGCCATCGCCGCCCTCATCGCAGTTCGTCTTGCCGCCCGTCCCGCCGATGCGGCCATGCCCTATGGCTATCACAAGGCCGAATATTTCTCGGCGGTGATCGAGGGGGTGTTCATCGTCGTCGCCGCGCTGTTGATCTTCCATCAGGCCTGGCAGGGTTTTGCCGCGCCGCAGCCGCTTTCGGCCCCCTTGGAGGGCATCGTCATTTCGGTCGTGGCCTCGGCGATCAACGGGGTTTGGTGCCTGGTGCTGATCCGCCAGGGCCGGCGGCTGCAATCGCCGGCGCTTGAAGCAGATGGACACCATCTGTGGACCGACGTCGTTTCCTCGGTCGGCGTGGTCGTTGGGTTATTATTAGTGCTCGCGACGGATCAGCCCCTGCTCGATCCCCTGATCGCTGCGCTGGTGGGCCTCAACATCCTCTGGTCGGGAACGCGCCTTCTGGCGCGCAGCGTGGGCGGTCTGATGGATGTTGCCGTGCCCAAGGAGCAGCTCGACGAAATCCGCGCAGCCATCCAGGCCAACGCCGAAGGCGCGATCGAAGCTCACGATCTGCGTGCCCGCCAGGCCGGTAAGGCGACATTTATCGACTTCCATCTCGTCGTGCCGGGCGCGATGAGCGTCGAGGACGCGCATGCAATTTGCGACCGCATCGAAGCGGCGCTCAAAACGATCAGCACCGAGGCGCTGATCACCATCCATGTGGAGCCCGAAGACAAGGCCAAGCATTCGGGCATCGTCGTGCTCTAACGCGGCCGCGCCTCTCTCCCCGCCGATGATGACGGATTTGTCTAAAATCCCAGCTTTTTCAAGCACCCCCCGTTGAGACATCCCGGCTAGGGGTCTTCTCAACGGGCGCAAAAGCCGTTACGTTAACCATCGATTAAGCTTAACGTCGCGTTAACGCGCGAACGTGGCTATAGGGTCGGGCCAACGAGGTAACGGCGCCACTATGAGGCGCCGAACGCGACAAGGGGACGGCATGGCGCGGGGCACGCACGCCATTGGCAGCATCTTCATCGGGGCCATTTTCAGCCTTGCCAGTATTCTTCCCGCCCAGGCCCAGGACGAACTTGTCCTGACCGCCGATCTTCTGAGCGACTACGTCGCCGACGATTTCATGACCACCGAGCAGCGCAAGGAACTGGCCGCCGGCGAGGTTCATTGCCTGGCCCAGGCTGTCTATCACGAAGCGCGCGGCGAACCCGAAAGCGGCCAATGGGCAGTGGCATCGGTCATCCTCAACCGTGTCGAAAGCCGGGCCTATCCCGATACCGTCTGCGACGTAGTGTTCCAGAACGCGCATCTGGCCAACCGTTGCCAGTTTTCCTTTGCCTGCGACGGACGGTCAGACGAGGGCGGCCGGGGCAACATCATCGACCGCGAAAGCTGGGTGAAGTCCAACGTCATCGCCCAAGTGGCCTATCGTCAGTTCCTTGACGGCCAACGCCACGAGGATGGACTGACCACGGCAATGCACTTCCACACCACAAGCGTTTCGCCCTCCTGGGCGTCGGCTTATGCGGAAGTCGCCGCCATCGGCAATCACATCTTCTATTGACCGAGCCATCGGCCAAAAGAAAACCCGCACCGAACGTATCCGGCGCGGGCTCCCTCCACTGTGAGCTTTTGGAACCTTATTCGGCGGCAACCGCCAGCCGCGGGCCAGCCTCCGCAATCTGGGCATCGGCGGCGGCGAATTTGGCGAAATTGGCTTCGAACAGGCCGACGAGCTTTTCGGACTGGCGGTCATAGGCATCCTTGTCCGCCCAGGTTTCGCGCGGATTGAGCAGGGCGGCGTCCACACCCTCGACAGCGAGCGGTACGGCGAAGCCGAAAACAGGATCGACGCGGGCCGGAACGTTGATCAACTCGCCCGATAGCGCCGCGTTGAGCAGACGGCGTGTATCCTTGATCGAAATGCGCTTGCCCACGCCATAGGCGCCGCCTGTCCAGCCGGTGTTGATCAGCCAGCATTCGGCCAGGCTCTCGCGCAGGCGCTTTTTGAGCATGCGGCCGTAAACGGTGGGGTGCAGGCTCATGAACGGCGCGCCGAAGCAGGCCGAAAAAGTCGCCTGCGGTTCGGTGACGCCGCGCTCGGTGCCGGCCACCTTGGCGGTGTAGCCCGAAAGGAAGTGGTAGATCGCCTGTTCGGGCGAAAGTCGGGCGATGGGAGGCAGGACGCCGAAGGCATCGGCGGTCAGCAGCACCACATTGGTGGGCGTAGGCCCGGTGCCGGTGCGCGAGACATTGTCGAGTACATAGAGCGGGTAAGCGGCACGGGTATTTTCGGTTTTCGAGCCGTCGTTGAAATCGGGCTCGCGAGTGAGTTCGTCGAGCACCACGTTTTCGAGCACGGTTCCGAATTTCTTGGTCGCGCCATGGATTTCCGGCTCGGCCCGGGGCGAAAGATTGATGGTCTTGGCGTAGCACCCGCCCTCGAGGTTGAAGACCCCGTCATCGGACCAGCCGTGCTCGTCGTCACCGATCAGAATCCGTTCCGGATCGGTCGAAAGCGTGGTTTTGCCCGTTCCCGAAAGCCCGAAGAACAGCGCGGTGTCGCCTTGCTTGCCGGTATTGGCCGAGCAGTGCATGGGCAGCACGCCCTTGGAGGGGGCGTGGAAATTGAAGAGCGAGAACACCGACTTCTTGATCTCACCCGCATAGGCGGTGCCGCCGATCAGAACGATGTTGCGGGAAAGATCGAGCGCGATCACCGTCTCGCTGCGCGTGCCGTGGCGGGCCGGATCGGCCTTGAAGGCGGGGTTGTGCAGGATCGTCACATCGGGAGCAAAGCCATCGAGTCCGGCGCGGGCCGGCCGGATCAGAAGATTGCGGATGAACAGGGCATGCCAGGCCGAGGGTGTCAGGACCTCGACATTGAGCTGGTGCTTGACGTCTGCCCCGGCCAAAAGCTGCTGGTCGAAGAGCTCGGCACCCTCGAGCGCAGCGGCGAAATCGGCCAGCAGGACCTCGAACTTTTCCGGATCGAGGGCTGCCGTATTGTCCCACCAGACGAGATTTTCGGTCAATTCGTCGCGCACGATGAATTTGTCGGCGGGCGAGCGGCCTGTGAACTTGCCCGTGTCGGCGACAAAGGCGCCATCGGCGCTCAGCTTGCCCTCGCCGCGCGCGATGGCGGTTTCGACAAGCACGGGGGCCGCATCGTTGAACCGGATCGAGGCGGCCTTGTCGGCAACGGCTTTGGCAAGGCTTTGACACGTGGTGGCGGACATTGGGACGCTCATAAATGCTATGATATATTGGGCGCCACCATAGAACCGAGGGAAGCGCGGCTTCCATCTGGCAATGGGTCGTAAGACGTTCGTCTAGAGCGGTGTAAGGGCCGCCCGGCGGGCAGTGCGGCGATTGGCCTTGCCATAATTTGCGCGTATTGTGAACGGCACAAGCGGCAGACGCGTTCTTTCAAGCGACGTTGAAATCGGATTCCGGCCGTCATACCTGTCGGAAGCCGCAACAGATAAAGGGAAATCGATGCCCAAGATCGCTCTTGTCGATGACGACCGCAACATCCTGACCTCGGTTTCGATGACACTCGAAGCCGAGGGTTACCAGGTGGCCACCTATACCGATGGCGCCTCCGGGCTCGATGGGCTCACCTCCGAGCGGCCGGACCTTGCGATCCTCGACATCAAGATGCCGCGCATGGACGGCATGGAGCTGCTGCGCCGGCTGCGCCAGAAGTCCGACGTCCCGGTGATCTTCCTCACCTCCAAGGACGAGGAGATCGACGAGCTTTTCGGGCTCAAGATGGGTGCCGACGATTTCATCACCAAGCCCTTCTCCCAGCGCCTTCTGGTTGAGCGGGTGAAAGCGGTTCTGCGCCGCGCCGCGGCGCCCAAGGAAGCCGGAGCCGCCGTGGTCAATGGCGAGGACGGCGCGCCCAAGACCTCTCTCGAGCGCGGCGCGCTGGTCATGGATCAGGAGCGCCACACCTGCACCTGGAAAGGCCAGCGGGTGACACTCACGGTCACCGAATTCCTCATTCTTCTGGCACTGGCCCAGCGCCCGGGCGTGGTCAAGAGCCGCAATGCGCTCATGGACGCCGCCTATGACGACCAGGTCTATGTCGACGACCGCACCATCGACAGCCACATCAAGCGCTTGAGAAAGAAGTTCAAGAGCGTGGATGACAGCTTCGACATGATCGAAACGCTCTATGGCGTCGGCTACCGCTTCAAGGAGCAGTAAACCGCACGTGGACGCAGGCGAGACGATTACAGGTCATACGCCTTCTTCCAAGGCAGAAGCCAAGGAACAGGCCGCACGGGAGCGCCAGGCGGCGCGCCGGCCCCTGCTGCGCCCGGTCTTTGCCTTTTTCCGCGGTGTGGGGCGGGTGATCAACTTCACCTTCTTCTCCTCACTCGCCCGGCGGATCGTGATCCTCAACCTCGTGGCGCTTGCCGCCCTGGTTGCGGGCATCCTCTATCTCAACACCTTTCAATCGGGCCTGATCGACGTGCGCGTTTCCGCGCTTCGCGTGCAGGGTGAGATCATCTCGGCGGCGATCGCGGCCTCGGCCACCGCCAATTCGGATTCGATCACCGTCAATCCCGATCGGCTGCTCGAACTCTATACGGGCGAATACGGGTCGCCCTACGCGCTGTTCGATCCGACGCTCGAATTTCCCATCAACCCCGAACGCGTCGCCCCGCTGCTGCGCAACCTCGTCACCCCCACCCGAACGCGGGCGCGTATCTACGATCGGGGCGGTCTGATGATTTTGGACAGCAACAACATCTATGCGAGCGGAGACATCCTGCGCTCGCCTCAGGCCGAGCCGACACCGGATTCGCGGCCGTTCTTTTTTACAATCTGGAACTGGTTCTCGCGCCTGCTCAGAGGCGGCGACTACCCGCTCTACCAGGATTATCCAGCCAATGAAGGCCTGCGCTATCCCGAAGTGGCTTCGGCGCTCGAAGGCTCGCCCGCCGATATCGTGCGGGTCGACAGCCGCGGCCAGCTTGTCGTTTCGGTCGCCGTGCCGGTGCAGCGCCAGCGTTCGGTGGTGGGAGCCCTGCTGCTTTCGACCAGCCCGGGCGAGATCGATGCGATCGTGACGCAGGAGCGCTGGCAGATCCTGCGGCTGGCCCTGGTCGCAGCACTGGTCACCGGCACGCTCTCTGCCCTGATGGCAGGGACGATTGCCGGGCCGATGCGCCGGCTCTCGGCGGCAGCCGAGCGGGTCCAGACGTCAATGAAGGCGCGCGCCGAAATTCCCGACTATACCGACCGCTCCGACGAGATCGGGCACCTTTCCGGCTCTCTGCGGGCCATGACCAATGCGCTCTATAATCGCATCGAGGCCATCGAGCGTTTTGCCGCCGACGTGGCTCACGAGCTCAAAAATCCGCTGACCTCGCTCAGGAGCGCTGTGGAAACCCTGCCTCTGGCCAAGAACGCGGAAGACCGCAAGCGGCTGGTCGATATCATCCAGCACGATGTGCGCCGGCTCGACCGCCTGATTTCCGACATCTCCAATGCCAGCCGGATCGACGCCGAACTGGCGCGCGAGAACACCGAAACCGTCGATCTCGCCGAACTGGCGGGAGCGATCGTCTCGATCCAAGCCGATCTGGCTGCAAACCGCGATGTGGCCGTTACGCTGATCGCCGGCAAGGGCCGCTATGCGCCACTGGTCAAGGGGCACGACACGCGGCTGGCGCAAGTCTTCACCAATCTCATCGACAATGCGGTTTCATTTTCACCCGCCGGCGGCACCGTGACAGTCAAAGTCACCGCCGACGCCGAACATGTGATCGCCAGGGTCGAGGACGAGGGGCCGGGCCTTGGCGGCAATATCGAGAAGGTGTTTCAGCGTTTTTATACCGATCGGCCGGAGGGCGAGAGTTTCGGTGACCATTCGGGGTTGGGCTTATCCATTTCCCGGCAGATCGCCGAGGCTCACCAGGGTACGCTTGACGCAGGCAACAGAACCGATGCAACTGGTGCGGTGTTCACCTTGACGCTACCGCGAGCGAAAACTTGACGGCCGAAAAGCACAATACCCACGGCACGGGCATCCTCATCGGCCACCACGGCGTTCTCCTGACCGGTGTTTCGGGCGCCGGCAAGTCGCTGCTGGCCCTCGATCTTTTGGAACAGGCGCGGTTGCGCGGCGACACGGCTCTGCTGATTTCCGACGATCGGGTTCTGCTGTCGACCGACGAGGATGGATTGGTCATGGAGCCGCCGCCCACCATCGAAGGGATGATCGAGTTGCGGGGGCGCGGGATCATCACCCTGCCTTATGCCAGGCAAGCCCATGTGCATCTGGTGGTCGATCTTGTCGAAGAGGAAGAGCGCCTGCTCGAGGAATCGGCGCTCACAACCAAGATTCATGGTATCTGGGTTGCACGCTGCCCCGTGCCGAGGCGCGGCCGCATCGATGGGCTGCATCAGCGCTTTCTGGTTCACGCCGCACTTCGGGCCTTGGGTTCCAATGTGGGTTAGGTCTTCTCCTGCTGGTACGGTTTCGCTGGAAACCGGCCGAAAAGGACTTGAAAGCCGGGCCCAGCCGGGAAAGACTTCGCCCGGATGCGGCACGCCATCGAAAAAGGGTTTCCGGACATGATGGGTTTGGTCCTTGTGACCCATGGCAGGCTTGCCGAAGAATTTTGCGCCGCGCTCGAACATGTGGTGGGACCGCAAGAGGCCATTGCCGCCGTTTCCATCGGTCCCGAGGACGACATGGAAGGCCGGCGCAACGACATCATCGCTGCCGTGGAAGCTGTCGATCAGGGCGATGGCGTGGTGATCCTCACCGATATGTTTGGAGGCACGCCCTCCAACCTCGCCATTTCGGTGATGCAGGACCGCGACATCGAGGTGATCGCCGGGCTCAACCTGCCCATGCTGGTTAAGCTCGCCCGCATGCGCCCGGATATGGAAATGCGCGAGGCAGTACGCCTTGCAGCCGAGGCCGGGCGTAAATACATTAACGTCGCCAACGACGTTCTCGGAAAATGAGCGCAACAGTCACCGAACCGGGCCGCGCCGTGTGCCAGCGGCTCACGATTTGCAACAAGCGCGGATTGCATGCGCGCGCTTCGGCACGCTTCGTGCGGACCGCCGATCATTTCGACGCTCAAGTCAGCGTGACGCGCGATGGCGTCACCGTGGGCGGCACGTCGATCATGGGATTGATGATGCTTGCGGCAGGTCCGGGCTCGACCATTCTGGTCCAGGCCACCGGCAATCAGGCGCGCGAAGCCATCGAAGCGATCACCGAACTGGTCAATAACGGGTTCGACGAGGACCGGGACGCTGGCGACCCCATTTCGTAGCGCCGTGCCGGCATTGGGGGCCGAGAGGAAGACCACTGATGCTCAAGCGAATCGCCTGTCTTGCCGGCGCGATCATTGGCGGGACCACGCTTTCCCAGGCGCCCGAATACACGCAGCAATATTCCCAGCGGCTGGCCGGCGCGGTCGATGAACTCGCAACGGTCGTTGCCCAGTTCGACGCGGATGCGGCGGCCTTTGGCCTCACCCGCGAAGAAGGGCTCGAGCGCTACGACGCCAGCACCGACCAATTCCTTGCCGAACGCGGCATGTCGATGCGCGGCGTCGTCGAGCGCTACGAACGGCTTTCGGAGCAATTGGCGCAATTGCGCGCGGCGCTTCCCGCGACCCGGGTCGTGGAAGTGGCGCGCTATTTCGATACCGATGTCGGCGCTGCGGCGCTCGAGGATTTCCGCCCTGCCCTGCCGCTGACGCTCGAAGGCCTGGCCTATGTATTGATTGGCTTCCTTGGCGGATTTGCCCTCCTCTGGATGGTGGTGACGCTCCTTTCGGCGCCCTTCCGCCAACGGCGGTCCAGAGTGCGCATCAGCCGGATATAAAACTTTCTTTATATCCCGGTTGCCGGACCGGCTTCCCGTCGCGTATAACGCGGGCACACGGGTTCAACCAACACGCGGAGACCGGGCGCATGAGCACCGCTTCCCCCCAATATGCCGTCAAGGACATTTCGCTTGCCCCCTATGGACGCAAGGAAATCGAGATGGCTGAGATCGAAATGCCGGGCCTGATGGCCATCCGGGCCGAGAACGCCGCCGCGCAGCCTCTGAAGGGCGCGCGCATCGCCGGTTCCCTGCACATGACCATCCAGACCGCCGTCCTGATCGAAACACTGGTGGCGCTGGGCGCCGAAGTGCGCTGGGCGTCGTGCAACATCTTTTCCACCCAGGACCATGCCGCCGCGGCCATCGCCGAAGCGGGCATTCCGGTTTTCGCCCACAAGGGTGAGACGCTTGAAGAATACTGGGATTTCGCCGACCGCATCCTTGATTGGGGCAATGGCGAAGTCGCCAACATGATCCTCGACGATGGCGGCGATGCCACCATGCTCGTCTTGATCGGCGCCAAGGCCGAGACCGATCCTTCCGTTCTCGCCAACCCCAAGAACGAGGAAGAAGAAGCGCTCTTTGCCACCATCAAGCGGCGCCTTGAGCGTGAGCCGGGCTTTTATTCCAAGTGCCGCGCGGCGATCAAAGGCGTTTCGGAAGAAACCACAACCGGCGTGATGCGCCTTTACCAGCTTCAGGAGCGGGGCGAGCTACCCTTCCCGGCCATCAACGTCAACGACAGCGTCACCAAGTCCAAATTCGACAACAAATATGGCTGCCGCGAGAGCCTTGTCGACGCCATCCGGCGCGGCACCGATGTGATGATGGCCGGCAAGGTGGCCATCGTTTGCGGCTATGGCGATGTGGGCAAGGGTTCGGCAGAATCCCTGCGTGGCGCCGGCGCCCGCGTGCTGGTCACCGAAATCGATCCGATCTGCGCGCTGCAGGCTGCCATGGACGGCTATGAAGTGGTGACGCTGGAGGATGCGGTCGAGCGTGCCGACATCATCGTCACCGCCACGGGCAACAAGGATGTTCTGACCATCGACCATATGCGCCGGGTCAAGAACATGGCCATTGTCTGCAATATCGGCCATTTCGACAATGAAATTCAGGTTGCCGCGCTGCGGAACCTCAAATGGACCAACGTCAAGCCGCAGGTCGATATTGTCGAATTCCCAGACAATAAGCGGATGATCCTGCTTTCCGAGGGCCGGCTGGTCAATCTAGGCAACGCCACGGGCCACCCCTCCTTCGTCATGAGCGCCTCGTTCTCCAACCAGACTCTGGCCCAGATCGAGCTTTGGACCAAGGGTGAGCAGTACGAAAACAAGGTCTACGTGCTGCCCAAGCATCTCGACGAAAAGGTTGCCAGCCTGCACCTGGACAAGCTGGGGGCCAAGCTCACCAAGCTCAGCCAGGAACAGGCCGATTATATCGGGGTGACCCCACAGGGTCCGTTCAAGGCCGATCATTACCGCTATTGATCGGCTGAGCTGCCACAAAGGTTAACAAAAGGGGCGTTTGAGCGCCCCTTTTTTGCGTTTTACACGTGAACAAATCAGGACCACTTCAAGCGCAAAAACCCGTGCAAGCCCCAAGTTTTCCACGGCCCGGCAGTTTGACTCTTTTTCGCGATTCGCCGCGCTTGTATGGTTAACTGATTCGGAGGCCTTCTCGGCCCTCCATGGGCGGTCAAGGTTTATTCTTCAAAGAGGGGCATCAGGCATGCAGCCGGCTCGATTCCGGAAACTTACGGGATTCGTGTCCGTTTGCGCTGCGACCAGCGCCATGTTGGCTGCCTCCCCGGCTCTGTCGGCGCCCTTGGCGGCCAGCGCGCTCTCTGGAGCAGCCCCTTATGCCATGATGCTAGGCGCAGCCGGGTTCGGCCTTGTGGGCGCGCTCCTGGCGCTCAAATGGCGGCGCGAGGCCGACGCGGCGCGCAGCGAGACCGGTGAAAAGCTCGGCGCCATGCGGGCGGCGCTCGACGAGTTCGAGAGCCTTCTTGCCGCCATGCCCGAGGTGACCGTCATCTGGCGCGACACCGGGATCGAACCGGCGGTGATCGGACCGATTTCGACGCTGCTGCCGGGCGAAACGCGCGCCCATGCGGTGCTCGAATTCCGTTCATGGCTGGAAGACGAAGCGGCGCGCGAACTTGCGGCGCGTCTGACCGATCTGCGTATCGAAGGCCGGATGTTCGAGACCTCGGTCACCGCCCGCGACGGCCGCATCATACGCGCCACCGGACGCCTGGTGGGTGGCGCCGCCGTGGTGCGGCTGCGACCGTCGGGTCTCACCGTCGAGCCGCCGCTCCGAGGCTCCGCGTTGACGCGGCTGCCCTCCCCTGCCGAGGCGCAAGCCATTCTCGCCAATCTCACCATTCCGGCATGGCTGCGCGACCGCGACGGGTTGCTGATCTATACCAACGCGGCCTATCTCCACTTCACCCGCACGCTCGGGCTCAAGGGGGAGCGTGGCACCGCCCCCGACATCTTCGACGCACCCACCCGCGAGCGGCATCTCAAAGCACTCGAAGACGCAGCCGACACGATCGCGCTTACCGAGCAGCACGATTTGGCCGGCGGATTGGAACTCGTGCTCTTCCCGCTTTCGGGCGGCAGCGCGGGCTATTGCTACCTGCCGGTCTCGCGCCCCAAACCGGCGGAGAATGAAAAGAGCGAGCCGGACCTGGGGCACCTCACCACCGTCATCGACGCGCTCGCCACCCCGATCGCCGTGTTCGACAAGCGGCGGCAGCTCACCCATTACAATACGGCCTATGCCCGGTTCTGGGGGCTGGACACAGGCTGGCTCAATACGGCGCCCGATGAAAAGGCGATCCTCGATCGTCTGCGCACCCAGGGGATGCTGCCGGCCGAAGCCGATTATCGCGACTGGCGCAGCAAACATCTGATGAGCTACGCGTTGACCACGCCGCGCGAGACGCCCTGGTACCTTCCCGATGGCCGCTGCGCCAATGTCATCGCCGCGCCAGCGACCGGGACGGGCGGGGTGATCTATGTCTTTGAGGACATGACCGAGCGCCTGGCGCTCGAAACCCGCCACAACGCCCTGATGCACGTCCAGCGCGAGACGTTGAACGCGCTCTCGGAGGGCGTTGCCGTGTTCGGCACCAATGGGCGGCTCAAGCTTCACAATCCCCGGCTTTCCATGCTCTGGAAGCTGCCTATGAACGCGCTGGGCAACCATCCCCATATCGACGATATCGCGGCGGCATGCGGGCAGGCCTTCCCCGAGGACGGCCACCGCATCTGGAGTGATCTCAAGCAGCGAATCGTCGATCTCAACCCCACGCGCACCGACACCAAAGGCCGTATCAACCGGGCAGATGGACGGCTGTTCGACTATGCGGTCGTGCGCCTGCCGGACGGGCAGACCATGATGACCTTCATGGATGTCTCGGAAAGCGCCAATTACGAACGGGTGCTCAAGGAGCGCAACGAGGCGCTGATCGCCGCCGACAGGCTCAAGGACACGTTCGTGCAAAACGTTTCCTATGAGCTACGCTCCCCACTCACCAACATCATCGGTTTCGCCGATCTTCTGGCCTCGGGCCAGGTCGGCCCGCTCTCTGAAAAACAGCGCGCCTATACCGACTATATCCGTGCTTCGAGCGCCAATCTGGGCCTTCTGATCGACAACATTCTCGATCTTGCCACCGTCGACGCCGGCATCGCACAGCTCAATCCCGAAGTCCTCGACATCCCAACGCTGATCGAGAAGGCCCGGGCCGGCCTCGACGCCACCTTTACCGGCGGCGAGGAGCCGGTGAACCTTTCCGTCGAGATCGAAAACGACCTGCCCATTTTCGTTGCCGACGGAACGCGGATCGTGCAGGTGCTCTATAATCTGCTTTCCAATGCCGCTCGCTTTTCCGATCCGGGATCGCAGGTGCGCCTCAAGGTTGCGGCGCGGGGTCCCGAACGCATTGCCTTTGCCGTCGAGGACGATGGCGTCGGTATTCCCGAGGACATGCGCAGCGCGATGTTCCAGCGCTTCGAAGGCCAATCGGTCGAGGGCCGCCAGCGCGGGGCCGGCTTGGGGCTGGCCATCGTCAAGACATTCGTCAATCTCCACGGCGGAACCGTGCTGATCGAAGGCCGGGCGCCGCGGGGCACGCGCGTCACCGTCATCCTGCCGGCCAACGCGGCGCTGGCGCTCAACGCGGGCGAATAGGCCGTGCCGATCGTTTTTGCCCCGGACGAAAAGGCGACCGAGGCGATCGGGACGACGATTGCCCATCACCTGCTCCCAGGGGACGTCGTGACGCTCGAAGGCGATCTCGGCGCCGGCAAATCGGCATTGGCGAGGGCCATCATCCGGGCCCGGCTCGGCGATCGGGATCTGGAGGTCCCTTCCCCCTCCTTTGCCATCGTCCAGCCCTATCCCGGCATATTGCATGCCGATCTCTACCGGATCTCCGAAGAAGCCGAGCTCGATGAGCTGGGCTTGCTCGATGATGAAACAGCAATCCTGCTCGTTGAATGGCCGCAACGCGCGCCGTCGCTGTTTTCGCGCTCTGGACTGCGGATCGGGATTGCCATGGCACCCGACACGGACGGACGGCTCATAACGCTGGAAGCCTTGGGCCGCGAGGCCGGGGATCTCGTTGCCGCGCTTGCGCCCTGGCAGCATCAAAGCCCACAATAGCGCATGACCGATTCTTTCGCCGCGCCCGCCACGCCAATGCCCGAGGTGATGCTGCTCGCCGCCGGGCTCGGCACGCGCATGCGGCCGCTGACGTTCGAAAGGCCCAAGGCATTGATCGAATTGGCCGGTAAGCCATTGATCGATTATGCCATCGATGCGGCGCTCGCCGAGGGTTGCAAGGCCTTCGCTATCAACATGCACCACAAGGCCGAGTTGATCGCCGCCCATTTCGAGCGGCTTGCCAAGGGCCTGCCCGACATCGGTTTCGCGCTGAGCGATGAGTCCGACAGGCTGCTCGATACCGGCGGCGGCTTGCGAAAGGCGCTGCCGCTGCTGGCGTCGGACCCGGTTCTGGTGCTCAACACCGATACGTTCTGGCTGCCGGGCAGCGACCGGCCATTGCAGCGAATGGTCGAGAGGTTCAGCCGGGGCGACGCCGACATCGTTCTCTTGTGCGTCGCACCTGACCGCGCCTCTGGGTTCCGCAAGGCCGCCGACTATTTATTGAACGCGGATGGAGTGCTTTCCAACTCGGAAGGTCGTCCAGTGGTTTATGCCGGCGCCGCGCTCATCTCCCGCGCCTTGGCGGGCACCGGACCGGACGCCCCCTTCAGCCTCTACCGCCATTTCGAAACGGCGCGGGAAGCCGGACGGCTTAAGGGCGTGATGATCGAGGCGCCGTGGTTCCATGTTGGCGATCCGCAGGCTCTGGCACGCACCGAGCAGGACATCGGCGCGGTGGTTTGATGGCGCGCCACGGCAATGTCTTTACCATCGCGCCACATGCGCCATTCCTCGATACGCTCGCTAGGGCGTTGATCGACGGCCGCATAGCGCCCGACTGGCCGCGCCACGGGGCGTTCTGGCTGTCGGACATGACGATCTATTTGCCGACCCGGCGCGCGGCGACGGCATTGTCGCGCATTCTGGCGCAGGCGCTTTACGACCATCCGATGCTTCTGCCCGACATCCGGCCGCTCGGTGGTGAGGATCCGGCTCAGGAGCCATTCCTTCCCCCTTATGAGCCGCTCGACTTGCCTCCGCCAATCAACCGGTTCAAGCGCCGATTGCTGTTGGCCGAACTGGTCGAACGCTGGCTGGCAACGCGGAGCGACGGCCCGTTCTCGGCGCCGGGGTTGGGCGGGTTTTCGGGTGCCCCCAACAGCGCGGAAATCTTTGCCCTGGCCGATTCGCTGGGCACGCTGATCGACGACTTTTCCATCGCCCGGATCGATCCGCGCTCGCTGGTTGCCATCGAAAGCGATCAATTGCCGGCCCAATGGCAGGACCACCTCGATTTTGTCAGCTTCGTACTCGAAGCCTGGCCGTCGATCCTTTTGGCCGAAGGGGAAATGGAGGCAGCCGGGCGCACCAATGTCCTGCTCGAGCGCAAGGCGCAATCGCTCGTGGCGATCCACGGGGACCGCCCTGTAATCGTTGCCGGCTCGACCGGCTCCATCCCCGCAACGGCCGATCTCATCGCATCGATTGCCGGCCTCCCCAACGGGGCCGTGGTCCTGGCCGGACTCGATACGGACATGGCGCCCGAAACACTCGCGGCGCTCAACGATCCGAGCCGCAATCCCCACGGCCATCCGCAATATGGGCTGTCCCGCCTGCTCAAGCGTTTGGGCACGCCGCCCTCTACTGTGATCGAACTTGCCCCAAGCCCCGCCCCGCGCACGGAAATCCTCAACGCCGCCCTTGGTTTGCCCGAAGCTACGGCTCAATGGCAGAGCGTGGCCGAGCGGCTGGGGCCGGCCATTGGAGAGGCAATGGAAGGCGTGGCGCTTGTCCGCGCCCGCACGCCGGAGGAAGAAGCCCGCGCCATTGCCCTTTGCGTCCATGACGCGCTCGAAACCGGCAGAACCGTTGCCATCATTTCACCCGACCAGACGCTGGCCCGCCGCATCTGCGCCGAGCTGGCCCGGTTTTCGGTGCCGTTGGACGATGCCGCCGGCACACCGCTGCTGCTGTCGCGAGCCGGGCGTCTGGTGCGGCAGGCCGTATCGGCGGCAGCGGGCGGGCTCGCGGCCGTCGATGTCATGGCGCTGCTGCGCAATCGCAACGTTACGCTCGGGCTCGGACGCGCAAAAGTGGCCCTGGCGAGCCAGTGGCTGGATCTGGCCGTGTTCCGCAGCCAGCGCCCCCTGCCCGGCTTTGACGGATTGCGCCTCGCGGTTTCCGAAAACCTCGGCGGCGCTGGCCGCCCGGCGCTACGGTTGGACGCGGACAAGGCCGATGCGGTGCTTGTCTTGATCGATGCGCTCCAAGCCGCTCTTGCGCCGATCGCCGGCCTGCTGGAAAAGGACGGCATCTTTGCCGCCCAGGCCGCCGAAGCTCTGCAGGCGGCAACTGCTCTGCTGAGAAGCGTGCCACCGGGCGAGACATCGCCGCCGATCGAAGGCGAAGACGAATTGGCGCGCTGGTTTGAGCTCGCGGCACGGCAGGGAAACCGGGGACCGCGGTTCAGCGGCGAGGGGTTGCCCTTTGCACTGGAGGGACTGCTGGCGGGCCAGGCCGTCCGCCCTCGGCAGCCCGACGCCGAAGATGTGATGATTTTCGGTCGCCTCGAAGCGCGGTTGATGCAGGCCGACCGGGTGATCCTTGCCGGGATGATCGAATCGGTTTGGCCCGAGATCGCCGATCCAGGACCGTGGATGAGCCGCGGCATGCGGCTGGCTGTCGGCCTCGAACCGCCCGAAAAGCTCCATGGCCTTGCCGCGCATGATTTCCTGATGGCCGCAGGGAGCCGCGAAGTGGTCTTCACCCTGCCCGAGCGTTCCGGCACCTCCCCGGCCACCCCTTCGCGCCTGATCCAGCGGCTGGAGGCGTTTGTGGGCGAGGATATAGCCAAGGGTCTGGCAGCACGCGGTGCTGTGTGGGTCGAGAACGCCCGCCGGCTCGACGCCACCGGTGCGCCGCCGCAACCTGCAGCGCGCCCTGCCCCATGCCCGCCCGCTGCCGCCCGCCCGCGCAAACTCTCGATCACCGAAGTCGAGACGCTGTTGCGTTCGCCCTATGACCTCTATGCCCGGCACGTTCTGGGCTTGCGCCGGATCGAAGCGCTCGGGGCGGATCCCGATCATGCGGAACGTGGGACGCTGATCCATGACATCCTGGGGGATTTCATCATCGGCGGGCACGATCCCCATGATGCCCAAGCGCTGGATACCCTCATGACTCTGGCGCGCGAGCGCTATGGCCGGCTCGATGCCATTCCGGCGCGGCGCGATATCTGGCTGGCTCGGTTCGAGGTGATCGCCCACCAATTCCTCGCCTATGAGCGCAAGCGGACCCATATTGCCGAGCGGGTGGCCGAGATCAGGGGTGAAGTCCCCATCCCGATCGCCGAGCCGCCCTTCATTCTGTCCGGACGCGCCGACCGGATCGACAGGACCGTGTCGGGCAGCTTGGAGATCATCGATTTCAAGACCGGCCAGGCGCCGCAGCCCAAGGACATGAAGCAGTTCTTTGCGCCCCAGCTCCCGCTCGAAGCCTGGATGGCGCGGCATGGGGCGTTTGGCGATCGCCTGGACCTGCCGACCGAAGCCATGGCCTATCTCAAGCTCTCCCATGGCCCAAAGGCGCTCCAGGAAACGCTATACGCGGCACCGGACGGTATGAGCCTTGGAGAGGCGGTCGATACCGCGTTCGGCCTGTTCCAGCGTCATGTGCAGGCATTGCTGCTCGATGACCGGCTGCCCATGGTGGCGCGCGTGCTGCCCAAGCCCAACCAGCGCTACAAGGGCGATTACGACCATCTGATGCGCCTTGACGAGTGGACGGTGCTCGAAAGCGAAGACGAGACCGAATGACAGCCGAAATCAAGGAACAGCTCTCGGTCCCGCACGACACCACGCTCAAACAGGCGCGAGTGGCCGAGCCGCACGCCAATGCCTGGGTTTCGGCCAATGCAGGCTCGGGCAAGACCTATGTGCTGTCGCGCCGCGTGCTGCGCCTCCTGCTCGATGGCGCCCAGCCCGAGGCTATCCTGTGCCTCACCTATACCAAGGCGGCGGCCGCCGAGATGCGGCATCGGGCGACGGCAATCCTTGCGCGCTGGGCCCGCCAGGACGACACGGATCTGGAAACCGAACTCGGCGAACTCGTCGGGCGCCGCCCCTCGGGCACTGAAAGGCGCCGGGCGCGCGCTCTTTTCGCTCATGCGCTCGATACGCCGGGCGGGCTCAAGATCAACACCATCCACGCCTTTTGCGAGGCGGTGCTGCAACGTTTCCCGCGCGAGGCCGGCGTGCCGGTCAATTTCACAGTGATCGAGGAAGAGGCCGCCACCCGCCTGCTCCGCGAAGCCCGCGAGACGGTATTGGCGGAAGGGCTGATCGCTTCCGGCCCCGAGGGCGATGCGGTGCGGGCGCTGTTTGACGCGCTGAGCGACATGCAGATCGAGACGGCGATCGGGCAATGCCTTTCCAACGCCCGCAAGCTGGGACCCATCCTCGCCAATCCCGAGCGTGCCATAGCCGCAATGCGAACGCGGCTGAATTTGTCGCTCGGTGCGAATTCAGACAGTCTGCGCAATCAGGTTCTGGCGCAAAGCCTGGTGCCGCCTTCCGATTGGCCGGAGATCTTCAGGATCTGCCCCCCGGATGGAACCAAATCGCGGTTCGAGGACAAGCTGAGCCAAATCGATCTGGACAATCCCGATCTCGATACGCTGTTTGCCGCCTATCTTACCGATAAGGGCAAGGTTCGCGCCAACTTCCCCAAAGCCAGCATCAAGCGGCAAAATCCCGGGCTTGCCGAGCGCCTGGCCCGCGAGGCCGACCGCCTCGAGGTGCTTTACGACCACCGTAAAGCCATCGCGATTGCCGACAACAGCGCCGCGCTGACGCGGGTTCTGGCCGCCATTATCGCCCGCTACGAGGCGCAAAAACGCGCCCGCTCGCTCATGGATTTCGACGACCTCGTCGCAAGAACCGCGGCACTGCTGGGCGACAGAGGGCTCGGCGCCTGGGTGCGCTACAAGCTCGATGCGGGTATCGACCATATTCTGGTCGATGAAAGTCAGGACACCAATCCCGAACAATGGGCGGTGATCGGCGCCCTGGTCGACGATTATTTCAGCGGCGATGGGGCCGCCCAGCGGCCCAAGACCATTTTCGCGGTGGGCGATCCCAAGCAATCGATCTATTCCTTCCAGGGCGCCGAACCCCGCCTGTTCGTCGAAAAGGGACGCGAGTTGCAGCATCTGGCTCAGGCCGCCGATCGCGACTGGCACGGGGAAACGCTGCGCACCAGTTTCCGCACGCTTTCCGGAATCCTTTACGGCGTCGACAGGGTCTTCAACCGCTCCGACATCGCCACCGCGCTTCTGGCTAAAACCGGCGAGATCGGGCACGAGGCGGCGCGCAAGCGAGGCGGCGGACACATAGAAATCTGGCCGGTCATCGAAAGCCCCGACGCTCCGGCAATCCCCGAGGAATGGCCGACAGAACCGCTTGAAAGCCTCGCCGCCGCGCCGCGCCAGCTCGCCACCCGCATCGTCGATACCATCGCCAATTGGATCGAGACTCGCGTGCCCGTCGGCCCCGGAGCACGGCCCATCCGGCCCGAAGACATCCTGATCCTTGTCCAGAAGCGCAACGGGATCTTTCCCGAAATCGTAAGAGCGCTGAAACAGCGCAACATCGCCAGCCCCGGCGCCGATCGGTTGCCGGTTTCGGCCCATATCGCCATCGACGACCTTTTGGGCCTCGCCGACGCGCTGCTCACCCCCGCCGACGACCTGACACTCGCTGCGGTGCTGCGCTCGCCGCTTTTCGGGGTCGGCGAGGACGAGCTGTTCACGCTTGCCCATGGGCGCAAAGGCCAGACGCTCTTCGACCGGTTGGCCGAAAGTCCGCTGCCGATCGCGCGAGCGGCTCATGAGCGATTGGTTGGCCTGCGTCAGCGGCTCGATTTCGATCGTCCTTACGAGTTTTTCGCCCATGTGCTCTATGCCCAGGGCGGGCTCAAGCAGTTCCACGCCCGGCTGGGCGAGGAAGTGGACGAGGTGATCGCCGAATTCCTCGACCTGGCGCTTGAGCACGAAACATCCGAGCAGCCCTCGCTCACCGGCTTTATTGCCGCCATGCGCGCGTCCGATATTGTGATCAAGCGCGATCTCGTCGCCAAGGCCGCAGGCGTGCGGGTGATGACGGTGCACGGCGCCAAGGGCCTCGAGGCGCCGGTTGTGATCCTTGCCGATGCGGCCAGCAAGCCGCGCGCGGCGTCCGATAGCGTCTATTTCGGCGAGCAGGACGATGTCCCGTTCCTGCTCTATTGTGCGAACAAGGACAATCATTGCCAGGCCTCCCTGCCGCTGCGTGACGAGGTCGAAGCGCGAGGCCTCGCCGAATATTGGCGCAATCTCTACGTCGCCATGACACGGGCCGAGGAAGGGCTGCATATCGCTGGAACGCGCGACATGCGCACCCGGATCGAAGAGACCTGGCACGGCGCCATCACCGCCGCTCTTGCCGAGGAAAGCGAGACGGTTACCGACGCCCGTGGCGAGGTTTTGCGCTATCCGGCTGGAGTACCAACCTCGGCACCGAGCGTTGAAAGCACGGTTGAGGAGCGTACCTCAACTCGGCCTCTGATTTTGTCTCCACCGCGCCGACGCCCGGTCATGCCGGTGCTTAGCCCCTCCCGCAGCGAACATGAATGGATGCCGCGAGGGCTCGAAACTGCTGCCGAAGCGCTGCTCGATGCCCGAGCTGCCCGCCAGCGCGGCATTGCGCTCCATGCGCTCCTCCAGCATTTGAGCAACGTGCCTCAAAACCGCCGTTCTGCCGTTGCCCATAGCGCCGCGCAAACGCTCCTGCCCGATGACGCCGACCTCGTCGCGCCGGTGGTCGAACGTGCGTTGGCAATTCTGAGCGATCCCCATCTTGCGGCGATCTTCGGCAGCGAAAGCCGCGCCGAAGTTCCGTTTTCGCTCACCGTCAGGCACAAGGGCGCGCCAGCACGGCTGGAAGGCCGCATCGATCGGCTGGTCCATACGCCGGCCCATGTGCTGGTCGTCGACTACAAATCCGATGCCGTGGTCCCATCCGGTCCGGAAACCATGCCGCCGGGCTATATGCGCCAGCTCGGGCTCTACCGCTTCGCGACGCAAACGCTGTTTCCCCACGCGGTTGTCGATGCCGCGATTCTTTGGACGCAAATCTCGACGCTGATGCGGATTCCGGCCGACCTGCTCGATATCGCGGCGAGCGACGTCACGAGGCTGTGAGACGGAACGCCGACCGGACAGGCTTGAACTGGCCCTCGACTCTGCCTAGCTATTGGTGAATTGATAATTTCACGAGAGGGCGGTTCGTTCGCGATCCGCCCGATTTTGCCAAGAAGGTACGATCATGACCGGACATGTTACAGACGCCACTTTCGCCACCGAAGTGCTGGGTTCCAAAGAGCCCGTGCTCGTCGATTTCTGGGCGGAGTGGTGCGGCCCTTGCCGGGCGATCGCCCCGATCCTCGAGGAAATCTCGGGCGAGATGGCCGGCAAGGTGAAGATCGTCAAGCTCAATGTCGATGAGAACCCCGGCACCGCCGCCCAGTTCGGCGTCCGCTCCATCCCGACCATGATCTTGTTCAAGGACGGCCAGGCCGCGGACATGAAGATCGGCGCGGGTACCCCCAAGGCCGGCCTCGTCAAATGGCTCGAAGGCCACGCCGCCTAACTGTTCTCGCGTCCCTTTCGTTTGACGACACGCGAGACAAAACGCCCCCGGGTTCAGCTCGGGGGCGTTTTGTTTTGTTTGAGCACCGCGCCGGCGAGATAGAGCGAACCGCAGATCACGATGCGCGCGCCGGGGAAGTGGGCGGCACGCTGCAGCGCCGCGGGCACCGACCGGCAGATGGTCGTCTCAAAACCCCTGGCCTTGGGAAAGCCCGCTAGGGCTCGTGCCGGTAGTGCCCCGGCCTCACCGGGAATGGGAACGGTAAAGACGTGCTCGGCCATGCCTTCGAAAGGCGCGAAGAAATTGGCGGCATCCTTTGAAGCCATCATGCCGCAGATCAGGACCAGTGGGGCAGGGCGGGTGCGCTGCATCTCCTTGAGCGCCTGGGCGAGCACCTGTGCGCCGGCGGCGTTGTGCCCACCATCGAGCCAGAGTTCCTGGCCTTCATTGATGTAACTGGAAAGCGCGCCGCGCAGCGGCATGAGCCGGGCCGGCCATACGACGTTTCTCAAGCCCGCCGCGATCGCCTTTTCGTCCTCGACCAGCCCGAAATGACGCATCGCCGCTATCGCGAGGGCGGCATTATCGACCTGATGCGCGCCGGCGAGCGCCGGAAGCGGCAAATCGAGCAGCCCTTCTTCATCCTGATAGACGAGCTTGCCGCGCTGGGCGAAGCCGTCGAAGTCGGTGCCGGCGACGAAGGGCATCACGCCTTTACCGGTCGCCTCGCGCTCGATCACCTCGAGGGCCTCGTCCGGCTGGCGTGCCACAACCAGCGGCGCCTCGCGCTTGATGATTCCCGCCTTGGCCGAGGCGATTTCGGCAAGGCTTTCGCCCAGAAACTGGGTGTGATCCACGGAAATGGGGGTAATGACCGTTCCCAGTGGCTTTTCGATCACGTTGGTGGAGTCGAACCGGCCGCCAAGCCCCACTTCGAGCAGCAGATAATCGGCGGGGACGCGGGAAAACAGCAGGAAAGCGGCAGCGGTGGTGATCTCGAAAAAGGTGATCGGCTGGCCGCGATTGGCCTTTTCGCATTCCTCAAGCGCCGCGTTGAGCGCGCGGGAGGAGACGAGTTCGCCCGCCAGCCTTATCCGCTCGCGGAACGCCACCAGATGGGGGGAGGTATAGACATGGACCCGCTTGCCCTGCGCTTCGAGCATGGCACGCATATGGGCGAGGGTCGATCCCTTGCCATTGGTGCCGGCGACATGGATCACTGGGGGGAGGCGATCCTGCGGCCGGCCGATGGCCTCCAGCATGCGCTCGGTGCGCCCCAGCTCGAGATCGATGAGCTTGGGGTGGAGCGTGAGCAGCCGCTTCAGGATCGCATCGGTGCGGGACACGGCTGCTCTATGCTCAGGTTAAGGAGTTCTATTCGGCGTGGCCGGCGACGGGAGTATTGGCGAGAAGATCGTCATCGCCATCTCCCTCCGCCGCAACGGCGACGTCGCGCATGGTGACGGTAGCCGCGGCTGTAGCGGCAGCCGCCTGCCGCGCGGCAGGGATGGCTTCGTTAACCGGCGCCTTGGTCAAAAGCCCAATGAGCGAGCCGATGGTCGGGCGCAGATTGTGACGGTGGACGACCATATCGACCATGCCGTGATCGTAGAGATATTCGGAACGCTGGAAGCCCTTGGGCAGCTTTTCGCGAATGGTCTGCTCGATGACGCGGGCACCGGCAAAGCCGATCACCGCGCCGGGCTCGGCCAGATGCACGTCGCCCAGCATAGCGTAGGAAGCGGTCACCCCGCCGGTGGTGGGGTTGGTCAGCACCACGATATAGGGCAGCCCCGCTTCGCGCAGGCGCTGCACGGCAACAGTGGTGCGCGGCATCTGCATGAGCGAAAGGATGCCCTCCTGCATGCGCGCGCCGCCCGAAGCGACGAACATCACGAACGCTGTCCGGTCGTTGAGCGCGGCTTCAAGGCCGGTGATGATGGCCGAGCCGGCCGCCATGCCGAGCGAGCCGCCCATGAAATCGAAATCCTGGACGCCCACTGTCACTTTCGAGCCGTAGAGATCGCCCTGGGCGATGATCACCGAGTCGTCATTGCCGGTCTTGGTGCGGTATTCCTTGAGCCTGTCGGTATAGCGCTTGGTGTCGCGGAATTTGAGCGGATCGAGCGGAACCGAGGGCAGGGACAGCTTGGTATAGTGGCCATCGTCGAAGAAACTGGCGAGGCGGTCCGATGCCTTGATCTTCATGTGATAGCCCGAATTGGGCACCACCCATTGATTGGCCTCGAGGTCGCGATGGAAAACCATTTCCCCGGTCTCGGGGCATTTCACCCACAGATTGTCCTCGACCTCGCGGCGATTGAGGAAGGAGCGGATCTTGGGGCGAACGACGTTGTCGATCCAGTTCATGTGTGCGCTTCTTAAGCCTGGTGTTCTTGTGGGTTGCGCGTCAGTTGACGCGTCTTGGCGTTGCCTGTGATGTAGGAAGCAATTGTGGCAATACTATCAGATTCTGGCCGATCGCGCACCTTGAGAGAGTGAGCGAACCAGATTGTGAACAGCTTGGGCCGTGCCCGGTTCCGCCGTGCCGTTCTTGAGGGATTTTTCGATGGCGCTGACCAGCGCCGATCCCACCACCACGCCGTCGGCGTCCTTGCCGATCAGCGCCGCGTCCTCGGCGGTCTTGATGCCGAACCCCACGGCGACCGGCAGGTCGGTATGGGCTTTGATGCGCTTGACAGCTTCGCCCACCGCCGCCCGGTTCTTGATCTCGGCCCCGGTGATGCCGGTCATCGAGACATAATAGACAAAGCCCGTGCTGTTGGTGAGAACGCGCCCGAGCCGGTGATCGTCGGTGGTGGGGGTTGTGAGGCGGATGAAATTGATCCCGGCCTTGAGCGCGGGCAGGCACAGCTCGTCGTCCTCCTCGGCGGGCAGATCGACGACGATCAATCCGTCCACGCCCGCCTTGACGGCGGCGGCAACGAAAGCCTCGACGCCATAGATATAGATCGGGTTGTAATATCCCATCAGGACGATGGGCGTTTCGTCATCGTGTTCGCGGAAGCGGGCAACGGCGGCGAGGGTCTTTTCCAGCGTCATGCCCGCCGCCAGAGCCCGCTGGCCGGCGAGCTGGATGGCGACGCCATCGGCCATGGGATCGGAAAAGGGCATGCCCAGCTCGATGATATCGGCACCCGCTTCGGGCAGACCGGCAAGGATCGCATCGGCGGTCTGGGGATCCGGATCGCCAGCCATCACGAAGGAGACGAAGGCGGGGCGGTTTTCGGCCCGTGTCTTTTCAAACCGCTTGTCGATGCGCGAGCCGCCCATGGGGTCTCCGAGAAAAGGAATGCCGTTGATTTGCGGGCGATAAAGGACAGGATCGGGGTCCAAGTCAACACCGGCCACGAAAAAGGCGCCAGCCGGAGCGGGCGCCTTTTTCGTCGGTCGAAAAGAGCTTAAGGCTTACTTGCCGCCGAAAGCGGTGTCGAAGGCGTGACGGGCCAGCTCGGCGCGGCTCAGGCCGCGGGCGCGCAGGGCGTCGTCGGACAGGTTCGACAGATCGGAATAAAGGTTGGAAGCGCGGCGGGCGCGGCCGATGTCGCCGAAGAACCCCGTGATCGCGTCAAATGCTCCATTGCGTGCCATGTTAAATCTCCTGCATCGAATTTAATCGCTTGCGATCTAAATGATGCCAGATGGGGCAAACAACAAGCGCTGGCTGGGTATTCCAGCCATGCGAAATATGCGGGGCTTCCGGGCGATACGGTTATCAGAGCGTTAAAGTGCCATGCCCAGTTGGCGCCCCACCGATTCCACGTCCTTGTCGCCACGGCCGGAGAGGCACAGGATGACGATATCGTCCTTGCTCATGGTGGGGGCCAGTTTCATGACATGAGCCAGCCCGTGCGCGCTTTCGAGCGCCGGGATGATGCCCTCGAACTTTGTGCAGGCCATGAAGGCGTCAAGCGCTTCCTTGTCGGTGACCGGCACATAATTCACCCGGCCGCTGTCGCGCAGGAAGGCGTGCTCGGGTCCGACGCCGGGGTAGTCGAGACCGGCGGAAATCGAATGACCCTCGAGGATCTGCCCATCGGCATCCTGAAGCAGATAGGTGCGGTTGCCGTGCAATACGCCAGGGCGGCCGCCGGTCATCGAGGCGGCATGGCCGTTTTCGACATCGAGCCCGTGCCCGCCGGCTTCGGCGCCGAAAATCTTGACGTTGGGCTCATCGAGGAAATCATGGAACGTGCCGATGGCGTTCGATCCGCCGCCGATACAGGCGACCAGCGCATCGGGCAGGCGACCTTCGGCCTCCAGAATCTGAGCGCGGATTTCCTCGCCGATCACCTTCTGGAAGTCGCGCACCATTTCGGGGTAGGGGTGCGGCCCCGCGGCGGTGCCGATCAGGTAATAAGTGGTTTCCACATTGGTGACCCAATCGCGCAACGCCTCGTTCATGGCGTCCTTGAGCGTCCCCGCGCCGGCAGTGACCGGCCGCACTTCGGCGCCAAGCATTTTCATGCGCAAGACGTTGGGCATCTGGCGCTCGACATCGGTGGCGCCCATGAAGATGGTACAGGGCAGCCCGAACCGGGCGCAGACCGTGGCGGTCGCCACCCCATGCTGGCCGGCGCCGGTTTCGGCGATGATGCGGGTCTTGCCCATGCGCTTGGCCAAGAGAATCTGGCCCAGGCAGTTGTTGAGCTTGTGGGAGCCTGTGTGGTTGAGGTCTTCGCGCTTGAAATAGACCTTGGCGCCGCCAAGTTCCTCGGTCATACGCTCGGCAAAATAGAGCGGGGAGGGTCGGCCGGCGAAATGAGTGCGCAGATCGTCCATTTCGGCGAGGAATTCGGGGTCGGTCTGGGCGGCGCGATAGGCCTTTTCCAGATCGAGGATCAGCGGCATCAGGGTTTCGGCGACGAAGCGCCCGCCATAGATGCCGAACTTGCCGTTCTCATCGGGCCCCTGACGCAGGGAGTTGGCGCTGTTCTGGCTCATTTCAGTTCCCGTCTGCTGCCGCTTCCCGCGCGCGGGACATGAAGGCGGTGATCAGATCGGCATCCTTTACGCCCTTTTCGCGCTCGACCCCTGAAGAGACGTCGAGACCGAAGGGGCGGACCGTTCTGACCGCTTGCGACACGTTGTCGATCGTAAGGCCTCCCGAAAGCATGAAGGGCAGTGAACGGTCAAGGCCTTCAAGCAGCGTCCAGTCGAACGTCTTGCCCAGCCCACCGGGGCGGGTAGTGTCCTTGGGCGGCTTGGCGTCGAGGATCAGGCGATCGGAAACCGTGCGGAAGGTGGGGGCGAAACGGATGTCCTTTTCGTCTCCCACCGGCAGGGCCTTGATGATCTTGAGCCCGGAACGCTCGCGGATATCGGCGGTGCGCATCTTGTTTTCGCTGCCGTGGAGCTGGAGCCAGTGGACACCGGTATCGGCTGCGGCGGCGACCGTGTCATTGTCGGGATCGACAAGCAGGATCGCCGTTTCGATCCGGTCTCCGGCACGGGAAACAAGATTTGCGATCTCGTTAAACGGCAGGTGTCGTGGGCTCTTGGCGAAATGAACGAACCCCACCATGTCCGCGCCCTGGGCAATGACGTGGTCGAGGATATCGGGGGTGCTGACCCCGCAGATCTTGATGATCGGTGCGCTCATTTCAGGCCAGTTCGTCAGCGGCGAGGAGCGCTGGATCGTCGGCGCGGGCCGGCGCGCGGCGGGCGTGGTCGAGATCGGTTTTGAGCTTTTCGTTCTCGCGGCGCAGGCGCCTTTCCTCGCGACGATGGCCGGCCTGGGTGAACCAGACGGCGAGCCCGCCCAGGGAAATGCCAGCGAAAAGAACGGCATAGATCACCAGAAACAGCGGCATGCCGAACCCCGGCGCTGTCTCGTCGACGGCGACCAGCGGATTGAAATTGACGGCAACCATGTGCCGGTTGGCCAGCGCGAAGATCAGCACCAAAAGGCACAGGGGGACGAGCACGAGCCAGCCGACGATGCGTTTACGCATGGGACATCACGTTCCTGTTGCGGCTGGCCGAACCGGGATCAGGCCCCGTTCAGCCGCTCGCGGATTTCCTTGCCGGCCTTGAACTGGGGGACGTATTTTTCGCCAACGTCGACCTGCTCGCCGGTTCGGGGGTTGCGGCCCACGCGGGCCGGACGGTTCTTGACCGAAAAGGCCCCGAAACCGCGCAATTCCACCCGATCCCCCCGGGCCAGGGCATCGCCGATCTCGTCGAGAATGGCGTTGACGATGTTTTCGATATCGCGATGGAAGAGGTGCGGATTTTCGGCCGCGAGCTTTTCGATGAGTTCGGACTTGATCATTCTCGTCGCACGCCCCCCGGGGCAAATCTGGCTAAATGGCTTTTCGCCTTGAGGTTTTTATGGGCCATGAGGGTGCCAAAGCGCGACAAGCCCGTCAAGCGGCAAGCCCTTTCCTATATCACCAAGTGCGCGGGCGACGATAAGATCGAGCCAGTTGGGGCCCGATGGGGGTGGCCAGACATCGATGAGCGGAAGGGCGGGATCGATCTCGTGATTGGCGGCAAGCCATTGAATTGCCTCGCGTTCTCCGCCCGTTTCATCGATCAGGCCAGCTTCGAGCGCCATGGCGCCCGAAAGAATGCGCCCATCGGCAATGGCTTGAATTTGCTGGCTATTCATCGAGCGGCGCTCGGCGACGAGGTCGATAAAATACTGGAAGGAAGAATCGACCAGGTCTTCGAGGGAGGCGCGGATTTCGGGGGTAATGGGTTCGTCGAAATCGGGCTCCGACTTGAGGGCGCCCGAGGCGACCTTGTCGAGGTCTATCCCTATGGTATCAAAGAGATTTCCTGCGTCCACATGCTGGTAGTAAACCCCGACCGATCCGACGATCGAGAGATTGCGGGCGAGAATATGGTCCGAGGCGATGGCGCCCATATAGGCGGCCGACGCGCCGAGCTCGCCTATGGTGCTAACCAGCGGTTTTTGCTCGGCAATTTCGCGCAGGGACTCGTAGAGTTCCTCGCCGCCCGCAGTGGTGCCGCCGGGGCTGTTGATGGAAACGATGACCGCGGAAATCGTATCGTCCTCGGCCAGGCGAGAGAGCATGGCCGAGCGCTCGGGATCTGTGGTGATGGGGCCGGAAATACTGATGCGCGCAATGGCTTGGCCGGGAACCGAGAGCGCCGGCAGGTAGCGCGCGAGGGCGAAAAACACGGCGGCGGCGAGCGCCAGAAAGGCGAAAATCCGCCAGCGGCCGCGCGAACGCCGGAGCGAGCGGGTTACCGGGATGGTTTCGACGGGGTCGTCCACAATGGCCATATCGGGGTCCAGATCAGCGTTTGTGCGCGTGATCGACGGGTCTATACGGAGTTCGCCAACACGCTCGTGCGAACCATGTATTGCGCGTCGGAATCGTAGCTCGCGAGCTTGGCCACGAGCGCCTCATCGTCATAGCGGAAAAACCCCATACGGGTCCAGAAGGGCGTGGAGCGATTGACCGCGACAAGGCTCATGGCGCCGAGGGGTCGTGCGGCGCCGGCGAGGCGTTCAACGATCGCCGCCCCCGCCCCCGTACCACGGGCAGCGGGGAGAAGGGCGAGGTCATGAATATAGAGCGTATCGGGTTGGGCGGGGATTTCTCCCAGCACGGTGTTGAGGGCGGGAACCTGCCCCAGGCGCCAGGGATGGGCGAGAAGGTAGCCGGCAGGGGTATCATCGTCTTCGAAGAGAAAGCAGGTGGCGGGGGCGATCGCTTGCCGGTCGGCAAAGACGGCATCGTCCTCGGGGAAATCGGGGTGGACCTTTTCGGCGATGGCGGAGACGGTGGGAAGGTCGGAGGCAAGGAGCGGGCGCCAAGCGTGCATTTTCGTGGCTTTAGGTCCGGGAAAAACGTTCGGACCGTTATGGCCGTGGGCTGCCCCGGAGGCAAGGCGTTGGCGTTGTTGAAAACCGGGGCACGGCAGCGGCGTCAGCAAGGCCGATTAAGAGCCTGTTAACCATGTTGGCGCCTGTTAGAGTCCGTATCTACAAGCTGATTTGGGGAAGCGGACATGTCGCACTCTGGCGCGCACATCATTGCGGTGGGCAATGAAAAGGGAGGGTCGGGCAAATCGACCACGGCGCTGCATCTGGCGGTCTATCTGCTGCATCAGGGCTATGGGGTGGGGACGGTGGACGTCGACAGCCGCCAGCAGACGCTGACCCGCTATATGCGCAACCGACGAGCCACGGTGGATACAGCCAAGCGCGACATTCCGCTGCCCAAGCATCTCTATATCCCCACCGCCTGGGGGGATTCGATCAGCGAGAACCAGGTCGCCGAGCGCGAGATCTTCGACCGCTCGCTGGCGGGACTGCGCGAGGAGGTGGATTTCATCGTCATCGATACGCCCGTTTCGACTGCAACCTGGCCCGCGCCGCTCACGGCATGGCCGATACGCTGGTGACCCCGCTCAACGATTCCATGATCGATCTGGACGTGCTGGCGCGGTTCGACGAAAAGACCGGCGAGCCGATCCAGACCAGCCCTTATTCGCGCAATGTGCAAGCAGCGCGCGCCGACCGGCTTGAGCGCACCGGGCAGATGACCGATTGGGTGCTGGTGCGCAACCGCATCTCCAATCTCGGTTCGCGCAATGCCAGCGAGGTGCAGCAGACCGTGGAACGGATCGCCGAGCGGCTGGGCTGCCGGGTGGCGGACGGGATCGCCGAGCGGGTGATTTTCCGCTCGCTGTTCAAATTGGGGATGACGGTGTTCGATCCGCTCGAAGCCGAGCTGCTGGGGGCGACACCATCCATGTCGCACGTCAATGCGCGCCAGGAATATCGGAGCCTGGTGGCAGCGCTCCGCCTGCCGGTGCGGCTGCCGGTGCCGGTGGCCGATAACGAGCCGGCGAAAGCCGCGCAGCTTTCGGCCTAAGCGAAAGGCCGCTCGCTCTCGCGGGCGGCCCTTACGTATATCGGCGGCCTACTTTTCGATTTCCACGCGGTCGTGCTCGTCGCCATCCACGTCGAAGGCGCGGTAGATGACGCGGTCGTCGCGCATGACGTCGATCACCTGGAACATCTGCGTTTCCTCGACGGCCAACTCGATATAGTCGTGGTCCTCGATCTCGTAGAATTTGTCCCCCGCGCTCGAGAGCACGTAGTAGATGCCGCCATCGTCGGCATCGGAGATTTCCCCATCGAGCATGGGGTAGGTGCGCGTATAGGCGTGATCGTGACCTTGGAAGACCATGGAGACGACGCCGCTTTCTTCCCAGATGGGCATCCAGTTCTCGGTGACGCCGGCATAATAGCGGCCCGGGCGCGAGGTATAGGCGGCGTGGTGGGTGAAGACGAAGGTGAAATCGTCATCGGCATCGCCGAGCACTTCGGGCAGCCATTCGGCCTGTTCGCCATTCCACTCGTTGGAATCGAGCATCACGAAGGTGTTGCCGCCGAATTCGAATGAATAGGCCAGCCCCGACGGCATGCCCTCGGGGCCGTTGTCGGGCAGGCGGAACAGGTTGCGATAGGTGTAGGGGTCGTTATCGGGCAGGTATTCGTGATTGCCCGGAATGGTCGCCAGCGGGATCGAGCGGCCGGCATCGCCCAGGGCGGCGAAGAATTCGTCCCACTGATCGGCATCATTGCCACGGCTCACCAGATCGCCGCCGAACACCAGAAGATCGGCATCGGGGCGCTCGCGCAGGGCGGCGTCCATGACGCTTTCGAACCGCAGGAACCCTTCTTGGACATCGCCGATATAGATGAAGCTCATCGGGTGTTCGCCATTGCGGGCGGTTTCGAACTCGGCGACCGAAGACCAGCCGGCCTCCTCGGACCCCACGGCGTAGACATAGTGGGTGCCGGGCTCGAGATCCTCGACAAGCGCACTGTGGCGATGGACTTCCCGCTGGTTGACCACGCGCGGGCTTTCGACCAGCACGGTTTCGGCGGCAATGATGCGCGGCTCGGAACGGTTCGGGGAATTGTAATCGTCGGCTTCCCACAGAGCCACGGCCTGTTCGGTGACGCTGGTGTCGGTGCGCCAGTTGACGGCGATGGAATCGCGCGGGTCCTCGGTGATGGTGAGGAAAATCTGGTCGGGCGTCGCGCTCGCCGGATAATCGGTTTCGTGGAAGGCGCCGTAGATGGCGGCGGCCGGGCGTCGATCGGACGGCGTGCGCACCAGCGTCATGCCCTCGAGTTCGGGTGAGATCGCATCCAGCGTCACCGTGCGGTCCACATAGGTGAGGGCGCCCTGTTCGAGCACGCCTGCCTCGAGGTAGTCGGGCTCGATGTTAGCGACTTCGGCTTCCCCGATCTCGCCCTGGGGAGTGACGCCGATGAAATAGTGCTCGCGCACCACGCGCAGGGCGTGGACGCCCAGCCCGATCTCGCCGGCGGGATAGTCGCGGGTCCAGACGTCGAAATCCTGCTGATAGGCCTCGGCGGAAAATTCGGTCTTTTCGAACCCTTCTTCGTAGAGCCAGAAGGGCTCGCCCACTTCATCGAGCCGCGCGTCGCGGAAGATATAGACGGTGACGGGCTCGTCCACTTCGAAGCTGATATAGCCCTGGGCGAAAAGCGCGCGTTCCTCACCGGTCAGCAGCGCTTCGAAATCGCCAGGCTCGGCCTGGGTGATCTCTTGGGGTTCGAGCGTTTCCAGGAACCGTTCCTTGATCGCTTCGGTCGTCTCGGCAATGACATCGGCATGGGCGATGGCGGGCAAGAGCGAGAGGATCGCCGCGAGCGTCGCGGGCACTATCAGTCGGTGTGGATGGTTCATGGCAGGCTCCCAGTCGGCAAAGGCCAGGGTCGCATAACCGCCGCCAATGACATGCCCATGACGGCAGCCAGACCAAACCGCTTCCGGGAATAAAGGCTGGTGTTGCGGGTAAGGTTTTGCCGAATCCGCACGCTGGCTTTGTCACAAATTTCGGCTGATTTTTCGCAAATTCTTCGCAAAATCGCCGGACGCCTTGCTTTGCCGCCAAGCCCGCTTGTTTATGACAATGCAATGACGTTCAAATTTGTCTACCGTTAACCCGCGCCCTCTAGAGCACAGCCCCAGTTTGATGTCATGCCGCCAGAAGGGGCTTGTTGATGCTGGGTATGCGCAGTTCCGTTGCCAATCGGGTCTATGCCGCTTTCGGCGCAATCATCGGACTTATGTTGTGTCTGCTGCTTCTTGCGGTGACCGGCATGCAATCGACGCGCTCCAGCCTGCAAGGCTTCAGCGAAGCGGCTGGAAGAGTCACGACGGCAACCGAAGTGCTCGATCATCTCGAAACCGCGCGCCTGGCCTTCGCTCAATATGACCGCACCCGCGCGCCGGAAGATGCGGTGGCGGTCGAGCAGGCTCTCGATGTCCTCCAGACCGGCCAGAACCTTGCTGGTGAAGATGGCGAGCTCTTTGCCCAATATGCCGAGCAGACGGCGGCAATTCTGGACCGCGACGCGACTGCGCAAGCCGCCCGGGCTGAAATGGAACGCCTGGGTGCGGCCGCAACCGCAACGCTGGGCGAATTGATCGCCCAGACCTCGCAATCGGCCAATCTCAACGCGCGCGCCGCCGCCATTTCCGGGCTGGCCATTCAGCATGTCCTGACCGCGCGGCTTGCCGCCACTGGACTTGAGGACGACCAGGCCGAGATGAGCCTTGCCGATGCCACCCAGGCCTCCCAGGCGGCCCTCACCACCCTTGCCGATCTGCGTTCGGTCTTTTACCGCACCGACGATATAGCCCGCGTCGATGAAACGATCACGGCAACCCAAAGCTATCTCGACCAGCTCGATATCGTCCGGGACGCCTTCTCGCTGCGTGCTGCCGATCAGGTTGAGCATGATCGGATCGACGAAGCGCTGGCCACTGCCTATTCCGCCGTGGTGGCTGATGCCGCCGCGCTGCAGGCGGAGGCTGGAACGGCGGCGCAGCGGCAGGCTGAAAGCACGCAATGGCTGGCCATTCTTCTGGGCGGCGCAATTCTCGTTCTTTCGGCTGGCCTTGCCATCGCCATGGCCCGCTGGATTTCCCATTCGGTGCGCCGCACGGCCGAAGCGATGGAGGGGATTGCCGGCGGCGATCTCGAGAGCGAGATCGCGCTCGTTAGCCAGGCAACCGAGTTCCGGCAGATGACCCAGGCGCTTGTCGTTTTCCGCGACAACGGCCGCGCCATGCGCGCCATGGACAGCGAGACGGAGGCCGCCCGCCGCAGCGAGGCCGAAGCCAACGCCCTGCGCCAGACGCTGCAGAGCGATATCCAGCGCGTCGTCGCTGCCGCTTCCGATGGCGATTTCTCGGCTCGCATCGAGCATGATTTCGGCCGTGCCGAACTCGACGCCCTTGCTGGCTCCGTCAACGCTCTTGTTGAAACCGTCGATCGGGGAATCGGGGAAACCGGCGCCGTGCTCAATGCGCTGGCGGCAGACGATCTTTCGGCCCGCATGACCGGGCACTACCGTGGCGCCTTCGATCGACTTAAGACCGACACCAACGCTCTTGCCGAGCGCTTCGCGTCGGTGGTCGCGCAGATGCAGGCGAGCGCGGGAACGCTGAAGGCAGCGACCCAGGAGATTCTTTCCGGGGCCCATGATCTTTCGGCGCGCACTGCCCGCCAGGCCGCCACCATCGAAGAGACAGCGGCCTCCATGGAGCAACTGGCGGCAACAGTGAGCGCCAACGCCCGCCGAGCCGAGGACATGGCCGGCTCTGCCGAATCGGCCGCCGCCATGGCGGGCGAAGGCGAGGCCGTGATGCTGCAGGCCACGGACGCCATGGGCCGGATCACCAAATCGGCCGAAGAGATTGCTTCGATCGTTAAGCTCATCGACGACATCGCCTTCCAGACCAATCTTCTCGCCCTCAACGCCTCGGTCGAGGCGGCGCGAGCCGGCGAAGCGGGCAAGGGCTTTGCCGTGGTCGCGGTCGAGGTGCGCCGCCTCGCGCAATCGGCCTCCCAGGCAGGCGACGAGATCAAGCAGTTGATTGCCCAATCGGGCCGGGAAGTCGAAGACGGGTCCAAGCTCGTGGCCGAAGCGGCTCGACGCCTTGCCGCCATCATGGCCATGGTGACCGAGAACGCCAGCACCATGACCGAGATGTCGGCGGCAAGCCGCGACCAGGCCGGCGCCATCCAATCGGTTTCCGCTGCCGTGCGCGAGCTCGATGTCATCACCCAGCAGAACGCGGCCCTTGTTGAAAAAACCAACGCGGCCGTGGCTCAGACCGATGCACAGGCCCGCGATCTCGATGCGATCGTCGAATCTTTCCAGCTCAGCCCGGCAGAGACGGACGAGTTCGAAGTCGCACCGCTTTTGGCCCGCGCCAGCTGACCTGACCCAACTGCATGCACTCCGGCAATTTTCACCAGTTGGGCCGGTTAGGTTGCCCCGTTTTTAAGCAACACTCGCGCTTGTCGCCGAAATAGTCAGTATTTCGGCGCGAGCGCTGCGACAATTGAGTGTTCCTTAACTTTCCAGCCGCTTACTGCTCCAAGTCTTGGTGGACGAGGGGGCATTCATGCTGTCCAAACTAAGCGTCGCCCAGCGCATCTATGCTTCGTTCGGAGCAATGATCGCGCTGCTGGCAGCCATTGTCGCATTTGCGTATTTCGGCGTCAGCGCCGTTTCGCAGACCTTTTCCGAGTATCGCGTGGCCGCGCGCCAGACCGTTGCGATTTCCGGCTTCGTCGAGCAGCTCTCGGCCGCCCGGCTGGCCGATCTCGATTATCGGCTGGAGACGTCGGCGGAAAAAGCCCAGTCGCTGGCCCAGGCCATCGCCAGCCTGCAGGCGCAGGACGCGCAAACCATGGCGCTGTTTACCGCTGACCCCGAGACCGAAGCTGCCATCGAGGATTTTGCCGTCTCCGCCCAGGCCTATGAGGCGGCCTTTGCCCGCATGACGGAGGTGCAAGCGCAGATTGACGCGACTGTGGTGGAACTGCGCGCCGTTGGTGACGGCCTGCGCGAGGATGCCACCGCAGCGCTGCGCGCGGTGAGTGGCAATTTCAACGCCACGGGCGCTGCGGGCTTCGGCGTGCAGGCCACCATACTCACCCAGTTCGAGGTCGAGCAGTTCCTCTTGACCGCCGATCCGGCCCGGCTGGAGCTTGCCGCTCAGAACGCCAGCTTCGCCAGGGAGAATCTGCAGGCCCTCCATGATGCGGTGATCTCGAATTCGCAAAAGGCGACCGCCAATCGCATGATGGAAGCACTGGACGTCTATATGGCGCATGCCGACACCGCCGCCGAAGCGATTTTGGCCCGCAATGCTGTGATGAGCGATGAGCTCGATGTGCTCGGCCCCCAGATGCAGCAGGCCTTTGGCGCCATGCTCGCCTCGGTCCAGGCGCGCCAGGATGCGCTGGGCCCCACCGGCGAGGCGCTCGCCCGAACCACGCTCAATGTCGTTCTGATTGCCGGGATTGCCGTCCTCATCCTCGGGACCACCCTCGCGGTTTTTATCGGCCGGGGCCTTTCGGGAACCATCAAGGCGATCGCGGATCGCATGCGCCAGCTTGCCGATGGCGATCTCGACCTCGAGCTCGATAACCGGCAGCGTCATGAAGTCGGGCAGATGATCGAGGCCCTCACCGTCTTCCGCGACAACAGTCGCGCCATGCGCGCCATGGATGCGGAAAAGGCGCGGGCGGCCGAACGCGAGGCCGAGGAACACCGCTTGCGCGCCGATCTCCAGGCGCGCATCCGGGACGTGGTATCGGCCGCCGTCGCCGGCGATTTCTCCCGCCGCATCGAAACGCGATATGATGATCTCGAACTGGCAAGCTTTGCCCGCAGCGTCGATCTGGTCATGGAAACCGTGGATCGTGGCCTCACCGAAACCGGCCAGGTGCTTTCCGCCATGGCCGCCGCCGATCTCTCCCTGCGGGTCGATGGGGACTATGAGGGTGCTTTCGCGCAACTCAAGGCCGATACCAACGCGATGGCCGATACCTTCACCGATGTGGTGAGCCGGCTCAAGCAAACCTCTCAAGCGCTGAAACAGGCGACCGGCGAGATCCTATCGGGCGCCAATGACCTTTCCGAGCGCACTACGCGCCAGGCCGCGACGGTCGAGGAAACCTCGGCGGCCATGGAACAGCTCGCCGCAACCGTTTCCGACAACGCCAGGAAGGCCGAGGATGCGCTGGCCAAGACCCGCGCCGCTGCCGGTCTCGCCGATAGGGGCGGCGCGGTGATGGAAAAGGCCAATGCCGCCATGGAGCGGATCACCACCTCGTCGGCCAAGGTTTCCGACATCATCAAGATGATCGATGACATCGCCTTCCAGACCAATCTTCTGGCCCTCAACGCTTCGGTGGAAGCGGCGCGGGCCGGGGAAGCGGGCAAGGGCTTTGCCGTCGTCGCCGTCGAAGTCCGCCGCCTCGCCCAAAGCGCGGCCGAGGCCTCCTCGGAGGTCAAGGCGCTGATCGAACAGAGCGCCAGCGAGGTTGGCGGCGGCGCCAGGCTCGTCTCCCAGGCCGCTGAAACCCTGCGCGAAATCCGCGATGCGGTGATTGAAAACGCGGCGATCATGCAGACGATCTCCTCGGCGAGCCAGGAACAGGCCTCGGCCATCTCCGAGGTCTCGTCCGCCGTGCGCCAGCTCGATGAGATGACCCAGCATAACGCCGCCCTGGTGGAAGAAACCAATGCGGCGATCGAGCAGACCGAGGGACAGGTCACAACGCTCGACGGCATCATCGCGAGCTTTACCCTTGATGCCTTTGAGCGCGAAGACAGCCTTCAATGGGAGGAGGATGAAGCCCTCGAAGAAGGAACCGCCGCCGATTTCAGCGACGGGCTTGCGCGTAAAGCCGTCTAGGGCGCATCCACAACATTGCAAAAAAAGCCCCGCTCGGGCGGGGCTTTTTCGTCGCTTACTTAAACGACTGGCGGACGGCGGCGGGCAAAGAACGCGGTTACCGTATGGGTGTCACGATGGTTGCCTCCGGCCACGGCGGCAAACCAGGCGCCTGCCGCGCCGACCGCTAGAGATGCCGCGGTGAGGAACGCGCCCAGAATGGCCACACGGCGGGCCTGTTCGGCGGCGGCAACGATATCGTCCTGAATGGCTTGCGCCTGGGCGATGACTTCGTCCACCCGTGCCTGCGCTTCTTCCTGGCTCATATCGGTGCGCGCGGCAACGAGCTGGGCGAGATAGGCCCTGTCGTCCTCGGAAATGCCTTCGCCGGTCACACCCTCGACCAGGATTCGGCCCACTTCATCCCGCGTTGCGGCAGCGTCGCCCTCGGTCGTGGGTGTCCGCAGCAGCCGATCGATGCTCGACTGGAACGGTGCGTCCTCGGCAGCTTCGGTAATCGCGCCCCCGGCGGCGGCGCCTGCGCCCTGGGCGATCCCGCCTGCCGCCGCACCCACGCTGTTGACCAGGGTTCCCAGGCCGCCCAGTGCCAGAATGGCGGTGATGACAACGGCAGTTGCCCAGACCAGGAGGCCATGGAAACCGTCGCGGATATCGGATTCCTCTTCGGTGGCGTCATAATTGCGCTTTCGCATCCGCCCGGTGAGATAGCCGCCGATCATCAGCGAAGACACCTGCACCCAGACCACCCAGAGGGCCATGGCCACCGCGATCCAGAACAGAGAGACGCCCTCACGTCCGAACGGATCGGTGAGCGAAAGTCCCACGGCCGAGCCGAAGGCGAGAAGCACCAGTGAGATGGCGGCGGCGACGACGCCACCGGCGAGAATGGCAGGCCAGTCGACATAGGAGGAAGTTTCCTGAGCGGCGGCGGGCTCGACGGGAGTTACTGTTGTCATGGTTTTGTCCCCCCGTCTGGCTCAAGCCAGCCCGATGAACGAAAGGATGGCCATGACGATAACGACCAGACCGACGAGATAGATGATGGCGTTCATTTCGAATTCTCCGTATCTGCCCCGGGCAAGGGGCGTCTCTTGTGGATGGAAACAGCGGTCCGACGCGCTGGGGCGGTCAGAGCACGAAAATCAGCAATAAAATGACGAGCGGCAGCGGAATGCCGATCATCCAGAGCAGTAAGCCCTTGAACATGAACCTATCCTTCCGCCGCCACGCGGCGTCTTGACCGAGTGCTAGGATAAGGTTCGGCAAAGCCCGAAAGTTCCAATGGGCACGGAGCGGGTAGCGCTCAGTAATCCTGCTCGTAAAAGACGCCCAGCCCCGAATTGCCGTCGGTGCTGGTGGATGCGCGGGCGCGTAGCTGTTCGGTGACTTCCAGATCGATGGTCACCCGGCTCTCTTCGGTGCCGGTTTCAACGCCGAGATAGATGTTATCGTCGATATAGGCCCCGGCGCGCACCGCCGCATTGCCCTCTTCATCGGTGACGATGTCGAGATCGTCGAGCCCCGCCGCCTCGCGCAGCGAACCGAGCAGCGACCCCGATCCGCTGCCCCCGCCCGCCAGTTCAGCGGCGGCTGCGGCGAGTTGGGCGAGTTGGAGAGGCGACAGATCGCCCACGCTGCGATCGAAGATCAGGCGCGAGAGCACTTCGTCCTGGGGCAGCATGGGATCGGAGGTGAAGGTCACTTCAGGGGCCGACGCCCGGCCCGAGACGGTGACGATCACCGTGATGTCGTTGCCCTCGGTGCGGGCGACGAGATTGATGAAGGGGTCCATGTCCCCGATCAGGGTCACCGAACCTTCGTCGAAATCGATGCGCTGGCCCAAAATGGAGAGCCGGCCCCGGATCAGCTCCAGCCCGCCAACCGGCTGGATGTCGGCAATGGTGCCGCCAAGCTGCACCGCGCCGCCCACTTCCGCATCGAGCCCGCGTCCGCGGATAAACACCTGGTTGGGCGCCGAAATGGTGAGGTTGAGGGCGAGCGGCCTCGTTGGCGTTCCCGCGCTCGAGGCGCGCTGATCGATCCGCGCCCGCGCCAGCGTCGCCGCGACGGGGGAGGGGGGCCGCACATGATCGACGTCTATGACGCCCACCGCGCCGCCGAACCCGTCGGGAACTGTAATGTCGGCACGCTCGATGTCGATATTGCCCCCCAGCGTGCCGCCATTGGCGATCGGTCCGGAAAGCCGGATGGCGCCGTTGAGCGTCGCCACCACCAGATAGCCATCGGCATAGCGTGCCTCGTTGAAGGTGATGCCGATGTCCGAGGTGAGCCCCGCATCGAGCCCCACATAGCCGGATGCCGAAACCGACCCGCCGGTCGCCAGATCGGCGGTGAGCGAATTGATCGTCGCCCTCTCCGCCGAAAGCGTCGCGCTGCCGGTGATCCCCACCAGCCGCAGCGCCAGGCCCGGATCGATATATTCGCCATTGGCCACGGAAACCGTGCCACCAAATTGCGGATTGTCGAGCCGCCCGGTCACCCGCGCGTTGAACGTCGCGTTACCCGAAACCTGCGCGCCCCGGTCGGCGACGAACCGATTGGCCAGCGAAAGCGGCGCCGAGCCGTCGATGGCGATATCGAGCCCGGACCCCGACAGCGGGATCGTTCCCTGCGCGGTCGCGTTGAGCCCGCCCGAGCCCGCTGCTCGCACCTGGGCCAGGGTTACCGTTCCATCGGCAAACCGGCCCCGCGCCGAAAGCGACAGCGGCGCGATGCCATAGTCGGCGATCGCCGTGGCGTTGATACCGCTTGCGTCAATCGTAAAGCTGGCATTGGGGTCGGTGGCTTCGCCCGAGATCTGCGCATTGCCCGAAACGGTGCCCGCCAGTCCCAGATCGGGCACGACCGTGTTGGCGATATTGAGCGGAAGGGCATTGATGACGAGATCGATATCGAGCGTTTGTCCCGCGCTGCCGGTGGCCGAAATCCGTCCCGATCCCACGGCCAGCTCGATCCCCGAAAACGAGACTGCCTCCCCGGCCACGGTCAATTCGGCAGGCTGGGCAAGGGAAGCGGAAAGCTCTCCCTGCGCCAGCCGGAAGCTGTCGAGCGCCACCCGATAGCCGTCTTCGATCGGCTCCAGCAAGCCGACAAGATTGACCCCGGTGCCCCCATTGAGCGCCGCGCTGCCGGAAAATCGCGTGATCGCGTCGCTGGAAGAGGCCGTAAGGTCGAGCGTTTCCACCGTCGTGCCCGCAGCAACGATTTGACTGCCCGTAACCGACCCGTCGATCACCGGCACTCCGAACAGATCGGCCACCACCGCGCGGGCATCGGCATCGCCCACCGAAATGTCGCCGAACACGACCCCCTCGAGCGCGGCGGTGATTTCAGCCTCTTGCGTTTCGGCCGCCCGCGTGAGGACGATATCGGCATCGGCCGATCCGCTCGCCTCGACAAGCGCCAGGGCTGCGGCGGTTTCGATATTGGGGGCATCCAGCGTCAGCCGGCCTTCGAGCAGTCCATCGGCATAGCGCGTGAGATCGCCGCTTAGCGTGGTGCCGGGCGCCTCGAAGGCAATATCGGAGAGCAGCAGCCTTTCGGCCGAACTGTCGATCCCGCTCGACAGCGTGATGTTGAACCCATCGAGCGAGGCGGATCCGGCAAGCGTTCCCACAAGCCCGTCTTCATTCGATATGCCGTCAAACCCGATATTGGCATTGCGCAGCGTGCGGCCCGCCAGCATGCCCTCGGCGATATCGGCATCGGCAACCAGCGCGATCGTCCCCTCGCTGCCTTGCGCCGTGCCGGTCACCACCAGCCGTCCGCTGGCCTCGGGATCGATCAGCGCCAGATCGGCCAGCGCGACATCGAACGCGAAATCGGCCTCGCCTGTGGCATAGGTGCCGTCGGCCACCAGTTCGACCTGATCGTTGGCGATGCGGAAATCGCGCGCTTCCAGTCCCGCCTCAGACCGCGCGATGCGCCCGGACAGATCGACGGTGCCGGCGAGAAGGTTATCGGCCACGGGGTCGTCGACGGCCAGATCGGTGCCGGTGCCATCCAGCGTCAGATCGAACCCCCCGATCAGCGGGGAGAGCGTGCCATTGGCCACCAGCATCACCGCGCCGGAAAGCTCGCGCCCGGCAAGGCCGGAGAACGGCGCGATCGATTGGGTAGAGAGGTTGATATCGCCCGTAAAGACCGCATCGGCGATCTGTCCGGCCATCTCCAGGTCCAGCGCCTCGGCGGCAAGGATCAGTTGCGCCAGCGTAATCGGCTGGCCCGCTTCCCACAGCCCGGCAATGCCGAGGCTCATCGAGGATCCCAGCGCCTGGGAAATCTCTTCGGACGAGGAAACGACGCCGTCGAGCATGCCGTCGCCATTGAAGGTGACGCGGCGGTTGGCGGGATCTTCGAGATCGGCAGCCACCCCCGAAGCGTTGAGCACCAGACTGTCGGCACCAAAATCGGGGGTTTCGAAGCCGAGGATTTCCAATTGCCCTGCCCAATCCTCAGAGCCGTCGGTGCCGTAGTCGACATTGAAATGCGCGCTCTCGAGTCGCGTCGAGGCGCCGGGCACCGGAAGCACGACCTTTGCCTCATCGGCATTGTCGATCTGGCCGCTGATATCGAGCCGGTTCAAGAACCCGTCCTCGGTGGTCGCCGCATTGGCGAACAGCGAAAGCGAGCCGCCGGTGAGCGACAGGTCGGAAATTTCGAACCCGCCCGCGTCCCGCAACAGGGCGTTGAGCGAGAGCGCCGTATTGGTCCCGAAAAAGTCGCTATAGACGGCGGGCAGGATGTCGGCGAGCGGGCCTTGCAGGTCGGCTGCCATCATCAGCCCTTCGGTGCCCTGGTCGAGCGTTCCCGTGCCCGAAAGAATGCGATTTCCGTCCGCATCGAACGTCAGTTCGACATCGAGGTTCTCGATCTGCCCGGCCCCGGTCAATCCCAATGCGATTTCGGGACGCCCTTGGATGTTGAGCAAATTGGCGATGATGCCGTTTTCCGGCTCTATAAGGTTCAGCCCGAGATCGATTTCCTGGCTCTGATTGGCATATTGCAGGTCCAGATCGAGCGATCCGCCCGGCCCATCGCGGCGTTCGATATCGAGCTGGGCGTCGATCGCGCCGCCTTCCAGCGTCATGGCGCCGGCCAATGATATTTCCGACCCCAGCCCGAACACCTGTTCCCCGAACCGCACCGAGGGAATGGAAAGGCTCTCGAGGATGACCGCCACGGGAAATTCCGGAACCGAAAAGCCCCCGGCTTCCGGCGAGGGTGCCGCCGGCTCTTCGGTGGAAACGGGATTGCGGATATAGGCAATGGAGTCGGCCGAAAGCGACTGGATTTCCAGCCGTCCGAACACCAGCGCCCCTTGATCCCAGGTCAGCGCCGCGTTTTCGATGATCAGCCAGATGCCTTCGGTGTCCGAAATGGTGATCTGGTCGATCGAGGCATTGGATGAAAGCGCCCCATTGATGCCGTTGAGGCGGATCTGCCGGTCCGGGGTGGAAATGCGGTCCTCGACGAACTGGACCAGAAACGAGCGCTGCTCGGATTCGTTGAGCTGAGTGGCGCGCGCCAGAACGTCCATCAGGCTCTCGCCCTCGGCCGGCTCCTGCCCAAGGGCAAGCTGGGGCACGGCAAGTGCGAAAAGCGTGATGGCAATGGCAGCTATGCGCCTCAAAACGATTGTCCTATCCCCACATAGAGCGCGTAATCGGGGTCATCCTCGCCCTTGTTCAGCGGAAGCGCCAGATCGAGCCGCAGCGGGCCTAGCGCTGTGTAATAGCGGATGCCCACACCGGCGCCGAGCTTGAGTTCCTCGAGGTCGGGGAAGGTATCGGCGGCCACATAGCCGCCATCGAGGAAAGCCACGCCCCCGAACTGGTCGTTGAACCGCATCCGCGCCTCGAGCGAACCTTCGAGCAGGTAGCGCCCGCCCGTGACATTGCCCGCGCCGTCATCGACCCCGATCGAGCGATAGGCATAGCCGCGCACCGAACCCCCGCCGCCGGCAAAGAACAACAGGTCGGGCGGGATTTCCGAGAGCGACGGGCCGGCCAGGGCTCCGGCGCGCACACGGGCGGCGAGCACGATGTTGTCGTCCTCCCCGAACCCGAAATAGGTGCGTCCCTCCAGCGTTGCGCGCACCAGGGTGTTTTCGTATTCGAACTCATAGAGCGGATCGATGGTCCCCTCGATATAGAAGCCCTCGGTGGGATCGAGGTCGGAATCGCGGCTGTCGAACACGCCGCGTCCGTAAAGCCCGGCGGTGGTGAACGTACGATCGCCGAATGTTTCGTCATCCTCGAAATAGGAATGCTGGAACTGGACGCCCACGCCCCCCGATATCGTATCGGTAAAGAGCTGTTCGATCCCCACCCGGCCCTGCACCGAATTTTCCGTATAAAGCGGCAGCACCGAGCGATCGGCGCTGATCGAAGCGACAAGGTCGGTGTCGGGCGTAAAGATTCCCGGCTTGGTGAAGGTGCCGCCGAATGCGTAATCGAACTCTTCGGTTTCGATCGGCCAGCTTATCCCGGCCACCCGCGCGTCGAGCCGCAAGCGCTCGGCCTGGCCGAAAAGATTGCGGTGCAGCCAATAGCCCTCGACACCCAGCCCGTCGAGCGTGCCATAGCTGGCGCCAATGCCGAAGCGGCGCAGCGCCTGCTCCTGGACGATGATCTGATAGGGCAGCAATCCGTTGGCGGGCACCGCTTCGGCCGCCTCGATCCGCAGCGAGCGGAACACGCCCAGCCGGGTCAACCGTTCGCGGGCGAGATCGAGATCGTCCGGGTCGGTTTCCGCGCCCGGCACCAATCCGGTCTGGCGCACGATGAATTGGGGGTCCATGCGTTCGGTCCCCTGCACACCGATCGGCCCGACGGCGGCATAAGCGCCCGGATCGACGGTGATCGAAACCTCCAGCGTGCGGCTGGGATGATCGGCAATGACATCGCGCGACGCGATCGCCGCCTTGGGATAGCCGAGCTGGCGCCAAGCCTCGACCAGCCGCTGCTCGGCCTGGGCCACGATCGTAGCCCGGGCCACCCCTCCGGTCACGAACCCGATCTCTTCGGGCGGCTCGACCTCGTCATGGGGCGGCACCGGGCCGGGCGCGCGATTGGCGATCCGCAGGGTACCGAAGGTAAATTGCGGTCCCGGATTGATAGTGACGACGATATCGACGGGTTCGGGCAGCGTTGCATCGGGCGGAATGGACGAGGCTTCGCGCCCGCCCACCAGGATCGAGATCGCCCCGCCATAATAGCCAAGATTGTAGAGCGCGCCGGTCATGCGCGCATAATCGCCCCGTGCCTTGGCCAAAAGCCCCGCAACGCCCGAAGCTGGCTCCTCGCGGTCGCCCCAAAGGTTCGAAGCTCCCCGCAATGCCCCGTCGACTTCGCCCTCGGCGCCGGTTTCGAAGGTCAGCGTATAGGTGCGCGGATCGGCGATCACCGCCTCGGCAGCATCCTCAGCCTCCGAGCCGAAGAACTGGATGCCGAACAGCTCGAACCCCTGCGCGGGGCCAGCCAGCGTGGTGCCGGCAACAAACAGAGCAACAAGGCTATGGCGTTTGATGGCTTTCACGGCTGGTACGCAATCCACACTATCCATTCCGTCGGGCCGGAGCCCAAAAGCTCCAATTTGAACCAAAGCCTAGCACACCGGTCCCTAATGAAAACCCTGGCGGACGCCTTTGTGGTTCGATTGTGGCTGCATTGTCGCAGCCAGGGCACGGTCAGCGCCGGGCGGAAGCGGTCGAATCGAGCAGTGCGAAAGTGCTGGCCACCAGATCCACGGACGGACGGAGCTCATCGACGATCTCCTCCTCGGGCGAGGCCGCGGCGACAGCCACCGGTTCCTCGGTCTCGGACGGCTCCTGTGCCTCGGCCATTTGCGGCGCGGCATCTTCGGGCTCGGCGGCAACGTCCGGACGGGCGGGCAGGGCCGGCGGCGCTTCGGCAGCGGCAATCGCGACCAGCGCCTCGTTGGCCTCGGACGAGACGTCCTCCGGTGCTTCAAGCCCCATCGGACGGGCTGGCGGCAGGAAGCCGAGTGGCGCGATGGTCGCTTCTTCCTCGATCGCTGCCACCTGGATCGGATCTGCAGCCGGCGCCGCCTCTGCCGGAGCGGGCGTTACCGCGGCGACAACGGGCGCTGCAAATTGCGGCGGGGCAGGAGTGGCTGGCGTTGCCGGTCCGGGACGCAATCCGGTTTCCTCGAGCAGCCCGGCCGCCTTGGCCTCGTAATAATAGCCCTTGGCATAAAGCTGCACCGCCCTGTCATGGCTGCCATTGGCCAGCATCCAGGCGCCGCGCAGATATTTGACGGCGTAGATCAGGTTGGTTTCCGCATTGAGCAGGTCGGACGGCTCGCCTCTGAACCCCATGGTGCGGGCGGTGGCCGGCAGGATCTGCATCAGCCCGTAATAGGGGCCGTTGCGGGCCGAAGGGTTGAACGTGCTTTCGCGGTTGATCACCCGCCGCACCAGCTCCAGCGGCACGCCGTAATATTGCGCATAATACTGGGCGAGAACTTCGATCTGCTCGCGGGTATGGCTCTGGGCCTGGGCAGGGGAAACCGAACACCCGATAATGAGTGCGGCAAACAGCGCGATCAGCCGTTTTGCAAGCATGAGACCCGAAAAAGAGACGTTGACCCTGACGTGCGCCTAGCACACCCCTCACAATAATGGGAGCGCTTGTGGCAAAATAGGGGCCAGAGCATGGCAGAGCGCAAACTTTCCTGGCCGCCCGAATGCTGGTACAGCACCGCCCATGCTCGAACCCATGCCCAAGACCTTCGACTACGACCCGCCGCGCGAGCCCTGGCTCGACGTCATCCATGAGGATGAGGACATCGTGGTGTTCAACAAGCCCTCGGGTTTGCTGAGCGTTCCGGGCAAGGATCCCGCGCTTTTCGACAGCCTGCAATCCCGGGCCCTGGAACGCTTCCCCGGCGCCGGAACCATCCATCGGCTCGACAAGGACACCTCGGGCATCATTGTCATGGCCAAGCACAAGGCGGCCCATGGCCATATCGGCAAGCAGTTCGAATATCGCCAGACCACCAAGCTCTATATCGCCCGCGTCTGGGGACATGTGGAAGAGGACGAAGGGCTTGTCGACCTGCCGCTCGCCACCGACTGGGAAAACAAGCCCCGCCAGGAGGTCAATTATGAACGCGGCCGTCCGGCCCAGAGCCGCTGGCGGGTGATCGGCCGCGAAAACGGGGTGACACGAGTCGCGCTCACCCCCATCACCGGCCGTACGCACCAGCTCCGCGTGCATATGAAAGAAATCGGCCACCCGATCCTTGGCGACCAATTCTACGCCACCGGCCAAGCGCTGGCCGCAGCCGACCGGCTGCAACTCCACGCCGCCGAACTAGGCTTCCGCCACCCGCGCGGCGGCGAGCCGATCGTCTTCCGTTCCGAGCCGCCCTTTTAGAGCGTGTCCAGTAAAAGCATGTCCCCGGCTTGGCCGGGGATGGAAACGGTTTTGCGGTTCGGACACGCGACAAAACAAGGACTTAGAGCATTGAAGCGATTCGGAGAAAAGCGGAAATGCTCTAAGCCGCGCGCCTGACTTCGGCCCGCGCCTCGGGCGCTTCCACTAGCCCTTTATGCAAGGCGATCACCGCGGCGTCGAAATCGTCTTCCTCGACCATCACCTGCAGGTCCACCTTGCGCACCATGTCGGTGATCCCCACCGGCTCGATTCCCGCCTCGTCGAGCGCGGCGATCGCGCGCGGCAGGATGCGGCAGCCCGACAGATCACGCCCGATCGCCGAAACCATGGCCAGCTTGCGCAGCGTCATCGTCGCCGTGGGAAAGGCCTCGGTAAGGTCGGTCTCCACCCGCTTGATCGCCTTCATCGAGCCCTTGAGATAGTGGGTGATGGTGTTGGCGTTCGAGGTTTTCGAGATGATCCACACCTTGTGCCGGGTCAGTGCCTCGAGGATTTTGGCGTCATACCCCTTAACCCCCACCATGTCCTGGTCGTAAAATTCGAGCGCGAACACGCCCTTGAGACCGGTCACGATCTCTGCCCCCGGCATCTTGGGCGCAAGGTCGCTCATGATCACCGTCCCCGGATGGTCGGGCTCGAACGCATTGGTCACCCGCAGCGGAATGCCCGCCTGGCGCAGCGATTTCGCCGCCCTCGGATGGATCGCCTCCATCCCCATATTGGAGAGCTGGTCGGCGACATCGTAATTGGTCTCCCCGATCACCTGCACCTTATCGGCGCCCACGAGCTTGGGGTCGGCCGAGGAGAGGTGAAATTCCTTGTGGATGATCGCCTCGGCCGCGCCGGTCACCACTGCCACCCGCGACAGGGTCACCTCCGAATACCCCCGGTCATAGGTCTTCATGAGCTGTTCGGCACATTGGGCATAGCCGGTGACGATGGGCAGTTCGCGGCCAAGGTCGATCCCCTCGAACTGGCGCGCGATATGGTCGTCGAGCGGCAAGGCACCGTCCTGCCGCCAGCCGGTCAGGTCCACGAACCGCGCATTGACCCCGTGCTGGTTGAGCAGCAGCGCCGTGTTGAACGCCGATTGCGCCTCGCCCAGCGCCGAGAGCATTTCGCGCACCGTCAAAAGATGCGCTTCGAGCTGGAAATGTCCGAACGAACACAGCCGCGACAGATCGATGAGACAGGACCGCACGCCCTCGATCCGCTCGCGGATGAAGCTGTCGGCTTCCTCCCGCCGCGCCGGATCGGCAAAGATCTCGGCGTTCTTTTCGACCATTTTCGCAGCCACCGCCGACAGGGCATCACCCCACTGCCAGCCGTTCTCGGCGCTGGCAAACAGGGCATAGACGCCAGGCTCCCCCGATTTCTTGTGCTCGAGCAGCGCGTCGGTCATTCCGCCATAAGCGGAAACGACGAAGACGCGGTTATAGAGCGCGTCGCCCGTCCGGTTGCCGATGAGCACGGTGTCGAGCAGTTCGTGGCTGCGCGACATGGACGTGCCGCCGATCTTTTCGACAGTGTGAGGATGTTGTGTCGTCAATTGATGCCTCCGATTGTGTCGGGGTCGGTTCCGGGCCGATGGGCCCGGAGAAGTGTTTTATTGGATGGGGCCGGAAACGATCTCGATCGGCCCTTGCGGATCGCGGCTCGACAGAAAGGCCGGGCGGGGCTTCGGGGCAGCAAAGGGCTCTTCGACCTTGTTCGACCAGGCGTTATAGACGAAGAACGCGTTCGAGCGCGGGAAGGGCGTGATGTTCCCGTTCGAGCCATGCATGGTGTTGCATTCGAAAAGGATCACCGTTCCGGCCTTGCCCGAGGCATATTCGATGCCGAATTTCTGGGCCAATTCGGTCAGCGCTTCCGGGCTCGGAACCCCGATCTCCTGCTTTTTGAGCGAGGATTTGTGGTTGTCCTCCGGCGTCTCCCCGGCGCAGGACACATAATGCTTGTGCGATCCGGGCATCAGCATCAGCGGGCCGTTGAGCGCGTCATTGTCGGTCAGAAGCACCGATGCGGAAATCGCGCGCATGCGCGGCATGCCGTCCTCGGCGTGCCAGGTCTCGAAATCCGAGTGCCAGTAAAATTCCTTGCCGGTAAAACCGGGCTTGTAGTTCAATCGGCTCTGGTGAAGGTAGAGATCGTCATCGAGCAGGAATTTTACCTTCCCGGCGATCCGCTCGTCTCGCGCCATGCGGTTAAAGAGCGCGCTTTCGTCCTCGAGCCGGAAAATGGTGCGCACCGCGTCCGAACCGGGCTCGGTCACCACATTGTCGGATGCGAGCTGCGCTTCGCCCGAGCGCAGGCGCCGCGATTCCTCCTGAAGCTTTGCCACCTCGGCGGGGGAAAAGACGTTCTTGAGGATCAGAAAGCCGTTCTTGTCGAATTCCTCGGTCTGGGCGCGGGTCAACGGCGCCTGCGGGCTCCATTGCCCCCAGAACACCGGGTCCTTGCGTTCGAGCCAGGCTTCCTGCGCCTGGCGGGTGGGATAGATGTCAGATCGGTCGTGAACTGCAGAGAGTGTCATTGCTTCCTCTACTCCTTGGTTCGGTTTGATTTTCCGGCTCAGGCGCTCTGCTTGAACTCTTCAGCCGGCGCGTAGGAGCCGTCCTCGCGGTGCACTTCGGTGCCGGTCACCGGCGGGTTGAAGCAGCAGGCAAGGACCAGTTCCTCGCGCGCCGTCAGCCGGTGGCGGTCGTTCTTGTCGAGCGCGTACATGACGCCGGGCTTGATCTGGTGGACCTTGCCGGTATCGAGTTCCTCGATCTCCCCATCGCCCGAAATGCAATAGACGCTTTCGAAATGATGCTTGTAGTGGAACTCGTGGCTGGTCCCGGTCGCGATGCGGGTGATGTGGAAGGAAAAGCCCATGTCGTCGCCCGCCAGCAGCAGGCGCGTGGAATCCCAACCGTCGGCCTTGACCAGCCGGTCGCCCCTGCGGGCCTCTTCGAGATCGCGAACAATCATTGTCGTCTCCTTTGTTTTTATTCGGCGGCAGCGCGAGCGTCATCCTTGGCAAGGACGGCCTCGAAAGCGTCCTCGATGATGTCGAGTCCCTTGTCGAGCAGCGCGATGTCGATGGTCAGCGGGCAGAGCACCTTGACCACCTCGTCATGGCCGCCAGAGGTCTCGATGATCAGGCCTTTTTCAAAGCACCGGGCACAGATGGCCGAAGCGGTTTCCCCAGCCTCGGTGTTGATGCCCATCATCATGCCACGGCCGCGTAGGTTCAGCCCGTAGCGGGCGGCGATCGCACCCAGCCGGGTTTTGAGGTGCTCGCCCTTGGCCTTGACCGAATTGGCGAAAGCCTCGGTATGCCAGAACTTTTCGAGTGCCACCCGGGCGGTGATGAAGGCATGATTGTTGCCCCGGAAGGTGCCGTTGTGCTCGGCCGGCTTCCAGATGTCGTGCTCGGGCTTGATCAGCGTCAAGGCGAAGGGCAGGCCCATGCCCGAGAGCGATTTGGCCTGGGTGATGATATCGGGGGACAGCCCGAATTCCTCGAACGAGAAGAACGTCCCCGTCCGACCGCACCCGGCCTGGATGTCGTCAAGGATCAGCAACGCGCCATGCTTGCGCGCGATCTGCTCGATCTTCTTGAGCCATTCGCCCGACGCGGCGTTGAGACCGCCTTCGCCCTGCACCGGCTCGACAAGGATCGCCGCTGGCGCATCGATGCCGCCAGAGGGGTCGTCCAGCATCTGCTCGAGCATGTCGGCGGTATCGACATCGGGGCCGAAATAGCCCTCGAACGGAGCGCGATAAACGCCATTGAGATCGACGCCCCCGCCATTGCGCTTGCCGGCATTGCCCGTCGCGGCCAGCGCGCCCAGCGTCATGCCGTGAAAACCATTGGTAAAGGCGATGACATTGGTGCGGCCGGTCACTTTGCGGGCGAGCTTGAGCGCAGCTTCCACCGCATTGGCCCCGGTGGGGCCGGTGAACATGAGCTTATAGTCCATGCCCCGCGGCTTGAGGACGATCTCCTCATAGGCGGCAAGGAACTGCTCCTTGGCCTGGGTGAACATGTCGAGCCCGTGAGTGATGCCGTCGGCGGTCACATAGTCCACCAGCGCGGCCTGCATGTCGGGGTCGTTATGCCCGTAATTGAGCGAGGAGCAGCCGGCGAGAAAATCGATATATTCGCGCCCGTCATGGCCAAAGATAGTCGCGCCTTTGGCCTTGTTGAAGAGTTTGGGGAAGCTGCGCGAATAGGATCGCACCTGGCTCTCGACGCGATCGAAGGTTTCATGGGTAGCAGTCATCGTGCCCTGTCTCCTTTGTGGGACGGCAGAATTGGGAATCAGCGGAAGGCGCATGGGGATGTCAGGCGGCGGACCGGACCGGCAGCGCCTCGCGCTCGAACGGTCCGATGGTCACCAGAAATTCGGTGTCGTGCTTGCCGGCGAAATGGGTGTCGCGCTTGAAATGGGCCTGGCGCGCCAGATCGGCCTCCAGCGTCTCGGCCACCGAACTGAACAGCGCCCATGAGGGCTTGTTGTCGCTGGTGATCGTTGATTGGATGCGGCGCACATCGGCGCAGACGCGCCTTGCCAGCACGGCGTTGATCAGCCGCTTGGCCAAGCCCCGTCCGCGTGCCTTTTCAGCCACGCACACCTGCCAGACGAAATAGGTGTCGGGGTGCTCGGGCGGGATATAGCCCGAAATCCAGCCCACGATTTCGCCATCCATCTCCGCGACCGCGCAAGTCGAGGCGAAATGGCTGCATTGGAGCAGATTGCAATACATCGAATTGTCGTCGAGCGACGCCGTATCGGCCACCAATTGCCATACGGCTGCGCCGTCTTCGCGCCTGGGGCTGCGAATCGTGACGGCGGCGCGCGGCCCGGCGGTCACATCGGTGTTGCTCGCTGCGGCGAGTTCCATTGGTGATTGCCTCCGTTGCGTTCGCGACAGATAGTTAGATTTATCAAACTAATTGTCAACCGCTGCAGAGGTTCCGAACCACGGTGTATCCGGCGCAATCGCCCGGATAATGGGCGCTTCAACGCTGTAAAAGATATTTTTGCGACATGTGGATTGGCTCGCGCACCATATTGCCGATTCTAAAATTAATTAGTATAATCAAAATGATTTAGTCGCTGCGCGCCTGAAGGAGGCTTGGGAGTGGGAGCAAGCGAAGGTAAGAGGATAAGCGACCTATCGCTGGAGTCAGACCGCGCCGTGCAAGCCCCGACAAAAACCGCGCTATCGGCGCTGCGCAAGATCCTGCGCAAGACCGAACTCAATTCCAAGGCGCTGATGCGCGAGACGGGTTTGACCCCGTCCCAGCTCGTCTTCCTGCAGCTCCTTGACGATGGCGCCGAGCACACCGCCGGGGCGGTGGCAGCCCGCATGGGCATCACCCAGGCAACCACCACGGCGCTGATCCATAAGCTCGAAGCCCTGGGCATGATCGTCCGCCGCAAGGGCGAGGCCGATCGCCGCCAGGTCTGGCTGAGCCTCACCGATAAGGGCCGCAAGGTGCTCGACATCGCGCCCGACGGCGCCCATGCGCAGTTTCATGCGGCGTTCTCGAAACTCGCCGAATGGGAACAGCTCATGCTGATTTCAGCGCTCGAACGCGTCGCCGACATGCTGGGCGCCGAGGACGAGGCCGCCGCCGTCCTCACCTCCGATCCTGTCCTGGCTCCCAGGGTCGAACAGGAGCATTGAGGCCTATCCGGCCGTGTTCTTTGCCCTGTCGGCCTCACGTTTGGCTTTGCTCGCCAGCCGCCGCCTTTCGGCTATCGCCTTGGCATCTTCCCCCAGATGCGCTTCGCCCCTCGCCGCCGCCAGTTCCATCTGCCTTTGCCGTTCCGCCGCCGCGGCGCGCTTTGCGGCATTCTCCTCGCCGGCGCAATGGTGGCACTGCACGCCCTCGATGAATTCGGGCCGCTCACGATCACTGGGCGTCAGCGGCTGCCGGCAAGCCCGGCACAATTGCGCGTCCCCGATTCTGAGCCCATGCCCCACCGCCACCCGCTCGTCGAAAACGAAACACTCTCCCTGCCAGAGGCTCTGATCCTCGGGCACGTTCTCGAGGTAGTTGAGGATGCCGCCTTTTAAATGAAACACCTCCTCGAACCCCTGCGAGAGCATATAGGATGACGCCTTCTCGCACCGGATGCCTCCGGTGCAGAACATTGCCACCTTCTTGTGCTTTGCCGGGTCGAGCTGGGAGGCCACATAGTCCTTGAACTCGGTGAACGTTACGGTCCCGGGGTCCTGCGCATTGGCGAACGTCCCCAGCGCCACCTCGTAATCGTTGCGCGTATCGATGACGATCACATCCTCTTGCGCGATCAGATCGTTCCAGTCCTCGGGCGCCACATAGGTGCCCACCTGCCTGCCCGGATTGGCCTCGGGGGCCCGAAGCGTCACGATCTCGGATTTGAGCCGCACCTTCATGCGGTGAAAGGGCTGGGCATCCGCGTAGGAATATTTGATCTCCGCTCCCCGGAACCGCCCGCCAAAGATGTTTCCGTCTTCCAGCCAGCCGACCAGTTCCCGCATGGCTTGGGCGCTGCCCGCCACCGTCCCGTTGATCCCCTCGGGCGCCAGCAGCAGTGTGCCCCTGATCGCGCGCGCGCAGCAGAATTCGGCCAGCGGCGCCTTGAGGTCGGCAAAGTCCGGCTGGTCGACGAATTTATAAAGGGCAACGACGGTAAAGGCATGTTCGGTCATGGCGCGTCCTCTATCACTCCCGCCGCGCCCTTGCCAGTCCGGCCCGCGAGGCGATAGGTTCCGCCGACCGTTCGGCCATCGAGGAAAAAAGAGCCATGACCTACCGTGCTTCCGATGCGCGCTACGATGCCATGCAATACCGCCGCAGCGGAAAATCGGGACTGAAGCTCCCGCTCGTTTCCCTCGGCCTGTGGCAGAATTTCGGCGGCACCCGCGACTATGATTCCGCCTTCGAAATTTTGGGCTACGCCTTTGACAATGGCATTACCCATTTCGACCTCGCCAATAATTACGGTCCGCCGCCGGGCTCGTCCGAAGAGCTGTTCGGCCAGGTCCTGGCCCGCGATTTCCGCCCCTATCGCGACGAGATCATCGTTTCCACCAAGGCCGGCTACAATATGTGGCCCGGCCCCTATGGCGAGTTCGGCTCCAAGAAATACCTGATCGCCAGCCTCGATCAGTCGCTCAAGCGCATGGGGCTCGATTATGTCGATATCTTCTATTCCCACCGCTACGATCCCGAGACCCCGCTCGAAGAAACAATGGGAGCGCTGGCCCAGGCCGTCAAACAGGGCAAGGCGCTCTATGTGGGCATCTCGTCCTACCCCGAGGAGGAAACCCGCCGCGCCCACGCGATCTTGAAGGACATGGGCGTGCCGCTCACCATCCATCAGCCATCCTATTCCATCCTCAACCGCTGGATCGAAACCGACGCGACCATCGAGGCCTGCGGCGAGCTCGGCATCGGCATCATCGCCTTTTCGCCCCTCACCCAGGGCGTGCTCTCGGGCAAATACAGCTCGGGCTCACGGGCCCACACCCGCGCGGAAAACGAAAAGGGCTCGATGCGTGAAAGCCACCTCCAGCCCCACGTGCTGGAAGCCGTCGAGCGCCTGCGCCCCATCGCCGAAAAGCGCGGCCAGTCGCTGGTGCAACTGGCGCTCTCCTGGGTTCTGCGCCGTCCCGAGATGACCTCGGCCCTGATCGGCGTGCGCAATCTCGATCAGCTCAAGGACAATCTGGGCGTCCTCAAAAACCTCTCGCTGTCGCAAGGCGAAATCGGCGCCATCGACCAGGCCGTCGAGGACGCGCTCATCGACCTCCATCCCCGCCCCACCGGCTGGCTGCGGTAAATTAAAAAAGGCGGGCCATCGAGCCCGCCTTTTAAAAAAACACTTGAAGGTCGGATCAGGCCCTGAGGCTTCCTCCGGTCGCCTTTTCCACCGCCGCGACGATCTTGCCCGACACCGCCTCGATCTCCTCGTCGGTCAGCGTCTTGTCTTTGGGCTGCAGCGTCACTTCGATCGCCACCGATTTCTTGCCCTCGCCCACATGGGCGCCGGCAAAGACGTCGAAGATCGAAACGTCGGAAATCAGCGCCTTGTCCGCGCCCCTGGCCGCCCGCAACAATCCGGCCGCTTCCACCTGGCTGTCCAGCACGAAGGCAAAGTCGCGCTTGACCGGCTGATAGGGCGAAAGCTCCAGCGCCGGCTTGGCCTTGGTCGCCTTCTGGCGCGGCTCGGGCAGCGCATCGAGATCGATCTCGAACGCCGCCACCGGCCCATCGAGGTCGAATTCGGCGGCCATGGCCGGATGGAGTTCCCCGAACCAGCCCAGGATCACCTTGGGCCCGAGCTGCACGCGTCCGCCGCGCCCCGGATGGCTCCAGTCCGCCGGTTCGGCCACCACCTGCACCTTGTCGATATCGACCCCCAGCGCATCGAGCGCGGCGGCCAGATCGGCCTTGGCGTCATAGACAGACACCTTTTCGGCCTTGCCCTGCCAATGCCGTCCGCCGCCCGCAATCCCGGCAGTCCCGGTGCGGATGCCGCTGGCATAGGTGTGCTGGCCCTCGGGCGCATCGGACAAGAAGACCTGCCCCACCTCGAACAGCGCGACATCGGCAAATCCGCGATTTCCATTGCGCGCCGCGCCCGCCAACAGCCCCGGCAGCAGCGATGGCCGCATATCGGTCATGTCGGACGCGATCGCATTGGCAAGCTTGAGCTCAGGGCTGCCGCCGCCGAACTTTTCGGCAAGCGAAGCGGAAATGAACGACCAGGTCACCGCCTCGTCCATGCCCCGCGCCGCCAGCGCCCGCCGCGCGATGCGGCGGCGGTTCTGGATCGGGGTGAGCATCTTGGGCGCCACCCCCGTAAGCCGCGGCAAGGGCTCGACGGGCACGTTGTCCACGCCCACCATGCGCATCACTTCTTCGACCAGGTCGGCCTTCATCGACACATCCGGCCGCCAGGACGGCACCGTAACGCTGACCACTTCGCCCGATCCAGCCACGCCAAAGCCCAACCGGCCAAGGATAGCCTTCACCTCATCGGGCGCGACCTGCAAGCCGGTCAGCCGCTCGATTTCGCTCAGCGGGAATTCGATGACCGTCCCCGGCGCTTCCACATGCCCGGCCACGACAACTTCCGCCGGCTCGCCGCCGCAAAGCTCCATCACCAGCTTCGTCGCCAATTCGATCCCCGGCAGAACGCTTGTCGGATCGACAGTGCGCTCGAAGCGGTAGCGAGCATCGGAATTGATCCCCGTCTTGCGCCCCGCCGCCGCGATCGCGCCCGGCTCGAACCAGGCGCATTCGATGAACACATTGGTGGTTTGTTCGGTCGAACCCGTCTCTTCCCCGCCCATGATGCCGCCAAGGCCGAGCACCTTTTCGTCATCGGCGATGACGCAGATGGTTTCATCGACCTGATAGGTCTTGCCATCGAGCGCCAGAAGGCTCTCGCCCGCCCGCCCCATGCGCGCGCCCACATTGCCCTTGAGCTTGTCGGCGTCGAAAACGTGCAGCGGCCGCGCGCGGTCGAGCGAAACCAGATTGGTGATGTCGACCAGCGCATTGATCGGGCGCAATCCCACGGCCCGCAACCGGTCAGCCAGCCATTGGGGGGAGGGGCCATTCTTGACGTTCCTGACCAACCGCCCGGCAAACATCTTGCACACCGCGCCATCCACGAACACATCGATGGGCGAAGCCCCCGCCGTCGCCGGCACGGTTTCGATCGCCTCATCCTTGAGCGTCCCCAGCCCCGCTGCCGCCAGGTCCCGGGCAATGCCGCGCACCCCGGCACAGTCGCCGCGATTGGGGGTGAGCCCGATATCGATCACCACCTCGTCGATGCCCGCATAGTCGGGGTAGGGCACCCCGATCGGGGCATCCTCGGGCAATTCGATGATCCCGTCATGGTCTTCGGAAAGCTCGAGCTCGGCCGCCGAACACAGCATGCCGTTCGACACCTGCCCGCGGATATTGCCTTTGCCGATGGTGATGTCCTTGCCCGGAATATAGGTGCCCGGCGCGGCAAACACCGATTTGAGCCCGGTCCGCGCATTTGGCGCCCCGCACACCACGTCGATCAGTTCGCCCGTGCCGGCATCGACCTTGCAGACCCTGAGCTTGTCGGCATTGGGGTGCTGGGTGGCGGAAACCACATGCGCGACAACGAACCCCTTGAGCGCGGCGCCGGTATCGGTCACCTCTTCGACCTCGAGCCCGATCATCGTCAGCTTCTCGACGATCTGATCGGTCGAGGCGGTGGTTTCCAGATGCTCCTTGAGCCAGGACAGCGTGAATTTCATCTTGGGTCCCTATCCAGCACTTCAATCAGCTTGAAGCGCTCGCAAACTAATTTCATGTCGCCGCGCCACCCGCCATTGCGGGAGAAAAAGGCGATGTGTCCTTCACGCCAGGCTTCATACGGGCCTTCGCCCTCCGCCTCGGCAAATTCCTTGGTGACCGCGTCGAACGGCACGATCTCGACCTCGGTGGTCTCGATCACACAGGCCGGTCGGCCCGCCCCGTCCAGCACTACATCGCGCCGCCCCACTTCGGGTAGCGGCTCGCCATCCACCTCATGGTCGCGCAGCGCCCCGCAGGTCGCGGTCTTGGTGCCCGCCAGAACCAGCGCGAGCAATTCGTCCGCCAGTTCAGGGCTGTCCCCGAAGGCGAAGCTGTGCGCATCGGCGTAGCGGGCGGGCAGTTCTGCCATGCTCACGTGCCCGTCTCGCTCACGTCTACCCTTCTCCCCTGGTGGGAGAAGGTGGATCGCCCGCAGGGCGAGACGGATGAGGGGGGCGCTGAGACTGCCCCAACTGTCACGCTTGTGTTTGCCATGGTCAGTTCGACAGGCCCCCGAACAGCGTCGGCAAATCGAACGGCCGGAACCCGTAATGATCCAGCCAGCGCTTGTCGGCATCAAAGAACGCGCGCAGATCCGGCATGCCGTATTTGAGCATGGCCAGCCGATCGATCCCCATGCCCCAGGCAAAGCCCTGATAAACGTCCGGGTCGAGCCCGGCATTGGTGATCACATTGGGATGTACCATGCCGCAGCCCAAAATCTCCAGCCAGTCATTGCCCTCGCCGATCTTCACTTCATTGCCCGAGCGGTCGCATTGCACGTCCACTTCCATGGAGGGCTCGGTGAAGGGGAAAAAGCTCGGCCGGAACCGGGTCTTGACGCTTTCGACCTCGAAGAAGGCCTTGAGGAACTCTTCCAGCACCCAGCGCAACTGCCCGATATGGGAACCCTTGTCGATCACCAGCCCCTCGACCTGATGGAACATCGGCGTATGGGTCTGATCGCTGTCATTGCGATAAGTGCGTCCGGGGATCACAACACGGATCGGCGGTTCCTGCGCCGCGCTCATCCATTTGGCCGGCACCTTCTCATTGGTCTGCTTCATCACCCGCACCTGCACGGGCGAAGTGTGCGTGCGCAAAAGCTTGCGGTTCCCATCCGCGTCGGGCTGGAAAAAGAAGGTGTCATGCATCTCGCGAGCCGGATGGCCCTCGGGGAAATTGAGCGCGGTGAAATTGTAATAGTCGGTTTCGATATCCGGCCCCTCGGCGATCGCGAACCCCATGTCCGAAAAGATCGCCGTGATCTCGTCGATCACCTGGCTCACCGGATGAACGCGGCCGGTCGCGGTGGGGGCGGGGCGCAGCGGCAGGGTGACGTCAACCTTCTCGCTCGCCAGGCGTTTTTCCAGCGCCTCGGCGGCGAGCGCCACCCGGCGTTCCTCGATCGCCGCGGCGATCTCGGTCTTGAGCCCGTTGATCGCCGGGCCCTTCTCCTTGCGCTCGTCGGGGCTCATCTGCCCCAGCGTGGCCAGCAGGGCGGAAATCGAGCCCTTCTTGCCCAAGGCGGCAATACGAACCGCTTCGAGCGCTGTTTCATCACCCGCTTCGGCAATCGCCGCGCGGATCGAGGTCGAAAGGGCGTTAAGGTCGGACATCTATTTCTCTTGGCATCAAGGTGGCGGGCGAAGCGGTAGCAAACGAAAAAGCCCCGCGCCACCCCAAAAGGAATGGCGCAAGGCTTTTGATTTTTCGGCCTCAGAAAGGCTGCTGGGGCGCTTTCAGAAAAAGTGGCTGCCACTTTTTCGGTTCGGAAGCGCGGCCAACAAGGAACGCGAAAGCGCCGATTAGGCGGAAATGCGCTCTGCGGTGGTCGCTTCGATTTCGCCCAGATAGGCGAGGGCGTCCTTGGCCTTGACGACCAGCGCTTCGAAAGCAGCCGGTTCGTGCACGGCCAGATCGGCCAGGACCTTGCGGTCGACAGCAACCTCAGCCTTGCTGAGGCCGTCGATAAATCGACCATAGGTCAGCCCATGGCTGCGCACGGCGGCGTTGATGCGCTGGATCCACAGGGCGCGGAAATTGCGCTTCTTCTGCTTGCGGTCGCGGTAGGCGTACTGGCCGGCCTTTTCGACGGCCTGCACGGCGGAGCGGTAGGTCGTGGCGCGGCGGCCGTAATAGCCCTTCGCAGCCTTCAAAACCTTCTTGTGACGAGCGTGGGCGGTAACGCCTCTTTTTACGCGGGACATCTGTTAATCCTTAAGTCTGGCTGCTTAGCGGTCGTACGGCATGTACTTCTTGACAATCTTGGCATCCGGCTCGGAAAGCGTGGAGGTGCCGCGATTGCTGCGGATGTACTTGGCGTTGTGGCTGATCAGGCGGTGGCGCTTGCCGGCGGGGCCGGCCAGAACCTTGCCGGTTCCGGTGACCTTGAAGCGCTTCTTGGCGCCAGACTTGGTCTTCATCTTGGGCATTTTGCGGTCTTCCTTGTTGGTCTTCTTTGCAGTGGCTCTTATGGGTTTGTCGCGCTTCCGAACCGCAAAAGTGGTATCCACTTTTTGCTGGAAACGCTCCCAGGGAGCTTCCCGCTTTCATGAACCGCCTCGGCATGCCTTTTGGCCGGGCGGCTCGGTTGAAGCGCGCCAAAAATGGGAAAACCACTTTCGGGCGCGGCATGAAAAAACTCTGCGCGACCCGTAAAGGCCGACCAGAGAAGCCGGCTGTATAAGGAAACGGGGGCCCATTGGCAAGTCGATTCCGTCTCCCGCGTCACAACGGCGCCACTTTAACCGCTTCCCAAGAGCCGTCCTTTGGTTAAAGTCGCGCCCATGTTCGAGATCTCCCGCCGCCGATTCCTCACCCTTTCCGCCCTTGGAGCCTCAGCGACGGCGCTGGCCGCCTGTTCGGGCTCGGTCATCATGACCACCGAACGCGCCGAGCCTGTATCGAGCGTTTCGATCGCCGATGCCACCGCCCAGCTCAACGCCATGCGCGCCGAGCGCGGCCTGCCGCTCTTGTCCCACAACGCTGTCCTTCAGGACGTGGCCGAGGAACAGGCGCGGCTGATGGCCGACAATGCCAATGTCGCCCACACCGCGGCCCCCGAACAGACGCTCCACACCCGCCTGCGCCGGGCCGGCTTCCTGGGCGCTGCGGGCGAAAACCTCGCCGGCGGCCCGCCGACGCTTGCCACCGCCATCGATGGCTGGCTCAAATCGCCCTCCCACCACCGCACCATGGTCAATCCCGATTACGTGCAGTTCGGCATCGCCATCGAGCGCGGCCGCTCCACGACCTACAATACCTATGGCACCTATTGGGCGCTGCTCATGGGCATCCGCACCCCGGACATGGCCTGATCAGAGCCGCGCCGCCTGGGTGAACCCTGCATCGAACCACTGGGCGACCGGCCCCGACATTCCATCGCCCAGGCTGCGGATTTGTTGGGCCAGCCATATGTCCACGCCGTCGTTGGGGAGGGGCAGCTCGATTTCCAGCCTTTCGGTCAGCGCTGCGATCGCGCGTTCGCCATCGGATGCCTGCGCGATCGCCGCCGCAACGCAGCCGGCGAAAAACCCGGCCTGCTCGGCAAGTGGAAACCACACCGATCCGTCCTGCCGCTCGGGCTGGCTCAGCGCCTCGATGATCTCCGCATCTGCATCCCCGCCGCCCAGCACCAGCCGGAGCTGATCGGCGAGCCGCGCTTCAAATCCCGCTGCGATCATCGCTGTCGTATAGCGCTGGCACGCGCTACGCCCACCGGGCTCGCGTTCGAGCGCATCGGTAATCGCCACCGGACCGGCTTCGAACGCAGCGGCCGCGCTCTCGAGCGCACTGATTTCCCCCAGCGCTTCGGTGGCCCCCATCCACGCAGTGGCATCCTGCGCATAGGCGGTTGATCCAGCCAGCGAGGCGCCGAGCACCAGGGAAAACAGTTTCGAGCGAACCATGGATACGCCTCCGGTCAATCGGTCGCAGCACCGACATAATCTTATGTGCACGCTAACGTCCCGATGACAGCGTTGCGAGGGGTAAAATGCACAAGACGGTTTCGGCTTTTCTGGTCTTTGCCGCCATGGTGCTTCCGGCTCACGCCCAGGATTACCCCTTCCAGGGGTTTGCCACCGACATCACCATGAATACGCTTCATTCGACGATGCTGAACGCCACGATTCAGTCCTCGCTCGATGACGCCGCCTCGGCCCCCGCCGCACCGGTCGATCCGAATCTCACGGTCTATACCGCGACCCCTGATGTGAGCGCCCGCGCCCAGGAGCAGTTCATCGCTTTTGTAGAAGAAACGTCGGGCACGTTGGGCGCCGATGCCGTGCGCAAGCAATTTGCCAAGCGCTCCCCCGTCGAAAGCTGGGCCGAACTCGTCGCCACCGACGGTCTGCGGCCCGGCGATGCCGCCGATGCCATCGCCGGCTATTGGGCGCTCAACTGGATCATCGCCAACCGCGCTCATGAAGAGACTTTCCCTGTTGCTCCCATCGCCGAACAGGTGCGGGCTTCTCTTGCCGCCGACGGCCAGTGGGCCGGCCTCGCGGACGCCCAAAAGCAGGAGATTTCGGAAGTCCTGATGATGAATTTCCTGCTCCAGCAGGCCGTCTATTCCGATGCGTTGATGACCGGAAATATGGAAATGATGGGCGCGCTGAGCCAAGCAGCGGTCACCCGCTTCCAGAACGACATGGGGGTCGATTTGCGCGCCATCGTTCCCAGTTCCTCGGGCTTTGTCAGCCGCTAGTCGGGCCGGAAGGAGATCCTCTCCTTTGTAATCCCCTTGGGCAGATGCGCCAGATGATCGAATGCATTGCGCACGCCGCGTCCCAATCGGGGCAGGGTGCGGATGAAAAAGTTCCGCACCGGATGCCGCCGGGCGAAAACATGCCGGCTCCGCTCGCTGTTGAGGTTGCTCAGGCCGACCCCTCGCGCCCGCTTGTCTGCATCGATATTGCCATACTGGATGCATAAGGCGGGATCGCTGTGATAGCGGACCAACCCTTTATAACGCATTCCGTCATAGAGGGCTCGGTCTCCCCCAAGCGCATGCGCGCGGGAATCGTCCAGCATCAAGCGTGCCGCCCTTTCTCCGGTCACATAGCCGGACCGCCCCGAGAGGGTCGACCGGAAAGGGCGCAACGCAATCGCCGGTCCCACCGTCCGCACCGCAGGCAGCAGGCGGATCTTCCGGCTGGAGCGCTCGAAGCGCAAAAGGTCGAATTCGACATCATCGAGGTTTGCCAGAAAGTCCGGCAGCGAGGCGGAAAGCAGCCCATCATCCTCGAGGACAACAGCCCGCGGCTGCCCAGCGTCCAGCATGGCCCGCCAGGCCTTCTCGTGGCTGAGCGAGCACGCCAGTTGATTGGGCCGTCTATAGAAGGGCTTCGTCTCGTCGCAATAGCGCGCCAGGTCCTCCGCCGGAATATCGGCGGGCGTCACCGCCTCTATCCGCGTTGCGGTAAGCCCCAGCCGCGCGAATTGCTCATCCATGAAGTCGCGCCTGTCGGTGCGGCTGGCGAGGTTGATGTAATAGATGGGTATGGGCAAGGCGTGTTTCCGTTGGCGCGGTTGCGCGTTATCTACACCCTTGGGCAAGGTTTTGTCCAAAGCTTGCCCCCCGCGCGCAATCGCGCCAAAGTCCGGCCAAACTAGAATCGCGCGCGCTCCGGCGCCCAGAGGAAGCCCGCCATGCATCTCGTCCTCGTCGACGGCTCGTCCTTCATCTTCCGCGCCTATCACGCGCTGCCGCCCCTGACGCGCAAGTCCGATGGCCTGCCGGTGGGCGCGGTCTCCGGCTTTTGCAATATGATCAATAAGCTCTTCGAGGATTTGAAGGGCGAGAACGAACCCACCCATTTCGCGGTGATCTTCGACCATTCGGCCAAAAGCTTCCGCAACGATCTTTACGATCAGTACAAGGCCCACCGCCCCGAAGCGCCAGAGGATCTGGTCCCGCAATTTCCCCTGACCCGCGCCGCCACCCGCGCCTTCTGCCTGCCCTCCATCGAGCAGGAAGGCTATGAGGCCGACGACATCATCGCCACCTATGCCTGCCAGATGCGCGATCGCGGCGGCAAGGTCACCATCGTTTCCTCCGACAAGGATCTTATGCAACTGATCGATGACGATCACGTGCAGATGCTCGATACCATCGCCCGCCCCGGCCAGCCGCCGCTGCGTTGGATGGGGCCAGACGAGGTGATGAAGAAATTCGGCGTCACCCCCGACAAGGTGGTCGACGTCCAGGCGCTGTGCGGCGATCCGGTCGATAACGTCCCCGGCATCCCCGGCATCGGCATCAAGACCGCCGCGCTGCTCATCAACGAATATGGCGACCTCGAAACCCTTCTCGCCCGCGCCGGCGAGATCAAGCAGCAAAAGCGCCGCGAATCGATCATCGAGAACGCCGAACTGGCCCGCATCTCGCGCAAGCTCGTCGAACTCGATTGCAACACGCCCGTCGAAACCCCGCTCGACGATCTCATCCGCCAGCCGCTCGAACCCAAAACGCTGATCCCGTTTTTAAAGGCCATGGAGTTCACCTCCATCACCCGGCGGCTCTCCAACCTGCTCGAAATCGATCCCGACGATTTCGAAGCCGATCCCGAGCTCGCCGCCAGAGGCGCCTCCATTCCCGGCGCCGTTGATCCCTCATCCAGCGAGCCCCCGGCCCAGGGTCCCGAGGCGCACGCCGAAAAGGTGCTCGAAGCCATCCGCGCCATCCCCTGCAAGCACGAGGATTACGAAATCGTGCGCGATGCCGACCAGTTGGCCGGCTGGATCGCCCGCATCTACGAAGCCGGCCATGTGGCCGTCGATACCGAAACCACCAGCCTCGACAACCAGGCCGCCGATCTCGTCGGCATCTGCCTTGCCACCGAACCGGGCCGCGCCTGCTACCTGCCGCTGGCCCACGTCACCGGCGCCGACGATCTGCTGGGCGGCGGCCGCGCCGAGGGCCAGATGGATTTCCGACTGGCGCTGGAGATGCTCAAGCCCGTCCTCGAAGACGCATCGATTTTGAAGATCGGCCAGAACGTCAAATACGATCTGGGCATCTTTGCGCGATACGGCATCACCATGGCGCCCATCGACGATACGCTGCTGATGAGCTACGCGCTCGATGGCGCCCGCAACAACGGCATGGATGCGCTGGCGGAAAAATATCTCTCCCACACCTGCATCAAGTTCACCGACCTTGCCGGCACGGGCAAGAACCAGCTCACCTTCGACAGGATCGACATCGAAGCCGCCGCCAAATATGCCGCCGAGGATGCCGACATCACCCTTCGGCTCTGGCATATCCTCAAGCCCCGCCTCGTCGCCCAGGGCGTCACCACCGTTTATGAAACCCTCGACCGTCCGCTGACCCCGGTTCTCGCCCGCATGGAGGGGCGCGGCATATCGGTCGATCGCCAGATCCTCTCGCGCCTTTCGGGCGATTTCGCCCAGCGTGCCGGCGCGCTCGAAGAGCAGGCGCACGAGCTGGCCGGCGAGCGTTTCAACCTCGGCTCCCCCAAGCAGCTGGGCGATATCCTTTTTGGCCGCATGGGGCTCGAAGGCGGCACCAAAACCAAGACCGGCGCCTGGGCCACCGGCGCCTCGGTGCTCGACGATCTCGCCGCCCAAGGCATCCCGCTCGCCCAGACCATTCTCGATTGGCGCGGCGTCACCAAGCTCAAATCCACCTACACCGACGCGCTCCCCGGCTATATGAACGCGCGCACCGGGCGCGTGCACACCTCATACAGCCAGGCTTCGGTCGCCACCGGGCGCCTGTCCTCGACCGACCCCAACCTGCAAAACATCCCCATTCGCACCGAGGATGGCCGCAAGATCCGCATGGCCTTCATCCCCGCGCCGGGCAATCTTTTGATTTCCGCCGACTATTCCCAGATCGAGCTGCGCGTCCTCGCCCACATCGCCGATATCGATGCTCTAAAGGACGCGTTCGAAGAGGGCTTGGACATTCACGCCATGACGGCGTCCGAAATGTTCAATGTGCCCATCGAAGGCATGGACCCCATGATCCGCCGCCGCGCCAAGGCCATCAATTTCGGCATCATCTACGGCATTTCCGCCTTCGGTCTCGCCAACCAGCTCGGCATCGCCCGATCGGAGGCCGGCGAATACATCAAGACCTATTTCGCCCGCTTCCCCGGCATTCAGGATTACATGAACGAACAGCGCCGCATCGTTAAGGCGCAGGGGTACGTCTCGACCATTTTCGGCCGCAAGATCCCGTTCGAAAACGTAAATACCAAAAACCCCTCCGAACGCGCCTTCATCGAACGCGCCTCCATCAACGCCCCCATCCAGGGCTCGGCAGCCGACATCATCCGCCGCGCCATGATCCGCATGGAAAAGGTTCTCGCGGCTGAAAACGTCCAGGCCGACATGCTCCTCCAGGTCCACGACGAACTGGTCTTCGAAGCCCCGGCCGACAAGGCCGAAGTGGCCATCCCGGTCATCAAGCGCGTGATGGAAGGCGCGGCGGAACCGGCATTGAGGTTGTCAGTGCCGCTGCAGGTGGACGCGAAAGCGGCGGAAAACTGGGAAGCCGCGCATTAAGGAGGATGTCTTGCGCCTTACAGATGGGCAACTCAACTTCGCAAAGAGACACCTCGAAAGATTCGATGACTCAGATTTTTTTCCACGTTTCGACGAATGGGATGCAGTTTGGCAAGATTGGGACAATTTTAGAGGCCGTCTCACCGCTTCTAATATTGGGAAACTACCTTTATCAGCAGCCCTTTCCATGCCGGTGGCAAAAGGATGGTCAGCTATCGCGTGGTGCACCAACTCGAACCGATCACATCTTTAATTTACATTTCATTAGTTCACGCTGTGGCGCCGGCGCTAGAAGCGGCGAGAGCAACTAATGAAACCGCGTGTTCGCACCGTTATTTGCCCGACGATGGCGCTTTCTTTTCGGGAGGTGCTGGCTACGAGAGCTTTAGGCGACGTTCGTATGAGCTTGCGGAACGGTACGATTATGGCGCTTCGATCGACATTGCCGACTTCTACAATCAAATATATTCGCATCGTGTTCGAGGATCAATCGAGGCGGCGAGCGCCGAACTCACAGGAATTGCAAAAGACCTAGAAACGGTCATTCATGCTATCAACTCGCAAGCATCTAAAGGAATTCCAGTAGGAAATGATGCCAGTGCCATCCTCGCCGAAGGAATATTAATTGACGTTGATCAACTAATTTCGCGCAGCGGCCTTGATCATACGCGATACGTCGATGATATCCGTATATTCGCTGATAGTCCGCAGCATCTCTTAAGCGCTATCGAAACTATTTCAGAATACTTGTATGATCATCATAGACTGCATCTGAATTCGAGCAAAACCAAGCTGCTCGATATAGAGAATTTCGTCAGCGTGGTGATGCAAGATCATATGGATGCGGAATCAGAGGCGGCCATGAATAGGTTGAATCTGATAGATCCCTACGGTGAGGAGGAGCTAGGCGAGAACGATGTGCCGGATGAGGAGGTCTTGGAAGAAATTGGTCAAATAATAAGAAAAAAATATGCTGAGGATGGATTTGTTGATTTAAACCTTATCAAGGCATTTGTTAGAAGGTGCAGATTATTGCGGTCGTGTGCCTTCGTCGAAGTTGCTATAGAGAATATCCATCCATTTATACCGGCGATCCATGAATTGTGCCGCGCCATTGAAGCTGCAGCAGACCAACATGGCCCCGATGCTGTGAAGGGGCTAATTGCTACGATTAGAAGCTCGCCCCACTATCAGCGCAAAGCAGTCAAGATGTGGCTCGATTGGACCTGCGCCGGGCACGCTGAATTTATTCGTGATCACAGCATTCGTGATGACGTATTTAGTGGAAATGTACGAACTCAAGCTCGCGCCGCATTAGTGTCTCGCGATCTGGCCTGGGTTAGAGCGCAACGGGGAACGTTTATTCACTTACCGCCCACCCAACGCTCGGCTGTCTTAATGTCAATGCAGTTGTTGGGACAGGATGAACGACGCGTGCTTTTGGGTCATATCGACGAGTCTAACGGTTCCCCTGTTGATGTTGCTATCAAGAGGTGGCTGATCGCCCGCTAGGGTACTGTCCAACGGTTCTTCACTGCCCATGCTCCGATCCATTCCACCCTTCACCACCCTTCCCCCCACCCCCAAACACCTTCGCCGCCCCCGCCACGGCCTGTCCCACATAAATCACCAGCGCGCACCCGATCGGCGTGCCCACTTCGGCCACCAACGTCCCGCTCAAAAACACCAGTGACAGCGCCCCGGCCTCTGTAACATGCGCCTGCGTCAAAAGCGCCGTCACCGCGCCGCCGAACACCAGCCCCACCCCTGTGCCGGTCCAAAGATAAGGCGGCATCCGCGTCACCTCGCGATGCACCAGCAGCGCCAGCAGCCAGGCGAGCAGCCCGTATTCGATCCCCCGGATCAGCGACACGGTTTCGATGGGGATGAGGTTTGCCGTCTGCGGCGCGTCGATCAGTTCGGCCACAAGTTTCTGCAGCGCCTTGGCCGCCGCCAGCGCCAAGGGAGCGCAAAGCGCGGCAACCAGCCCGGCCAGAACCCGCCGCGCCCGGCCCACGGCAATGGCGATGGCCACGCCCGAGCACACCAGCGCCACCCAGCTCACCGTTTGCGCCGTTTCCACTGCTATCGCCAGTCCCGGCCACGGCCCGCCGGACAGGTTTCGGGCGATGACGATAAGCACCTGCATCAAAAGCCCCAGCCCGATGCCCAAAACGGCAACGGTCCCGATCCGTTGCAGCGTGCGCCGGGCCGCCGCGGCCTCCCGGGTCGGGGGCAGGGGGTGTATGGGGTCCGGGACGGTGGCTTGGCCCATCCTCTCCTCCATTTCCGCACCTTTGCGCGGAAGGCAGCCGGTCCGGTGCGTTGGCCGGCCGGAGCGGATCATACGCCCCCGGGATCAAACCGCGAAGCGCTTTGGGAGCATCGCGTCACCCTCTCGAAAAAACTTATCCCCGCCCCCAATCACCTGCCGTAACTTTCCCTCACGGCCGCACCGGGGCAAGGGATGCATACGAACTTCCTGGTGAGGGCAAGAGTGGGGAAGGGGGAAGCGGGGGTCCGGGCCTAGGATCACTCAGGTCTCCAGGCGCCTCTCTCTGTCCGTTGGCCGGTTCGAGGGAATGGCGGGTCGCCGCCATTCGGGACGGACTGCGTGGACCAGGTCTGACACCGAAGGTCATCCGTAAGTCGCTGGTGGCAAGTCAACTGGCCATCAAAAATCGCCGAAGCCCACCAGAAAGGGCGTGTTGACGGCGAGGGCGCTGGGAAAGGGGAAAAAAGGGTAAGCTCCCCGGGTTGCGCATCTCCGAGATCCAAAAATCCTCGGATGCATGGGGCGATGGTGGCTTCATATTATAAAAACATAATGCGAGGCGATCATCGCCCCATGCCTGCCCACCTTAAGCAAAACCCTCCGGCCAAAGGCCGGAGGGCGAAAGCGGCTGTCTTGAGAAATCAGGCTGGCTGCTGCGCCGCGCCCGGCTGCTCTCCATCGGCCCGCTTGGCCGGCGGAAAGGCCAGCGCCATCGCCGCGGCGGCCACGCCAACGGCGGCCGAGGCGATATAGAGCCAGTGATAGCTTCCGAACGTGTCGTAGAGCCATCCCCCGCCCACCGGCCCGAACGCCATGCCGATCGAGGAGGTCATGGTCGCCGCCCCCAGGACGGTGCCCATCACATGCGGCCCGAAATAGTCGCGGGCCAGAACGGCATAGAGCGGCATCACCCCGCCATAGGCCATGCCCAACACCACGGCCAGCATGTAGAAATCGGTGAGCTGGGTCACATAGATATAGGTGTAGATCCCGATCGCCTGCAGCGCCAGCCCGGCGATCAGCACCTTTTTGACCCCCAGCCGGTCCGCCGCGATCCCGAAGAACAGCCGCCCGAACAGCCCGGCAACGCCTTCGACGCTATAGATCGAGGCCGCCGCCAGCGCCGGCACCCCGCACAGCATGGCATAGCTCACCGTGTGGAAGATCGGCCCCGAATGGGCCGCGCAGCAGAGGAAGAACGTTGCGGCCAGCACCACGAATTGCGGCGTCCTGAGCGCCGCGCTCGCCCGGCTCGGCTGCGGCTCCTGCGGCGCCACATCCACGCCCGTTTGCGGCTGCGCCTCGGCAATCTCCTGCGGCGCCTTGCGGATCAGAAAGCTCGCCGGCACCAGCAGCACGGTGGCGGCAATCGCCGTCATCGTCATCGCGCTGCGCCAGCCATAGATCTCGATCAGAAGGCTCGCAAACGGGGTGATCACCATCGGCGCCACACCCGCGCCGATGGACACCAGCGATACGGCAAGGCTGCGATGCTTGTCGAACCAGCCCACCGTCGTCGCCATGATCGGCGCAAAGAACGCGCCGCCCGCCAGCCCCACCAGCCCGCCATAGGCGAGCTGGAACACCAGAAGGTCTCTCGATTGGCTGGCGATCAGGAGCCCGATCCCGAGGATCACCGCCGCGATCAGCACCACAGGCCGCGCCCCTATCCTGTCGGTCAGCGTGCCCCATCCGAAACCAGCCACACCCATGACGACGAACCCAACGGTCATCGCCATGGAAATCCCGGCCCGTGTCCATCCCGTCTCCTCGGCAATGGGCGCCAGATAGACCGGCAGGGCAAACAGCGCCCCCATCGCCACGCAAGTGATCAGCGCTCCGGCCGCAACAATCACCCATCCGTAATGCAATCTGTTCATCGCAAGGCCCCTCCATGTGACCTTTCGATAAGACGCGTGGCCATCGCCCATTCCGACAGGGGTGCGGAAAAAAATCTGTCCACTCGACCCATTTTGCGCCGATACTCACCCAACCGATAGAGGCAAACAGGGGGAAGATTGTGAGGACCACAAGCGTTTCGCAGGACAATGCCCGTTTCGGATATGGAGAAGGCGGCACCATCATCGAAATCGCCGATCCCCTGCCTCCCCGATATTGGGATCACCCCGCCAATGCCTGGTCACCCCTCCTGACTTCCCGCATCCCCGGCCTGGAAGGTGTCGCCATCAAATATGAAGGCGGTCATCTCAGCGGTTCGTTCAAGGACCGCATCATGGCCGCGACGCTGGGCGAGTTGCTGGCCCGCGAGCCTCACTGCCCCGGCGTCGTGGTCCCCTCGAGCGGCAATGCCGCCGTCTCCGCCGCTGCGCTCTGCGCCCGCGCCGCCCTGCCCATGGTCGCCATCGTCCCCGCCGCCACCCCGCAGGAGCGCATTTTGCCGGTCCTTGCCCGTGGCGCGCTCGTGGCGCGCTTCGGGGAAGGCCCCAGCCAATCCTACGCCCTGGCCGATGAGCTTGGCCAAACCCTGGGCTTTTTTCGCCTCTATTCCACCTTCGCTTCACCCTGGGCCGAATGGGGCTGCCGCTCTCTGGGCCGCGAAATCGCCGCACAGACCCGGAGCGTGGCCCGTCTCGTCGCCCCGGTGAGCGCCGGCCCGGTCCTGATCGGCACGGCCAACGGCCTACGAGAGGCAGGGCGCGATCTTCCCCCGCTTGTCGCCGTCCAGGCCGCCGGCTGCGCCCCCATCGCCGCCGCCTTTGCCAGTGGCGCCAATGAAGTGTCCCCCTGGGACAGCCCCGTCGAAACCGCCGCCGCCGCCATAGCCGATCGCCTGGCGGGATATCCGCAGGACGGCACGCGGGTGCTTGAGGCCGTGCGCGAGAGCGGCGGCAGCGCAGAAGCCGTAACCGATGCGGAATTGGCCGAGGCCCGCGCGGCGCTGTTTGCCTATGACGGCATCGATGCGGAGTTTTCCGCCTGTGCGGGCATTGCCTGGTTGCGCCGTCCCCAGACGCCAAAGCTCGAAGGCACCGTCTGCATCGCCACCGCATCTGGCTTCAAGCACACCTTCGCCGGCGACGTTCCGCCCGCGCCCGCCGCCCCGTCGCCTCTCCGGCACCGGCTCGAAAGCGTCTTGGCCGGGCTTCCCCAACCCGCCATCCTGCTCGGCTGACTCGTCTTGCCTTTGCCTGCCGGTCAGCTAGGGATAGCACTGCCCGCTTGGGCTGTTTCCAAGAGATAGAGAATTTCATGTCCGATCCCCTCCAGCACCATCCCCTGACTCAATTGCCCTTCGATCTTGCTAGCTACGCAACGGCTCGACCACGCGTGAGCAGATCCAGAGCACTTCGGCATCTTCGTCCGACGCCTTGAGGAGGGCATGGCCCATGGTGCTGTCGAAATAGGCGCTGTCGCCGGCAACAAGCCGCGTTGGAGCGTAGAACTGGGTGTGCAGTTCCACCTCACCGGAGAGGACATAGACGAATTCCTCGCCAGGATGGGACAGCATCTCTGGAAATCTGGCGATCGTGTTGGCCTTGACCGTCGCCTTGAGCGGAACGAACTGCTTATTGGCCAGATCGGTGCACAACATCTCGTAGTCATACTGCTCGGTCTGGTGCATCACCCCGCCTCCAGCGCGGGTCACGGTGCGTCGGCCGCTCACCGACGCCGTTTGACGCTCGGAGAACAAATCGGCCACATCCACCTCCAGCCCCTCGCCCAGACTGAGGATCGTATCGTAGGTCGGCGACATCTGGCCGTTCTCGATTTTCGAGAGCGTTGAAGGCGCCAAATCGCACCGGCGCGCCAGCTCGTTGAGGGTCAGCCCGCGCGCTTGACGCATCTGGCGAAGGGTATCGCCGATCGGTGAGTTAGGCTTCCGCTGCGGCCGGCTTTCGCTCGGTTTGACAAGGGGATTGTTCATCAGGCGACCCGTCCTCGATTGCGTTTTCTACGCTACGGCCAATGCCTCAAGCGCTGCAAGGTTGTCTTGCGAAATGGGAATGCCGTGCCGGGCGGCCTTTCGCCGACATTCGAGCCGCCGGTCCCCCGGCAGTCTCGAAACCCCTGCCGCCTTCATCCGCTCGATGAGCGTCTCGACCCGCAGCCCGAACCGTTCGGCACCACCGCGGGCCGGATCGATCAGCAGGATGAACTGCCCGGTATGGGGTGTCTGCGCACCCTTATGCCCCGACCAGTCGAACTCGAAGGAAAAATGGCCGCCCGTGAGCGCCGCGCTCAGCAATTCGACCATCATCGAAATCGAAGAGCCCTTGTGCCCGCCGAAGGTCAGGAGCGCCCCGCCATCGAGCACCGCCCGCGGATCGGTGGTCGGCTGCCCCTGGGCGTCCACGCCCGAATTGGGCGGCAGGCTCTTGCCGGTCCGGGCTGAAATCTGGACGTCGCCATTGGCCATGGCCGAGGTGGCAAGATCGAAGACCAGCGGCTCGTCCGCTCCTGCGACCGGCGTGGCAAGGGCAATGGGGTTGGTCCCGAACAGAGCGCTCTTGCCATCGAAGGGAACGGTACAGGCAAAGCTGTTGACGGCGCTGAGCGCCAGGAGCCCGTCTTGCGCGAAAGGTTCCACGTCGGGCCAAAGGGCGCTCAGATGGTGGGAATTGCGGATGGCGAGAATCGCAACCCCGTTCGCCTGTGCCTTCTCGATGGCCATGTCGCGCCCCAGCGCCAGGGCGGCCTGGGCAAAACCATTGTCGGCGTCCACGCGGCAGAAGGCGGGAGCGACATCCTCGAGCACGGGGTTGGCTTTCCCGTTCACCCAGCCTGAACTGAGGGAATCGACATAACCCTTCATGCGGAAGATGCCATGGCTATGGGCGCCGTCACGCTCGCACATCGCGCAGTTCTCAGCCAGAAGCGCCGCGACGTCCTTGCGCGTGCCATGCCGCAGAAAAATGGCCCGCAAGAGAGCGACGAGATCTGAATACGCAAGGGTCGAGGTCACGAGAAGCTCCGGCGGGTCCAGTCGGAAGATTTCCTATAGGAAATATATAGAGTAATGTGGATCAGCTTTGCAATAGGTGGGGAGCGTAAGTCGCCAGCTACCCACATCAGAATTCCCCTTGTAATCAAGAGATCTTAGCATGTGGTCAAATTGCAGGCTTCTGCGGAAGAGGCTGTTTTTTTGGTCATGGGCTAATTGACAGGGGGTGCGCTACGTGTACTATCGGAAAATAGTTTCCTTTAGGCGCGCTCTTCGAGGGGCGTTGAGAGCGCCCTGGGCACACGTTCGCGTGCACCTATTTTTGACGCCCGCAATTCGAGAGGGATTATCGAATGCGTATCGGAAACAAAGGGAGGTTGCCGCTCGCGGCGGCGCTTTTGGTTGGCATCAGCGGGTTTTCCGCTCCTGTCTTGGCGCAAAGCTCGGATCTCGTCGTCAACAGCGCTGTAGCGCCGAGCACGCTCGATCCAGCCTGGGCCTGCGGACTGCAGGAAATCAGCTTTCTGCAAAATTTCTACGTGCGGCTGGTTCAGCACGGGACGGCCGAAGGTCCCGAGGGCACCCGGGTCGTCGACTATTCAACCATCGAACCCTATCTCGCCGAGTCCTGGGAAGTGAGCGAAGATGGCTTGGTCTATACCTTCCATCTCAAGGATGGCTTTACATTCGAAAGTGGCAATCCGGTGGATGCCGAAGCCGTGCGCTATTCCTTCCAGCGCGTGCTGGATATGGCCGGGTGCGGCCGGTTTTTCCTTACCGACGGCCATATCGATCCGGTGATTTTTGAATCTATTGAGGCTGTCGATCCATCGACGGTGGTCATCACCCTCAACAAGCCTAACGGCAACATGCTGGGCGATTTGGCAACCCATGCTGCTTCTATCGTCGACCCGTCGGTCGTCGAGGCCAATGGCGGGGTCGTGCCGGGCCAGCCCAATGAGTTCATGGCGGCCAACGTGACCGAATCCGGTCCCTTCCTGCTCGAGTCCTACACCGCCAACCAGAGCGCCCGCATGGTCGCCAATCCGGCCTTCGCGGGCAACGCCCCGGCATCGGACGCAATCAACGTCAATTGGATCACCGCCGCCCCGACACTGCTGCTTCAGGCGCGAACCGGTCAAGCCGATATCACCTTCGGGCTTGCCAAGCAGGCCGTGACCACCATGAGCAATAATCCCGGCACGCGGGTCATCGCCTATAGCAACCCCTTCGTACAGCAAATGATGCTGCCCAACACCAAGGCGCCTTGGGACAATCCACTTTTCCGCGAAGCCGTCGCCCATGCGGTGCCCTACCAGGATATTGTAGATCGCGTGGCTTATGGATATGGCACGCTTTACTACGGCCCGATCCCACCAAGCCTTCCGGGGTTCAGTGCCGAGTTGAGTCAACCCGTATCGTTCGATCTCGAACGTGCACGCGAGTTGATCGCCCAAAGCGGCATCGCCACCCCGGTAAATGTCGAAGTGATGATCCAGGAAGGTGATGCCACCCAGCAGCAACTCGCTACCATCCTCCAGAGCACCTGGGCCGAACTGGGCATTAATCTTAACATCCGCGTCGCGCCGGCGGCCGAATTCCAGGACCTTTCTCAGTCCCATCAGGTGCAGTCGCTGATGCGCCTCGACGGACCGGGCGTATTCGAGGTCGGTTATTATTGGGGTTATGACGTCGACTGCGACAACTCCAATAACCTTACCGAATATTGCAATGAAGAGGTCGACAGCCTCATTGAGCAGCTTCGCGCCTCTTCCGACCAGGCCGAGCGTCAGCAGATCATGGATCAGGTGACCGAAATCTGGCGCGCCGAATATCCCAAGATCCTGTTCTTTGAGGATCAGCCGGTGATGGTGCTTTCCGATGCGGTGACCGAGTTCACCTTCTCTCCGCTCCCCGACTATCGCTACTGGGCGAAATAGACCTTTCCAGGAGAAAATATTCAAAATGGCAACGCGTATTGGTGTCGATATTGGCGGCACATTCACCGATCTCGTCTATTTCGACGAGCGGACGGGTAAGACGGTGGAGGGAAAGGTCCCAACAGTGCCCTCCGCGCCCGAACATGGGGTGGTCGATGCGATCACCCAGCACGTGCCCAACGACATCATCGAGGAAGCCGAGTTCTTTCTCCATGGAACAACGGTCGGCCTTAACGCCCTGCTCGAGCGGCGGGGCGCCAAGGTCGGCCTGATCACCACCACCGGTTTCCGCGACGTTCTCGAAATCCGTCGCGGCGACCGGGCTGAGATGTACAATCTGTTCTGGAAGCAGACCGAACCGCTCGTGCCGCGACGCCTGCGTCTCGAGGTCCACGGCCGCATGCTGGGTAATGGAACTGAGTACCGGCCGCTCGACGAAGGAACGGTCAAGGCAGCCGCCCAGAAGCTGATCGGCGAACAGGTCGATGCAATCGCCGTCAGCCTCATCAATGCCTATGCCAATCCTGAGCACGAATTGGCCGTAGAGCGCATTCTGCGCAGCGAAGGATTCAAGGGCGGCATTTCGCTTTCGCACAAGATTTCGGGCGAATACCGCGAATATGAACGCACCTCGACCACCTGCATAGACGCCTTTGTGCGCGGCCGCATGTCGAACTATCTGCGGCGCCTCGATGGCCGCTTGCGGGACCTGGGCTTTAAAGGCACCTCGCTCATCACCCGCTCGGGCTCGGGCTCGATGACCTTCGCAGAGGCGGAGGATCGCCCGTTCGAAACCATCATGTCCGGTCCGGTCGGTGGTGCACAGGGCGCGAGCGAATTGGCAAAGATGCTAGGCATCAAGGCGCTGGTCACTGCCGATGTGGGCGGCACGAGCTTTGACACCGCTCTGGTGATCGACGGCAAGCCGCAGGTGCTTTTTGAAGGCGTTATCGACAATATGCCGATCCAGAGCCCTTGGGTCGATGTGCGCTCGATCGGTTCGGGGGGCGGTTCGATCGCCCATATCGATCCGGGGGGATTGATGCGGGTCGGCCCGCGTTCAGCCGGCGCCGTGCCGGGGCCTGCCTGCTACGGCAAAGGCGGCACAGAGCCCGCAATGACCGATGCTGCCGCATGGCTAGGCATGCTTGGGCCTGGGGATCTGGCATCGGGCATCCATCTCGATATCGAAAAGGCACGCGCAGCTCTTCAAGCCGTGGGTACCCATATCGATCAAGACGTTGAGGCAACCGCAGCCGGGGTCATGCGTATCTCCTCGGCCGCCATGGCCAATGCCATGCGTGAGATCTCCCTCGACCAGGGGCTCGATCCGCGCACCATCACGCTGTTGCCTTTCGGTGGGGCCGGTCCGCTGATGGGGACGCTTCTGGCCGACGAACTCGAAATGAACCACGTCGTGATCCCGCCATTGGCCGGCAATTTCTCGGCCTGGGGCCTTCTGGGCGCCGACATGGTGCAATCGGCGGCGCGAACTCGGGTGATCGATTTCGTGCCCGGCGCCCTTAGCGAGGTCAATTCGGTGCTCGCCGAGCTCTTTACGACGCTCACCGAACGCAGCGCTGCTCACGCGGACGATGCCGTGCAGTCGGGCCGTCTCGACCTGCGCTATAAGGGCCAGGAGCACACGCTTTCGATCGAAGTCAAGGTCCAGGACGGCAGAGTGACCGAGACCGAGGACGTTATCCTCGAGCGGTTCGTGTCCGAATACGCCCGCACCTTTGGGGCCACCATGAACCAGGACGTCGAGCTGGTCTCGGTCCGCGCCAGCACCACCGTGCTGCTCCCGCGGCGCGAGTTGAGCTACACCCCCAAGCGCTCCGACGGCGAGGACAACCGCGTAATGGACGTCTATTCCTTCGAGAGCAAGGCGCGGGTGCCCTTCCGGATCATTCCGCGCGGAAAAATCTCGGGCAAAGTTCGCGGACCTGCGATCATCACTGAAGACACGACGACGACCTATGTCGACGTCCAATGGACTATCTCCAACGGGAAAGCCGGCGAGATCATTCTGGAGCGGACACACTAAGATGGCCAAAAGACACGAACCCGTTATCCATAACGCAGGCAAGTTCGGCCGCACGACCGAGGCCAAGGCTGATCCGATCACCACCGAAGTGATCCGCCATGCCCTCAATTCCGCAGCCAACCAGATGAAGCGGGCGCTGATCCGCACCTCGTTCTCACCCATCATTTACGAGGTGCTCGATTTCGCCGTGGCGATCTACGACAAGGACATCCGGCTCTTATCCCAGGCGCCGTCGCTGCCCATGTTCATGGGGACGCTATCCTTCTGCATCAACGAGGCGGTCAAGGCCAATGGAGGGCCGGAAATGCTAAGGCCCGGCGATGCGCTGATCTATAACTGGCCGTTCGGCACCGGATCACACCCCCAGGACATGGTCATCATCATGCCCGTGTTCTTTCGCGACGAAGAACTGATCGGCTATACGGCGATCAAGGGCCATTGGCTCGATATCGGCGCCAAGGACCCCTACTGCACCGACACCACAGACGTGTTCCAGGAAGGTGTGATCTTTCCGGGCGTCAAGATCTACAAGGAGAACGTTCTCAACGAAGACGTCTTCCGCATGATTATGGCCAACACGCGCGTGCCTCAAATGGTCCGCGGCGATCTCGACGCCCAAGTCACCGGCTGCCGGGTGGGTGTAAAATCGCTCCTCGAAGTTGTTGAGCGCTTCGGTCTCGACACCTATCGCTCGGCGGTCGATGACATGTTCGACCATGGCGAGCGTATCGTTCGGTCCTATTTCGAGAAAATCCCCGATGGCCGCTATGTCGGCAAGGGGGAAATGGACAACAACGGCGTCACCAAGGACCGCATTCCCTTTGAGATCGTGCTCGAGGTCAAGGGCTCGGACGTCACCCTCGACTTCTCGGGGGTTCCCGATGAACAGGTCGGCCCCACCAACTCGCCGCTGCCCACCACCATCTCGGCAAGCCGGGTGGCGATTACCATGCTCGCCGGCTATGGCGAAGCGCCCCATGAAGGACACTTTCGGCCGCTGACGGTCATCACCCGTCCCGGTTCGATGTTCGATCCGTTGCCGCCCGCCCCTTCCTTCATCTATGGCTGGCCGGGCCTGCAGTCGATCGAGGTGATCTACAACGCGGTGTCCAACGCCTTGCCCAAAGCCGTGCCGGCCCAGTCAGGCGGCTGCATCTGCTCGCTGGTTGCCTGGGGGCAGCGCGAGGAAACACGCGAGCCCTGGGCCGATGGCACCCCGTTGCCCACCGGCCAAGGTGCATGGGACGGCGGCGATGGCGGCACTATGCTCCATATCGCTGAATCGGCGACCCGCTTCACGCCTGCCGAGGTCTGGGAGCACCGCAACCCCTGGATCATTGAACAGCTTTCCCTGGCCGAGGACTCGGTTGGTCCAGGCAAGTGGCGCGGCGGGCCTGGGCTCAACCTCGATATCCGCATGACCGAGGACACGCTGATTACCACCGTGTTCGAACGCTCGCTCAACGCGCCCTGGGGCCTGGCTGGCGGCAGGGAAGCGCGGCCCAACAATTGCTACGCTGAAATGCCCGATGGGGAAGTCCATTCCATCGCCAAGGCGACCCACTTCCACATGCCCAAGGACTCGATCCTGCAGATGCGGACCGGTGGCGGCGGCGGATACGGCAATCCGGCCGAGCGCCCCGTCGAGATGGTCAAGCGCGACCTGGAAGACGGCTACATCACTGAAGCCTACGCGAGAGAGCACTATCCGCACGCCTTTGCGTAACCGATCCGGAGCGACGCGGCCCTCACCCCGCGTCGCTCACCAATCCAGAACAATAAGAGGCTAGGTTTGGTGCGACGCCTTCTTGCTCAATTGGCCAATGATCGGGAACTGCTGTTCGGGGTCTTGCTGTTCGGCATTGTCATGTTCCTGGCGCTTTTTGGGCGCCTGTTCTGGCCGGTCGATCCGCTCCGCGTCGACATTCTCAATTCGCTTCTTCCCCCCAGCCTCGAGCACCCCATGGGGACCGATGATGTGGGGCGCGATGTCTTTGCCCGCTTCATCCAGGGCGCTCAGGTCTCGATCGGTGTCGCAATAGGCGTCACCATTGCCGGAACGCTGATCGGCGGTACGCTCGGCCTCCTGGCCGGTCTGATCGGCGGCTGGTTCGACGTTCTCGTCTCCCGCGTCATGGACGCGATCCTCGCCTTTCCGCCGTTGATCCTCGCCATGGCCGTGGCGATCGGGCTGGGGCCGGGGATCGTTTCGGCGTCGATCGGCGTCATCCTTGCCGCCATCCCCTGGTATTTCCGCCTGTTGCGCTCTGAGGTGCTGCGGCTGCGCACCCTGATGTACGTCGAATCCGCCCAGGCTTTGGGAGCATCGAACTTCAGGCTGATCCGTCTTCATATCCTGCCTCAGACCACTTCGACTATATTCATCCAGGCGTCTTCGGTTTTCTCCTTTTCCATCCTGACCCTCGCCGCGCTCGGTTTTGTCGGCCTGGGTATTCAACCACCGACGCCCGAATGGGGAACGATGATCACCGAGGGATTGGCTTTTGCCCTGACCGGGCAGTGGTGGCTGGGCCTGTTCCCCGGGCTGGGCATCTTTGCCCTGGCCGTTTCGGCCAACCTCATTGCCGATCGCTTGCGCGACATCTACGATCCCAAATCCGGCGCGAGCCTGGCGGTATAGGAGCAAGAGATGATCAACTTCCTGCTTGCCCGCATCGGATCGGCCATCGTCACCATTTTCGGAGCCTCGGTTCTGGCGTTCGTTGTGTTGCGCGCCGTACCCACCAATCCCGCACGGCTTATCGCCGGCCCTTTCGCAACAGAGGAGGTAATTGCCCAGGTCACCGCCTCTCTTGGCCTCGATAAGCCGCTGCCGGTTCAGTATTTCGACTATATCGTTTCGTTCTTTTCCGGCGATTGGGGGTTCTCCTACAGCGCCGGACAGCCCGTGTTGTCGCAGATCCTCCAGCGGCTACCCGCCAGCGCAGAGTTGGCACTTTATGCTTTTCTCTTTGCGTTCATTGGCGCTGTGGTGATCACGGTGGCGATCAACTACCTCCGCTCGGTCTGGCTTGATCGCCTGCTGCGGCTGGTCTCGTTCATCAGTGCCGGTGTGCCGCCCTTTTGGCTAGCGCTGTTGTTCCTCATGGTGTTCTTCGAGCAGTTCGGCTGGTTTCCCGGACCGGTCGGGCGCGGGCCAGCGCCCGAACACATCCGCACCGGGCTCTTTACGATCGACTACCTGCTCGCCGGCAATTTTTCAGGCTTTGGGGCCGCTTTCCACCATCTGGCGCTGCCATCGCTGGCCCTAGCGCTCGGGCCGTTCGGCTATCTGGTGCGGCTGCTGCGCGCCAACATGCTCGATGTGGTCAATGAGCCATTCGTTACCGTCCTTCACGCCAAGGGCGTGGCACCGGTCACCACCCATTTCCGGCATATTCTGCCAAACGCTTTTCTTCCCACGCTGACCGCTGGCGGTCTCATCCTCGCACAATTGCTTGGCGGCAGCGTTTTGGTGGAGCGCATCTTCGCCTGGCCGGGAATCGGCACGCTGGTGATCGACGGCATCCTGCGCCAGGACTATGCCGTGGTTCAGGCCTTCATCATGCTCAGCGCCATCATTTATATCGGGGTCAACCTGCTGGTCGACATCCTCTATGGCTATGTCGATCCGCGCGTCAGAAGGAGCTAAGGCGATGGCCGATCTCGTTTCCACTGCTCCGCTGCTCGAGGTTTCGGGCCTCAAGACGTCGTTCAAGACACCGCGCGGCACCGTCAAAAGCGTCGACGACGTATCCTTTTCCATAGCGCCGGGCCGCACGCTTGGCGTGGTGGGGGAATCGGGCTCGGGCAAGAGCGTCACATCGCTCTCGATCATGCGCCTGGTTGCGCGCGGTGGCGGCTCGATCGACGAGGGCACCATCCGTCTCAACCGGCCTGGTTCGGTGCCCATCGATATTCGTGCGCTCGATGAAAAGACCATGCGTAAGGTGCGCGGCAACGATATCGCGATGATCTTCCAGGAGCCGATGACCAGTCTCGATCCCGTGTGGTCGATCGGCGACCAGATCATCGAAGCAATTCGGCTCCATCAAGATGTGTCCAAGACCGAAGCACGCATCAAGGCCATCGAGATGCTGCGGCTGGTGGGCATCCCGGCGCCCGAAAGTCGCGTCGACGACTATCCGCACCAACTCTCGGGCGGCATGCGCCAGCGCGTGATGATCGCCATCGCGCTCTCTTGCCGTCCGGCGCTGCTGATCGCCGATGAGCCGACAACGGCGCTCGACGTGACCATCCAGGCCCAGATCCTGGACCTGATCCGCCGGCTGCAGAGCGAGATCGGCATGTCGGTGCTCTTTATCACCCACAATCTGGGCGTTGTGGCCGAGATCGCCGACCGCGTCGCCGTGATGTATGCCGGCCAAGTCGTCGAGGAAGGTCCGGTACGGACGATCTTTTCGGCGCCCCGCCATCCCTACACGGTGGGCCTGCTCAAATCGATTCCGATGCCGGGGCGAAGCCGGGAAGGCGGCGAACGCTCGCGCAAGCTCGACACCATCGGGGGCACGCCTCCCAATCCGCTGGCTCTGCCCGCGGGATGCCGGTTCGCTCCGCGCTGTCCGCTGGCCATTGAGGCCTGTCGCGCGGCACCACCTCCCTTGTTCGATGTCGGCTCCGACCACGGCGCCCGCTGCATCCGTTGGCAGGAGGTGAGCAAATGAACACGACCACACTTCTCGATGTACGCGGGCTCTCAAAGCGTTTCCCGGTTAAAGGTAAGCCGTTTTCGCGCGAAAAGCGCGTGGTTCATGCCGTCGACGATGTGAGCTTTGCCATCGGGCGCGGCGAAGTGGTGGGGCTGGTGGGCGAATCCGGTTCGGGCAAGACCACGATCGGCCGCACCATCATGCGCCTCACCGATCCCAGCGAAGGCGAGATCGTCTACGAGGGCACCGACATTTCCCGCCTGCCGGCTAAGGATATGCTGGCCTTCCGGCGCAAGATTCAGATGGTATTCCAGGACCCCTTCGCCAGTCTCAACCCACGCCGAAAGGTTGGTGAGCTCATTGCCGAGGGCATGGAAATACACGGGATTGGTATGCGAACCGAACGCGAGGCCGAAGTCCAGCGCTTGCTCGACCTTGTCGGGCTTCCGGCCGACGCGGCGCAGCGATATCCGCACGAATTTTCCGGCGGCCAGCGGCAGCGTATTGGCATCGCCCGGGCGCTCGCGGTTTCTCCCGGCTTTATCGTTGCCGACGAGCCAGTCTCGGCGCTCGACGTTTCTGTACAGGCCCAGGTGCTCAACCTGTTGCAGGACCTCAAGGAGCAATTGGGGCTCACAATCTTGTTCATCGCCCACGATCTGGCGGTCGTTGAGCATTTCTGCGATCGAGTGATCGTCATGTATCTGGGCCGGATCATGGAGATCGCGCCCAGCCGATCGCTCTATGCTGCACCCAAGCACCCCTATACCGAAGCGCTGCTCTCGGCCGCTCCGGTTCCCGATCCCGACCGGCGCGGCGATCGCATAGTGCTCGACGGCGATATTCCCAGCCCCATCAACCCACCTTCGGGCTGTGTGCTCAGAACCCGCTGCCGCTACGCACTGCCCCAATGCGCGCAGATCCGTCCCGAACTGCGCGAGGTCGCGCCGGGACATCTTAAAGCCTGTATCCGCGACGACATTCTCTAAGGACTGCCAAATTGCCGATCATCAATTCGATTGCCGATATACATGAGGAGATCACCGCCTGGCGTCGCGATTTCCATGCGCATCCCGAACTGCTCTATGAGGTTCATCGCACCGCTGGAAAAATTGCCGAGCTGCTCGAAAGCTTCGGCGTCGATGAAGTGGCGACAGGCATCGGTCGCACAGGAGTAGTCGGCGTCATCCACGGCCGCCCGGGCGGGCGGACCATCGGGCTACGGGCCGACATGGACGCATTGCCGATTACCGAAGCGACCGGGCTCGAGCATGCCAGCACCAATAAGGGACTGATGCATGCCTGCGGTCATGACGGGCACAGCGCCATGTTGCTCGGCGCAGCCAAGCATCTGGCTCAGACGCGCAATTTTGATGGTACAGTGGCGGTGATCTTCCAGCCCGCCGAGGAAGGAGGAGCCGGCGGACTCGCCATGGCCGAAGACGGGCTGTTCGAGCGCTTCGGCATCGAGGCCGTCTACGGTATGCATAATCTGCCTGGCCTGCCCGAGGGAGCATTCGCAACATGTCCCGGCGCGATCATGGCCTCTGCCGATGAGTTCGAGATCGCGATCGTGGGAGAAGGCGGTCACGCAGCTTGGCCGCATCTGGCGGTCGATCCAGTATTGGTGGCGGGACATATGATCACCGCGCTGCAGGCGATCGTCGCCCGCAATATCGATCCGCTGTCTTCAGCCGTATTGTCGATAACGCGGATGGAAGCAGGAAGCGCTTACAACGTGATCGCTTCCGAAGCTCGACTTTCGGGCACCGTCCGCACTCTCGATCCGGCTGGCCGCGACCTTGTGGAAGAGAGAATGGGCGCCGTGGTCGAGAACATCGCCAAGGCATTTGGGGCTTCCGCGAAGCTCGATTTCCGGCGCGGATATCCGGTCACCGTCAACCATCCGGACCACATCCGCCTTGCCGGCGAAATCGCGTCGGAAATCGTGGGCGCTGACAAGGTCGATACGGCCATGACCCCCATGATGGGTGGAGAGGATTTTGCCTTCATGCTTGAACGCCGTCCGGGGGCTTATGTTTTCATCGGCAACGGCGAGACCAGTGGCCTTCATACCGACACCTACGATTTCAATGACGAGATCATTCCCGTGGGCGTAAGCTATATGGTGCGGCTCGCCGAGGTTGCCACGGCGTTAACAACATCCAAATAGAGAACGGTCGCCTCGGCAAGCGCAATTTCTCGCATTGGTTGGAATTATGACCCAGCCAGCAGTCAGTTTGTCACCCCTAAGCTGACCGGTTGCTGTCGACCCTATAAGAAAAGGGCGGCAGCGGTGACCCCGCTGCCGCCCGGCTTTCCGCAATTTTGCGAGGTCAGACCCCGCAGAGATTGACCTTGATGCCCAGTTGGGCAGCCAGCGCCGCCTTGGCGGCCAGCGCCTGGTCGGCTTCGGCGGCCGAACTGGCATAGGCCACCTGGATGTGGTTGGCCTTGTGCCGCGCCATCATCGCGTCGCGGTCGACGCCGGTGAGCACCGCATGCATGATCGGCCACACCCGGTCGGTCGATTCCGAGCGGCGGCGGGTTTCCTCCTCGGGAAGATCCACCGCCTGGCCACGGCCGATATCCATGTGCAGCGCATTGTCCATCACATAGATGCGGCTCCAGACCAGCTCGCCCGCCTTGGCCACTCCGCGCAGCGTGCCACCGCCGGCCGGGAAGAACATCGGGGGCTGGCGGAAGCTTTCCGATTTGTCCCAGCCGCCGTGGTGGGCCGGAGGTGCGGCGCCGGAAATTTCGAACACCCAGACGAAATCGTCGCGCGAGCCGGACCGGTCGATATCGCCCCAGCGCAGATCGTGAAGCGTGTTTTCCACCGGCTGGCCAAGCGCGCGGTGCACGCGGTTGGTGAGAACGCCATCGACGGCGGCGCATTCGTCCACTTCGTTGAAATGGACGATAGCCTCGCCCTGCCGGATCACGCTGCCATCGGCGCGTGTGACGTCGGGCCGGTCGTCATTGTTGAGAATGCCTTCGACAAGATCGGATGCCGGCAGTAGGTCCTTGAGGCCCTGCTGATACTGGATGCCGATGGCCTCGCAGCCAAAGTTATCCCCCATGCGAACCGCTGCGATATACATGCGGCACTGCTCGATCACCTGAGCTTCCGTCAGCTCTGTCTTGTGGTCGGTGCCAAGGTGGAAGGTCATGCCCTTGTCGACCATCCACTGATAGACGGCGCGGCCCTCCTCCTCGGGCACCTGGGTGGTGGCGTAGTAGAGTGCCGATTGGGACAGCCGCTCCTTGTAAAAGCCCATGGGCATCAGGAGCTCGTCGGGGATGATGGCATTGTACATGCCCATGCACCCCTCGTCGAAAACGCCAAGGATCACCTTGTTGTGGCGGATATCGGCGGCGATCGATGCGGCCAGTTCGCGCTCCTTTTCGCCCACCGAAGCGGGATCGAAGGGGCGGACATGGGTGATTTCATGCTCGATTTTGCCGGTTTCGAGCCAGGTCTTCAAACCGGACAGGAAGAATTCGTCGTCGAAATTCTCGCTCCAGAGCGAGGAGTACTCGACACCGGCCTTGGTGAGCGAGCCGTTGAGGTTCAGGAGCCCCACCAGGCCCGGCCACTGGCCGGCCCAGTTGGCGACGGTGAGGATCGGGCCCTTGTGGCTGACGAGGCCTGCCAGAACGTGGTGGGAATACTGCCACACCGCCTCTGCCACGATCACCGGCGCGTTGGGATCCATCCTGGCGAAAATATCCATGCCCTCGCGCTGGGACGAGATGAAGCCATGGCCTTCGGGCTTGATGGGATGGGCGCGCTCGATTTCGAAGCCCAGTGCTTTGACCGCCTCGAAAATGCGCTCTTCCATGGCCTTCTGGGCGGGCCAGCAATTGGTGTTGGCGCTTTCGCGCAGATCGCCGCTGGCGACGAGTTGGATCTTGGTCATGATCCCTGATCTCCTTGGGTTATTCGGTTTCGGCCGCGCTCATGATGTCGCGATAGGCGGCGTAATCGTCCTGCATCCTTCGGAACACCGCGTATTTGGCGTCATGATAGGCGGCGATTTCTCCGCTGCGCGGTTCGATGGTCTTTGCCGCTCCGCTCATGGTGCCCATCGCCGCCGTGATGTCGGAATAGGCGCCCGCCGCAGCGGCCGCGATCATCGCCGAACCCAAAAGCACGGGCTCGGTCTGGTCGGGCACCACCACCTTGCAGCCGGTGGCGTCGGCATGCTCGCGCAGATAGAGCCGGTTGCGGGCCAGCCCGCCGCTCACCACCAGCGTGTCGATCACCACCCCGTTGGCGCTCAGCGCCTCGATGATGTGGCGCGTGCCATAGGCAAGGGCCTGCTGGGTCGCCAGATAGTCGAGCGCCAGATCGTCGATGCCGCTCTCGAGCGTGAGGCCGACTATCGCTCCCTTGCGCCAGGGTTCGGCCAGCGGAGAGCGGTTGCCGTGGAAATCAGGCTGCACATGCCGATTGCGGGTGAGGAAGGCACTTTCCTCGCTCATGGTTTCCAGATGCGCATCGAGCGCTTCTGCCAGTCGTCTGCCCTCGGCCTTTTCGATCAACTGGGCCGCGGCCGAATGGCGGGCGATCACTGCGTCGAGCAATGCCCCGGCCGCGGATTGGCCGCCCTCATTGGCCCACAAGCCGTCGAGCAGCACCGAATAATAGGGGCCCCAGACACCGGGGACGAATTTGGGCTCCCGCGTCAGGGAGATGTGGCAGGTGGAGGTGCCGGCGATCACCGCGAGCCGCCCTTCGATCTCGCCATTGCCCTCGCTATCGGCAACGCCGAGCGTACCCAGCGCGCCGGAATAGGCATCGATCAGGCCGGTCGAAACGGCAATGCCCGGAACCAGCCCCAATTCGCCCGCAGCCTGCTCGGTCAGCCCGCCCGCGCGGACGCCGGCTGCCGCAAAGGCGGTGCCGATAGCGTCAAACCCGTCATCGACGAGATCCTCGAGCCCGATCGAAGACAGGAACCCCTTGTCCCAACCCTCCCCATGCAGGCCACGATGACCCAGATAGGTCCACTTGCAGACCGGCGAGCAGAGCGAACGCATCGTCGCGCCGGTGGCGCGGTAGACCAGCCAGTCGGGAAGGTCCCAGAGCTTTTTTGCCGCCTGCCAGCTTTGCGGCAGCTCGCGCTTGAGCCAGACCAGCTTGGGCAGCTCCATTTCGGGGGACATCACGCCCCCGATATGGTCGAGTACACCCGCGCCGGTCGCGGTGATCGCTTCGGCATCGCCGATCGCCCGGTGATCCATCCAGAGGATCACATCCTGGTCGGCAGCGCCGTCCGGGCTCACCGAAACCGGACCATCGCCCTCTCCGGCAACCACCAGCGAGCAGGTGGCGTCAAACCCCAATCCTCCGACCGATTCCGGGCTGACGCCTGCAGCCTTTACAGCCTCGCGAACCGATCTGGCCACCGCCTGCCAAATTTCGGCGGACCGCTGCTGGGCGAAATCGGGTGCGGGGCGAAACGTTTCGATGGGGCAGGCGGACGATCCCAAAAGCTTACCCTGCCGGTCGAACACACCGGCACGCGCGCTTCCCGTCCCCACGTCGATGCCTATGAAATGATCCAAGATCCGCACTCCATGCTGGCGCCGCGAAGGCGCGAAATTCAAACTCTATGCTGCAATCACCGGCGTGGTCGTCCGCGCCATCAACTCTTCGACGGCAGCACGGCCGGGCGCGCCCAGCCTTCCGCCGAAAACCGTGCAGCTTATGGCGGCTGCCGTATTGGCAAAAGAGGCCGCATCCGCAATCGATTGCCCCTCGGCCAAAGCCAGCGTGAAGGCGCCGTGGAAGACGTCCCCCGCCGCCAGCGTATCGACGGCTTCGACCTCTGGCGCACGCCGCTGGAACACCCTGCCGCCCTCGGCCCAGAAACAGCCCTGTTCGCCACCGGTAACGGCAATGAAGGCATCGAAGCTCTGCGTCAGCGCCCTGACGGCCTCAACAATCGTCTCACATCCGGAAACCGCGAGCGCCGCGGGCTCGGAAAACACCACATGGGTGGCGCGCCGCGCCAGCTCCACGATGGTTTGCGACGGTCCCACATCGGCGTCGAGCAGGGCAATCTTGCCCGCCGCCTTGGCGATATCGAGCACCCGCGCCGCGCCTTCCGGCCAGCGGATATCGACCTGCACGGCATCGGCAGCGGCAATGGCTTCGGCATCGATCCAATCGGGATCGGCCCCCAGTGCCGGATCGTAATAGGGGACGATCAACCGTTCGCCCCGCTGGTCTACGATCACCGCGCTCAGCGGCGTCGCCACGCCTTCAAAGCGCCGCACCTGGCGGCAATCGACCCCTTCGGCCTCGACCTCCGCGAGAAAGCGGTCCCCCATCATGTCGTCGCCGATCCGCGTGATCAGCGCGCATCGCCCGCCAAGCCTCGCGGCCGCGGTTGCGGCGCTGGTCGCCATGCCATGGGCGACCTGAGCCAGGGCGGTGGGCAGCACCTTGCCAGGCCCGGGCGGAAGCGCTTCGACCTTGAAGATCAGGTCGACGGTTGCCGCTCCGGCAAAGACGATACGGGGAGGAAGGGACATCTGGCGTTAGATCGAAGCGATATCGGCTTTCGGGATATCGGCAACCGCCTCGCCCCGCAACGCTCGTGCCGCATCCGACGCTGCCTTGAAAAGCAGTCCGGCATCGCTGGCCGAAATGGTGAAATTGCACCCTTGATCGCGCCAGTAGTGAGCCTGCTCGGCGCCGGTGCAGTCGATGCCCACGATCTTTCCGGCCCGATTACAGCGCTTGACGATATCGATGATCGTCGCACGCAGCTTGTCGGACGCCGTGTAGTGCACCCGGCTCAGACCAAGGCTGAGCGAGAGATCGTTGGGGCCGATATAGATGGCATCGACGCCTTCGACGGCGAGGATGTCATCGAGATTGGCCAGGCCGTCGGCGGTTTCGATCATCACCACGCAGACCGAGCGCCCATCACCTTCATCGTGCTCGACAAGCCTGCCGCGCGGCACGCTCCAGATCGGTCCCCAGCTCCGGGTGCCTGCCGGTGCGTAGCGGCAGGCATCGGCCGCGCTCTTGGCCTCCTGGGCGGTGTTGACCATCGGCACGATGACGGCTTCGGCACCCAGATCGAGCGCCCGCATGATGTAGTCGGGCGTATTCCACGGCACGCGGACCATGCTGGCCGCCCCGGTCTTGTCGAGCGCATCGATCATCACATTCAGCGACCCGAAAGTGTTGAAGCTGTGCTGCATGTCGAGCGCGATGAAATCGAACCCGGCCTGTCCCAGGATCTGGACGAGAGAAGGGTGATCGAGGCCGCACCATGTGCCGTGGAGAACATCGCCGCTGGCCAGACGTTGCTTGAGGGTCATTTAGCACACCGTTCCATATTTGGCGTGAAGTGCATCGAGTTCGGCATCGGCCTTGGCATCGGGCGCGCCAATCGCCATGCGGGCGCGGCCCGCGGCAATCCCCTGCCGGCGCAGGCCGGCCTTGAGCCGTTCGATGTCGCCGAGCAGTCCGTCGACGACTGCGTTGATATCGCCCTGCAACTTCTCGCGTTCGGCTGTGTTGCCGCTGGCGATGGCATCGGCCATGGCAACGAAGGGCTCGGGATAGACCGAGGCGATGCCGGAAATCACGCCCTGGGCGCCAACATCGGTGAGCCGGCCGATCTCGCGGTCCGATCCGGTGAAGACCAGGAAGTCATCGGGCAGCACGGCGCGGAACTTGCCGACCGTCTCGAGGCTTTCGCCGCTGATCTTGACACCGATGATGTTGGGCAGCTTGGCGATTTCAGCCATCAGCTCAGGCGAAACCGTGATGCCCGTCCGGTCCTTGAAAATATAGACGAAGACACCGAGCCCGTCCGAATGAGCCGAAACCCTGGTGTAGAAATCGAGCAGCGCAGCATCGGTGGACGGCAGGAAATAGGGCGTAATGACCGCGATTTCCTTGGCGCCTTCCTCTCGGGTCTGCGCGATCAGCCTTTCCACCTGATGCAGGCTCGGCGCGCCGACATGGACCACCACGCGCTTGTTGGCCAGCATATCGAGGCTGAGCCGGGTCAACGTCCGGCGTTCGTCATCGCTGAGCGAGGGAAATTCGCCGGTCGTGCCCAGAACAAAGGCGCCATCGACACCCGAGGCGGCGCATTTTTTAAGGATCGCCGTATTGCCCTCGATCGAAAGCGAGCCATCCTCGGCAAAGGCAACCGGTATCGCCGTCAGGATGATGGGTTTGGAGGTAGTCATTTAAAAGACAGGTCCTTACTCGGAAATGCTTGTGGAAAGGCGCCGCTCGCGGCGGCGCTTGAGGATGGGTGCGGCAAGCCCGCCAATAACGGCGATGGCGGCCAGAACGAGCAGCGTCGCCGAAATCGGCTTGTCGATCAGCCCTGTCGGCCCATCGATCAGCAGCGAGCGGCGCAGATTGGATTCGGCAAGCGGACCCAGGATCAGGCCCAGAACGATCGGACCGGCCGGAATGCTCGAGCGTTTGAGGATCAGCCCGATGACGCCGAAGATCAGCATCAGGACGACGGTGAAGATGTTGTTGGTGGTGGCATAGGTGCCGACCAGACAGAACACCAGAACCGTCGTCCAGATATAGGGCAGTGGCAGGTCGAGAAGCTTGACCATGGCCGGCATGCGCACAAGGTTGATGGCGAGCGTCAGGATGGTGGCGAACACCATGATGGTCGCGATGGTGATCACCAGGCTCGGTTCGTTGACGAACAGGCTCGGACCGGGCTGGATGCCCCAGACGATCATCGAGCCGATCATCACCGCCATTACCGAGTCGCCGGGAATACCCAGCGCCATAGTGGTGGTGAGCGAGCCGCCCAGCGTGGCGCTCGAGGCGGTGTCGGCTGCCGCAACACCTTCCACCGAGCCCTTGCCGAACTGCTCCTTGTTCCTGGAAACCGAACGCGCGCGGTCCCAGCCCAGGAGCCCGGCAATGTCGCCGCCCGCACCGGGAATGACGCCGACGATCAGACCCACAAGCCCGCCGATGCCGGTGGGCTTTGCGATCTGCTTATATTCGTCCCTGGTGGGCCACCAGCGTCCAAGCGCTGAGATCGGCTTGACGTCGTGCTTGCGATGGGTGAGCAATTGGTCGAGCAGCTCGGCGATGCCGAACAGGCCGATGATCACCGCGATGAAGTCGATGCCGCCGTTGAGATCGCGAATGCCGAATGTGAAGCGCGCATCGCCCGTGATCGGATCACGGCCGATGGTGGCGATGAACAGGCCGATGGCGCCGGCCAGAAGGCCTTTGGCCAGCGATTTCGATGCGATCGAAATCATGATGGTCATGGCCAGGATCACGACCGCGAACATCTCGCTCGGGCCGAACCGCAGAGCAAGCTGAGCCAGAGGCACGGCGGCAAAGGAAAACATCACCATGCTGGCGACGATACCGACTGCGGAGACCAGCGCGGAAACGATCAGCGCCAGACCGGCCCGACCGTCCCTGGCCATGGGGTAGCCATCGAAAGTGGTCGCGATCGAAGCCGGCGTGCCGGGAGTGTTGATCAGGATCGAGGGAATGCGATCGCCGAAATTGGCCGCGACATAGATGGTCAGCAGCACGGCGAGGCCGGCGACGGGGTCGAGGGTGAGCGTGAAGGTGCTGGCAAGGGCGACGGCCATCGTCGCGGTGAGGCCGGGAAACATGCCCACGAGCATTCCCACCAGCATGCCGGCGCCCATGCACAAGAGCACCGTGGGCTCCAGTACGGCCATCAGGCCGTCAACGAAGGCGGTCATAGCGGAATCCGCAGCAGGTAGTGGAACAGACCGTAGATGAAGGCGGTGGTCAGAACCGGATAGAGAACAAGGGCGATCGGGTTGCGATTGCCGAATACCCAGAGGAGGGCGAAGAGATAGATCGGCGTTGGCACCAGAAAACCAATCTGCCACCAGGCAAAGACATAGAGCGAGCTCAGCCCGAGCGCGACGAGCATGCGCACCCAGCCGTCCTTTTGAGACCCCTCAAGATCTTCGCGCTGCGCAACAGGCATGAAAAGCGCGGTGCCAAGAATGATGGCCGAAAGAACCGCCGCGCTCGAAGAGAGCACCGTCGGCCACCATTTGGCATCGATTCCGCCACCGCCCATGCGCAGATCGATGCTGCGCGAGAGATAGATGGCCAGGACCGAAAGCGCGAGCGCTATGGCGCCGATGGCGATTTCCATGCGGCGCGATGGTGCCGCTGCGAATTCGTAATCCGAGATGGCATCGTCCGGCGGCACTTGCGCGCCGCCGGACGTTTCCCGGAGCTTGCTCCGATCGGTCATTTGTTTAGTTCAGAACCTCTGCATAGCGAGCCGCTTCGCTGGCGATGAATTCTTCGAACTCAGCGCCGGGCCGGAAAACGGGGAGAATGCCGGCCGGGCTGACCGCCTCGCGGAATGCGTCGGACTGGGCAGCGGTTTCAACCGCATCCTGGAGCACGGCGACCACGTCTTCGGGAATGCCGGCCGGGCCATAGACACCGCCCCAGGCGCCGAACGTCAGATCGAAGCCCTGTTCTTGGGCGGTCGGAACATCGGGCATTGCCGGGTGCCGTTCGGTGTCGAAGATCGCCAGAACCTTCAGCGTGCCGTCGGTATAGGCGGTAACCGTTTCACCGGCGCCGGCCGCCACCGCATCAACGTGCCCGCCGAGCGCTGCCGCCACGGCCGGAGCGCCGCCATCGAACGGCACCGGGCTGAGCTGGGCGCCGGTCATGTTGGCGAGGGTAACGGTCGCCGCGGCGAACGAGGAGGCCGAACCCGAATTGGAGACCGAAAGCCCGCCTTCCTGAGCGCCGGCGATGAACTCTTCGAGCGTATTGTAGGGGCTCTCGGCGGGAACAGCGAGCACCACCGGGCTGTTCATGATCTGACCCAGATAGGTGTAGTCGGCGCGGTCGAAATCATAGCCGATGTTCTCGAGGATCGCGAATTCCACCGGCGCAAAGCCGATAGTGTAGCCATCGGGTTCCTGCTCGGCCACATGGGCGAAAGCCACGGTGCCCGAGGCGCCGGGCCGGTTCTCGACGATGAAGCTGACGCCGAGTTCCTTTTCCATCTCGGACACCAGCGCCCGCGAGGAGCGGTCCGATGCGCCGCCTGCGGCCGCCTGGACGACGAAGGTGATGTCCCCAGCTGGGAAATCCTGGGCGAAGGCCGTCGTCGACAGAGCCATCGCGATCAGGGCGGCGCCAGAAACGGCACCAAAGATGTTGAGGGTTTTCATAGGTTCTCTCTCCCGAAAGATCGTGGGTTGTTAGTCTTGTTCTGAAAGTTGGGTTTTCAGCTATTGGTCCTTCGTCTATCGAGCGCCGTTTCCCAGACCGTGACCATCCGCTGGCGCGACCCTTCGAGGTGGTTGGCCAATTCGGCCTCCGCCGCGACAGGATCGCCAGCCTTGATCAAGTCGAAGAGTTCGCGGTGCTTGACCGCGTTGGCATCGAGATTTTGATGAAGGAAAACGGTGAGACGCAGCAGCGTCATCATGATCTCTTTGTATTGCTGCCACACATCGGTCAGCCTGCGGTGACCGGAAAGGGCGCAAATCTCGTTGTGAAAATCGATGTCGGCCAACCCGAACGCTTCGGGGTCCTTGGCCTCTGCCGCACGCTCCATGGCCTCGACGGTTTCCTCGAGCCGGGCAAGCGAGTTCCTGTCGCCGCCCTTCATCACGAGGCGCACGGCCAGGGCTTCCAGCGTTCCGCGTAGCGAATAGAGCTCGTTGATGTCGTCCGGCCCGATGCCGGTGACCACGACGCCCTGGCGTCTGCTTTCAACCAGCCCTTCGGCCTGAAGAATCCTGAACGCATCGCGGACCGGACCGCGGCTGACGCCGTAGCGCTCGGCCAGATCGGCCTCGATCAGCCGCTCGCCCGCCGGCAAGTCTCCCATGACGATCGCCTCGCGCAGACCAGCGGCGACACGCGGACCCAGGGACTCTCGTATGATGACTGTCGGGCTCAAACTCACGCGCCCTGCTCCTCCATTTTGGACGACGGTAAACGGTTAACCGTTTACGAGTCAAGCCGGCGGTATGAATTGGAGTCGCACAGGCCACGGTCAGTCCTACATGACCGGACTCAGCCACCGACGTCCCCGGGTGCAGCTACTTGCTTGGAGGCTGCCTGGCGCATTGATCTTGGGTCAGAACCCGTGCTGTTCCGTGATCTCGGCGAGTTTTCCCGAAGCCGTCATTTCGGCGATGGCCTGGTCGATCAGCTCGCGCAGGAAGGTGTTCCGTGTCAGCATCACTATGCCGAAGCTGACCGAAGGCACGCGCGGCCCGCCTGTCATCAGCGACCAGGTGACCGGGCCATCGCCTCCAGCGGCCGCCAGGGTCAGCGCCGGCTCCCAAACGAACGCAGCCTCGATTGTTCCTCCGTTGAGACTGCGGAGCAGTGAGCGGTGATCGGGATAGGGAATACGTCGCCAACGCCCCTCCTCAACGGTCCCGACATAAGCAGCGAAGATCGCATCGGCGCCGGTTCCCACCCGCGTTCCGATGCGCGCGCCGGCCTCGGCAGCCTCCAGTGTCTCGGCTCTGCCTTCCCTGGTCGCAAGCACATAGCGAGTGACCAGATAGGGTTCGCTTACCGTTAGCCAAGTGGGAAAGGTCAGGTGGTTCATGGCGAAGCCCGTGAACACGTCGCACCGGTTGTTGAGCGCGGTAAATAGCGATTCCTCGCTCAGCGCGATCTGGAAATCATAAGGCGGAGCGGGGAAGGGATAGCGGATTTCCAGCCACTCGGTTTCGAGCAGAAGCAGCTTGCCGATCTCCTCGGCCACCGCGCGGTCGAACGGTTGCAGCGCTGAGGCCGACGACGCGCAGAAGCGGATACTGTCCCCGACCGGTCTGCGCGTCGTGTCGAGATAGTCGTCGGGAACGAAGGGTGTATCCGAAGCCTGTGGTGCCTGCCCCAAGGCCTGTGCCGCAAAGATACAGGTCAGCCCCAGCGCGAGCGCAGCGCCGGAAAGGCGAAGGAACATGGAGTGGGCTCTGGTCATGGGAAGTCCGGGACCCGGCCGCCCGGAGCAGTCCGGGCGGCGAAAAGATTGGCTCAGGTGTTAGGCAGGGCGAAGACGAACAAATTGCTGTCCGTCGAAGGCTGAAATTCGGGCGCCAATCGCAGGGCCGAGCCTCCTGCCAATGATGGGCCGGTTGAGACGGCGACATACTGCCGACCGTCGACCTCGAACGTAACCGGGTAGCCCGACACCTGGGCGCCGAGATTGACCTCCCAAACGGCCTCGCCGGTGTTCTGGTCATAGGCACGGAAAAAGCCCGCCACGTCGCCCGCAAACAGCAGTTCGCTACCCGTGGTCAGCACCGACAGGGTTGCCGCCGGAGTTTCGTTGACCCATAGGGTCTCGCCGGTCGAAACGTCGATACCGCGCATGGTGCCCACGAACTCCGAACCTGGAGACACGCGCTGGTCGGTCATCGCAATCTGGTAAACCCCGCCGCCACCGACACCTGGAACGGTTCCCAGCGTAGTTACGTCCATGCAGGTGTTGAACAGTGAGTAGTACATCGCGTTATTTACTGGGCTGTAGGCGCCAGTGAAGAAGTTCTTGCCGCCGTTCTGGCTCGGGCAGACTGCCACGGTCTGCTCCGGGCCATCGGGCACCACCGCGGCGTTGGTCGTCACCGCACCGGTCTCACCGTCGATGGATTCGACCACGTTCTGGTACACGGTCGGCGTCGCCCACAGGAACTCACCGGTCTCCCGATCAAGCGTATAGACGATGCCGGTCTTGCCCGGCACACCCGTCACGACGCGGTACTCACGGCCCTCCTCGATGTTGGGGTTGATCCAGGCCACCTCATCGGAGTTCGGTGCTACGACCGTATCGACCAGCAGGCGCTCGAACGGATGGTCGAGATCCCAATTGTCGATCAGGTGCTGGTAGTACCAGACGCGCTCGCCGGTATCGGCATCGAGTGCGATAGTCGAGTTGTGGTAGAGGTGTTGGTTTTCCGTGCCGCCCAGCATGAACTTGGGCGCGGGAGCGGTCACCGAGGTGCCGTAGATGATGAGGTTGAGTTCAGGGTCGTAGCTGGGGGCCATCCACGCGCCGACGTGCCAGCGGCCTTCATAGGGCACGTCACCCCAGGTGTCGTCACCTTCTTCGCCGATGCGCGGAATGTTGAGCGTGCGCCACAGCAGCTCACCCGATTCCGCGTCATGGGCCACCACTGCGCAGGCTTCCGGTCCTGCAAAAGGCTCGCAGCCGGAGGTCGAGATGATCTTGCCATTGACGATGATCGGACCGGTCGTGTGCTGCGCGGGGGTCACCTGATAGTCGTTGATCTGAGTTTCCCAGGCGATCTGCCCGGTCTGCGCGTCCAGCGCCAGCAGATAGTTATCGCCGGTCGTATCGATGATGATATCGCCGTAGATCGCTACGTTGCGATTGATCTGGGTGAACGGCATGTATTCGCTGAGGTCGGCAGGCAGCTCGCGCTCGTAACGCCAGGCCAACGCGCCGGTGGCGGCGTCATAGGCCTCGATGATGTCGTTGGTCTGGGGAAAGAACATCCAGCCGTCATAGACCAGCGGCGTGCCTTCGCCGATGCCGGAGGCAAGGCCTCGAGTCCAGACGAGTTGAAGCTGGTCCACGTTATCGGCCGTGATCTGATCCAGCGGGCTGTAGCCCCAACTGTTGACGGTACGTCGGAAGTTGAGCCAGTTCGCAGGATCGGGATTAAGAATCATTTCGTCGGTTACCGGCTCCCACTCCTCGCCCGGGCCAGCAATCGCGGAACCTGCCCCCAGGGCTGCAGCAAGCACCAAAATCGAGGCCCCTCTGACCCAGACTGAATTTGTCATTATGTCCTCCTCCAAGGTCTTCCAAAATTATTGTTCAAGCGCACGAACTGCGCACTTGGATGTGCGTTTAGGGGCGTGGCCGAGCAACAGAACGACTTCACCGCACGAGGCTACTCCTCCCCAAGAGACCTTCCAGCATTTGAAGCCTACGGCGGCGTCTCGCATCTCGCCTGCATGATCGTGATGCACGACCTGCACAAAATGCTTTCAGTCAGTTGGTTGGGAGTTCGCCGCCCAAACCGATCTGCGTGCTGCTGGGTTTTACGCGTTCTGCCCGCCCAGGCGCGTTGGTTGCCGTCGAAGTCGCGATCCAGGATCGCACGCCGCGAATGCCGGTCCCGTGTCCGCAAATGCTTGCTCGACTACCAAGATCAGCTTCCATGCCCTTTCCGGGCCGTCCGCTTGTTCCATGTACGCAACGACCTGCGGATATCCGAACTGCGCAGGCGATCGATCAGGTCCATCGGCCCCGCCTTGCGAAACCAGACCGGACCTCGCCGGTGAACAAGGGATGGTGTAGCACCAAACAAGGAATAAGCACTCACGTCGCTGCGACGGGCATGCTGTGACAGAATCCGCTTTGGTTCGGATTCTACCCTGGCAACTTCCATGGCTTAGGAATGGCGGAGAGAGAGGGATTCGAACCCTCGAGACGGTTCCCCGCCTACACACTTTCCAGGCGTGCGCCTTCGACCACTCGGCCATCTCTCCGTGTGCGTGCCCGATTATCCGTCTTTGCCCGCGCTGCCAAGGGGCCAAGTGCAAAAAGCTGCAAAAATCTCTGGTTTGCCGGATCGTTTTCATCGTCGACGCGTTGCGCCTTGGCAATTAAGCAAGACTCGTAAAACCCGTTGTGCGCCGCCGGGCGGGGCATGCTAGAAAGATGGGCCGGTTGAGCCGAGGATATAAGTGATGCGTGTGGTGATGAGAATTCTGGCGGCTGCGTTTCTGGCCTTGGCGCTGGTGCTGCTGGTGGCCGATGGCACAGCCATGCTCGCGGCGAATGCCTTTATCGCCACCCCACTCGCCACCACCATCTCGAACCTGCTGCCTGGCACGCTCGAAACGTTTCAGTCCGCGATTCAACAAAATGTGCATCCCTTGCTGTGGGAGCCTACGATCACCACATTGTTAGGGTGGCCCGGCTGGGTCGTAATCGGCGGCATCGGCTTGGTTCTGGCCGTTCTCGGGCGGTCGCGGTCGCGCCGTCGCATGGTCAGTATCGACCAGTTCTAAGCTTTCATGCAGTTGCGCCATCGGCCGGGCGCTCAAGCGTCATGGAGTTCGCGCATGATCTTTTCGCTGTTTTCCAAGCCCACCACCGTTCCCGCTTCCGGCGAAGCCTTGCCCGGGCGGAGTACGGAAATGGATGTGGCTGCCGACCATTTCGTATCGGGCCGTCCGCTCAAGGGCCCTTATCCTGCCGGCAGCGAGACGATCTATTTCGGTCTTGGCTGTTTCTGGGGCGCAGAGCGCCTATTCTGGCAGCTTCCAGGCGTCTATGTCACCGCGGTGGGATATCAGGGCGGGCTCACCCCCAATCCGAGCTATGAGGAAGTCTGCTCGGGCCATACCGGTCATACCGAGGCGGTGATGGTGATTTACGAACCCGACAAGATCTCCATCGACACCCTGCTCAAGACATTCTGGGAGGAGCACGATCCCACCCAGGGCATGCGGCAGGGCAATGATATCGGAACGCAATATCGCTCGGCGATCTATACGACTACCGATGCCCAGGCCGAGGCGGTCCGGGCCAGCCGGGATCGCTATGCCCAAGGTCTAAAGGCTGCGGGCAGGGGCGAAATCACCACCGAGATCGCGCCAGCCGGACCGTTCTATTTCGCTGAGACCTATCACCAGCAATATCTGGCCAAAAATCCAAACGGCTATTGCGGGCTGCAGGGCACTGGCGTTTCCTGCCCCATGCCGGCGCAATAGCCTTGCCAGACGATGAAGGCCCGCCTTATCCTTCGGGCCTTCATATTTGAGGTGGAGGCACATATGTCTCGTTGGCTGCTTGCCGTGCTTGGACTGGCGATCGGAGGCGTGCTAGGTTCCTGCGCCACGCTGAGCGAAGAACAGTGCCAAGCGGGCAACTGGCGGGCGATCGGGATGACCGACGGCGCCCAAGGCCGGCCCGCTGGCTATGTCTCCAATCACGTCGATGCGTGCGCCGAATATGGGATCGGGCTGGATCAGGCCCTTTACCAGGCTGGCCGTGCCGAGGGGCTGCAGACCTATTGTCGGCTGGACGTCGCGGCGGAGGAAGGCCGGGACGGGGAGCGCTACTATGGCGTGTGCGAGGGCAATATGGGGCTCGCCTTTGCTCGCGTGCATGCGGCCGGCCAGGATATCTATGAGCTCGAAGCCGAACTCAATTCCATCGACAGCGAGATCAGCAGCCTCGTAAGGCGCCTCGGACAGGGCGGGCTCACCGAAGCCGAGGCCGCGCGCATCGCATCTGAAATCCGCTCGCTCGAGCGCGACGAGGATTCACTGCGGCGCCAGATCCGGCTTGCCGAGAGCCGGCTGCGGGCGATCCAGCGGCAAGAGCAATTGCGCCTCGCCCAGACCGGAGCATGAAAAGGGCCCGATCGGGCCCTTTTTTCTGGAGCCGTCAGGCGCTGGGCTGCTTGACGATGCGCAAATAGGGGCGCACCTCGTCCCACCCTTCGGGGAATTTCTCCTTGGCCTGCTCGTTGGAAACGGCCGGTACGATGATGACGTCCTCGCCATTCTTCCAGTTGACCGGCGTTGCCACTTGGTGCTTGGCGGTCAGTTGCAGGCTATCGATCACGCGCAGGATCTCGTCGAAATTCCGGCCGGTGGAGGCAGGATATTCGAGCTTGAGCTTGACCTTCTTGTCCGGCCCGATGACGAACACCGAGCGTACGGTCAGTGTGTCGTTGGCGTTGGGGTGAATCATGTCATACTGGCGGGCGATGGTGCCATCGTCGGCGATCAGCGGGAAATTGAGGGCCGCGCCCTGGGTTTCCTCGATGTCCTTTGCCCAGCCGTCGTGGTCTTCGATCTTGTCGACCGAAAGGCCCAGCACCTTGACGCCGCGCTTTTCAAATTCGGGCTTGAGCTTGGCAGTGTAGCCGAGTTCGGTCGTGCAGACTGGGGTGAAATTCTTGGGGTGTGAAAAAAGCACGGCCCAATGGCCGTCGATATAGTCGTGGAAGCGGATTTCGCCTTCAGTGGTCTGGGCGGTAAAATCCGGGGCGGTGTCTCCGATGAGGATGGCCATCGCTACGCTTCTCCTTGTTGTCGCGCCGCATCGGGCACGCGCTGCATTGCGGCTATAATATCGGGTAGGACAGACCTTGGGTAAAGCGCTGAACAGAGAAACGTTTTGGGGAAATCGGTTCTCCCGTGGCATGGGGTTTCCGCTGCCGGCCACATGGCGCAATAGTGCGGTTTTATCTGTCGATATGCCCCAGATCCCGCTGGGGATCGATAAGGTCGCGTACCGCCTGTTTGAGCGTTTTGACATCGGGAAACCCGCCGTCGCGCTTGCGCTCCCAGATCAGGGTTTCTCCGGCGCGGATTTCGAAAATGCCCCCAGTGCCCGGCACCAGTATGACGGCATCGAGTTCGGTTCCAAAAGTCGAGAGTAGTTCCTGGGCCATCCAGGCCGAACGCAGCAGCCAGTTGCACTGGGTGCAGTAGGTGATGGTTATCGTGGGTCGTTCCTGTGTCATCGCCGTCATCCATGAGCCAATCTGGGCGCGTTTCGTCGTCGGTGCGGCAGTTCTGTGGACAATTACACGAACAAAGCGTTAGCGGATTTCAAATTTGTAGGGCGTTTTCAATGGGTTGTGGCGTGACGAATGGCAAAGCCGTTCCTGTTGAAAACGGTATAACGGTTTATGCACTTGTCAGGACAAGTACGTATAAGTTATTGATATTTTTAACTAAAATTTTAACTGCCGATTTCGGGTTCATCAGAGGGCGCGCCTCGAAACTGTTTCACTGCGCATCGGGTTAGCCAAGTCCACCACTTGTGCCATATTTGCTCCAGCAGAGGATCTCGCCAAGGGGGCGGAGCGGGGACGATGTTTGATGACATATCGCGGTTCAAGCCGCGTGCGCGGCAAAGACCGCTTGGCGAAATCCTGGCGGAGGCAATGGCGCGGCGGCGCACGATCCTTGGCTGCGATTGGCGATTAAACGCGGCATCGATATCGGCTTTGCTCTGCTGGCGCTGCTTGCCCTGTGGCTGCCGATCCTGGCGCTGTGCCTCATCTTTCGGCGAGTCTTGGTACAAATCCCGACGCGGGGACGTCATGGCAAGGTGTTCACCCGCATTAATTTCAGCTTTCCATCGGGCGATTTCGCCCGCTTCATGCGCGACAGCGGACTTTCGCGATTGCCCGAGCTCATCAACCTTCTCAAGGGCGACATGTCGCTTGTCGGACCATTCCCCAATGGCGGGGTCCGGGCCATGATGCGGCCGGGGCTCATCGGCTGTGACGATGCCGATTACGCCAGAAAATTCTCGCTTCGAGGCGACCTTGCAATTGCCTTTTCCGCAGTGCTGGGTCGGCGGCACTAGGGTCGCCATTCTTTTCATCACGCCCGATTGGAGTATATCTCTATGCTCCAACAGGGGGATAAGATTTGCCGCCGCGCTCCGAAACAACGCGTAACAAGCTCGACGATGCCGCACGGGCCGGTTGGCTCTATTACGTTGCCGGCAACACCCAGGACGAGATCGCGACCAAGCTCGGGGTCTCGCGCCAGAGCGCGCAACGCCTTGTTTCCCTTGCCATTTCCGAGAAGCTCATCAAAGTGCGGCTCGACCATCCGATGGCCAATTGCCTCGAACTAGGCGCCCGGCTCAGGGAGCTGTTCGGCTTGCGATTTGTCGAAATCGTTCCCTCCGATCCCGGCCATCCGGACGCTACCCTCGGCGTAGCGGACGCTACGGCGTTGGAGATAGAAAAGATTCTGGCCTCTCCCGCCCCTGTGGTCATGGGGATCGGAACCGGGCGAACGCTCAAGGCGGCGGTCGAGATGCTGCCGGCCATGGATTGCCCGCAGCACAAGATCGTTTCGCTCACTGGCAACATCGCGCCGGACGGGTCGGCGGCCTATTACAACGTCATCTTTTCGATTGCCGACAAGGTAAAAGCGCCAAGTTTTCCAATGCCTTTGCCGGTGATCGCGGTCTCGGAACGCGACAAGGACCTGCTGCACAGCCAGGTGGGAATCGAAAAGAACCTGGCGCTCGCGGCCCAGGCCCGCGTGTGGTTCGTCGGCGTCGGCGATCTTGGTCCAAACGCTCCGCTCTATGAGGATGGATTCGTGACCAAGGCCGAGCTCAAGGCGCTGCAAAAGGCTGGAGCGGTGGGCGAGATGATCGGCTGGGTCTTTGATTCCAAAGGGGAATTTATCGCCGGAATGACCAATGACCGCGTCGCCTCGGCGCCACTTCCGTCGCGCGAAACCACCCTCGTGATCGCCGCGGCGCGGGGTGAAAACAAGGTCGAGGCGATGCGGGCGGCCTTGGGACGGGGGCTGGTCAACGGGTTGATCACCGACGAGGATACCGCCGCAAGGCTGTTGGCATAAACCCAATATACGGGTTGAGATCGGCGAATTTGCCGATGATCGGCGGGTCTATACGGCGTCCGCCGCAATGGTCGTGCCAGATCGCATTATTTGCTGAGCAATTTCCCAGGCGGTGAGCAAAAGGGCTTGACTTTTTGTCGCAGGAAGTGAGTTATTGCCCATGCGTATAGCAAATGCTCAAACGAGCATATGGGAGGATTACCATATGAGATTGCGCTCGATCATCATCGGGTCGTGCTCGCTGCTAGCCCTTGCGGCCGGCGCGCAGGCCCAGTCCCTGACCATCGCCACCGTCAACAATGGCGACATGATCCGCATGCAGGGTTTGTCGGACCGGTTTACCGAACAAACCGGCATCGCGCTCGAATGGGTGACGCTCGAGGAGAACGTCCTGCGCCAGCGCGTCACCACCGACATCGCCACCGGCGGCGGGCAATATGACGTCATGACCATCGGCGCCTATGAAACCCCGATCTGGGCGGCGCAGGGCTGGCTGGCCCCGCTCGACGATCTGGGTGCGGACTACAATGCCGACGATCTGATTCCGGCCGTGCGCGAGGCGCTTTCGGTGGATGGGGTGCAGTATGCGTCCCCGTTCTATGCGGAAAGCGCCATGATCATGTACCGCACCGATCTCTTTGAAGAGGCGGGGCTGGAAATGCCGCAGGAGCCTACCTGGGAATTCATCGGCGAAGCGGCGCGGGCCATCCACGACCCGGAAAACGAAGTCTATGGCATCTGCCTGCGCGGCAAGGCCGGCTGGGGCGAGAACATGGCGTTCATCACCGCCCTTGCCAATTCCATGGGCGCGCGCTGGTTCGACGAGAACTGGGAGCCCCAGTTCGACAGCCCCGAATGGGGTGAGGCGCTCAACTATTATGTGAGCCTGATGACCGAGGCAGGCCCTCCGGGCGCGTCCTCGAACGGGTTCAATGAAAACCTCGCGCTGTTCCAGCAGGGCCGGTGCGGCATGTGGATGGACGCGACGGTCGCGGCCTCATTCGTCTCCAATCCCGAGGAAAGCCAGGTGGCCGACAACGTCGGTTATGCGCTGTTCCCCACCAATGGCGAGTTCGACAATCACGGCAATTGGCTGTGGGTCTGGTCGCTGGCGGTGCCGTCCTCGAGCCAGAATGTCGAGGCAGCCAAAGAGTTTATCGCCTGGGCCACCTCGGCGAGCTATCTCGAGATGGTGGCCGAGGAAGAAGGCTGGGCCAACGTGCCGCCGGGAACCCGCACCTTACTCTACGAAAACCCGCAATACACCGAAGCGGCTCCCTTCGCCGAAATGACGCTGGGCGCCATCGAAGCGGCCAACACCACCAACTCCTCGGTGCAGGAAGTGCCCTATGCCGGCGGCCAGTTCGTGGCTATCCCCGAATTCCAGGGCATCGGCACGGCTGTGGGCCAGCTCTTTTCGGCGGCTCTTGCCGGGCAGACGCCGGTGGACCAGGCTCTGCAGCAGGCCCAGCAGGTGACCCGCATGGAGATGGAACGCTCGGGGTATTACAACCAGTAAGGCTCCTCCCGGGCCGGCGCGGGCGGGGTCCTCGCGCCGGCTTGAGGTGCTTCCTCTCTGTCTCCGCGTTCCTGGCATGGATCCTCGGGTCAAGCCCGAGGATGACGAGGGGTGGTGGGGAGCGTGTGTGCTCTCCATCCGGCGCTGCAGGTTACTGGGTCCCGGATCAAGTCCGGGACGACGAGGTGGAGAAGTTGAAGCGCCCTCACGGGTATGAGTGGCGGCGGATGCGAAAGATCGCTGAAACGATCCTGAGGGGAGACGCAATGGCAACGCTACAGACCCAGACCGCGGCGCGGTTCATGATGGCGCCGGCTGTGCTGCTGCTATTGGCCTGGATGATCGTGCCCCTGGCCATGACGCTGTGGTTCTCGTTCCAGCGCTATAATCTTCTGATGCCGGGGATGGAGTATTTCACCGGCTTCGACAATTACCGCTATTTCTTCTCTAACCCCAATTTCCTGGCCGCGCTGACCAACACGCTGATCCTGGTGGGCGGGGTGCTGGCCATCACGCTTGTCGGCGGCACATTGCTGGCGCTGCTGCTCGATCAGCCGATCTTCGGGCAGGGAATCGTGCGGCTCCTGGTAATCGCGCCGTTTTTCGTGATGCCCACGGTTTCGGCCCTGGTCTGGAAAAACATGCTCATGCACCCGGTCAACGGGTTCTTCGCCTTTCTGGCGCGGGCCTTCGGATTGCAGCCGGTGGATTGGTTCGCGCAGGTGCCGCTCCTGAGCGTCATCATCATCGTCGCCTGGCAATGGCTGCCCTTTGCCACGCTGATCATTCTGACCGCGCTGCAATCGCTCGACGAGGAACAGCGCGAGGCCGCCGAAATGGATGGGGCCAAGCCGTTTGCGATGTTCTTTTACATCATCCTGCCGCACCTGGCGCGCGCCATCACCGTAGTGATGCTGATCGAGACCATCTTCCTATTATCGATCTTCGCGGAAATCCTGGTGACCACCAATGGCGGACCGGGGACGGCCACCACCAACCTCACCTTCCTCATCTACATGCAATCGCTGTTGCAATTCGATGTGGGACTGGCCTCGGCCGGCGGCATCGTGGCGGTGATCCTTGCCAATATCGTCGCGATCTTCCTTCTGCGGATCGTCGGCCGGAACCTGGAGGCGTAGATGGCGCGCGCTGTTTCGATCCGCCGCAAGATCGTCGTCTCGATAATCGCCTGGGCGATCGGGCTGGTGATCTTCTTTCCGATCCTCTGGACGATCCTGACCAGCTTCAAGACCGAGGGCGAGGCGATCTCCATTCCGCCCAGCTTCCTGTTCTTCGACTGGACGCTGGAAAATTACGAGACCGTGCAATCGCGCTCGAACTATTTCCGCCATTTCACCAATTCGGTGATCTCGGCGGTGGGCTCGACACTTTTGGGGCTGTTGATCGCCATTCCTGCCGCCTGGGCGATGGCCTTTTCGCCCACGAGGCGCACCAAGGACGTGCTGATGTGGATGCTCTCCACCAAGATGCTGCCAGCGGTGGGCGTTCTAGTGCCGATCTATCTGATCTTCCGCGATCTGCGCCTGCTCGACAGCCATATCGGGCTGATCGTGGTTCTGACCATGATCAATTTGCCCATCATCGTGTGGATGCTGTTCACCTATTTCAAGGAAATCCCGGTCGATATCCTGGAAGCGGCGCGCATGGACGGGGCCAATCTGCGCCAGGAGGTGATCCACGTGCTCACCCCCATGGCGGTGCCGGGCATCGCCTCGACGCTCCTGTTGAACATCATCCTCGCCTGGAACGAGGCGTTCTGGACGCTGAATCTGACGACCACCAACGCGGCTCCGCTGACCACGTTCATCGCGTCCTATTCCTCGCCCGAGGGGCTGTTCTGGGCCAAGCTTTCCGCCGCCTCGACGCTGGCGATCGCACCGATCCTCATCATGGGCTGGTTCAGTCAGAAGCAATTGGTCCGCGGCCTGACGTTCGGCGCGGTGAAATAGAAAAAGGGGAGAAACGTCATGGGTTCGATCAGGCTCGAACATGTGAAAAAGAGCTTTGGCGGGGTAACCGTCATCCCTGACATTTCCCTCGATATCGAGGACGGGCAGTTCGTCGTCTTCGTGGGGCCTTCGGGTTGCGGAAAGTCGACGCTGCTGCGCTTGATCGCCGGGCTCGAGGATGTGAGCGAGGGCACAATCGAGATCGATGGGAGCGACGTCACCCGCGCCGCGCCGGCCCAGCGCAAGCTGTCCATGGTGTTCCAGTCCTATGCGCTCTACCCGCATATGAGCGTGCGCGGCAACATCGCTTTCCCCTTGAAGATGGAGGGAGCGAGCAAGGAAGCGATCGACAAGGCGGTGGGCAATGCCGCTTCGATCCTGAACCTTACCGACTATCTCGACCGCAAGCCTCGCCAGCTATCGGGCGGGCAGCGCCAGCGCGTGGCGATCGGGCGGGCCATCGTGCGCCAGCCCAAGGCGTTCCTGTTCGACGAGCCGCTTTCCAACCTCGACGCGGCGTTGCGGGTGGCCATGCGGCTCGAGATTTCCGAGCTGCACAATAAACTCAAGACCACGATGATCTATGTGACCCACGATCAGGTCGAGGCCATGACCATGGCCGACAAGATCGTGGTGCTCAATGCCGGGCGCATCGAGCAATACGGCTCGCCCCTGGAGCTTTACGCCAAGCCCGCCAATAAATTCGTCGCCGGGTTCATCGGGAGCCCGAAGATGAACTTCATCGAGGGGGCCGAAGCGGAAAAACATGGCGCGGCGACGATCGGGGTGCGGCCCGAGCATTTGAACGTTTCGGCCGAGGGCGGAACGTGGCGCGGGGTGGTCGGCGTTTCCGAGCATCTGGGGTCGGACACGTTTTTGCATGTCAATGTCGAGGGTGTGGGGACGCTCACGGCGCGCGCTTCGGGCGATGTGCCGTTCCGGCATGGGGAGACCGTGGGGCTGAGTCCGGCCGAGGGGCGGATTTATCGGTTCGATGCCGAGGGGCGGGCGGTGTGATGGCGGTGTTGGGGATCGGTACGGGCACTGGCGGCTGTGGAAACGCTGCGCCCCCTTCATCCGCCCCTTCGGGGCACCTTCTCCCACCAGGGGAGAAGGGCAGATCGCGGCAGATGCTGCCAGATACAGCGACCCAGTTTCCGGGATATCCTAGATGAGTATCAAGCTTTCGGCTTCCGCTCTGCATGCCCTATCCGCGCAGGTTGCGGTGCCGCGCTATCGCCATGAGGACCTTGCCCCCGGGATCGTCCATTTCGGGGTGGGCAATTTTCATCGCGCGCATCAGGCGATCTATCTCGACGATCTGTTCAATCTCGGGCGCGACCAGGATTGGGCCATCGTGGGGGCGGGGGTGCGCGAGAGCGATGGGCAGATGCGGCAGATTCTGGCGGGGCAGGATTTTCTCTCTACCGTGGTCGAGCAGGAGGCGGGGGGGACGAGCGCCAGGATCACCGCGCCGATGATCGATTTCCTCGATCCCGGCGAGGGCGCGGCGATCATTGCCAAACTTGCCGATCCGGCGATCAGGATCGTGTCGCTCACCATCACCGAGGGCGGGTATTATCTCGATGCCAAGGGGCATTTTAATCCCACCCATCCCGAGATCGTCGCCGATGCCGCCAATTTCGAGACGCCCAGGACCGTGTTCGGGCTGATCCTGGCCGGGCTCAAGGCGCGGCGGGAAAAGGGCGTGGTGCCCTTTACAGTGATGAGCTGCGACAACATTCCCCACAACGGGGTGGTGACCATGAACGCGGTGGCGGGGTTGGCCGATCTGATCGATCCCGCACTGGCCGGCTGGGTGCGGCAAGAGGTGGCGTTCCCCAATGGCATGGTGGACCGCATCACCCCGGCTACGTCCGACCGCGAGCGGGAGTTCGTGGCTTCCGAGTATGGCATAGCCGATGGCTGGCCGGTGTTTTGCGAGACGTTCAAGCAATGGGTGCTCGAGGACAATTTCCCCGCCGGGCGGCCGGCGCTGGAAAAGGTCGGGGTGACGTTCGTGGACGACGTTTCGCCCTGGGAGCTGATGAAGATCAGGATTCTCAATGGCGGGCACGCGGCGATCGCCTATCCTTCGGCGCTCATGGATATCCATTTCGTCCATGAGGCGATGGAGCATCCGCTGGTCGCCGCCTATCTGGAAAAACTCACGGTCGAGGAGATCATCCCCGTGGTGCCGCCGGTGCCCGATACGGACCTTGACCAATATCGCCGGTTGATCGCCGAGCGCTTCGCCAACCCCAAGATCGGCGACACCATTCAGCGGCTCTGTCTCGACGGTTCGAACCGGCAGCCCAAGTTCATATTGCCCTCGGTGGAGGACCGGCTGGCGGCGGGAGCGTCGGTCACCGGGCTGGCGCTGGTTTCGGCCTTCTGGTGCCGCTACTGCTATGGGATAAGCGATTCCGGGGCGCCGATTGCGCCCAACGATCCGAGCTGGGACAGGCTGCAGACCGCGGCGATTGCCGCCAAGGACGATCCGAGGGCGTTTCTCGCCATGAAGGACATCTTCGGCAGCGTGGCCGACAATGCCGATTATGTGGCGGCGTTCTCCCATGCGCTCAGGACGATCTGGGAGGTCAGCGCGCGCGAGACGCTGACCCGCTATATCGAGAACCGGTTGTGATGGAGGCTTCCGAACCCGAACTCGTAATCTTCGATTGCGACGGGGTGCTGGTGGATTCCGAGCCCATAGCCATCGACGTTCTGATCGAAACCGTGGCGGCGCGGGGCGTGCGGATCGGGCGCGACGCGGCCTATCGCGATTTTCTCGGGCGGACGCTCAAGACCGTTTCGGCGGCGCTTTGGGCCGACTATGGCGTTGAAATGGACGAAACCGCGCTCGACGAGATGCGGCACCGGCTTTATGCGCGCTACCGGGACGCGCTGAAGCCGATGGCCGGCGTTTTCGATATGCTCGACCGGCTTGATGCAGCGTCCTGCGTGGCATCGTCGAGCGTTTATGAGCGGATCGAGGTGAGTCTGAAGCTCACTGGGCTGCACGATCGCTTCGCGCCCCACATCTATTCGGCGACCGCCGTGCCGCGCGGCAAGCCGGCGCCCGATCTCTTTCTCCATGTTGCCGAGCGTATGGGCGTTGCGCCGCGCGACTGCGTGGTGATCGAGGACAGCCCGGCCGGGGTGATGGCCGCCAAGGCGGCGGGGATGGCGGTGATCGCCTTTACCGGGGGCGGGCATGTGGGACCGGCCCGGCTGGAGGCGCAATTGGCGGGGCTCAAGCCCGATGCGATCTTGGGCGATATGCAGATGCTGCCCGATCTTTTAAGCTCGCTCCGGGAATGCCAAAAGCGCGCCTGAGCGCGCGCTGCAGAAATCTCGGGGGAAGCCATGTCAGCCCTTCTGGTTGCCGTCGATGTCGGCACGACCAGCGCCCGTGCCGGCGTGGTGACGGCGGCCGGCGGGCTGCTGGCCCGTGCCCAGGCACCGATCGCCATGCGCCGAGAGGGGGCTGGGCGGGGCGAGCACGATTCCGAGGACATCTGGCGCGCCGTCTGCGCGGCGGTGCGCGAGGCGGTGGCGCAGGCAGGGTGCGACCCGGCAGAAATCGCGGCGATCGGCTTTGCCGCCACCTGTTCGCTGGTGGTGCGCGACGGCGAGGGGCGGCCGCTGCCGGTGGGGGGCGAGGGGTGGGACACCATCGCCTGGTTCGATCATCGCGCCATTGCCGAGGCCGGCGAGATCAATGCGACCGCGCATTCAGTGCTCGGCTTTTCGGGCGGGGCGCTGTCGCCGGAGATGGAAATCCCCAAGCTCCTCTGGCTCAAGCGTAACCGGCCCGAGATATGGGCGCGGGCGGGAATGATGTTCGACCTCGCCGATTTCCTGACCTGGAAAGCGTGCGGGTCGGGCGCGCGCAGCCAATCGACGCTGACGGGGAAGTGGTGCTTTCTCGCCCATGAGGAGCAGGGCTGGCGGGGCGACTTTCTCTGTGCGGTGGGGCTCGATGACCTGCTGGAGCGCGCGAAGCTGCCGCAACAGGCGGCGCCGGTGGGAACGCGGCTGGGCACGCTCACCCCTCATGCCGCCAAGGCGCTGGGGCTTTCGAGCGGTACGGCGGTGGCCGGCGGCATGGTCGATGCGCATGCCGGTGCACTGGGATTGTTGGGCGGGGAGACCGAGACCGACAAGCATCTGGGCCTGATTGCCGGAACCTCCAGCGCGGTGGTGGCGTTGGCCGGGGAACCGCGCCCGATGCGGGGCATCTGGGGTCCGTATTACGGGGCTGTGCTGCCGGGCTTGTGGTTTTCCGAGGGCGGGCAGTCGGCCTCGGGGGCGGCGCTCGACTATGTGCTGGGGCTTTACGGGCTCAAGGGGCCAGAGGCGCATGAGGAGATGATCGCGCGCATCGAGCGGCTGCGCCAGGACGAGCCCGTGCTTGCGCCCCGGCTGCATGTGCTGCCCGATTTCCATGGCAACCGCTCACCGCTCGCCGATCCTCACGCGCTGGGGGTGATTTCGGGACTGACGCTGGATGGCTCGCTCGACGGGCTGGCGCGGCTGTATTGGCGCACCATGGTGGGGCTGGCGCTGGGGGTGCGGCACATTCTCGAAACGCTCAACGCCAATGGCCATGCCATCGATACGCTGCATGTGGCAGGCGGGCATACGCGCAATCGGCTGCTGATCAGGCTTTATGCCGATGTAACCGGTTGCGCGGTTCGCCGGCTTTCCGGCGGTGACGCCATGCTGCTGGGCGCGGCCATGGCGGCGGCGAGCGCGGCAAGGATTTATCCCGGCCCCGCGCAAGCGGCGCGGGCAATGCGGAACGGGACGGATGCGCGCGCGCCCGACCCCTCGGTCAAGGCGCTCTATGACCGCGATTATGCGGTGTTCCTGCGCATGCAGGAGCATCGGGCCGAGCTCGAGGCGATCACCAAAGGCGGCTGATCCTTGGAACGCGATGGGCGTCCCATGCCTTGAGAGGGAGACCTGAGAAGGGAGCGTTTCGGCAATGGTTCATATCGTCCTGTTTCATTCGGTGCTCGGCCTGCGGCCGATCGAGGGGGAAATCGCCGCCGTGTTCGAGGCGGATGGGCACAGTGTGACGCTGCCCGACCTCTATGGCGGGCAGGCTTCGGACGATTACGATGCGGGGTTTGCGCTGCACCGCGAAATCGGGGAGGAGGCAATTGCTGCGCGTGCCGAGGCGGCGATGAAGGGCGTGCCCGAGGATGCGGTGCTGGCCGGGGTCTCGTTCGGCACGACGCTGGCGAGCCGATATTGCGCGCGGCGTCCTGAAGCAAAGGGGTGCTGTTTTTTGCAGGCGTCGCGCCCTGGGAGGCGGCGCCGCGCTCTGGATTGCCGGTTTCGGCGCATGTGGCAGAGCCCGATCCGTTCGATGATGAGGATTATTTCGCGGACTGGGTGGAAAAGGCCGGGGAGGCGGAGGTGGAGCTGTACCGCTACCCTGGGGTGGGGCACTATTTCCTCGATCCGGCGCTGGAGGATTATGACGAAGAGGCGGCAAGGTTGTGCCTCGATCGATCGCGGGCGTTTTTGAAGGCGGTGTAGGGGCGCGGCGACATCGGCTGCGGAGGCGGAACGCACATCTTCTGAACTGCGTGGATGTCTTGCGGGTCTCCGGGCCAATCCCGAAGACGATGAAGGGGAGGTCCGTGGGAAGAGGCCGAGAGCGGCGCGCATACCTTGCCCCGGGGTGACACGGTGGACGAGGAGGCGAGGTGGGCGAAACTGCAACCAGAGAGCTGGTTTCGTCGCCGTTACCGTATTAACTCGTCATTGTCGGGCGTGATCGACAATCCGCAGGGCTGCCGCGGAGGGTAGTAGCTGCGGGCCTCCGCTTACGCTTCGGACGTGGGCTCGCTGCCTCTACCGGATGGCCCTGCCGTCGGCGTCGAAGAGGTGCTGTTTGGCTTTGTCGAAGGTGACGAAGACGTTCGAGCCGGGGGCGAAATGGTGTTCGCCGAAAAGGCGGGCGGTGAGGAGGCCGATCTTGTCGTTGGAAAGGTAGAGATTGGTGTCGGCGCCGAGCTGTTCGATATGGACCACCTTGCAGGACAAATCGCCGGCGGTTTGCGAGACGCCGATGTGCTCGGGGCGGATTCCGAGGGTTTTGGCGGATTTTTCGCCCAAGGCGACGGCATCGATGAAGTTCATCTGCGGCGAGCCGATGAAGCCGGCGACGAAGGTGTTGGCGGGGCGGTTGTAGAGCTCCATGGGGGTGCCCACCTGCTCAATGCGGCCTGCGTTCATCACGACGATCTTGTCGGCGAGCGTCATGGCCTCGACCTGATCGTGGGTGACATAAACCATGGTGGCGGCAAGCTCGCGATGGAGGCGCGCGATCTCCAGGCGCGTGTTGACGCGAAGCGCCGCGTCGAGATTGGAAAGGGGCTCGTCAAACAAGAAGAGTTTGGGCTTGCGCACAACGGCGCGGCCGATGGCCACGCGCTGGCGCTGGCCGCCCGAAAGCTCGGCGGGGCGGCGCTCGAGGAGCGGGTCGAGGCCGAGCATGTTCGAGGCGACGGAAACGCGGTCGTCGATTTCGGACTTGGCGGCGCCCTCCTGCTTCATGGCGAGCGACATGTTGCCCTTGACGGTCAAATGCGGATAGAGCGCGTAGGATTGGAACACCATGGCGATGCCGCGCTTGGCGGGCGGGGTGGTGTTGACCACCGTGCCGGCGATTTCGACGGTGCCCGAGGTCGCGTCCTCCAGCCCGGCGATGATGCGCAAGAGCGTTGATTTCCCACAGCCCGAGGGGCCGACGAAGATCACGAATTCGCCGTCCTCGACGGAGAGGTCGATGCCGTGCAGGACGTCGGTGGAGCCGAAGGTCTTCTTGATCGATTTGAGTTCGAGGGCGGTCATTTGGTGTGTCCTCTCGTATTCCAAGGCGCCTTCGGCGCCCCCTCATCCGCCCCTGCGGGGCACCTTCTCCCCAGGGGGGCGAAGGAAAGAAAGGGCGTGGCGGTCACGGAAGCCCCTCGCCCCTTTGGGTGAGGGGCGCCCGGGGGCGCATGCGTATCCAATGGACCGCCATCACAGATCCACCGGCTTGCCCGTGCGCACCGACTCATCGGCGGCAAGGCAGATGCGCAGGGATTGGACGGCGTCCTGCATGTGGCGGGAAAGGTCGATATCCTCGGTGATGGCGCTGTGGACATAAGCCTGTTCGGTGGCGCAGAGCGCGTCGTGGCCCGGCTCGCCTTCCATCGAGAGCATCTCGTCCTCGTGGATGAATTCGCCCTTTTCCCCCAGATCGGCGCGGTGGATGCGGATGCGATCGGTCTTGGTGTGGGTTTCGTGGTCCGACGATTTCGCGCCCTCGTCCATGACGATCGAAACCGAGCCTTTCGGCGTCATGATGTCTTTGACGAAGAACGCGGTTTCCGAGATCATCGGGCCCCAGGCGGCCTCGTACCAGCCCACCGACCCGTCATCGAACAGCACCTGCAGATGGCCGTAATTGTACATGTTCGGGGCGATATCGTCGGATAGGCGCACGCCCATGCCGCGCACCTGGACGGGCTTGGCGTCGGTGATCTGGCACATGACGTCGACATAATGCACCCCGCAATCGACGATGGGGGAGGTGGTCTCCATCAGCGTCTTGTGGGTCTGCCAGAAGCGACCGGCCGATTGCTGGTTCAAATTCATGCGGAACACGTAGGGGCCGCCGAGCTTGCGCGTCTCGTCGATCAGCCGCACCCATGAGGGGTGGTGGCGGAGAATGTAGCCGACGACGAGCTTTTTATTGAGGCGCTTGGCCGTTTCGACGACCCGTTCGGCATCGGCGACGGTGGTGGCCAGGGGCTTTTCGATGAACACATGCGCGCCCTGTTCCATCGCCGCGACGGCGTAGTCGGCGTGGGTATCCGAATAGGTGTTGATCGAAGCCAGGTCAGGGCTGGTAGCGGCGAGCGCCTCGGTGAAATCGGTGAAGTGGGGATAGGATTCCATGCCCGCGGGCACTGGCGCGGTGCCGCGGGTCACGAGCCCCACGATCTCGTAGCCGGGGTGGTTGTGATAGGCCATGGCGTGGGCCCGGCCCATATTGCCGAGGCCCGCGACGAGGACGCGGATGGTCATTTGACGGCTCCCGAGGTGATGCCGCGGATCAGCTGCCGCGAGAAGATGAGATAGAGGATCAGCACCGGCACGATGGCGAGGGTCAGCGCGGCCAGCACCGCGTTCCAATTGGTGACGAACTGGCCGATGAAGACCTGCGCGCCCAGGGTCACTGTCTTGGTGGCTTCGGCGGGGGCGAGGATCAGGGGGAACCAGAGATCGTTCCAGATCGGGATCATCGTAAAGACCGCAACCGTCGCCATGGCTGGACGGACCAGGGGCAGGACCAGGGTGAAAAAGATGCGGTATTCGGAAAGTCCGTCGACGCGGCCGGCGTTTTTGAGATCGTTAGAGACCGTTCGCATGAATTCCGACAGGATGAAGATGGCGAGCGGCAGCCCCTGGGCGGTGTAGACCAGGATCAGCGCGGTCAATGTGTTGACCAGCCCCGAAGCGACCATCATCTGCAGGATGGCGACCGTGCCCAGGCGAATGGGGATCATGATGCCTAGCGCCAGGTAGAGCCCCATCAGCGGGTTGCCCCTGAAGCGGTATTCGGAAAGGGCAAACGCGGCCATGGCGCCGAACAACAGTACGCAGGCGAGCGAAACGACGGTGACGATCAGCGAGTTCTGGAAGTAGAGCAGGAAATCGCCCTGGCTGGTGACGGTCTCAAATCCCACCAGCGAGAAGCTTTCGGCGTTGGGGAAGGCTAGGGGATCGTTGAAGATGTCGCGCCGGGCCTTGAAGGCGTTGATGACGATGACGAACACCGGAAACAGCGCGATCAGCGTATAAGCGATCAGCACGGCGTGGGCGGCGATCGCGCGCGGCAGCGAGGAGCGGGCGGTGGAAGCCATCAGAACTGATACCTCCGCATGCGGGTCTGGATGCCGAAGAGATAGATGCAGACCCCGACCAGGATGATCAGGAACATCATGGTGGCGATGGTCGAGCCCATATTGACGTCGCCCTGCTGGAGCTGGAAGCCGAAGAAGGTGCGGTAGAGCAGCGTCCCCAATATGTCGGTGGAGAAATTGGGGCCGGCCTGGGCGCCTTGCGTCACGTAGATGAGGTCAAAGGCGTTGAAATTGCCCACGAAGGTGAGAATCGAGATGATGCCAATGGTGGGCAGGATCAGCGGAAGCTGGATCTTGAAGAACTGTTTGGCGCCGGTGACGCCATCGATCTCGGCCGCTTCGATCACCTCGTCGGGGATCGAGAGCAGGGCCGCATAGATCAGCATCATGGGGATGCCCACGAACTGCCAGACCGAGACGAGTGCGAGGGTGGTGAGCGCCGCGCCTTCCTGGCCCAGCCAGGGGGCAAAGAGGAAGCGCAGGCCGATGGCGTCGAGCATGTTGGGGGCGATGCCCCAGAGCGGGGAGAGGATCAACTGCCAGGCAAAGCCCACGATCACGAAGGAGAGGATGGTGGGGATGAAGATGGCGGTGCGGTAGAAACCCCTCAGGCGCAGATTGGGATTGGAAAGGATGGCGGCCAGAAGGACGCCGATGGGGTTCTGCACAACCATGTGGATAAAGAAGAACCAGAAATTGTTGTAGAGCGCGTTCCAGAACGAAGCGGCCCAGCGCGGATCGAAGAACAGGGTCTGGAAATTTCTGAGGCCCACGAAGGCGCGCTCGCCGTCGACCGGGCCGAAGAGCGATTGGAAAAGGGTCGAGAACAGCGGGACGATCATGATGGCGGTGTAGACGAGCACCGCGGGCGCCAGAAACACCGCGATGTGCCAGCGGCGCGGGGGCTTGTGCTCGATGGTTGCCGCCATGTCGGTTGGTTTCCCTCGTGGTAAGGACGGGCGGCTGGCGCCGCCCGGAGTTTTTTGAACGGTCCCCTCACCCTGGCCCTCTCCCCGGCGGGGAGAGGGAATTGTGGGTGTGGCAGTTCAGGTTCTTTCCCGCGCGCCTGGGTAGGACCCACCCTCGCCCCTTCGGGGAGAGGGTGGCCGGCAGGCCGGTGAGGCGCGCCTACTCTTCGTACATACCCGGCGTATACCAGCTATCGAGACCTTCCTGGATCGCCGCGGCGGCGTCGGCAGGGGTTTCGGTGCCGGCGAGTACGTTGGCGGCGTGCAGCCAGTTGTCGTTCTCGAGGTTCGGCGTGCCGCGCGAGAGGATCTGGTAGGTCGGCCGGATGGTCGATTCACAATTTTCGCGCCAGGAGACGAACTCGTTGGCAAGCTCGTTTTCCAGCGTCACCGGTTCGTTGGAAAGCGCGAAGAAGCCGGGGAGCGCGTTGGAATAAAGCTCGGCGAATTCGGCCGAAGCCACCCAGTTGAGGAAGGTGCGGCCCGCTTCGGCGTTGGGGCTGGCGGCGTTCAGGCCGATGCCGATATCGGTGTGGTCCGAGATGTAGCAGGTGTCACCCTCGGCCGGGACCGGCGGGGGGAAGGCGCCCATGGCGAAATCGGCCTGTTCCTCGAACAGCGCGATCTCCCACGAGCCGGCCGGGAAGATGGCGGCGCGGCCGAGCGTGAACAGGTTCTGGCTGTCGGGATAGGTCTGGGCCTGGTAGCCCTCGCCGGCATATTCGCCCCAGCGGGCGAGGACTTCGAGCGGCTCGACCCACTCCTCATCGGTGAACTTGGCCTCGCCGGCGATCAGCGCCTGGCGGCCTTCTTCGCCCGCCCAATAGGCCGGGCCGATATTGTGATAGCCCATGGAGGCCGCTTCCCACTGATCGACGGCGCCGATGGCGAGCGGGATATAGGTGCCGTCCTCCTGGATGGCGTCGAGCACGGCGAAGAATTCTTCCTCGGTGGTGGGCTCTTCGAGGCCCAGTTCGGCGAAGGCGTCGGCGTTGTAGATGAAGCCATGGATCACCGAGGCCATGGGAACGCAGAAGGTCTGGCTGCCATCGTCGGTTGACCAGGCCGATTTGGCGACGTCGGAGAAATTGGCCATGCCTTCGAGGTCGGTAAGATCGGCCAGATGGTCTTCCTGGAACAGGGCCAGCGAGGCATCGAAGGGGCGGCAGGTGATGATGTCGCCGGCCGAGCCCGCTTCGAGCTTGGCGTTGAGCGCCGCATTGTATTCGGTGGGCGCGGTGGGCTGGAATTCGACGTTGATCTCGGGATGGGCGGCCTCGAAGGCCGGGATCAGGGTCTGTTGCCAGATGGTCAGATCGTCATTGCGCCAGCTTTCGATGACGAGGGTGGTTTCCTGCGCCAGGAGCGGCGTGGCCGCGAGCGCAAGAACGACCCCGGCACTGCCGCTGAGCAGCTTCGATTTCGAAATCATGATGCTTCCTCTCTTTGTTATCCCATCGGGCGAACCGGATGGGGGATTCCCTTTTGTTGCCGGGAGCTAGGCCTGGCCCATAAGGGCCAGCGCCGCGCGCACGACACCGCCCGATCGCAAGAGCAGGTCCCGCGCCTCGGCCGGATTCTTGGCGCCCGCGGCCAGAAGGATCGCGGGTTTGACTTCATTGTTGGCGGCGCGCAGCGCGTCTGCGGCGACATCTGGATCGACGCCGGCGACGCGCGCGACGATGCCGGTGGCGCGCAGGACGAGCTTGGCGTTGTCGGCGGTGACGTTGACCATGAGATTGTCGTGGATATGCCCCATGCGCACCCCGATCAGGGTGGAGAGCATGTTGAGGGTGGCTTTTTGCGCCGTGCCCGCCGCCATGCGCGTGGAGCCGGAAATCACTTCCGCGCCGGTGGAAAGAAGAATGGCGACATCGGCCTGGTCAAGGAGCGGGGTATTGGCGTTGCCGGCGATGCCGGCCGTTTTGGCGCCGGCGGCCTTGGCGGCGGCAAGGCCGGCGACCGTGTAGCGCGTGGTGCCGCTGGCTGACAGGCAGATGACGAAATCATTGGGGCCGACGCCGGCCTGGGCGATATCGGCTGCACCCGCTTCGGTGTCGTCTTCGGGCCCGCCGAGCAGTTCTTCGGTCATCGCCTGGCCGCCGGCCATGAGGATCACGATACGATCGCGAGCGATGCCATAGGTCTGGGGGATTTCGAGTGCGTCCGATAGGGCGATGAGGCCGGGGCTGCCGGCGCCGAGATAGACGAGGCGCCCGCCGGCCCTGAGCGCGGCGACGGCGAGTTCGGCCGCCCTGGCGATGTCGGGAATAACGGTGGTGACGGCGTCGAGGCCACGCTTCTGGCCGTCGAGCAGGGCCGAGAGGATTGCTTCATCCTCCCAGGCATCGAGCCCGGCATAGCGCGGATCGGCGGCTTCCGTGGACGCAAGCGCGCTCATGGCCGGATGTCCCGCGCCGCTGTTCCGATCTGCATGTCACCCCTACGCTTCATGCAATTCCTCCTGACAACTCGATAATGCCAAAAAAATACCACTTGTCCAGTGGGGTGTTACGATTTTGTGATGATCGCAGATGGGGAGGGCCCATGGTTCCCCGATTTCTGCCGCTTTTTCCGTCTTTTGCGAATTTTCCGTTCTCATGGCTTTTCCAATGGCCTGATATTGGTATTATGTGGATCACAGGAGCGCTTCGTCATGAAGCGGGGCGGGGAGCGGGCAATGACTCTGAGCATCGAGGACATTTTCCGGCAGACCGCCGCAGCGCCGGGCGGCGGGCCGCTCTATCTCAAATTGCGCCGTTCGATCGAGGATGCGGTCAGATCCGGGCTCATCAATCCCGGCGACGCGCTGCCTTCGGAGCGCGATATCGCCGCGACCGCCGACGTTTCTCGGGTGACGGTGCGCAAGGCGGTGCAGAACCTGGTGGCCGACGGGATTCTGATCCAGCGCCATGGCTCGGGAACCTTCGTTGCCCCGCGCATCGAACGCGTCGAGCAGCCGCTTTCCAGCCTCACCTCGTTCACCGAGGACATGGCGCGGCGGGGCCGGACGATGACCAATCAATGGCTCGACCGTGGGCTTTACGATCCCTCCCCGCAGGAAGCTGTGGTGCTGGGCCTGGGGGCCGGAGAGAAGGTGGCGCGGGTCAACCGGCTGCGCATGGCCGACGGCAATCCGCTGGCCATCGAGCGCGCTTCGCTCGCCGCCTCGATTCTGCCCGACCCCGACGGCATCAGGGCCTCGCTTTACGCGCATCTGGAAAAGACCGGCAATCGCCCGGTGCGCGCCATCCAGCGCATCGCCGCGGTCAATCTCGGAGGCCAGGACGCCGATCTGCTCGATGTAGCGGCAGGGGCGGCCAGCCTCAAGATCGAGCGCACCTCTTACCTGGCTTCGGGGCGGATCGTCGAATTCACCCGCTCCATCTATCGCGGCGACGCCTACGACTTTGTCGCCGAACTGCGTATCTAAAAGGATTTGTGGCCCGCATGACTCAGACCACCCATATGAAGCGCGAAGTGGCCGAGATTCCCAAGGCCGTCGAACGGCTCCTGACCGACGGACGCGGCGCGCTCGATGCGGCGGCGCGGGCGCTCAAATCCGCCGATCCCAATGTGATCGTGACCGTGGCGCGCGGGTCTTCCGACCACGCAGCGACCTATTTCAAATATGCGTGCGAGCTGGCGACGGGGGTGCCGGTGGCTTCGGTCGGGCCCTCGGTTGCATCGATCTACGGGGTCGATCTCAAGCTGGATCGGGCCGGAGCTATTGGGATTTCCCAATCGGGGAAAAGCCCCGATATCGTCGCCATGCTCTCGAGCGCCCGGCGCTCGGGGGCGACGGCGATCGCCATCACCAATTCGGTGGACTCGCCCATGGCCGAAGCGGCCAATCACGTCGTCGACATCTGCGCGGGGGCGGAACATTCGGTGGCCGCGACCAAGACCTTCGTCACCTCGGCGGTGGCGGGGCTGGCGATCGTTGCCGGCTGGAGCGGGGACGAGCGGCTGATCCGGGTGCTCGATGCCTTGCCCGAGGCGCTGGACAACGCGCTCTCATGCGATTGGTCGGCGCTGGTGGAGGCGACGGCGGACGTCAGCTCCCTCTATGTGCTCGGGCGCGGGCCGGGCGCGGCGATCGCCAGTGAAGCGGCCCTGAAGTTCAAGGAAACCTCGGGGCTCCATGCAGAAGCCTATTCGACCGCCGAAGTACTGCACGGGCCGGCCGCGATCGTCGAGCGCGGTTTTCCGGTTCTGGCGCTCTCGGTCGCCGACAAGGCGCGGCCCTCGATCCTCGAAACCTGTTCGCGGCTGGCGCAGCAGGGGGGCACCGTGTTCGTGACCGATCCCGAACCGGGGGCCGGGACCGCGCTGCCGGTGGCCCGTACCGGGCACCCGCTGACCGATCCGATCGCGCTGGTGGTTTCCTTCTATGGCTTCATCGAAGCCTTGGCGCGCAAGCGCGGCTTCAACCCCGACGAGCCTCCCCATCTGCGCAAAGTGACGGCCACCCTATGACGACAATATCGATTTCCGGCGCGCCGATCTTCGATGGCGAGACCTGGCACGAGGGGCGGGCGCTGCTTGCCGCCGATGGCGTCGTGAGCGGTATCGTGCCGCTGGAGGATGTTCCCGCCGATGCCGAACGGATCGAATTGGCCGGGGGCATGCTGGTGCCCGGCTTTGTCGACCTGCAGGTGAATGGCGCGGGTGGGGTGCTGTTCAATGAGGACCGTACGGTCGAAGGGCTGGAGCGGCTTTGCGCGGCCAATTTCCAGTTCGGCACCACGGCGCTGTTGCCGACGCTGGTGACCGATACGCGGGAAGTGACGCGCGAGGCGCTCGATGCGGGTATCGCGGCCCATGCGGCGGGCGTCAAAGGTTTTGCCGGGCTCCATATCGAGGGGCCGCATCTTTCCGTGGCGCGCAAGGGTGCGCACAATCCCGATTATATCCGGCCCATGGAGGAGGCCGATCTCGCGGCCCTGCTCGACACGCGGGCGAAAATGCCGGCCCTGCTCACCACCGTGGCCGTGGAATCGGTTGCGCCCGATCAGATTGCCCGGCTCGCGGCAGGGGGGGTGACGGTTTCGCTGGGTCATTCCGATACCGGACACGCGGGCGCGGTGGCCGCATTTGATGCGGGCGCTTCGATGGTGACGCATCTGTTCAACGCCATGAGCCAGTTGGGCAATCGCGAGCCGGGGCTGGTGGGGGCGGCGCTCAGCCAGGGCGTCTGGGCCGGGCTGATCGCCGACGGCATCCATGTCGATCCGGCAAGCATCGGGGTGGCGCTGCGGGCCAAGACCGGGCCGGGCAGGATCTTCCTTGTGACCGACGCCATGTCGCCCATGGGGACCGATATGGACGGATTTACTCTTAACGACCGCCGGATCGTACGGGCCGATGGAGCCTTGCGGCTGGCCGATGGGACATTGGCGGGGGCCGATCTCACCATGATCGAGGCGGTGCGGTATATGTACCGCACTCTGGGATTGTCGCTCGACGAAGTGCTCAGGATGGCATCGCATTATCCGGCGCAGGCGATAGACGCCGGCGCGATGGGGCATCTGGGCGCCGGCGCAGCGGCGTCGATGGTGCACCTGTCCGATGGGGTGGAGGTGGCAGGTGTTTGGGTGAAGGGCGAGAGGGTGGTGGGGTAGGCCGCTGACGGTGGGGATTGTGCTGGCTCAGCGCCCCCTCATCCCCGCCCCTTCTCCCACCAGGGGAGAAGGGGCTCTCCTTGCGGTGCCAGTGCTCCTGCTTAAGCGCTGCCCGAGTTGTCCTCTCAACGGCGTTTCACGCACTCACTGCCCGGTCCAGCACGTCCATCTCGCCGACGGCGTCGGCGAGGGTCGTGCGGTCGAGGACGGCGCGCGTGGCGTCGGTGACCTTGGAGAAGACGTGGCGGATTTCGCAATCGGCCTCGCTCTTGCAATCGATGCAGCGGCGATAAGCAATTTTCGAAAGGCATGGGAGCGGGGCGATGGGGCCGTCGATGATGCGCAACACCTCCCCGAAGCTGATCTGGCCGGGGGCCTTGAGCAGCAGATAGCCGCCCGACTTGCCGCGCTTGGACATGACGATGCCGTTGCGCTTGAGTTCGAGCAGGATCTGTTCGAGGAATTTTTTCGGGATGTCCTGATCGGCGGCGATTTCCGAGATCATAAGGCTTTCGCCCTCGCCGGCGCGAGTGAGCGCCACAAGCGCACGCAACGCGTAGCGGGCTTTCTGCGAGATCATCGACACGGAAACGCGCGCTCCTTTCGAAAGAGGTGAGGCAACCACGGCAGTCCTGTCATAATTGCCGCGGCAAATGGGCGCAAGGACTATACCACTTGACCTTTCGTCGAGGTTTCGCGTTGGGTGCGATCAGGCGGGAGTTCGAAAGGAGGGCGCCATGGCGCGGGCGACGGGAATTGGAGGCGTGTTCTTTCGCGCCGGCGACATCGAGGCGCTGGCCAGATGGTATGAAACCCATCTGGGCGTCACGGGCTTTTGGGAGCAGGAGGCGGGAATGACCGTTTTTGCCCCATTCCGGCGGGACACCGATTATTTCCCGCCGGACAAGCAGTGGATGATCAATTTCCGCGTCGACGATCTCACAGCGCTCATGGACGAGCTTGCCGCGGCCGGCATCGCCATCGAGACGCGGGCCGAGTGGGATACGCCCGAGACCGGGCGCTTTGCGCGCATCCATGATCCGGACGGCAATCCGATCGAGCTTTGGGAGCCGCCGGCGGGGTGATCTCGGCGCTGGAGTGGCTGGTGCCGCGCCTCCGGGAACAAGTCCCGGAATGTCAGGCAGAGGTGTGGGCGGCTGTGCCGGACGACCGCCGCGTCGCCGGAAACCGGATGCCCTAGCGGCCGGCGGCGGAGAGTGCTTGGATCTGGTCGGCGGTGAGCTCGAGCCGGGCGCCGCGGGCGAGGCTTTCCACCTGCTCGACCGAAGTCGCCGAGGCGATGGGGGCCGTGACGCCAGGCTGGGCGGCGAGCCAAGCCAGTGCGATTTCCGCATGGCTGGCGCCGGTCTCCCCGGCCACCTTGTCCATGGCGGCGAGGATGGCAAAGCCCTTCTCGTTGAGATATTTGCCCATGGCGCCACCGCGCTGGGATTTGTCGAAATCGGCCTTGCTGCGGTATTTGCCGGTGAGGAACCCCGAGGCGAGGCCGTAATAGACGATCACTCCGATCTTTTCGGCCAGCACCAGCTCCTGCACCTCGCTCTCGAAGCTCTCGCGCGAATAGAGATTGTATTCGTTTTCCAGCACCTGATAGCGCGGCAGGCTTTCGCTGGCCGAGACCTCGAGCGCCGCCGAGAGCAGGGGCGCATCGTAGTTCGAGCAGCCGATATGGCCGACCTTGCCGCTCTCGATCAGCTTTTCGAAGGCGCGCAGCGTTTCTTCATGGGTGACCTCGGGGTCGGGCCAATGGGCGAAATAGAGATCGATGTGATCGACGCCGAGCCGGCGCAGCGAGGCTTCGCAGGCCTGTTCGACATAGGCGGCCGAAAGATCCTTTTCGTCCCGGTCGAGACGTGTGCCGACCTTGGTGGCGATGGCCATCTTGTGGCGGTCGCCGCGTGATTTGAGCCAATTGCCGATGATGGTTTCCGAGACGCCGCCCGGATTGCCCGGCACCCATTTGGAATAGGAATCGGCGGTGTCGATCATTGTGAAACCCTCCCCGGCATAGGCGTCGAGCACCGCAAAGCTCTGCGCTTCATCCAGCGTCCAGCCGAAGACATTGCCGCCCAGAACCAGCGGTTCGATGGAAATGGACGTTTGGCCGAGGCGGCGGAGGGGCATGGGAAGCTCCTTTTTACACTGGAGGGGCAGGAGGAGGGGCGGGCTGGTCAATCCCGGCGCGGCGGAAAGGTGGAATGGAAATGTTCGAGCCCCTCGGGGGTAAACAGCACGGCGCGGCTTTTGGCGTCGCGCCGGGCCCAGCCCAGGGTTTCGATGCGGGAAAACAGCGCGCGGCCAAGGCTGCCGGCCAGATGCGAGCGGCGCTCGCTCCAGTCGAGGCATTCGCGGCAAAGCGCGCCGCGCGCGCGACCGAGCGCGCCAAGATCGATGCCGAAGGCTTCAAGGAACGAAACCCCTTGTGGCGAGACGCCCAAACCATCGGCGGAGAGTTCGAGCACCTGCCGGGCGCGAAGGCTTTCGAACATCTGCACGCCCAGATCGCCGGCCAGATGGTTGTAGCAGACCCGCGCGGTGCGCAGGGCGGTGTCGGCAGGGCCGGTGCGGGTGCGCAGATGGCCGGAGCGGGCGGCAAGGCCCATGAGCGTTTCGAGCGCGCTCGCCACATCGGAACTGGCCAGGGCGAAGTAGCGATGCCGGCCTTGGCGGCGCATGACCAGCATGCCGCCCTCGCGCAGCTTGCCCAGATGGGCGCTGGCGGTTTGCAGTGTGATGCCCGCTTCCGAGGCGAGCTCGGTTGCGGTCAGCGCCTTGCCGCTCATCAGGGCGACCAGCATGTTGGCGCGGGCCGGTTCCCCGATGAGCGCTGCGGCATGGGTGATGTCGGGACCTTCCTTCATAGTTCGATGCTAGCCGAAGCATGGGTGCCATGCAAGATGATAGAAGGAGACGCAACCAGAGGAGCCAAAACTATGCTGACCTGCGTGATCCGCTATGAGATCGAGCCGACCAAAACGGAGATGTTTGCCGCCTATGCCCGCAATTGGGGCGAGGCCATTCCGCGCTGTGGTGCGGAGCTGATCGGTTATTTCGCGCCCCATGAGGGGTCGGCGACGCTCGCTTATGGCATCTACGGTATCGAGAGCCTTGCCGCATACGAAGCCTATCGCGCCCGGCTGGCGCAGGACCCGTTGGGGCGGGAGAACTACGCCTTCGCCATGCGTGAGGGGTTCATCCGGCGCGAAGACCGGACGTTTTTGCGGCGAGTCGACCAATGATCGCCGTCATCTTTGAAATGGAGCCTCAGGCCGGACCCCGGGACCAGTATCTCGATATCGCCGCAACGCTGCGGCCGCGACTCGAAACCATAGAGGGGTTCATCTCGGTCGAGCGATTCGAGAGCCTTTCGACGCCGGGCAAGGTGCTGTCGCTGTCGTTCTTCGAAAGTGAGGCGGCGGTGGCGGCCTGGCGCAACACCGAGGAGCACCGGCAGGCCCAGAAGGCGGGAGGGGAACGGGTCTTTGCCGGCTATCGGCTCCGGGTGGCGCATGTGTTGCGCGATTATGGCAAGACCGAACGGGACGAGGCGCCCGCCGACAGCCGCGCTATCCATGGCGATTAGCCTCTGATTCACGCTCAGATCGGGCGTTTTCGCGGCCCGGACGGCTTGTGCAACAGGAGGGCACAAAAAATTTTTGCCAACAATTTCCGCATATCGTACCGGTAAGTACGCTCAAACGCCCCGGAATTTGGCCATTTTTTGACCAAGCGGTCAAGAAAGGTCAATAAAGTTGACGCAAACGTTCCGGACTTACCCATTGCGCGATCAAACAAAAGACGCTTTGTTGCCGTCTCGGCGCGCAGCGCGCTTAGCGTTGCTGGCCCCAAGTCGCAGGGAGGGATCATCATGCAAAACGATAATCCCTGCACAAGAAGATCAACAGAGAGTGTTCATTCGTCCGGCCGTGCAGTTTCGACATATTAGACCCGAGCGTCAGTATTTCGTGCCTGCTCAGCGGGGGTGGGCGCGTTCTGTTTGATGGTATTCACCACCGGTGGCCGGCAACGCCACCGGTGGTGATTTCATTTTCAAGGGGAATTCAATATGCGAAATAAGCTTACCGGCATCGCGGCGGCCCTTCTGGCCTCCTCCATGCTCGTGGGGGCAGCCAGCGCGGAAACGCTCCGCTGGGCCCGCAATTCGGACGCGCTCACGCTCGACCCGCACTCCCAGAACCAGGGCACGACCCACACCTTCAACCACCATATCTACGAAACGCTGCTCGACCGCGACGTGGAAGGCAACCTCCAGCCTCGCCTGGCGACCGACTGGTACGTCAAGGAAGGCGACGAGACCGTATGGGTGTTCGAGCTGCGCGAAGGGGTGACCTTCCACGAAGGCCAGGAGTTCACCGCCGAGGACGTGGTGTTCTCAATCGAGCGCGCCAAGAGCGAGAATTCCAACATGCGTCAGCTCCATGCTGACGTCGAGAGCGTCACCGCCGTGGACGACTACACAGTCGAATTTCAGATGGCCGGTCCCTCCCCGCTCTATCCCAACAACGTCACTAACACCTTCATCATGGATGCCGGCTGGTCGGAAGAACACGACCTGCAGGAAGTCCAGGATTTTGGCGCTGGTGAAGACAATTATGCCGTGCGCAACACCAACGGCACCGGCCCCTACGTGCTCGCCGAGCGCGATCCGGACGTGCGTTCGGTCCTGACGCTCAACGAGAACTGGTGGGGCGAAGCCCCGGCGGTGACCGAGATCATCTATACCCCGATCGCCGACGATGCGACCCGCGTTGCCGCGCTGCTGTCGGGCGAAGTCGATCTCGTCCAGGACGTGCCGGTGCAGGACATCGAGCGCCTGGCGGGCACCCAGGGCATCAAGGTCGAGACTGGCCCGGAAAACCGCACCATCTATTTCGGCTACGCCATGGACGACGAGCCGCTGCTTTCCTCGGACCTTGAGGAAAACCCCTTCGCCAACCCGCAGGTGCGCGAAGCGATCCAGCTCGCCGTCGACCGTCAGGCCATCCAGCAGATCGTGATGCGCGGCCAGTCGATCCCCACCTGTGTCAACATGCCTCCGTTCGTCAACGGCTGGACCGAAGAGCTCGATGCCTGCCCTGAGCCCGATCTGGAGCGCGCCCGCGAACTGATGGCCGAGGCCGGCTATCCCGATGGCTTCTCGGTGACGCTGGACACGCCCAATGACCGCTACGTCAATGACGAGGCGATCTCCCAGGCCGTGGTGGGCATGCTCGGCCAGATCGGCATCGACGTGACGCTCGCGTCCCGCCCGATCGCCCAGCACTCGCCGCTGATCCTCAATAACGAGACCGACTTCTATCTTCTGGGCTGGGGCGTGCCGACCTTCGATTCGGCCTACATCTTCAACGACCTGGTCCACACCAAGACCGACGAATATGGCACCTATAATATCGGGCTCTATTCGAACCCCGAGGTCGACGAGATGATCCAGTCGCTGGGCACGATGACCGACATCGACGCCCGCAACCAGGTGATCGCCGATATCTGGGAGCAGGTGCAGGAAGACAATCTGTTCCTCACCATCCACGTCCAGGTGCTGGCCTATGCGATGCGCGACGACATGACCCTCGCCGTCCATCCTGAAAACCAGCCCAACATGACCACGGTCACCTTCGAATAGACCGGCGGTTCCCGAACGCGCCGCGCCACGGCTTTCTCGTTGTGGCGCGGCGTTTCGTTTGATGCGCCGGCCTGGCGTTTGTTCCAGCGGCGAATTCCTATACACTTTGATCGCGCCTGATCAGGCCGCCCGTCCGGGGCCGGCCCACGATCCCGCGAAAGCGCTTTACGGAGACCACCATGCTGGCCTTCATACTCAAACGGCTCGGACAAGCCATATTGGTGATGCTCGCCGTTTCGCTCATCGCCTTCATCATGTTCCGCTATGTGGGCGATCCGGTCGCTTCGCTGGTCAGCCAGGAAGCCTCTATCGCCGACCAGGAGCAGCTCCGCGAGCGGCTGGGGCTTAACGATCCGGCTTATGAGCAGTATTTCCGGTTCCTCGGCAACGCCATCCAGGGCCAGTTCGGCATTTCCTACCGTCTGCAGACGCCGGTGGCCGACCTGATCCTTTCGCGCCTGCCCGCCACCATCGAATTGGCGCTGGTTTCCGCCACGATCGCCCTGACGCTGGGGATCGTCTTGGGGGTGTTTACCGCCCTCAACCCCAAGAACTGGGCGGCCGCCGGGGTCATGGCATTCTCGCTGATCGGGGTGTCGCTGCCCACTTTCCTCATCGGTATCGGGCTCATCTACGTCTTTGCCGTCGAGCTGCAATGGCTGCCCAGTTTCGGGCGCGGCGAGGTGGTGGATCTGGGCTGGTGGCACACCGGCTTTTTGACCGAGAGCGGGCTGCGCTCGATCATCCTGCCGGCCATCACGCTGTCGCTGTTTCAGATGACGCTGATCATGCGCTTAGTGCGCGCCGAGATGATGGAGGTGCTGCGCCAGGATTACATCAAGTTCGCGCGGGCCCGCGGGCTCTCCAAGCGCGCCATCAATTTCGGCCATGCGCTCAAGAACACTCTGGTGCCGGTGATCACCATTACCGGGCTGCAACTGGGGTCGGTCATCGCCTTCGCGATCGTCACCGAAACGGTGTTCCAGTGGCCGGGCGTGGGCTCGCTGTTCGTCAATTCGGTGGCCGTCGTCGACGTGCCGGTGATGGCGGCATACCTGATGTTCATCGCCTTCGTGTTCGTCGCGATCAACCTGATCGTGGATATTCTTTATTATGTCGTCGACCCGCGCCTGCGGATCGGTGGCCCGGCTCGGGGGAACTGACCCATGAGTGAGATTTCAGCCCAGGCTCCCAGAGGGCGCCTCGCCAAGATCATCGATTCCGATATCTTTTATTCCTACCGCACCTCGCCGGTGGCCATTGTCGCCTCGATCGTTGCGGTGGTGCTGATCCTGGCAGCCATCCTGGCGCCCTGGATCGCCCCCTACGATCCGTTCAATCCGCGCACGCTCAATCTGATGGACGGATTCACCCCGCCCATGAGCGAGAGCTTTGCCGGTAATTACTTTCTTCTGGGCGCCGACCATCAGGGCCGCGATGTGCTCTCGACCATCCTGCACGGCTCCCGCGTATCGCTGTTCGTCGGCCTTTCGGCCACCATTTTCGCCATGGTGCTGGGGGTCGGGCTGGGGCTCGTCGCCGGCTATCGCGGCGGGCTGGTCGATGCCATCATCATGCGCATCGCCGATATCCAGCTTTCGTTCCCGGCCATCCTGATCGCGCTTTTGATCTTTGGCGTGGCGCGCGGGCTGATCCCGCCCAGCCAGCAGGAAAACACCGCGCTCGTGGTGCTGATCCTTGCCATCGGGCTTTCCAACTGGGCCCAGTTCGCCCGCACGGTACGCGGGGCGACCATGGTCGAGCGGCAGAAGGACTATGTGTCTGCGGCCCGCATCATGGGCGTCAATCCCATCATTATCCTCGTGCGTCACATCCTGCCCAACGTGGTGGGGCCGGTGCTGGTGATCGCCACCATCGGGCTGGCGCTCGCCATCATCGAAGAGGCGACATTGTCCTTCCTGGGGGTGGGCGTGCCCCCAACCCAGCCCTCCCTCGGAACGCTGATCCGCATCGGCCAGCAATTCCTGTTCTCGGGCGAATGGTGGATCCTGTTCTTCCCCGCCGTGACGCTTGTCCTTCTTGCCTTGTCGGTCAACCTGCTCGGTGACTGGCTGCGCGATGCGCTCAACCCGAGGCTGCGCTGATGACTGAACCGCTTCTGTCCGTAAAGGACCTCAAGGTCGTCTTCCACCTGCGGCGTGGGGATTTCACCGCCGTCGACGGGATTTCCTTCGATATCATGCCCGGCGAAGTGCTGGGCGTGGTCGGAGAATCGGGGGCCGGCAAATCGATGACCGGCACCGCCATCATGGGGCTGGTCGACCGGCCCGGCGAGGTGAGCGCCGCCGAAATCAAATTGAAGGGCGAGCGCATCGACAGGCTCGACGAGGAAGGCTACCGCAAGATTCGCGGTCGCCGGATCGGCATGGTGTTCCAGGATCCGCTGACCTCGCTCAACCCGCTCTATACGGTGGGCGAGCAATTGATCGAGACCATCCGCCGTCACCTGCCGATGTCGCAGGACCAGGCAAGAAAGCGCGCCATCGAGCTTTTGACCGATGCGGGCATCCCCAATCCGGAAGAACGTATCAACGCCTATCCGCACCAGTTTTCGGGCGGCATGCGCCAGCGCGTGGTGATCTCGCTGGCGCTGGCCGCCGAGCCCGAACTGGTGATCGCCGACGAACCCACATCGGCGCTCGACGTTTCGGTGCAGGCCCAGATCATCAAGGTTTTGAAGCGCCTGTGTGCCGAGCGCGGCGTGGCGGTGATGCTGATTACCCACGATATGGGGGTGATCGCCGAGGCGGCCGACCGCATGATCGTGATGAACAAGGGCAAGATCGTCGAGACGGGAACGGTGGGCGACATCATCCACCGGCCCAAGGAGCCTTATACCCAAAAGCTGATCGAGGCGATTCCGTCGATCAAGGCGCAGAATCCGCGATTTGCAGCCGCCGCCGCGCAAGGGGGCGGTTTCGCTTCGGAAAAAACCGATGCGCCACTGGTGGTTGTCGAGGGACTGTCCAAGGAATTCGACCTCTCGCCCTCGATGCTGAGCCGGGTGTTCGGCGGCAGCCGCAAGATCGTCAAGGCGGTCAACGATGTGTCCTTTTCGATCCAGAAGGGCCAGACCTATGGCCTGGTGGGTGAATCGGGATCGGGCAAATCGACTTGCGCGCGCATGCTGGTGGGACTGCTCGAGCCCACGGCAGGCTCGGTCAAGCTCGAGGGTACCGACATCTGGCGCGACAGGGATGCGCTGGCCAAGCGGCGTTCGAAAATCCAGATGATCTTCCAGGACCCCTATGCCAGCCTCAATCCGCGTTGGCGGGTGGGCGAGATCATCGCCGAGCCGATGCGGGCGCTGGGGATTTCGCGCAATGGAAGCGAGATCGGCGATCGGGTGGCAGACCTTCTGCGCCGCGTACGGCTGGACCCCGAGGCGATGCGGAAATATCCGCATGAGTTCTCGGGCGGGCAGCGCCAGCGCATCGCCATCGCCCGGGCGCTTTCGAGCCAGCCCGAATTCATCATCTGCGACGAGCCGACTTCGGCTCTGGACGTTTCGGTTCAGGCCCAGGTGCTCGAATTGATGAGCCAGCTCCAGGAGGAGTTCGGGCTGACCTATCTGCTGATCAGCCACAACCTGGCGGTGGTGCGTCAGATGGCGGACGCGGTGGGCGTGCTCCACAATGGCGTACTGGTCGAAAACGGGCCGGTCGAGGACATCTTCGGAGCGCCCAAGGCCGACTACACCAAGATGCTGCTCGACGCGGTGCCCGATATCGCCAAGGTGGCGTAGGCGCCGCCCAAAACCCGCCACGATTGAAGCGCCCCATCGGCTTCGCGCCGGGGGGCGTTTTTTGTTTGGGGACCGAACCATGCTCACATTTTCGCGTATCGTCGCCGCGCTTCTTATCGCCATCGGCATCGCGCTGGCCGGCTGGCTGGGAGGACAGGCGTTGATCGAATCGCGCCAGCCGATCCGGACGGTAACGGTCAAAGGGCTGTCCGAGCGCAATGTGATGGCCAATATCGCCCATTGGCCGATCAAGTTCGTGGCGACCGGCCCCACGCTCGAGGATGCGCGGGCGCAACTGGAAGCCTCCGACGCTGCGGTGCGCGAGTTCCTGACCGGCGCGGGTTTTCCCGAGGATGCGATGAATGTCCAGAATATCCTCGTCGAGGACCGGCTGGCCGGCTACAACGCCTCGGGCACTCCGGACGAGGCGCGGTTCGTTCTGACCGAGGAGTTCATCGTCACATCTGAGGATGTGGAGGCGATCGCGACGGCCTCGCGCAATATCGGCGATCTGCTGCGCGCCGGGGTGGTGTTTTCCTCGGACAGCTACAATGCAGGTCCGAGCTACATCTTTACCGCGCTTAACGATCTAAAGACGGACATGCTGGCCGAGGCCACCCAAAGAGCGCGCGAGGCGGCCGAACAGTTCGCGGCCGAAGCCGGTGCCGAGGTGGGGACGATCCAGACGGCGAACCAGGGCGTGTTCGAGATATTGGCGGCGGTGGAAATCCCCGATCAACGGCCGGAAAAGCAGATGGAAAAGAAGGTACGGGTGGTGACGACGATCACCTACTTCCTCGAGTAGGTGAGGATACACCGGACGGTGGTGGGGGAGAGGCTGCTGCTGGATTCCGGGAACATGTCCCGGATTGACAGGGGGATTGTACCCGATCCGCCAAACCGCTCGCGAGTATCTTGTGGGCGACGCCGGGCTGTCCACCTCTTCAGCGGCTTCGATAGGAAGCGGGTCTCCGGATCAAGCCCGAGGGCGACGAGAGGAGAGGGGGCGGGCGGGGGTAAGCGCGTTCATGGAAACGCGGTGCGCCCCCGTGAGGCAGAGTTAGGCCGCGCAGGCGCGGCATTCGCCGCGGATTTCCATTGTGGTGCGCTTCATGACGAACCCTTCGCGGTCGGCCCAGGCATTAAGACGGTCGCGGACGACATCGTCGGAGAATTCGGAAACCTGACCGCATTTTTCGCAAATGGCGAAGGCGATGAGCCCTGAGGCGTGGCAATGGGGCTGGGCGCAGGCGACGAAGGCGTTCATCGATTCCAGGCGGTGGGCGAGACCCATGTCCAGGAGCTTGTCGAGAGCGCGATAGACTTGGAGCGGGGCGCGCAGGCCTTCATCGCGCAACTGGTCGAGCAGGGCGTAGGCGCTCATAGGCGCTTCGGCCTTTTCCAGCCGGTCGAGAACCAGCGATTGATTGCGGGTGAGATCGGTATGGGCGATCATTGCGAGACGGCTCCTTTGGATCCGGCAGCGGAATTGGAGTCGGCATTAGCCGGAAACGCTTCGATGGGCAGAATCGAGGTTATGGCGAAAACGCCGAGCGCCGCAACCACGATCGAGGGGCCCGAGGGCGTATCGAAATGGAGCGAGGCCCACAGGCCGGCGAGCACGGCGGCAACGCCGCCCAGGGCGGCATAAAGCGCCATTTGCTCGGGGGTCCGGGCCAGCCGGCGAGCGGCGGTGGCGGGGATGATCAGCATGGCGGTGATGAGCAGCACGCCAAGAATCTTCATGGCGATGGCGATCAGCCCGGCCAACAGCACCATGAAGATCAGCCGCGTGCGCTCGGGGTTGAGCCCTTCGGCCTGGGCGATTTCCTCGGAAACCGTGCCGGCGAGCATGGGCCGCCAGAGGCAGCCCAGAACGGCCAGGACGGCGATGCCGCCGCCATAGATCAGCGCCAGATCGGTGACCGAGACGGCGAGAATGTCGCCGAACAAAAGCCCCATCAGATCGATGCGCACATGCGGCATCAGCGACACCAGCACCAGGCCCAGCGCCAGGGTGGAGTGGCTCAAAAGCCCGAGAAGGGAGTCGGCTGAAAGCGTGCCGCGGCGCTGCAGGAAACCGAGCAGCAGGGCGATTAGCACGGCGATGGCAAAGACGCCCGCGATGGGGGAAAAGGAAAAGAACAGGGCCAGGGCAACCCCGAGAATGGCCGAATGGGCCATGGTGTCACCGAAATAGGCCATGCGCCGCCAGACGATGAAACTGCCCAGCGGCCCGGTGACCGCCGCCAGCCCCACGCCGGCGAGAAGCGCGCGGGTGAAAAAGCTCTCAAGCATGCTTATGGCCCTCATGCTCGCAATGGGGCCCATGGGCGTGGTGATCGAAATGAAGCTGGCCGGTGGCATCGCGCACCGATCCGTCGGGAAGGTGGGCGTGGTCGTGCTCATGGCGGTAGAAGGCCAGCGTCTGGGCGGCGCGCGGGCCGAACAGGGCCGCATATTCGCCGCTGGCGGCCACGGTCTCGGGCGAACCCTGGCAGCAGACATGTCCGTTGAGACAAATCACCGTATCGGTGCGGGCCATCACCACATGCAGATCGTGGGAGATGAGCAGGACGCCGCAGCCGGTCTGGTCACGGATGGTGCCGATGAGGTCGTAAAGCGCCACTTCGCCGGAGAAATCGACGCCCTGGACGGGCTCGTCGAGAACAAGCAGATCGGGCTTGCCGATGATGGCGCGGGCGATGAGCGCGCGCTGGAATTCCCCGCCCGAAAGGGAATGGACCTGGGCGCGGGCGAGATGGGGGATGCCGACGATGGCAAGCGCCTCGGCGATCTCGGACTTGCCGTGCCGACCGGTCAATCCCATCAGCCGCTCGACCGTCATGGGAAGAGAGCGGTCCATGGCGATTTTTTGCGGCACATAGCCGATTTTGAGTCTTGGCGCGCGCCAGACGGTGCCTTCGTCGGGTTTTAGGATGCCCAGCGCGGTCTTGACCGTGGTTGACTTGCCCGAGCCATTGGGGCCGATCAGGGTCACGATCTCGCCGCGGGCGATGGCCATATCGACCCCGCGCACCAGCCAGCGGCCGTCGCGGGCAACGCCGATGCCCTGGACCTTGACGATATCGTCGCGTTGGGGCGCCACGAAATTTTTCATGCCTTGTTCAGCCCTTGTTGGCTGCGGAGTCCGGGCAGCAGGCGGGCAACCAGTTGGCTCGGACGCGCGTTTAGCGGATTGACAGCGATAGCAACGTTATAGCATTACATCGCAGTGTAATGTCATAACATAGTTGCCCGGAGCCGTTCCGACAATGCCCAATAAAGTCCTTTGTGCTCTTGCGCCTGCCATCGCGGCGCTTTTTTCAGCCACGCCGGCTCTGGCCGCGCCTCAGGTGGTCGCCACCATCAAGCCGCTGCACTCGCTGGTTTCCGGCGTCATGGAGGGCGTGGGCGAGCCGCTATTGCTGATCGAGGGCGCAGCCAGCCCGCACGGGTTTTCCATGCGCCCGTCAGACGCCGCCAAGCTCGAAAGCGCCGAGATCGTCTTCTGGATCGGGGAGGGCATGGAAACCTTTCTCGCCGGGCCGCTGGACACGCTGGCCTCGGACGCAACGCAAGTCGAGATGATGGCGGTGGAAGGGATTTCCATTCTTCCGTTGCGCGAAGGCGGGCTGTTCGAACCCCATAGCCACGGGGACGAGGATCACGCCCATGGCGAAGGTGAGGCGCACGATCACGACCATCACCATGAGCACGGGGACGCTCATATCTGGCTCGATCCGCAGAATGCCCGGCTGATGGTGGCGGCGATTGCCGATGCGTTGATCGCGGCCGACCCGGACAACGCCGAGGCCTATAATGCCAATGGCCAGGAGTTGGCAGCTCGTCTCGACCAACTCCAGCAGGAGATCGATGCACAGATCGCGCCGGCGCGGGGCAAGCCGTTCTTCGTCTTCCATGATGCCTATCATGCCTTCGAGAACCGCTTCGATATCGAAGCGACCGGCAGCTTTACGGTCAATCCCGAAGTCTCGCCCGGTGCCGGCCGGCTGACGGAAATCCAGGGTGTCGTGGCCGAGACGGGCGCTGCTTGCCTGTTCGCCGAACCGCAATTTTCTCCGCAGGTGATCGAAACGGTAGCCGAGGGAACCGGTGCCCGGATCGGAACGCTCGATCCGCTCGGCGCCGAGATCGCGGACGGACCGGATCTCTATTTCACGCTGATCGAAACCATGGCGACCAGCCTTACAGATTGCCTCGCCGACTGATCCGGTTTGCCTGCCGGATCGGCTTGGCCGGGGCATCAGGGACGGGAGCTTGCGGTGAGCTCCCGTCCCGCCCTCCTTCTCCAAAGATACTGCGCTGCCGGGACCCCTCTGGCCTTGGCTTTGCAAAATTTTGTTATGTTATACCATTTAGAAAGGAAGACGAAATGCGTTCAATCTCCTTGCACGCCGCGCTGTTGGCCGGCCTGGCCCTGCCCGGTTCGGTTCTGGCCGATGAGGTGACCCTTTATCGCGCCTTCGTCGCCGATCAGGCCGAGAACACGGTCAGCGTCGTCGATCTCGAGGCCGGCGAAGTGATCGAGGCCTTCACGCTCGAAGGGCCGGCGCGGCTCTATGGGACCTCGAGCGGGCAGACCGTCTTTGCCGTCCAGGGCGACAACGATATCGTGCAGGCGATCTCGACCGGGGTCGTGATCGACGATCACGGGGACCACGGCGATATCGAGATCAGCGACCCCAGCCTCATCGACGGTTCGGTCGAGGGTGACTATCCGGTCCACTTCGTTGAGCATCACGGACAGATCGCGCTGTTTTTCGACAATGAAGGAGTGGCCAAGATCATCGATGAATCCGGTTTCGGGACCGATGAACCGCGGGTTGTCTCTTCGAGCGCGCCCCATCACGGGGTCGCGGCGGCCTATGGCGACCATGTGCTGATCACCGAGCCGCATCCGGAAGACCCGTCCAATCTGCCCGTGGGGATCAATGTCCTTGACGGTGACGACAACCCGATCGGGGAAACCCATGCATGTCCCGGTTTGCATGGGGAGGCAAGCTCGGGCAATCTGCTCGCCATCGCTTGCGAAACCGGGCTGCTGCTGGTCACCGACAGCGCCGAAGGGCCGCAGGTGAGCCATCTCCCCTATGCCGACGATCTGCCCGAGGGCAAGGTTTCCACGCTCCTGGGCGGGGTCGGCATTCAGTACTTCCTGGGCAATTTCGGTGCCGACCGGGTGGTGGTGATCGACCCGGCGGAAGAAAGCTTCAACCTCATCGACTTGCCCACGCGCCGGGTTCACTTCGCTGTCGATAACGTGCGGCCGCAATATGCCTATATCTTCACCGAGGACGGCGATTTGCACCGGCTCAATACGCTTTCGGGGCAATTCGAGGGCAAGCTGACGCTGACCGAACCCTATTCCATGGACGGCCATTGGGCCGATCCGCGGCCGCGCATCGCGGTGGCGGGCGATGAAATCCTGGTGACCGACCCGAGGGAGAGCACCATTCACCGCGTCGACGCGCAAGCGTTCGAGCCGGCGGGCGGGATCGCCGTGCCCGGATTGCCCTATGAAATCGTCGTCGCCGGCGGTTCGGGCGCTGTCCACTGATCTTGAGAGGCCGCCTCCGGGCGGCCTTTTACTTGATGGGCCCCTTGAAGATGAAGAAGGCACCCAGGGCGATAAAGCCGAAGCCCAGGACGTGGTTGAGGGTGAATTTTTCGCCCAGATAGAAGATGGCAAAGAGCGCGAAGACCGAAAGCGAGATCACTTCCTGAATGGTCTTGAGTTCGGCGGCTGAGTAGACGCCATAGCCGATCCGGTTGGCAGGCACGGCGAGCCAGTATTCAAAAAAGGCGATGCCCCAGCTCACCAGCACGACCGTCCAAAGCGCTGTGGCGGGGAATTTCAGATGCCCGTACCAAGCGAAGGTCATAAAGACGTTCGAGGCGATGAGCAGGAGGATGGGAGCGAAAAGGGAAGCGAGCGAAGGGGTTGCAGCAAGGGTGGCGGGCATCGATGGGGCTCACGCAAAAGCCCGCCACGATGGCGGGCTGGCATGGGCCTATCCAGTGCGCCTGAGCGGGGGAAAATCAAGCGCAATGTTAAGAAAAAGAGCAACCGTCGAGACGTTGGCAAGCGCTGCTGCTGGATTCCGGGAATAAATCCCGGAATAACATGGTGGTGGGGAGGTGAGCGGTGCCTGGAACGACCGCCTGCATTGGATCATTTCTAAACTTCGCCCCTGATGTGCGGGCGCACCTTGCCGCGGTAGAACTCGGTGAGCTGGGCGTGCACCTCGCTCGAAAGCTCGGGCAGGTCGCTCGCTTCCGCATTGACGCCGATCTGCTCGGGGTTGGAGACGCCGGTGATGATGGTGGATACCGCGTCATGATCCAAGATCCAGCGCAGGGCGAAAAGGCTCATGCGCTGACCTTCGGGCACGAAGCCGCGCAATTGGTCGGCAAGGTCGACCCCGGTTTCGAACGGGATGCCGCCGAAGGTTTCCCCGACCGAAAAGGCCTGCCCGTCGCGATTGTAGCTGCGGTGGTCGGTGGGGGAGAATTCGGTCTCGCGCGTGTATTTGCCAGAGAGCAGGCCCGACGCGAGGGGGAGGCGCACGATGATACCGACATCGCGCTGCTTGGCCTTTTCCAGCAGCCCGTCGGCGGCGTCCTGGCGGAAGAGGTTGAAGATGATCTGCAGGGTGGAGAGCCCATCCTGCTCAAGGCAGATCTCGGCCTCTTCGATGGTTTCGACGCTGGCGCCCCAGTTTTTAACGAGACCCTCGGCCTGAAGCTCATCCATCCAGGAAAAGATCTCGCCGGCTTCGAGCACGTCGCGCGGCACGCAATGGAGCTGGGCAAGGTCGATGGTATCGACGAGCAGCCGGCGCGCCGATTCCTCGAGGCTGTCCTTGATGCCGCCCTTTGTGTACTTGTCCGGGTAGAGCGCGGACGAGCGGCCGACCTTGGTGGCGACCACCAGATCTTCGGGCTTGCCGTAAAAGGTGCCGATGCGGTGTTCGGAGAGCCCATTGCCATAGACGTCGGCGGTGTCCCAGAAATTGACGCCCAGCCGGGCGGCGTTGGCGAGAATGGTCGAGGCCTCGGTGTCTTCGATCGGTCCGAAATCGCCCCCCAATTGCCAGCAGCCCAGCCCGATTTCCGAAACCCAAAGGCCCGTTTTCCCCAACCGCCGCATCTTCATGGTCGTCGTCTCTCCGGTTTGCCGTTTCGTGATAAGCGAGCCCGCCCCCCGATGCAATTGACTCGAACTTAATGGGCGTGTCAGAGGTTAAACCGTGTTGGTTCCCCTTTCGTTGCAAGAGTCGGGAGGGGAAGCAAAAGGGAACACGGTGCGGACGACCCTTGACGGGGCCAATGCCGTGGCTGCCCCCGCAACTGTAAGTCGCGATGGATCATCTCCGAAACGCCACTGGCCGACATGGCCGGGAAGGGGAGGCGATCCGGCCGAGCGGCGAGCCAGGAGACCTGCCAGCACGTCCGGACGCGGCTTTCAAACGGGAGCCTCGTGCATCACTCAATTCCCGCGTCGGGTGGACGCGCAAGAGGCTTAAACTATGACAGAGACTAAGATTCCGACCACCGTGATCACGGGGTTCCTGGGCGCCGGCAAGACGACGCTGGTGCGCCACCTGCTCGGCCACGCCAAGGGCAAGCGCATCGCGCTCATCATCAACGAATTCGGCGATATCGGGGTGGATAAAGATGTCCTTGCGGGGTGCGGTGACGAGACGTGCCGCGAAGAGGACATGATCGAACTGGCGAATGGCTGCATCTGCTGTACGGTGGCCGACGATTTCATCCCCACCATGAAGGCGATCCTCGCCCGGCCCGATCGGCCGGACCATATCGTCATCGAAACCTCGGGGCTCGCCCTGCCCCAGCCGCTGATCCGCGCCTTCAACTGGCCCGAGATCAAGGCGGAAGTGACGATCGACGGCGTTGTGACTGTTGCCGACGCGGCGGCGCTCGCCGAGGGGCGGTTCGCCGCCAATGAAGCGGCAGTGGACGCCCAGCGCCGACTCGACGAGATGCTCGACCACGACACCCCGCTGGGCGAATTGTTCGAGGACCAGCTGGTGGCCGCCGACATGATCGTGCTCAATAAGACCGACCTTGTGGACGAGGCCGTGCTCGATGCCGTGGAGGCCCAATTGCGCAAGCATATGCGCAAGGGCACCTCCATTGTGCGGGCGGCCAACGGGCATGTGGATGCCATGGCGCTTCTGGGCCTGGGGATCGGGTCCGAAGATGATCTTTCCGGCCGCGAAAGCCATCATGAGATGGATCATGGCGGGGAAGGCCACGAGCACGACGATTTCGATTCCTTTTCGGTGACGCTGCCGTCCGGGCCGGGGCGCGACCAGTTGCTGACGGCGATCGCCGACACCATCGCCACCCATGACGTGCTGCGCCTCAAAGGCTTTGCCGCCATCCCCGGCGCCAAGGCGCGGCTGGCCATCCAGGCGGTAGGGCCGAGGGTTAACGCCTATTTCGACCGAGAATGGAATGCCGATGAAGAACGGCTCACCCGCCTCGTCGTGATCGGGGAAAGCCCGCTGGCGCGCGAAGAGATTGAAGCGAGCCTCCAGAAGGTGATGCAGGCCGCCTGATTGGGCGTCACGCTAACCGCCTCGATTCCGGTTTATCCTCGCTTTCGGGCGGATCGGTACAATCCGTCCGCAAGCGGCAACCGGTAGGAGCATGGCCCATGGCTCGCGAACAGATCAGCTTTACCACCTGCAATCTCTATAACCTCAACAGGCCCGGCCTTCCCATCTATCAGGGCGAGGGCTGGACCCAGGTCCAGTATGACGAAAAGATCTCCTGGCTGGGCATCGCGCTCGAGGTGATGGCGGCAGACGTGATCGGCTTTCAAGAACTCTGGCATGCCGGGGCGCTCGACGACGCGCTGATGGCGGCGGGGTTGGAGACCAGTCACAGAGCGCTGGTGCCCCAGGGACACGAGGGGCAGGGCATCGTCTGCGCGGCGGCGGTGCGTTCCGAATGGCTGGTGGGCGAGCCCGAATGGATCGCCGATTTCCCCGAAAATTTCCGGCTGCAAAGCCAGGGCGACGATCCGCAGACGCCCCAGATCGATGTTTCCATCGACAGGTTCTCGCGTCCGGTGCTCCACTTCACCATCCAGCCGGTGGAAACCCAGCAGCCGATCGCGGTCTATGTCTGTCATCTCAAATCAAAATCCCCGACCCAGGTCTACCGCGAAAGCTGGTATGAGCGCGAAATCCATTCGCCCTATTCCACAGCGCTCGGCTATGCGATTTCGACCATCCGCCGCACGGCGGAGGCTGCGGCGCTGCGCATGATGCTGATCGAGCGAATGCGCGGCAACGACATGCCGGTGATCGTGCTCGGCGACATCAACGACGAGACACTGTCCAACACCGCCAATGTCTTGACCGGCCAGCCGCGCTACCTGCTGGGGCTCTCGGCGGGCGGCGGGGACGCCTCGCTCTATACAGCCCAGACGCTGCAGCAATATCGCTCGACGCGCGATGTCTATTACACCCACATCTTCCAGAACGAGCGCACTTCGCTCGACCATATTCTGGTGAGCCAGGAGTTCTACGACAATTCGCGGCGGCGCATCTGGTCGTTCCAGGGGCTCGATATCCTCAATGACCATCTGAACCGCGACGATCATCGGGAAACCGGCACCACCGATCACGGCATCGTCCGCGCGACGTTCCAGCTCCAGCCCGCACAGGTCGTCTAGCCCATGCACCTTCTCGCCGCACAAGCCGGAGCATTGCAGCAAGAGGGCGAGGCCATCGACCTCGCCCAAACGCCGGGGGCGTTCGCCTTTGCCTCTTCGGCCGATAGCGAGCTGGCCATGCTGGCGGCGGCGGCGGACCGGGCCGGCGAGGAGGGTCTGCGGCTGGCCAATCTGATGCGGCTGACGCATAATTTCTCCGTCGATCTCTGGTGCGAGGATACGCTTTCCCACGCCAGCCTGATCGTCATCCGGCTGATCGGCGGGGCAGCTTACTGGCCCTATGGGTGCGACGAGATCGAGATGCTGGCGCGGCGGAAGGGCATCGCGCTGGCGTTTCTGCCAGGCGATGGAAATCCCGATCCTGTGCTGCTGGGGCGCTCCACAATTGCCGAGGCCGATTGGCATGGCCTGCATCGGCTGTTCCTGGCCGGCGGACCGGACAATGCCGATTCGATCCTGGCGGTGTTTCGGGCGCTGGCGGAGGGGAGGCCGGTGCCCGAGATGGCGAAGGCATTCCCCGCGTTCGGGTTTTGGGATCGCCAGCGTGGGATTGTCCCAAGCCTTGATGCAATCGAGATAAGCTCTCCGACAGTCCCCCACCAAGAGCCCTCCTCTCCCCTTGAGGGAGAGGGAACGGGGGTGAGGGGTGCGCAGCGCCGGCTACGAGCCCAATCGGAGCGAGGCGCACTTGTTCCCATCCTCTTCTATCGCGCCGTTCTCGAAGGAGCCGGCACGGCGACGCTCGAGGCGTTGATCGATGGGCTGGAGGCACAGGGTTTGGTGCCGGTGCCGATGGTCATCTCATCGCTCAAGGCATCCGATTGCGCCCGGTTCGTGCGCGAAGCGCTGGGACAATTGCAGCCGGCGGCGGTCTTCAATCTCACCGGTTTCGCGCTGGGGGTGAACGATCTGACCCCGGAGGCCAATCCGTTCGCGCTGACCGACGCGCCGGTGATCCAGCTCGTCCAGGGTTCGCGCCCGCCGGTGATGTGGGAGGCCGATCCGCGCGGGCTGACGAGCAAGGACCTCGCCATGCAGGTCGTATTGCCCGAGATTGACGGGCGGGTGGGGACGCTGATCGTGGGCCACAAGGCGGAAGCCGTGTGGCACGGGCGGACGCAATGCCCGTTGACGTCGTTCACGCCCGAACCCGATGGGGTGCGGCGGGCGGTGGAGCTGGCGAAAAATTATGCGCGGCTGCAGGGAAAGGCTCCGGCGGAGCGCAAGATCGGACTGGTGCTGGCCAATTATCCGTTGCGTGACGGGCGGCTGGCCAATGGCGTGGGGTATGACGCGCCGCAATCGACCGTCGAAATTTTGCAGGCGCTGGCGGGGGCTGGGTATGACGTTGGTGGTCTACCGCAACCGGCGGCTGATTTGGCAGTCTCAGCGCCCCCCTCATCCGACCGCTTCGCGGCCACCTTCTCCCACCAGGGGAGAAGGGAAGCTGAGCTTGTGGACGCTTTGGAGCTGACCAAAAGAGCTCCCCTCTCCCCTGGTGGGAGAGGGGGCGGGGGTGAGGGGGGCGCTGAGCTCGCCAGGAGCGGGGGTGTTGGTGTTTTCGGCTCCGGCACCGCGTTGATCGAACATCTCCAGACAGGTCCGACCAACGCCCGGCCCCAGCATGGCACATCCGACGCGGTGATGCCGCTCGAGCGGTACAAGCAATTGTTTGCTGACCTCCATCCCTGCATCACCCAGGACGTGCCGGCGCGATGGGGGGAGCCGGAGGCCGATCCCTTCGTGCGCGGGGATGCGTTCCATTTGCCGGTCAAGGTATTCGGCAACGTCGCGATCCTGCTCCAGCCGGGGCGGGCTTACGATGTTTCCCAGGAAGAGAGCTTCCACGATCCCAATCTCGTGCCGCCTCACGCCTATATCGCCGCCTATCTGTGGCTGCGGCATGAATTCGGGATCGACGCGCTGATCCACAATGGCAAGCATGGCAATCTCGAATGGCTGCCGGGCAAGGCCAATGCGCTCGATACCGAAAGCTACCCCTCGGTGCTCTGGGGGCAGGTGCCCCATTTCTATCCCTTTATCGTCAACGATCCGGGCGAGGGCACGCAGGCCAAGCGCCGGACGGGTGCCACGATCATAGACCATCTGGTGCCGCCACTGACGCGGGCCGAAACCTATGGGCCGCTCAAGGATCTCGAAGCGCTGCTCGACGAATATTATGCGGCCATGGGGATGGACCAGCGGCGATTGGAAAGTCTCAAACGCAAGATCCTCGACTTTTCCCGCGATGCGCGGCTCGACGCGGATCTGAAACTGCCCGAGGACGAGAATGCGGCGCTCAATCAGATCGACAATTTCCTTTGTGAGCTCAAGGAGTCCCAGATCCGGGACGGGCTGCATGTCTTCGGGCGCTCGCCGCAAGGCGATTTCGAGCGTGACCTTCTGGTCGCCTTTGCCCGCGTGCCGCGCGGGGATGGCAAGGGGGGCGATGGCTCGCTGATCCGGGCGCTGGCCGATGATCTCAAACTCGGTGCCGATCCGCTCGATCTGGACTGGGCCGCCCCATGGGCCGGACCCAGGCCGGACGCGCTCGATAATGGCGGGGTGTGGCGGACCGGTGGAGATACCGTCGAACGGCTGGAAGCGCTGGCGGCGGAGCTGGTGACGGGGCGCGAGCCCGAACCCGATTGGGAGGCGGCCAGAGCCGTGCTGGAGACGATGGAGACGACGATCCGGCCGAGGCTGGCCGCCTCGGGACCGGGCGAGATCAAGGCATTGCTCGACGGGCTGGACGGGAAATTCGTCCCGCCCGGTCCATCGGGAGCGCCGACGCGGGGGCGGATCGACACGCTGCCCACGGGACGCAATTTCTATTCGGTCGACAACCGCGCCATTCCCACCCAGACGGCATGGGCGTTGGGGCAGAAAGCGGCGGACAATCTGCTCAAGCGCCACTTCCAGGATCACGGCGCCTATCCGCAGGCCATCGCCATGAGTGTCTGGGGCACGGCCAATATGCGCACCGGCGGCGACGACATCGCCCAGGCCTTGGCGCTGATCGGGGCGCGGCCCGTCTGGCAGGGCGCTTCGCTCTCGGTCATGGGCTATGAGATCATCCCGCTGGCGAAACTCGGGCGCCCCAGGGTCGATGTGACCTTGCGGATATCAGGGCTGTTCCGCGATGCCTTCCCCGCCCAGATCGCCCTGTTCGACAAGGCGGTGCGGGCCATCGGAGCGCTGGACGAGCCGGTCGAGGACAACCCGATCGCCGCCCGCATGCGCACCGATGCGCTGGCGCTGATGGAGAATGGGGCGTCCGAGCAAGACGCCGCACTGCGCGCCGGACACCGCATCTTCGGAGCCGCCCCAGGCGGCTATGGCGTCGGCGTTGGCAAGCTGGTCGAGAGCGGGAAATGGGAGGATAAGGCCGATCTCGCCGAGGCGGTAATGGCCAGCGGGCAATATGCTTATGGCGCTCATGCCGAGGGGATCGCCGAAAGAGCATTGTTCGCCGACCGGCTGCGTGGGGCCGAAGCGGTAGTGCATGTGCAGGACAATCAAGAGCACGATCTGCTCGATTCCGACCAGTACTACCAGTTCGAGGGCGGCCTTTCTGCGGCGGTCGAGACGCTGTCCGGCGCAAAGCCCGCAGCCTATCATCTCGACACCTCGCGGCCAGAAACACCCAAGGTGCGCACGCTCGAGGAAGAGGTGGCGCGGGTGATGCGGGCGCGGGTGGTCAATCCCAAATGGATCGACGGCATGAAGCGGCATGGCTATCGCGGGGCGTTCGAGATCGTCGCGACCGTCGATTTCATGTTCGGGTTCGCAGCGACCACGGGTGCGGTCAAATCGCACCATTTCGACATGGCCTTCGCCGCCTTTGTCGAGGACGAAGCGACGCGTGATTTCCTTATGACCGCGAACCGGTTCGGATACCAAGAACTGATCGAAAGATTTTCCGAAGCGCGCGAGCGCGGCTTCTGGGCGCCGCGCTCCAATTCCGCCCATGCCCTGCTCGAGGACGAGAGATGACCGATCGCCAGCCCAAAAAGACGGACACCATGACCGAGGCGGAGCGCGACGCCTACCATGCCGAAAAGATGCGCAAAAAGAAGGTGGCGCGCGACAAGCTGGTGGCTGCCAATCAGGCCGAAAAGGGTCTGCTGATCGTTCATACCGGCAAGGGCAAGGGCAAGTCGACGGCGGCGTTCGGCATGGTGTTCCGCGGCATCGCCCATGGGTTCAAGGTCGGGATCGTCCAGTTCGTCAAGGGCAAGTGGCACACCGGCGAGCGTGATATTTTGGAGCACTTCCCCGACCAGGTGTCGATCAACGCCATGGGTGACGGGTTCACCTGGGACACCCAGGACCGCCAGCGCGATTTGGCCGCTGCGCGGCAGGCTTGGGACCGGGCCAAGGAGCTGATCGCTGATCCGGACTATCAGATGGTGCTGCTCGACGAGCTCAACATCTGCCTGCGCTACGACTATCTGCCGCTCGATGAGGTGATCGAGACGCTCAAGAACAAGCCGGCCGACAAGCACGTGATCGTGACCGGCCGCAATGCCAAGGACGAGCTGATCGAGATCGCCGACCTCGTGACCGAGATGACGCTGGTCAAGCATCCCTTCCGAGAGCAGGGGGTGAAGGCTCAGGCGGGGATTGAGTTTTAGCCGTCGGCAGCCTCAGCGATCAGAAGCACGCGCCATCTTGGCCAAGGCTCTGGCCTAAGCGGTTGACGATGGAATCAAAATTGGGAACGTCGATGGCCGGGTAGTCCAGGCGCACATTGGCGGTTTGGGTGCCGTCGCAGACCAGCAGAGCCTTGGCATAAAAGACGTGTCCGCCGCGGGTGCCGCCCCAGGCGGCCCAATCGGGGGTTTCCGAGCGGTAGGTGATGGCCCAGCCATCGTTCTCGTCAGCGCGGATGCGGGCGCTGGTTTCCGCCATGAAATCATTTCCCATGGCCGGGGCGCCCCAGGCGGTGATGGTGGCGCGGCCGTTTTCGGCGCGGAAGCGCTTGCCGTCGCCCTGGACCGGCGCGCTGCCCTCGGCATGAAAGCCCGCGGGAATATCCACCGCCATGCCGAATCGCGGATTGACGTAGCGCGACCATTCCGCAGCCAGCAAAGGCCCGGAAATACTGGCGAAAATGATCAATGCGGCAAGAAGACGGCTCGACATGGCGCGATGATTGCCCGGCGATTGTGGCATTCGCAAGCCTGGGAATTTTCAAGTGACGGCGCGCGGTTCCGCTTTGGCGGCAAGTGGCGTAAACAGGAGCGGTTGCAGGCAATCGCCTCGGGGTAGGGAGGGGACGTGAAAAGACCATCGATCGGGGACGTGGCGCGTCATGCCGGCGTTTCGACAGCGACCGTGTCGCGGGCCTTGAACGCGCCCGAGACGGTGACCGAAAAGACGCGCCGCAAGGTGACTGAAGCCGTCGAAGCGCTGCACTACGTGCAGTCCGAAACCGCCCGCAATTTCAAAAAGCAGCGCGCCAATGCGGTACTGGTCGTCGCCAACGATATCGGCAACATCTATTATTCGGAGATCTTCAGGGGCATTCAGCGCCGGGCCGAGGCGTCGAACTATTCGATCACCATCACCAACCCCAGCCCCGGCGGCACCCAGGAACTGATCCTTTCCAATCTGCGCACCGCCAAGGTGGACGGGGTGATCATCCTTTCCGGCCATGAAATCGCCGATCACGATCTTGCGCTGCTCAAGAAGCTCTATGCCGGAACGCCGCCGATCGTCGCCATGAGCGAGGAGCGCGGGCTTATGCGCGTGCCTCACATCCTGATCGACAACGAGCGGGCCGGCTATATCGCGGGCCGGCATCTGATCGAGATGGGGCATACAAGGATCGGGCACGCCTATGGTCCGCACCGGACGCCGGTGCGGCGGGCGCGCGCCAACGGGCTGCGCCGGGCTATGGGAGAAGCCGGAGTTGCGATCAACGACACATGGTTTTTCGAAGGGGGGTTCAATGCCATCGGCGGACGGGCCGCCGCGCAGAGCTTTCTTTCGCTCAAGGACAAGCCGACGGCGATTTTTGTCGCCAATGACGAGGCGGCCATGGGGTTCATTTCACAACTGCATCGCTATGGGGTCTCGGTGCCGGGCGATCTGTCGGTGATGGGGTTCGATGACATCGTTCTCGCCGACACCTATGTGCCGGGACTGACCACGGTGCACCAACCCAAGGAGGAGATGGGCCGCCACGCCATGACCCTGGTGCTCGACATCATCGAAGGACGGACGCGGGCCGACCTGCCGATCATCGAGCTGCCGGTGCATCTGGTGCCACGCGATTCAGTGGCGCGGATCGCGTAAGCATGCCCAATCCGCCGATTGGCGGGCTTGAGAAACTGTGCTAGGCGAAAACCGACTGCCTCACTCAAGTTAAGCCTCTGGCGTTGAAGACCCCGCTCGTATTTTCCATCTCCCCGCGCGGCGACGAGATTGCCCGGCATGTGGCGCAATTGCTGGGTGCGCCGGTGCATCTGTGCGGCGCGGGCCGTGAGGACGCCGCTCCCCTGGTGGTTGCCGCTTACGCGCAGGGCGCGCCGATCGTCGGGGTTTGCGCCGCTGGCGTACTGATCCGGTTGCTGGGGACGGATCTGGGCGACAAGGTATCCGAGCCGCCGGTGCTGGCGGTTTCCGCCGACGGCAAGGTGGCCGTCCCCCTTCTGGGCAGCCATCGCGGCGCCAATGCATTGGCCCGCTGGATCGCCGATGGGTTCCGCGGCTTTGCGGCGGTCACGTCCCTTTCCGATACGCTTTACGAATTTTCCCTCGACGACCCGCCGCCCGGCTATGTGGTGGCCGACCCCAAGGCGATGCGGCCGCTGATGGCGGCGCTGCTCAAGGGCGAAAAACTCCGGGTCGAAGGGCGCTCGGGGTGGCTGGAACTCGCCGGATATCCTGTTTCGGACGAAGGCAGCCAGCTCCTGCGGCTGAGCGAGAGCCCAAGGCAAGGACCGGGGCTGCTGGTGCATCCTCAAACCGTCGTGGTCGGCTTGGGGTGTACCAGCAAGGCTGTTGCCCCGGATGTGATCGGGCTGGTCGAAACGGTGCTCGCAGATGCCGACATCGCCCCCGGCGCGGTCGCGGCGCTGGCGACGATCGACAGCCATGTCAAGACGGGCGCACTGATTGAAGCAGCGGAGCATTTCGGCGTGCCGTTGCGTGTCTTCACGCGGCGCGAGATCGAAAGGGAGAGAAAGCGGCTCGAGACGCCATCGGCAGCCGTGGAAGCAGCGACGGGGCTGGCGGGCGTGTGCGAGGCAGTGGCTCTCAAGGCCGGAACGCTGATCGAGCCCAAGCGGATAGCCGGCAACGTCACCTGCGCCCTGGGCAAGGCCGATACCCCGATCGATATCAGCCGGTTCGGAAAAGCTGCCCGATAGCTTCGCGCGCCTGAGCCACGGTCTGAACGGTTTCGGCTTCGGGCAGCGCCGGGCGGGCGATCATGATCACCGGAACGTTGAGCTGGGCGGCGGCGGCGAGCTTGGCAGCCACCTGGAGACCGCCGGAATTCTTGCTCACCAGATGCGTGATGGCGTTGGCGGTCAGCACCGCCTTCTCCTGGGCGAGGGTGAACGGACCACGATGGGCGATGATCGTCCATTCGGGGGGAAGGTCGGCCGGAATTTCGATCATTCGGGCAAAAAACGTGCAGTCTGCGCGTTTGCGGAAGGGATCGAGATCCTGCCGGCCGACCGTCAGCAATACCCGGGAGTCCTCGGGCAGCACATCGGCGGCCGCCTCCATGTCGGGAACCTCCAACCAGATCGCGCCTTGGGGCCTGGACCATGCCGGCCGTTCGAGGCGGACCAACGGAACATTGGCGGACGACGCGGCGGTAGCGGCGTTTGCCGACATACTGGCGGCGAAGGGATGGGTGGCATCGACGAGAAGATCGATCGCCTGCTCATCGAGATAGGCGGCCAGGCCCTGCGGACCGCCGAACCCGCCGATGCGGATTTCGCCGGGCGGCAGGGTGGGGGCTTTGGTGCGTCCCGCCAGAGAACTGATGACGGCATGACCGTCCGCGATCAGCGCGGCGGCGAGTTCGCGCGCTTCCCCCGTGCCTCCGAGGATCAATATGCGGCGCTGGTCGGTGTTGTCGTTGCTCGTCGTCATATCCTGGCTCTATACACCAGTACGAACTGATGGCGGATGTGATTTGATGTTTGGATGGCTGCGGCGCAGGTTTTTGGGCCAAGGGCACTTCGCCCGGCTCGATGCCGCCCATTTTCCCGCTTTCGAGCCGGGCACGGTCTGGCTGGTGGGGGCAGGACCAGGTGCGCCGGGACTGATATCGCTGCTCGGCTATCACGCGCTGGGGCAGGCGGATGTGATCGTCTATGACGCGCTGGTCGGGGGCGGTTTGCTGGAAATGGCCAACCCTTCTGCCGAAAGGATCTATGCCGGCAAGCGTGGCGGCAAGCCCTCGCCCAAACAGGCCGACATCACCCTGAGGCTGGTCGAGCTGGCGCGGGGCGGCAAGAAAGTGCTGCGTTTGAAGGGCGGCGATCCGATGATGTTCGGACGCGGCGGAGAGGAAGCCGAGACACTGGCGCGCGAGGGAATCGCGTTCCGGATCGTTCCCGGTATCACCGCTGGCGTGGGTGGGCTGGCTTATGCCGGGATTCCCGTCACCCATCGCGACACCAATCAGGCCGTGATCTTTTTGACGGGGCACGACGAGAAGGGCGGTGTGCCCCAGGGCGTGGACTGGCAGGCGGTGGCGACGGCTGCCCCGGTGATCGTCATGTATATGGCGGTCAAGCATTTGGGCTCGATCGCCGAAAAGCTGATCGCGGCGGGACGTGATCCGGACGATAGGGTGGCGATCGTTTCCAATGCGGCTTCGCCCGACCAATCGGTGCTCGAGGCCACGCTGGCCCAAGCGGGGGCGCTGGGGGAACGGCAGGATATTCCCACGCCCGCCATCGTCGTACTCGGCCCGGTGTCGCGATACCGGGAGGCGTTCGACTGGTATCGTGATGAACTCAAGGAGAACACCCTTGGCTGAGCCGCGCGGGCTGATTATTGCCGCGCCGCGTTCGGGCTCGGGCAAGACGGCGATAACGCTGGGGCTGGCGCGCGCGCTGGCCAATTCCGGCTATCGCGTGGCGCCGGCCAAGACCGGGCCGGATTATATCGATCCGGCCTTTCTGGCCCTCGCGGCGGGGTCAGCGGCGATCAATCTCGACCCCTGGGCCATGGATGCGGCAACGCTGCGTGGCCGGGCCTGGGCGCACGCCGAGGGCTACGACACGCTGCTTGTCGAAGGGGTGATGGGGCTGTTCGACAGCGCCGTGGATGGCACGGGATCGACCGGAGATCTGGCGGCGACGCTGGGATTGCCGGTGGTTCTGGTGGTCGATTGCGACAAGCAGGCGCAGTCGGTGGCGGCGCTGGTTTCGGGCTTTGCCGGGTGGCGCGAGGACGTGCGGGTGGCCGGAGTGATCCTCAATAAAGTAGCCTCGGACCGGCATGAAACCATGTTGCGCGAGGCGCTGGCCAGGACCGGATTGCCATGCCTGGGAGCGATTCCGCGGCGGGCAGACCTTGTGCTGCCCGAGCGGCATCTGGGGCTGATTCTGCCCGGCGATGTTGATGGTATTGAAGGCTATGTCGAGCGCATGGCTGCGGTATTGAACACCCATGTTGATTTTCGCCTGCTCGGGGCCATCGCCGAGCCGGTTGTCGAGGCTCCAGCGGTGCCGAGTTTGCCCCCTTTGGGGCAGCGGATCGCCATCGCCCATGACGCCGCTTTCGCTTTCGTCTATCCGCATCTGCTCGGGCATTGGCACGAGGCTGGCGCCAGCCTTTCGTTCTTTTCGCCGCTGGCCGATGAGGCGCCGGAGGGCGATGCGGATGCGGTGTTCCTGCCGGGGGGGTATCCGGAGCTGCATGGGGGGACGCTGGGGGCGGCGGAGCGGTTCAAGGCGGGGCTGCGCGCGGCTGCCGGACGCGGGGCGCTCGTCTATGGCGAGTGCGGCGGGTTCATGGTGCTGGGCGAGACGCTGGTCGACCGCGAAGGGGTGAACCATGCCATGGCCGGACTGCTGCCGGTCGAAACGCGCATCGACAGGCCCCAGCGGGTGCTGGGGTATCGGCGGCTTAGCCATGCCTCTCCGCTGCCCTGGCCCGAAAAACTGCTGGGGCATGAGTTCCACTATTCCAGCCACGCGCCTTTCGACCTGCCGCCGCTGTTTGCGGCCACCGATGCGCTGGGCGAGCCGTTGGCGCCGATGGGCGCGCGGGTGGGAAATGTCATGGGATCGTATGCGCATGTGATCGAGGGGGCGCGGCCATGACCGCCCGGGCGCTGATGGTGATGGGAACGGGCTCGGACGTGGGCAAGTCGCTGATCGTGGCGGGGCTGTGCCGGGCGTTTGCCAATCGCGGATTGTCGGTGGCTCCGTTCAAGCCGCAGAACATGTCCAACAATGCCGCCGTTACCGAGGATGGCGGCGAGATCGGGCGGGCGCAGGCGCTCCAAGCACGGGCGGCGCGCAAAAGTCCGGTGACGGCGATGAACCCGGTGCTGCTCAAGCCCGAAAAGGAAACCGGATCGCAGGTGGTGGTACGCGGCCGGCGGGTGGCATCGATGAGCGCGCGGGAATATTTTGCGCGGCGCGGGGAATTGATGCCCCAGGTGCTCGAAGCCTTCGGGGAACTGGCGCGGACCAATGATCTGGTGATCGTCGAAGGCGCGGGGAGCGCTTCGGAGGTCAATCTGCGGGGTGGCGATCTCGCCAATTTCGGCTTTGCGCAAGCGGCGGGCGTGCCGGTGGTGCTGGTGGGCGATATCCATCGCGGCGGGGTGATCGCCTCGATCGTGGGAACGTTCGCGGTGATCGAGGCCGGGGATGCCGAACTGATCGCCGGGACGCTGATCAACAAATTCCACGGCGATCCGAGCCTTTTCGATGCGGGGCGCAAGATCATCGAGGAGCGGACCGGCAAACCGTGTCTCGGCGTGGTGCCCCATTTCGATGGGGCGCGGCACCTGCCCGCCGAGGACGTTCTGGCCCTCGAACATGCCGATGCGGGCGAGGGGGAAACGGTGATCGCCGTGCCGCGGCTGGCCCGGATCGCCAATTTCGACGATCTCGATCCGCTGCGCGCCGAGCCGGGCGTGAGGCTGGTGATCGTCCAGCCCGGCGAACCGCTGCCGCGCGAGGCCAAATTGGTGATTCTGCCGGGGTCGAAGGCGACGCGCGCCGATCTCGATTTTCTTCGGGCGCAAGGCTGGGACGTCGATCTCGCCGCCCATGTTCGCGCCGGTGGGCATGTGCTCGGGATTTGCGGTGGCTATCAGATGCTTGGCCACACGGTGGCCGATCCGGCGGGCATCGAAGGCTCGGCGGGGGAAACGGCGGGACTGGGATTTCTCGATGTTTCCACGCGGCTGGAGGGGCAAAAGCAATTGCGGCTCGAATCGGCGGAGGACGCGGCTTCGGGCCTGCCGCTCGCTGGCTACCACATGCATATGGGGGTAACCGAAGGCGACGACACCTTGCGGCCCTTTGCCTATGTGGATGGGGCGCCCGAGGGCGCGCGCTCGGGTGACGGGCGGGTGACGGGCACTTATCTGCACGGTCTGTTCGCTGCCGATCAATTCCGGCGCGATTTTCTCAAGCGTCTGGAGATCAAAACCGATCCGCTGCTTGATTTCGATGCCAGGACCGATGCGACGCTCGATGCGCTGGCTGCCCATCTCGAAGCGCATATCGATCTCGACGCGGTGCTGGCCTTGGCGCGGGAGCCGAAGCCGTGATCGCGCTGCTGGCGGCGGTGGTCGAGCGGCTGGTGGGCTATCCCCATTGGCTGGTCGACAGGATCGGCCATCCGGTCATCTGGATCGGCAGGCTGATCGAGGCCCAGGACAAGCGGCTCAACGATCCCGAGGCCTCCTTCGACGGCCGGAAGATGCGCGGCGTGGTGGCCATTGCCGTGGTGGTGCTGGCGGTGCTGATCGTTGCGCTGGGTATTCAATCCCTGCTGCGCTTTTTGCCGTTCGGCTGGGTTGTCGAAGTCCTGCTGGCGTCCTCGCTGATTGCCCAGAAGGGGCTGCGCGATGCGGTGAGCGATGTGGCGCGGGCGCTCGGCGAGGAGGGTATCGAGGGCGCGCGGCGGGCGGTGAGCCATATCGTGGGACGCGATACAAGCGAACTCGATGAGGCGGGCGTGTCGCGGGCGGCGATCGAGACGCTGGCGGAAAACACCTCGGACGGGGTGATCGCGCCGCTGTTCTACCTGGCGCTGTTCGGGCTGCCCGGGGCGGCGGTCTATAAGGCCATCAACACGGCGGATTCGATGATCGGGCACCGCAACGAGCGTTACGCGGCCTTCGGCTGGGGAGCGGCTAGGCTCGACGATCTGGTCAACTGGATCCCGGCGCGGCTGACGGCGGTACTGTTTGCGCTGGCGGCCCGGGGGATGCCGGGTGCCGATGGCGACGCGGCGTGGGCGGCGGTGCGGCGCGATGCCGCCAAGCACGCCTCGCCCAACGCCGGATGGCCGGAAGCGGCGATGGCCGGGGCTTTGGGGTTCGGGCTCGGTGGGCCCCGGTCTTATGCGGGGGAAACGCTCGATCTGCCGACGATGGGGGAGGGGCGGCGGGATCTCACGGCCGAGGACATCGCGACGGCGATCGGGCTTTTCGACCGGGCTATGCTGATCGCGCTGGGAGCGCTGGCGGTGTGGGCGCTGGCGGGTGTCGTATTGTGACCATCTGTCGGGGCTGGTGTGTGGCGCATAGGCTGCGCCCCCCTCATCCCCTGCCATTCGAGCGTAGCTCTCATGGCCTTCTCACCTCCAATCGTGCCACCGGCAAGATTGGCCAAAGGACGGTTCGAAGTCTCCCACCAGGGGAGAAGGGGGCTCTTGGGGAAGCGCTGCGGCTGGGGCTCAGGCGCTGAGTGTACTGGATCCCGGCTCAAGGCCGGGATGACGGTTGGGGGGTAGTGTGATGGTGGGGATAAGCAGTTGGGCTGCTGGAGACCTCGGCGGTGGAGCGTGGTGGGGGTTGGAGACGGGGCGGTGCCCGGCCTCACCACACCAACGTGTCACCCCGGGCTTGACCCGGGGCCAGGTATGCGCGCCGGTTCCGGCTCTTGCCATGACGCAAGCTCAGCGCGCCCCTCATCCCCTGCCATTCGAGCGTAGCTCTCATGGCCTTCTCACCTCCAATCGTGCCACCGGCACGATTGGCCAAAGGACGGTTCGAAGTCTCCCACCAGGGGAGAAGGGGGCTCTTGGGACATGTTCCTGAGAGAAGCCAGGAGCTCTGTGCTTGTGTTTACCCCCGTACCCTTCTCCCCTGGTGGGAGAAGGTGGCCGCGAAGCGGTCGGATGAGGGGGGCTCGGCATATCAACGGGCACCGGCGGTGATTGTTGATGCTCAGCGCACCCCTCATCCGTCTCGCCCTTTGGGGCCTGCCATTCGAGCCCCCGCCTTCGCGAGGGGCAGGCTCCGCCCTCATGGCCTTCTCACCTCCAATCGTGCCACCGGCACGATTGACCAAAGGACGGTTCGAAGTCTCCCTCAAGGGGAGAAGGGGCCCTTGGGGAAGCGTTGTACCAAGAGTCTCTTCGCTCGTGGACTCCAGCCTCCCGTCGTAAGGGCGACAAGGGGGATGCGGGAGAAAGAGCCGAGAACGGCGCGCATACCTTGCCCCGGGTCGAGCCCGGGGCGACAGAGGGTGGGGTGAAGGAGGACGGCACAAGCAGTTTGGTGGGACACTCACCTCTCGTCGTCATTGTCGGGCCTGACCCGACAATCCGCAACGCTGCTGGTGGTGCGGGAGAGGTTCGAGGACACACTCCTTCTGAGGGCGCCAAGGTCTTGCGGGTCTCCGGGTCGAGCCCGAAGATGACGAGGTTGGGAGGGTGGGGATAGGGTTCAGGCGGTTGTTGCCGGCTCAGGGTCCCTTTATTCCCGGCCCTTCTCCTAGAGGGGGGCTCTTGGGGAGCGTTGGAGCAAGAATCTCGTCGCTCGTGGTCTCCAGCCTCTCCTCTCGTCATTGTCGGGCTTGACCCGACAATCCGCAGCGCTGCCGGCGGTGCGGGAGGGCGCGTGTGGAGGGGCTGCTGAATTCCGGGGGGACGAGCCCCCGGATTGAGGGGGTCAAAGTTCGGGGGCTTCGCCCTTGACGACGAGGGGCAGGCCGGCGACGACGAAGTAGACGTTTTGGCAGATGCCGGCCAGTTCCTGATGGGCGGCGCCGGCCAGGTCGCGGAAGGTGCGGGCCAGGGCGTTGTCGGGGACGATGCCCAGGCCGACCTCGTTGGAAACGATGATGATCTGGGTGTTGGTTATGCCCTCGAGCACTTCGACGAGCGTATCGACTTCGTCGGCCACGTCGCGCTCCATGCTCAAGAGGTTGGTGATCCAGAGCGTGAGGCAATCGATGAGGATCACGTCATGGGCTTGGGCGGCGGCGAATATGGCTTGGGGGAGTTCGAGCGGTTCCTCGATGGTGGCGAAGCGCCCCTCCCGGCTCCTCTGGTGCGCGGAAACCCGCTCCATCATCTCGTCGTCGAGCGCTTCGGCGGTGGCGAGATAGGCCGGCGCGGTGCTGTTGCGGGTCGCGATGCGCTCGGCGAGCGCCGTCTTGCCCGACCGGGCGCCACCCAGAACCAGGATATGACCGTTCAATGTCTTTTGCCCTCCGCTGGCGGTAATGTATCAGAACGTCGTGCCTTGTGTTCCGTTTCGCAACGACCCTGCCATCCCCCTGAGACCGATTTACGATTTGACCTCATAATACTTTCGTCCTATGCGCAATCCCAGTATGGTCCGCCGGCAATCAGGAGCTTTTCCGATCGTGCCCAAATATTTTCTCGGCGTTGACGGCGGCGGCACCAATTGCCGTATCCGGCTCGCCGACGCCAATCTTTCGACCCTTGCCGAAGCCCGTGGCGGACGCTCCAATCTTCAGCTCGAAAACGGCGATCCGGCCTACGTCTCGATCCGGGAAGGCACGCGCCAGGTCTTTGCCATGGCCGGGGTCGATTTCGCCGAAACGGTCAATACTCATGCCTGCTTCGGCATGGCCGGGGCGCGCCTGCCCTCGGCGCGCGAGGCCTTTGCGGCGCGTGACTGGCCCTTCGCGAAAGTGACGGTCTATGACGACATCGACATCGCCCGCGCCGGCGCCCATGAAGGCGAGGACGGGGCGGTGATCATCGTGGGCACGGGCTCGGCCGGCATGGCGCTGGTTAAGGGCAAACGCTTCCAGGTCGGCGGCTGGGGCTTTTATATCGGCGACCAGATGTCGGGCGCGATCCTGGGGCGCGAGCTGGTGCGCCATGCGGTGGAAGCCACCGACAGGCTTGTCGAGGGTTCGCCGCTCACCGAAGCGGTGATCGAAAAGCTTGGCGGGAGCCTCGACGCGGTGATGGCCTGGAGCTTCGACAAGCGCCAGCCGGCCGATTACGGCGCGCTGATGCCCCTGTTCATCGAATATTTCGAAAAGGGTGATCCGGTGGCTGCCGAGCTCATGGAAATCGAGCTCGGCCATATCGATCGCTATGTGAATTATTTCAAAGCCCGGGGCGCCGAAAAGCTCGCAATCGTGGGCGGGTTCGGCCAGAGGCTGCTGCCGCTGCTCTCGATCCGCTATGGCGACTATGTCTGCCTGCCGCGCGCCGAACCTTTGCACGGCGCGGTGATCCTGGCCCGCCAGAACGCCGACGCCGAAAACGCTATTTAAGACGGAGGGACCGTCCTTGTCCGCACGCATCATTCCGGTTCAACCATTCGACTATGTCGTTTTCGGCGCCACGGGCGATCTGACCAAGCGCAAGCTTATCCCGGCGCTTTATCACCGCTTCGCCGACGGCCAGTTCGACGAGCGCTCGCGCATCATCGGGGTGTCGCGCTCCGAATTGAGCGATGCCGACTTCCAGAAGATCGCCCGCGAGGCGGTGACCGAATTCGTCGGCAAGGAGTATCGCGACGAAAAGACCCTCGCCCGGTTCGTCTCGTGCTTTTCCTATGTCGCCAACGATGTGACCGACCAGGCGGGCTGGGCCGATCTGGAAAAGACCCTGCGCACCGATCCCGAGATCGTGCGCGCCTTCTATCTGGCCGTCGCGCCCTCGCTGTTCGGGCCGATCTGCGACTATCTCGACAACAAGGGCTATTGGCGGCGCGATGCCCGCGTGGTGGTGGAAAAGCCCCTCGGGCACGATCTCGAATCCTCGATGGAGATCAACGACCAGATTTCCGAGGTTTTCGCCGAGGACCAGGTTTACCGTATCGACCATTATCTGGGTAAGGAAACGGTCCAGAACCTTCTGGCGCTGCGGTTCGGCAATATCCTGTTCGAGCCGATCTGGGACGCCGCCCATATCGACCATGTGCAGATCACCGTGGCCGAGGACGTGGGGGCGGGAACGCGCGGCTATTACGACGATTCCGGCGCGCTGCGGGACATGGTGCAGAACCATCTGATGCAGCTTTTGTGCCTGGTCGCCATGGAGCCGCCGGCGTCCGACGACGCCAACGCCCTGCGCGACGAAAAGCTCAAGGTGCTGCGCTCGTTAAAGCCCATCACGGGCGACAATGTCGCGCGCGCCACTGTACGCGGGCAGTATCGCGGCGGGGCGGTCAATGGCGGGTCGGTGGCCGGCTATCAGGACGAATTGCCGGCCGAAAAGCGCGGCTCGCGCACCGAAACCTTCGTGGCCATCAAGGCCGAGGTGGAAAACTGGCGTTGGTCGGGCGTGCCGTTCTATCTGCGGACCGGCAAGCGGCTGGCGAACCGGGTGTCGGAGATCGTCATCCAGTTCCGCGCCATTCCCCATTCGATCTTCGACCATGCCGAGGGCGCGCCAAAGGCCAACCGGCTGGTGATCCGGCTGCAGCCCGATGAAGGGGTCAAGCTCTTCCTGATGATCAAGGATCCCGGCCCCGGCGGCATGCGGCTGCGCGAAGTGCCGCTGAACCTCTCGTTCGCCGAAACGTTCCACGAGCGCACGCCCGAGGCCTATGAGCGGCTGCTGCTCGATGTGATCCGCGGCAACCAGACCCTGTTCATGCGCCGCGACGAGCTCGAAGCGGCCTGGCGCTGGATCGATCCGATACGCCAGGCCTGGGACAATGCGTCAGATGCCCCTCAGACCTATACTGCGGGAACATGGGGGCCGACCGGGTCGGTGGCGCTGATCGAACGCGACGGGCGCACCTGGCACGAAGGGGATTATTAACGACGCCTTCGGCGTCGCCCCCCTCATTCGCCCCTTCGGGGCACCTTCTCCCACCAGGGGAGAAGGGGTAGCTCGGGCTCCTCGGCTCTGAGCCCTCCTTCTCCCCTGGTGGGAGAGGGGATGGGGGTGAGCAGGGGCGCAGCCGTTCGGCACGTACAGGAGTAAGAGAGAGCATGACCATCGAGCGCAATGTATTTTCGACCAAGGACAAGCTCGCCCAGGCCCTGGCCGATGCGGTGGCCGAGAATTTGAACGCCGGGCTCGATGAGCGGGGCGAAGCTTCGCTCGCCGTTTCGGGGGGCTCGACGCCGAAGCGGTTCTTCGAGGTGCTTGGCGCGCGCGACGATATCGACTGGGAGAACGTTACAGTGACCCTGGTCGACGAGCGCTGGGTGGATGAGAGCTCGGACCGCTCCAACGCGCGGCTGGTCAAGGAGAACCTTCTGACCGGTGCGGCGGCGGCGGCCAGATTCGTGCCGCTTTATGCCGGAACGGACGAACCCGATGCGGCCGGCATTGCCCAAGCCAATAGCGCCGTGGCGCAGGTGCCGGTTCCGTTCGATGCCGTCATCCTGGGGATGGGCAATGACGGGCATACAGCCTCGTTCTTTCCCGGTGGCGATGCGCTCGAAGAGGCGCTCAATGCCGAGGGGCCGGTCGTTGCCATCCGCGCGCCCGGCGCGGGCGAACCGCGCGTGACCTTTACGCTTGCGCGCCTTTTGCAGACCCGCGCCCTCTATCTTCACATCGAGGGAGAGGAAAAGGCGCAGGTGCTCGACAAGGCGCTCGAGACCGGGCCGGTGGAGACCATGCCGGTGCGCGCCGTGCTCTCCCAGAGTCATATTCCCGTTTCCCTCTACTGGTGTCCTGAACGCCAGAACGCTTTTCGTTTCTGACCTCCAACACCCTCGCTAAGGAGGCGACCATGACCGTCAAGACAGTGATTCAGGACGTGACCGATGCGATCGCGGCGCGTTCGGAAGCTTCGCGCCGCGATTACCTCGATAGACTCGACCGTGCCCGTGCCCAGGGCGTGCATCGCACAGCGCTTTCCTGCGGCAACCTCGCGCACGGCTTTGCCGCCTGCGGGCCGGGCGACAAGAGCCAGCTCGCCGGCGATACGGCGCTCAATCTGGGGATCATCACCGCCTATAACGACATGCTCTCGGCGCATCAGCCCTATGAGACCTATCCCGCGATCATCCGCGAGGCGGCGCGCGATGCAGGCGGGGTGGCGCAGGTGGCGGGCGGGGTGCCGGCCATGTGCGACGGGGTGACCCAGGGCCAGACCGGCATGGATCTCTCGCTGTTTTCCCGCGATGTGATCGCCATGGCCGCCGCGGTGGGCTTGAGCCACAACATGTTCGACGCGGCGGTGTTTCTGGGGATCTGCGACAAGATCGTTCCGGGGCTGGTGATTGCCGCCCTGACCTTCGGGCACCTGCCGGCGGTGTTCATCCCCGCCGGGCCGATGACCACGGGGCTGCCCAATGACGAAAAGGCGCGCATCCGCCAGCTCTTTGCCGAGGGCAAGGTGGGGCGGGCCGAGCTGCTCGAAGCGGAAAGCAAATCCTATCACGGGCCGGGGACGTGCACCTTCTATGGCACGGCGAACTCCAACCAGATGCTTATGGAGATCATGGGCCTGCACCTGCCCGGCGCGAGCTTTGTCAATCCGGGCACGCCGCTGCGCGATGCGCTGACCCGGGCGGCGACCAAACGGGCGCTGGCGATCACCGCGCAGGGCAATGAATATACCCCGGCCGGGCATGTGATCGACGAGAAGTCGATCGTCAACGGGCTGGTGGGGCTGCTGGCGACGGGCGGATCGACCAATCACACCATGCACCTTGTGGCCATGGCCAATGCGGCGGGCTTGAAGATCACCTGGGACGACATGTCCAGGCTTTCCGACGTCGTGCCGCTTCTGGCGCGCGTCTATCCCAACGGGCTGGCCGATGTGAACCATTTCCATGCCGCCGGCGGGATGGGGTTCCTCATCCGCGAACTGCTCGATGCGGGGTATCTGCACGAGGACGTGACGACCGTCTGGGGCAAGGGGCTCGAGGCCTATACCAAAGAGCCGCGCTATATCGATGACGAGCTGAGCTTCGAGCCGGTTCCGGCGGAAAGCGGCAATCCCAAGGTTCTGGCCAAGGCCGGCGAGCCCTTCGCAAAGACGGGCGGGCTCAAGCTGCTTTCGGGCACTCTGGGCAAGTCGGTGATCAAGATCTCGGCGGTCAAGCCCGAGAACCGGCTGATCGAAGCGCCGGCCAAGGTGTTCCACTCACAAAAGGGCCTGCAGGACGCCTTCAAGGCGGGGGAACTCACTTCCGATTTCATCGCCGTGATCCGTTTCCAGGGCCCCAAGGCGATCGGCATGCCCGAGCTCCATAAGCTCACCCCGACCCTGGGCATTCTGCAGGACCGGGGGATCAAGGTGGCGTTGGTCACCGATGGGCGCATGTCGGGGGCTTCGGGCAAAGTGCCCGCCGCCATCCACATGACCCCCGAAGCCGCCGATGGCGGGCCAATCGCCAAGCTGCGCGACGGGGATATGCTGCGGCTCGATTCCGAGGCGGGGACGCTGGAGTATCTTGGCGATATCGAAGAGTTCCTGGCCCGCCCGGCGGCGACGGAAGACCTTGCCGACCAGCATTTCGGCATGGGGCGCGAATTGTTTGCCGGTTTCCGGCAACTGGTCGGCGCCGCCGACCGTGGCGCGAGCGTTTTTGCCTGATGGCGGGGTCCGGTTTCACATTGCTGGCGGTTCCGGTGTTTTCGCCGCTCTGCAATCTGGGCTTTGCGCTCAGGCGCGAAGTGTTCGTGATCGAACAGCAGGTGCCGCCCGAACTCGAACACGATGCCGACGACATGACGGCGACCCATCTGGTGGGCGTCATGGACGGATCGGTGGTGGCGGTCGCGCGGATACTGTTCAAGCCCGAACACGCCAAGATCGGCCGGGTGGCGATCGCCAGATCCCATCGCGGGCTGAAGCTTGGCGCGCGGCTCATCGAATTCGCGGTCGAGGTGGCCAGGGAAAAGGGCCAGACACGCTGCTATCTCGAATCCCAGGCGGACAAGGTGGGATTTTATGCCCGCCTGGGGTTCGCAGCCTACGGTGACGAGTTCATGGACGCGGGTATCCCGCACCTCAGGATGAAGAACTATTGACCTCGACCACCTCGGGCTCGTGCTCGGGAGCACCCGAGAGGAGCTGGGATTGCGGCGAGGCCACGAGCGTCAGATAGCGCTCGAACTGGGCCAGAACGTCGGCGATGATCTGGTCTCGGCTCAGCCCCATGATGTCGTAGCCCATCGACCCGTCGGAGAAATAGGTCCGCGCCTCATAGCGGTAATCGGGGAGCGTCGCGTCATGGGCCGAAAAGGCCGGCAGCTTGTGCTCGGCACGGTGAACGCCATAGACGAAATCGCGATAGCCCTCGGCCGGTAGGGTGAGGGCAGCCGATCCGGTCTCCTCGTTTCGAGTGACCTCGGCCTGCTGGCCCCGCTTTTCCAACTCGGCCCGGACGGCTTCCAGCGCCGGGGGCACTTCCTGGTCGATAAAGGCATCCACCTCCCTGGCGGTAGGCGCGCGCAGCATCATGGCCAGACGGCGCTGCCAGGTGGCGCTGGTCACAGGGTGAGGAGCGAAGGTCCCAACAGGCGCTTGCTGGGCATGAAGGTCGGCCCGCATGCCGGTGAACATCGACCAGACAAGGACCAGCATCACCACGGTAAACGGCAGGGCGCTGGCGATGGTGGCCGATTGCAGCGCCTCAAGACCGCCCGCGAGCATCAACAGCGCGGCGGTCGCGCCGCAGACCACGCACCAGAACAGGCGTTGGACGGCCTTGGTATCGGTGCGCCCGCCCGCTGCTATCGTATCGACGACCAGTGAACCGGAATCGGCCGAGGTGATGAAGAACACCGACACCAGGATGATCGCCAGCGTGGAGGTGATCCCGCTCAGGGGCAGATATTCGAAGAACTGGAACAGGCCCACCGATATGTCGTCGGTGATGGCGGTGCTGAGCGCGCCGGCCGCCATGTTCATGTCCACGAAGATGCCGGTGTTGCCGAAAATGGTCATCCAGATGAAGGTGAACCCGGCCGGGATGAACAGCACGGAGACGAGGAATTCGCGCACCGTGCGGCCACGGGAAATACGGGCGATGAACATGCCCACGAACGGCGACCAGGAAATCCACCACGCCCAGTAGAACAGCGTCCAATCCTCGATCCACTGGCGCGGATCATAGGCGTAGATGTTGAACGTCATCAGCACGAAGCGGTCGAGATAGAGACCGATATTGGTGACGAGGTCGCGCAGCAATTGCCCGGTGGGACCGACCAGCAGCACGAAGATCATCAAAAGAACTGCGACGCTGAGATTGATCTCGGAAAGGATGCGCACGCCCTTGTCCACACCCGTCACCACCGACAACCCGGCGATGGCGATGATGCCGGCGACCAAGGCAACCTGGAATTCGATCGAATTGGGAAAGCCCACCAGATAATGAAGCCCGGTGCTGATCTGATCCACGCCGAAGCCCAGCGAGGTGGCAAGGCCGAAGACGGTGCCCACAATGGCGAAGACATCGACCACATGGCCGATGGGGCCGTGGATCTTTTCCTTGAGCAGCGGGTAAAGGCCCGACCGGATGGTCAGCGGCAGGTTGTAGCGATAGCCGAAATAGGCCAGCGCCAGCCCGACAACCGCATAGACAGCCCACGCATGAATGCCCCAGTGGAAGAAGGTGGAGCTGAGGGCCTCGCGCACAGCCTGAATGGTGAAGGGTTCGGCCTCGGGGGGACTAGCGTAATGGCTGACCGGTTCGCCGACGCCGTAATACATGAGCCCGATGCCCATGCCGGCGGCAAAGAGCATGGCGATCCAGGAATGGTAGGCAAAATCGGGCGTTGCATCGTCGGGCCCGAGCTTGAGATCGCCAAAGCGGGAAAAGGCGAACAACAGAACGGCGATCAGCATGATGCCGACCGCGAGAAGATACAGCCAACCGAACTGATCGAGGATCGTTGACTGAAGCTGGTCGAAAAAGACGCTCGCCTGGCTCGGCGCCAAAAGCCCCACGCCCAGAAACAGCGCGATGATTATAAGCGAACCGAAAAAGACCGGCGGATTGATAACGAAACCAAACATGTTTCCCCCATAGCTAACTCACAGCAACGTGACTGCTCCTGCTGTGGTTCCCTATAGAGCACGATCGGTTAGGATTTTCGTGTCGCCGTCGCTTGCTTGAGCAGCAAATCCTTGGCCTGGTTGATGCGGGCGGCCAGAAAGGCCGAGCCGCCGGCGTCGGGGTGGACCGATTTCATCAGCTTGCGATGCGCGGCCTTGATCGCTTCGGCGCTCGCGCCCGGCTCCAGCCCCAGGATCTGATAGGCTTCCTCGGTGCCGCTGATCTCGGTTGCCGGGCCGCTTCCGGGCGCTGCTTCCTCTTCGCCGGGGTCCATGCCGAACTCGGTGGCGAAATAATCGCGCCATCCGGCGCGGTTGGCATTGAGCCAGCTTTCATAGAGCGCGAGCGAATCCGGGTCGTCGCTCACCTCGTCATAGAGAGCCCAGCATTCGGCGGCCGAAAGCTGGGCAAGCGGACGGCCGGCGAAGTGGCCGGCGCGCACGGTGCCCGAAACCTCGCCGGTTTCATGGTCGAGCCGCATGTCGAAATGGTGCGAGGATACCGCAGAGGCGTTGTTGGGGCTCGACAGCCCCGACCCGAAATCGATGGGGCCGAGCCGTCCGCGCAGCAAAAGCCCGATGCCGCCCGCCGCCAGAAAGCTCGCGATCAGCATCTGGCCGCGTGCGCCCAAAAGGCCGGCGCCGCCCAGCAGCGCGCCACCCACCACCCAGCGCAGGGTGCGCACCAGGCGCCGGATTTCGCCCCGGGCGAAAAGCGTGGCGAGATAAAGGACGATAACGGCGAGGGCGCCGCCGAGGACGAGCCAGGTCATGAGAGCTGTTCGAGCAGCAATCGCGCCGTCCCGCTCCCTTGCAGCTTGAGCGCGGCCCGCCCGCCGCTGGCATAAGCGGCGACGGCGCGCAAAAGCGCCGCCAGTTCGGCCGCTGCGCCGGCATCAAAGCGCGCATAAGCGCCCTTGGAGAGCCGGGCGAATTCCTTGAAGGCGGTTTGCGTCGCCCCGTCATGGCCTTCCTGGAACAGGAAGATCGGGCATCCGAGCAGGCCCAGCTCGCCCGCCTTCTGGGCGAGCTTGTCCACGTCCTCTTCCATGGCGTCGCCCACATAGACGACGGCATTGATCCTGGTTTTGTTGTGTTCGGCGCGGGCGTGGGAGAAGACCTTGGAGATCTGGGTATGCCCGCCCCGGCAATCGATGCCCGTCATCAGTTGCGCCAGGGCGCGGGCGTCCGAAACCCAGCGCGAGGCGCGGCACTCGCCGAAGCCGCGGAAATAGATGAGCTGGACGTCGAGCCCGCCGGTGCGGGCCACTGTTTCGAACATTTCCGCCTGCAATTGGCAGGCGAGATCCCAGGTGGGCTGGCGGCTCATCGTGGCGTCGAGGGCGAACAACAACCGTCCGCGTTCTCCCGATGCGCCGGCCTTGCGGGTTGCGGCCATGGCGCCGACCTTGGCGACGAAATCGGCGATCTCGGCGCTCCGCGTGTTTTCGGATGCCGGCGTCGTGTCGGATTTGCGGGTCGGGGTCTTGTCGGCCACGGCCTTTCCTTTCCTTATGAAGAAAATATGGGACGCCGCGCCGGACGCCGCAAGCCTATCGCCTGCTTGTGTTCGGCCCCGATATGTTTCAAAAGGGTGTAACGCGTTGATTACCGGGCCAAACCACCGCATATGCCGATTTCGTCGAAGGGCTTCGCCCGGGTCAGCCTTGCCCTTATTATTGTCGGCGTCCTCGCGCTGATCGGCATCGTGGGGACGACGATATGGCTCGTCGAGCGTACCCAGGTCTATTTCGAAGAGGTCGTGCAGGCCCGCGAGGCGCGCGGGGCGGCCGTCGAATTGCGCAACCTGCTCCAGGACGCGCAATCGGGACAGCGCGGCTATCTGCTGACACTCGATCCGTCCTATCTGGAGCCTTACGAGGCCGCCGTGGGCGCCATCGAGGGCGCCTATAACCGGCTGGTCGCCTCGCTCGCGGCGTTCCCGCAGACCGAGGAGCCGCTCCAGGCCCTGAGCAGCGATATCGATACCAAGCGGACCGAACTGGCAAGGACAATCGAATTGGCCGGCGCGGGAGAGCTCGGGCAAGCCATCGCCATCGTGCGGACGGATGCGGGCGAAGCGATCATGAGCCGCATCCGGCAGGTGCTCGATTCGGTGATCGAAACATCCGATATGCGCATCTTCAACGGCGTCATCGAGCAGCGCGGGGCGGCCAACGCCCTGCGCATCATCGCCCTGATCGGTGCGCTGGTGATCGTGGGCGTGGTGGGCGGTGCGGCCTGGGTGGTGCTGCGCTATACCCGCGAACTGGACACGGCCCGCGACGAAGTGGAAATGCTCAACCGAGACCTCGAGAAAAGGGTCGCCGAGCGGACGGTCGACCTGCGCCGGGCCAATGAAGAGGTGCAGCGCTTCGCCTATATCGTCACCCACGACCTGCGTGCGCCGCTCGTCAACATCATGGGCTTTACCTCCGAGCTCGAAGCTGCCCTCGGGCCGATCAACGCGCTGGTGGAAAGCCATGGGGAAAACCCCGACGATCCCGTGCTCGCCGAGGCGCGCCAGACCGCGCAAGAGGATCTGCCCGAAGCGATCGGGTTCATCCGCTCCTCGACGCGCAAGATGGACGGGCTCATCAATGCGATCTTAAAGATTTCGCGCGAGGGACGACGCGAACTCAAATCGGAACGACTCGATCTTGCCGAACTGGTGGAAGGCGCGGTGGCCGCGGTCAGGCACCAGATCGACGAGACGGGCGGGGAGGTCACCATCGACGTCTCCACGCCACCGGTATTTTCCGATCGGCTGGCATTGGAGCAGATTTTGGGCAACCTTCTCGATAATGCCATAAAGTACAGGCATCCGGACCGTCCGATAGACATTGCCGTAAAGGGACGGCAGGAACGCGACGGCCGCATTGTCATCGATGTGCGGGACAATGGCCGTGGCATTGCGCCCGAAGATCACGAACGCGTGTTCGAGCTGTTTCGCCGCTCGGGCAATCAAACCGTTCCGGGCGAAGGCATCGGGCTGGCGCATGTGCGCATCATGGCCCGCAATCTCGGCGGCGATATCGAATTACAATCCAATCGCGATCACGGAACCACGTTCACGGTGATCATCGCGCCCGACCTGCGCGTTATTGCTAGGAGCAAGGCTTTATCATGAGTGTCGATGCAAAACCCGTCACCATCCTGATGATCGAAGACGATGAGGGCCATGCGCGGCTCATCGAAAAGAACATCCGGCGCGCCGGTGTCAACAACGAGATCATCCCCTTCGTCAACGGCACCGATGCGCTCGAATATCTGTTCGGGCCGGACGGATCGGGAGAAGTGAGCACCCATCGGCACCTGCTCATCCTGCTCGACCTCAACCTGCCCGACACCACGGGCGTGGCGATCCTGGAAAAGGTCAAGGCCAACATCCACACCAAGCGCACCCCCGTGGTGGTCCTGACCACCACCGACGACGAGCGCGAAATCCAGCGCTGTTACGATCTGGGCGCCAATGTCTATATCACCAAGCCTGTCGACTATGACGGCTTTGCCAACGCCATCCGCCAACTGGGATTGTTCTTCTCGGTGATGCAGGTTCCGGAGACCGCATAGGGCAAATGCCGAACACCCCCGCCAAGATTCTTTATATCGATGACGATCCCGCGCTCGGGCGCCTTGTGCAGAAGGTGCTGGGCCGGCAGGGGCGCGACATCATCCACGTGACCGGCGCCGATGACGGGCTGGAGCGATTGAAGGACGGCGACATCGACGTTCTGGTGCTCGACCATTATCTGGCCGATCGCACCGGGCTCGCCATGCTCGAAGAGGTCGCGGCGCGCGAGAATTCGCCGCCCGTCGTCTATGTCACGGGATCGACCGAAGCGGCGATCGCGGTGGCCGCGCTCAAGTCGGGGGCGGCGGATTATGTGCTCAAGACGGTGGGCGAGGATTTTCTCGAGCTTTTGAGCAACGCCATCGAGCAGGCGATCGAGACCTCGCGGCTGCGCAAGGCGCGCGAGCGGGCCGAACGCGAAATGCGCGAGGCCCGGGAGCGGGCCGAACTGGCACTGGCCGAGGTCAATCACCGCGTCGCCAACTCCCTGGCGCTGGTGGCGGCGCTGGTGCGCCTGCAGATGTCGGCGGTGACCGACCCGGCGGCCAAGGAAGCGCTTGCCGAGACCCAGGGGCGGATCTCGGCGATCGCGGGAATCCACAAACGGCTCTATACCACCGACGATGTCCGGTTCGTCGAGATCGATGCCTATCTGGGCAACCTTGCCAGTGACATCCAGGCGACCATGAGCCTCGACGGTTCGGCGGCCGATATCCGGCTTTTGGCCGAACCGTTGCGCTTGCCCACCGACAAGGCGGTCTCGGTTGGGGTGATCGTCAACGAATTGGTGACCAACGCGGCCAAATACGCCTATCGCGATCGCGAGGCGGGAGAAATCCGGGTGAAGGCGAGCCAGATCGAGCCGGGCAAGATCGAGATCGTCGTCGAGGACGACGGCATCGGCTGGATGGGTGAGGGCAAGATCCACGGCACCGGTGTCGGCTCCCGCGTCATCGCCGCGACGGCCAGCGGCCTCGGTGCGACGCTGGCCTACGAGAATGTGGCACGCGGCACGCGGGCACGGCTGCAGATCGAAATCTAAGCTTTTGAATTGCCGGGCAGGGCAAACCAATAGCCGGGCGGTGCCCGGACGGTCCAGTTCGGCCAGGGAGAACATCTCTCCGGCCGAACTGGCTGCGCGAGGTGGCGATTATTGCGCCGGTGCTTCCGCTGGGGCTTCGCCCATCATGCACTGACCATCGACCACGAATTCCGGCGGACAACCGGGGAGAGCTTCCTCGGGAGCCGGTTGCTCTTCCGGGGCCGCCTGCTCGGGAGCAGCGGGTTCTTCCGCCGGGGCTGGCTCTGGAGCCGGGGCCGGCTCCTGTGCGGGCGCGGGTTCAGGCGCCGGAGCGGGTTCCTCTGCAGGCATTGCCGGCTCTTCTGCCGGAGCGGTCTCCTCTACCGGCGCGGGCTCTTCAGCGGGAGCGGGTTCCTCGACGGGCGCCGGCTCTTCGACAGGGGCTGCCGGTTCTTCGGCAGGTGCTGCCGCGTCGGCCGGAGCGGGCTGCTCTGCTTCACCGCCCTCGGTGGTTTCGGGCGGGCAGACGCCGTCGACCATCGCTTCGGTCGGACAGAGCGGTTCTTCGCCAGCAGCCGGTTCCTCGGTCACGACGTCCGCTTCAGCACCAGCCTCCGCCTCGGCTTCTGCCTCCACATCGGCGGGCTGCTCGGCTTCGGCAGGCTGTTCGCCTTCAGCCGGTGCGGCGGGTTCTTCACCCTGGGCAGGTTCTTCGCCCTCTGCCGGCTGTTCACCTTCGGGAGGTTCTTCGCCTTCGACCGTCGCGCCGGCCCCCGCTTCGATTTCGGCTGCCGCTTCTTCGGGCTCTACCGCTTCGGCCGGGGCGGCCTCTTCGGTTGGCTCTTCGATCTGGGGCGCGAAAATCTGCACGGTGTTGGCTTGGGTATCAACGGTCGCCGCCGTGGGTTCTTCGAGTTCGGCGGTTTCGTAGACGATGATCTCCTGGTTGATCTGCTGTTCGATGTAGTTGACCTCGATGACGTTGTTCACGACCACGTTGTTCTGAACGACGACAGGGCCCACGAACTCGGTCCGTTCGAAAAATTCCGGCTCGTCTTCGCCGAAAACGATCTCGACGCGCAGATCGGGCTCGATGAAGGACCTGACGGGAACGAAGAACCAATCATCCTCGGGCACTTCGCCGGAACTGATCTCCACGCTGACCTCGAAGCCTTCGCGTTCGGGGCGCAAGGGAGCCCAGCCGATCACATCGTCGCCGCGGCGCCAGGAAACCCAGGCCGGAGCCCATGTGGTGCCGGGCACCCAACACCAGCCGAGCCGGTCATCGTCATACCAGCGGCCATAGTGATAGACTGCCCAGGCATAGGGCTCGTCCGAGGCGAAATACCAGCCATAATCGGCCAGGTACAACCACCGGCCGACCGTATAGGGCGCCCAGCCGGCATCGACCCCGCTGGGGCACCACACATAGCGATATTGCGGGTGTCTGACCCAGATACCGTGTGGCTCAAGTTCATTGAAGAACAGGTTGAAATCGACGCTTACCCCCTGGGCCTGGGCAGCGGTTACGCCCAGCATGGGGGCAGGCGAAAGCCCGGTGGCAAGCGCAAGAGAGGCAGCCGCTATGCCGCTCAACAGTTTTGACTTGATCGTCATGAGAGTCATCTCCTCTGACTCCCCCGCAGCAGCAGAACGGGCAGTGCCAAAGACGGTTCCCCGGCCAATCCGCGTTAGTGCCCGGCAGGCACGCGATGCATGAAAGAAAGGGACAAGAGGCGGCTCGCCCCGGGGAGGACAGCGGCGGCCGTCTCTTGTCGCTCAAAGCGGAACCGTTGAGTAAGCGGCCGCAAATGTCAGCATGGCGGCCGCATAAAGGCCGATCAGCAGTGTTGGGCGCAGCATGGCATCTCTCCGTGCTCACCCCCTCCCAACCAATGCGTGCCAAGGAAATTGGTTCAGCCGGCCGCCGGGCCAATCACTCATGATGCCAGCGGAAGGGTGACGACCACCTCGATCCCGCCAAGGTCGCTGGCTGCAACCTCAAGCGAACCGCCGTTTATGCGGGCGATGTCTGCGGCGATCGCCAGCCCCAGTCCGGCGCCCGATCCCGTCTCGTCGTGACGGACGCCACGGCTTTGAGCGGTTTTCATCTGCGCTGGGGTCATGCCCGGCCCATCGTCGGCGACGGACAGCACCGCCTGGCCCGAGATGCGCCTGCCGCTGGCCCGCACCCGCGTGCGCGCGTGCCGGGCGGCATTTTCGAGCAGCACGCCGATCAGCTCAATGAGGTCGTGCCGGTCCAGCCGGACTTCGATATTGTCCGGGCAATCTATCTCCCAGTGCAAGACTTCGCCCTGGCTGGTCTTGCGCAGCACCGAGATCGCCTGCTCTATGGGCCTCGCCAAGGATGTGCTGGCCGCGCCCGCGTCCGATCGCAGCCGCAATCGGGTAAGCCGAAGCTGGTATTCGATGCGGTCGGTCATCGCCTCGCATAGTTCTTCCACTGCCTGCGCTTCTTCCGCGTCCCCCAGTTTTCGCAACCTGTCCGCCGTCGCCTGCAATGCCGAGAGCGGCGTCCTGAGTCCGTGGGCGAGATCGGAAGCACGGGCACGGGCGAATTCGAGCGAAGCCCGCTGCTCGGCCAGCATGGTATTGACCTGCGCCACAAGCGGATCGACCTCCGGAGGAAAAAAGCCCTGAAGCGTTTCGGTGCGTCCCGCCTGCACGTCCTCGAGGCCGCGCCTGATGCGCTGAAGCGGGGCAAGCCCCAATCGCACCTGCAAAACGGCGGCCAGAAGGAGGGCCAGCCATCCCAGCGCCAAAGCGATAGCCGTCTCGGATGCGAACCCTCGGATCGCCTGATCGATTTCGGCGCTGTCCTCGGCAATGGTCACCCGGAATGGGCGATCCTCGATGCTGACCTGCCGGCTGAGCGCCAGGAGATCCGTTTCGGCGGGGCCGGGCAGGGTCTGCAAGGCAGCATCGGCCGCCGCATCGGGGGCGAGCACGAAATCGAACAGAGAGGAGGACCGGATGACCTCGCCCCTTTGCACGTCCTCGACCTGCCAGTAAAGCCCGCCATAAGGCAGGTCATACCGGGGATCGGAAAGCGGCCGTTCAAATGCTGCCAGTCCGGCCGGATCGATCTGCGCCACGAGACGGTTGAGGCTGGCGTTGAGGTCGAGTTCGGTTGAGGCTTCGACATGGGTGCGAAACAATTGCACCATGAGAAGCCCCAGCGCCACGAGCGCCAGCCCGATCCATACCGCCGCGCCGAGCAGCAGACGCCAGCGCAGGGATATGGCTTTCATGCGTCCGGGCCTTCGACGAAATAGCCGAAACCCCGCCGGGTCTTGATCACGTCATTGCCCAGGCGCTTGCGCACGCGGCCGACCAGTTTTTCGATGGAATTGGAATCGCGCATGAAATCCTGCGCATAAAGATGCTCGGTCAGTTCGAGCTGGGAGACCACGCTGCCGGCCTTGTGGGCGAGATAGGTGAGGAGCCTGTATTCCTGCGGCGGCATGGGGATCGGCACGCCGCCCCGGGTCACCTCTTTCATGCGTGTATCGATCACCAGGTCCTCGATCTCGATCCGCGAGGTGGCATGGCCCGACGAGCGCCTGATGATGGCCCTCAGGCGTGCCAGCAGTTCCTCGGGGCGGAAGGGCTTGACCAGATAGTCATCGGCCCCCGCTTCGATGCCGTCCACGCGTTCGGCCCAGTGGCTGCGGGCCGTAAGGATGATGACGGGCGTCATCACGCCTTCGCTGCGCCAGCGCTTGAGCAGCGTCATGCCGTCGAGCCCCGGCAGGCCCAGATCGAGAACGATGATGTCGAACGGTTCGGTGCCGGCCAGAAACCACGCCTCTTCGCCGTCGGCCCGGCGCGTCACGGCCAAGCCTGCCGACGACAGGGCGGCATCAAGGGTTGCCGCAATGCGGGCGTCGTCTTCAACCACCAGGGCGCGCATCTATCTCGTCGTCACACGATTTCCCGTGCTGGCATAATAATAGAGCCGGTCGACGGTTCCATCTGGCCGCAGCATGCGCAATTCGTAGAGCAGAAATCCATCCACCGTCAGGAGCTGCGTGTCGATCAACTCTCCGCCCGTCGCGCTTTGCGCCTGGGAGAGAACCCGGTCGAACGGCACGGCCCGGCCGCTCCGCACAGCTTCGAGCGCACTATCCTCGTTCGAAGAGCCCGGTCCTGGCGGGTTTTCCCCGGCGGTGGGATTTTCCGGTGCCGGCCCGGGACGGTTGCCTTGTCCCCCGGGCGTGTCCGGACGGTTATCGATGCCGGGCGGGGCGTCCCGGTCTTCGAGCCCGGGCGGGGTGTCGGGCCGGTTATCCTGCCCAGGAGGCGTATCGGGAGCGTTTTCCGCCGACCGGCCCTGCGCCATGGCGACGCCGGGTATCAAGGCAACGGCCAGCGCGGCGGAGATCAAGAATCGTCGTTTCATCGGTCGAGTTTAAGGAAGCAAACCTGACAATTTGCTGACCTCCCTGTCCGCCAAGGGTCCTTTGCCGCTTGCTAGTGTTCCCATATCCTGACGGTACCGCATACCGCCCAGGACAAGGGTGACGCCGCTGCATTGTTAACACATCACCCCCGCCGCAGCGGTGTCACCCCTACATTTCCCGAGATCCGCCGCTGCCGATCGTGCCTGCCCCTTGCCGATTTTGCTCAAGAGCGACAATCGCGGCGGTAGGCCGCGGGCGTGGTTCTGCATACGCGGCGAAATTGGTGGGTGAGGTGCTCCTGATGGGAAAACCCACATTCGAGCGCGATCTCGGCTATCGGCAGGTCGCTCGATTTGAGCAGACGCTGGGCCTGCTGTACCCGCATGTTGATGAGGAAGCGGTGCGGAGGGCTTCCCAGGCACGACTTGAACACTCTTGAGAGTTGACTGGAGCTCAGGTTCACCGCGGCCGCAATTTCGGTGAGTCCAATGGGTTCATGGAGGTGAGCGCGCATGAACTCGATGGCGCGATCGGTGGTCGATACCGGTGCCGAGCGCTCGCGCGCCGACCGCACTATGGCGGCGTTCGAGTAGAGCCGGATGAGATGAGCGGCGATCGATAGGGATAGATAGTCGACCCCGAACGCCGTCGTCGCATTGCCTTCGCGCAAGGCGCGATCCAGTGGGTACAGCAGGTTGGCCAGCATGTTCTCGCGATCGAACAGGTGCGGCGATATCTCGACGAGAGCGGGATCGCCTCTCGCGATGTCGGCGGCAACCTCCTCGATGACCGAACGGCGCAGATAGATATGAGTCGTGCTTAGGGGATTGCGCAGATTGATCTTGAAATCGGCTCCGCCGGGGATGAGGTGAATTCCGCCAGCGGGAACGGCGCGGCAGAAGCGCTTGTCTCCCCCCTCGCCCTGGATGACGGCCGGGCCGTCATGGTGCCAGACAAGCAGTTGGTCCCGGACCGCGGGAAAGGCGCCTTCATAGGGCAACTCGCGCTGTGCAGAGGCGAACATGGTGGTCCAGCCGAGCGCGTTGCTGGTTATCTGCCCTTCGACGCTGGGCCGAAAGACCATGCCGTGAGTTTCGTCAGCGCCGAAAGTGCGTATGCGCATGCGTATCTCCCGTTGGCGCGGGAGCCTGCCAGCCGTGCGGGGGTGTGGCGGAATTTCCTGCCAAGCGCAGGAATAATGCTCGTTTAGAACGCGCGTTCGCTCGAACGGGCGGGTGAGCAAAACAATGATTTCGCCGCACGGGGCTACTCCTCCCAAAGAGTCCTGCCAGCAACCTGAAAGATTATCGCGATTGTGAACGCCCCGCCTGCATGATCGTGATGCCGATCTGCACAAAATGGTTCCTGTCCTGCGAAAATCGCGCCTGTCGGAGCTGTTTTTGCCCCGATAGGGGATGGCCTCGCCCGTGGCGGCAGGAAAATCTGCATAGGAGGGAGGGAATGGCAGATGTTTACCAAAGTGCCTTTTCTTGAGGAGGAAACGCACGGGATCGTTACGCGCGGCGGCAACCGCGGCCGCGTATCGAGCGATGGACACGATTGGCGCGCGCTCTATGCGTCGGCGCAGACCGAGCTTCCCTTCGAAGGCCATTTCCCGCCGGTCAGGGACCAGCTCCTGGTGCTGCATCGCAGCGGTCCGGTTACGCTCGACCGCTACGACACGGGGCGTCCCAAGGCGCATCTGGTGCAGCGAGGGGGCGTGCACATGCATCCGGGTGGGATGCCGTTCTCGGTGCGGTTGTATGGCGCTCTCGACACCATCCATGTCTATCTGCGCCGGTCCGTCATCGAGGAAATCGCGGCTGAACTTGTCGCGGGGGACCCGGCGCTCGTGGAGATACCCGCCGATATCGCCGATCAGGATCCCATGCTCGAAAACCTCATGGAGGCGGTGCGTTTCGCGCTGGAGGCGAGGGACGCGGCGACGCCGATCTACATCGACCATCTGGCCCGCGCCCTGGCGGCTCATCTGGTGCGGCGCTATTCGGGCGCCAAGTTCAAGCAAGCCCGGTCCGAGGCAAGCCGGCCCGATCTCACGCGCGCACTCGATTATATGCGCGCCCATATCGAGCAGCCGATCAGCCTTGCCGATGTGGCCGCCGCGGCAGGCCGGAGCCCCAGCTATCTGAGCCGGCAATTCCGCGAGCAACTCGGCAAGGCGCCGCACGCCTATCTCATCGACATGCGCCTCGATCTGGCGCGCGAGCTGCTCGAGCAGACCGGTGACCGCATCGCCACCATCGCGCTCGATTGCGGATTTTCCCATCAGGAGCACCTGACGCGGCTGTTCAGGCGCAGGTTCAATACGACCCCCGCGGCATGGCGGCGATCGAGATATCGCTGAATAAATTCGCTGCATCTGCTCGGATTTTGCAGGTGGAGAGCAATTCATGCAGGCTTGCCCTTGGGCCACATCCTAATCTTTCCCGCAAATGTGGAAGGAGAACGGATGTCTACTCGCGATTTCAACGAGCATTCGATTACCGACGCCGTCGTGGAGCGGTTCGCCGATACGCCCGACCCCAGGCTGCGGCAGATCATGCAGGCCCTGGTGCGGCATGCTCACCAGTTCGTCCGGGAGGTGGAACTGACCCAGGATGAATGGCTGGTGGCGATCGAGTATCTTACCCGGGTCGGACAGATCTGCAGCGACAAGCGGCAGGAGTTCATCCTGCTGTCGGACACGCTGGGCATTTCCATGCTGGTCGATGCGATCAACCATCGGATGCCGGCCGGGGCGACCGAGACCACGGTTCTCGGGCCCTTCTACGTCCAGAATCCGCCGATCAAACCGTCCGATGCCGATATCTCGGGTGGTGAAAGCGGCACTCCGCTCTATGTCACGGCGACCGTCAACGGTCCCGATGGCACGCCTCTGCCCGGCGCCGTCGTCGATGTGTGGCAGTCGGACGACGATGGCTATTACGACGTTCAGAAGCCGGGCGAGGACCCCAACCTGCGTGCCCGCTTCATCGCAGACGAGAACGGCAAGGTCAGTTTCTGGACCATAGTGCCCAAATACTATCCCATTCCCGCCGACGGCCCGGTGGGCGATATGCTCGCCGCGACCAAGCGCCATCCTTACCGGCCCGCCCATATCCATTTCATGATCGGTCACGAGGGATATGAAAAGCTCGTGACGCACCTTTTCATCGAGGGCGATCCCTATCTCGACAGCGACGCGGTGTTCGGCGTCAAGCAATCGCTGATCGTTACTCTGGTCGAAGGGCAGGGCACTCCCCCGGCAGCCTCCGGCAAACGCCAAGCGGGCCAATGGATGCGGCTCGACCATGCGTTCGGCCTCAAGCCCGCTGCATAACCTAAGAGTACAAGAACAATGCTGGAAACAGAAATCCTCATCGTGGGGAGCGGCCCTGCCGGCTCTGCCGCCGCAGCCCTCCTTTCGAGCTATGGCATCGACAATATCCTGGTCACCAAATACCGCTGGCTGGCCGATACCCCGCGCGCGCATATAACCAATCAGCGGACCATGGAGGTGCTGCGCGATCTGGGACTCGAAGGCGATGCGATGCTCTATGCGACGCCCAATCGGCTAATGGGCAACACGGTTTTTTGCACTTCGCTCGCTGGTGAGGAACTGGGGCGTCTGCGCGGCTGGGGCTCGGACTATTTCTCCAATGCGCGGCACCGGATCGCCAGTCCCACCGAAATGGTCGACCTGCCGCAAACCTTTCTCGAGCCGATCTTGTTCGGCGCGGCCTGTGCGCGTGGCACCAAGGCGCGACTATCGACCGAATACCTTGCGCTGGAGCAGGACGAGAGCGGGGTAACCGCGACGGTGCGCGACCGGGTGACTGGGGAAACTTACCAGATCCGGGCCAAATATCTGATCGGGGCCGATGGCGGGCGCTCCAAGGTTGCCGAGGATATCGGCCTGCCCATGGAAGGCAAGATGGGTGTGGGCGGCTCCATCAATATCGTCTTCAAGGCCGACCTTGCCCGATATGTCGCTCACCGGCCCTCGGTCCTCTACTGGGTATTGCAGCCCGGTTCAGATGTCGGCGGCATCGGGATGGGGCTTGTGCGCATGGTACGCCCCTGGAACGAATGGCTGATCGTGTGGGGATATGACATCAATGACGAACAGCCCGAAATCACTGAGGATTATGCGCGCGGCGTGGCCCATGCGCTGATCGGGGACGATACGGTTCCGGTGGAGATCACGTCGGTCTCCGCCTGGACGGTCAACCACATGAGCGCGCGGGAATATTCCAGGGGCCGCGTCTTTTGCATGGGTGACGCGGTGCACCGCCACCCGCCTTCCAATGGCCTGGGCTCGAACACATCGATCCAGGACGCATTCAACCTGGCCTGGAAACTCGCCCTGGTCGTTCGGGGCACGGCCGCACCCTCGCTGCTCGATACCTATACCGCCGAGCGCTCGCCGATCGGCAAGCAGATCGTCGATCGGGCCAACAAATCGATCAGCGAAACAGCACCGATCTTCAAATCTCTGGGCCTTCTCGACACCACCGACCCCGACGTCATGCTCGCCAACATGCAGTCGCGCAAGGAGAACACCGAGGAAGGCCGCGAGCGGCGCAAGGCGTTGCGCGACGCCATAGCGTTCAAGCGCTACGAGTTCGATGCGCATGGGGTCGAGATGAACCAGCGCTACCAATCGGCGGCCGTTATCACCGACGACGCCCCGCTGCCCGGTTTTACCGAGGACCCCGAACTCGTCTATCAGCCATCGGCATTTCCCGGTGCCCGGCTGCCCCATGCCTGGATCGAAAAGAACGGCAGGGATATCTCGACCCTCGACGTCACCGGACACGGCAAATTCACCCTTCTGACCGGTATCGGGGGCGATCCCTGGTCGGAAGCGGCCCGAACGGTCGGTGCCGAGCTGGACTTGGCGATCGATGTCGTCGCGATCGGCCCTGAGCAGGATTACCAAGACAATTACGGCGACTGGTCGCGCAGCCGGGAAGTCGAGGACCATGGCGCGATTCTGGTGCGGCCGGACCATTTCATCGCCTGGCGAAGCACGGCGCTGCCCGCGGACCCGATCAGCGAATTGAGACGGGTCCTCGTCGCCATTCTCGGCCGCTGATTATCGCAAACATGGAAACCCCGCTGGCGTTTGGGCGGGGTTTTCGGCTGTGGCCCTCTCCCGCGCACGCCGTCGAAAAACCACCCACGGGGTGCGGTTTTTTTGCAGGACTGGCGTTGGAATACCTCCAAGAATTGCCCGCATGTCTTGCCGCCAAGGAAAGTGGGCGAGGCCCTTGTGTGCCACCGGGAGGGGATGGTTATGAAAAAGTTCGGCGCACTTGCGCTTTTGATGATGGGGACGACGGCAATCGCGTCTCCGGCTTTGGCCTTCGGCGAAGCCGGACCGCTGACGCTGAGCCAGTTCGGCGGGTTTTTCGTTGGCGTCGACTATGAGACGGCTGAAGACGGCAATATCGACGTCATCGGGCAGAGCTGGGTCGGGTTCGGCCTGCCGGCGGACCAGACGGTCACCATGCCGGTGATCCTTATTCATGGCGGCGGTGGTCAGGCGGCCGACTGGCTGACCACGGTGGACGGGCGCGATGGCTGGGCGAGCTACATGATGGCCAATGGGGTCGCGACATATTGGATCGATCGCCCTGGCCTCGGCCGTTCGCCGGCCGATCCCGGCTATGAGGAAGGCTCGGTCGGCCAGCCGCCCTATTCGCTGATCGCCGGACTTGCATCCTCCGAACATTGGCCTGACGCCAATCCGGTGGAAGGAGAATGGAGCCGCGAGGCGTGGGTCGAGGCCAATCCCGAAAACCAGGGGGTGATCAACTGGCTCGCGGGCTCTCCCGGCGGACCTTATGGCGGCAACGCCTATGCGACGCGAAACATTATCGAACTGGCCGAGAAAGTCGGCCCGGCGATCCTGTTCGGGCATTCGGCAGGGGTTGCCTCGACGCTGGCAGCAGCCATCGGCGCACCAGAGGGAACCGTGGGCGGAGTGTTGATCTATGAGGGCGGCGTCGATCTGCTCAGCGAAGACAACATCGCCTCCGCGAACTGGGAGCCGGCGCTGGCCGACGATTTCACGCCGGTGGAGGTGGACGGGTGCCAGATGCAGCCGGAAGATGCGGTGAGCACCAATGTTTCGCTTGCCGACATTCCCATAGTCATCATCCGGTCCGAGCACGGCAACCAGTCCGATGAACAATTCGGCTGCGCGGTGCGCCAGCTCGAACAGATGGGCGTCGACGCCAAATTCATCCAGATGGCCGATATCGGCTTTCAGGGCGGCGGACATTTCATGATGAGCGACACCAACAGCGGCGAACTCGCTACCCAGGTGCTTCTGCCCATCATCGCTCACCTTTCGGACGGCGCCGAGCTGCCGGCTGATTGGACAATCCTCGAACAATAGCGTGGTCCGCCCGGCAGCTTCCATCTCGCTGCCGGGCTCTTGCTTGGAGGTCCTATGGACGCCTTTGCCCAAGCGATCAGCGGCACCGGGCTGAGCCGCACGATCGCGCAAGTCACGTGGATCATTCCCTGGCTGCAGACTTTCCACATCGTCGCACTGGCGCTTGTGTTCGGCTCGGTCTTCATGATGAGCGCCCGGATTCTCGGCCTGACGGGAACCAGCCAGACAATGACGCAGACGGTGCGCCGGTATGTTCCGTGGGTCTGGATCGGGACCGCCTTCCTGGCGGTGACCGGAGGCCTGCTCGTCATCGGCGAGCCGGTGCGTTCGCTGGTCAACGTCTTCTTCTGGACCAAGATGGGTCTGCTGGTGGTCGTATTGGGACTGACCGCGGCCTTCCAGACATCGCTTCGGCGTGATCCCGCTTTTTGGGAGGATCTCGATTGGCGGAGGCCCGTGCGGTTTGTCACGATTGCCGGACTGGCCGCCTGGATCGGCATCATCGTCATGGGGCGCTTCATCGCCTATGTCGACAATTTCATCTACTGAGCCTGGGGACCTCTCATGATCGAAGCGGCCGCAGAATGGATCCAGAACCTGCCCATGTCCCAGGAAATCGCCTGGTCGGGCTGGATGTTTCCCACGATCGAGGCGATCCACGTGATCGGCATTGCCCTGGTGTTCGGCGTCATCGCCATTGTCGATTTGCGTCTGCTGGGAGTGGCGTCCAAGAGCAGGCGCGTGACCGAGGTGGCGCGCGACTGCCTGCATTGGACATGGCTGGGCTTTGCCATTGCCGTGGTCACGGGGGGACTGATGTTCATGTCCAACGCCACCGGCTACGTCACCAACACCTTCTTTCTCTGGAAGATGCTTCTCCTCGTGCTCGCGGGGATCAACATGCTCGTGTTCGAGCTGATTACCGCGCGCACCGTAGCGCGCTGGGATGACGGGTCCGTGGCCGTTCCCACAGCCGGCAAAGCCGCCGGCCTGCTGTCGCTTGCCTTCTGGTTCGGGGTCATCGCGATGGGTCGTTGGATCGGGTTTGCCGCATACGACATCCCCATCTGAGCCACGCTTGTGCCCTGCAGGAATGTGCAGGGCACTGACCGAATTTTACAGGATTGGCGGCCAGCCATTCCTCATCATGGGTCATTCGGTTCTAAGAGGAGGAAAGAATCCGATGCGACATCTATCGACAAGACTGGCTCTCGCAATGGCGTTGCTGGGCTCGACCGGGTTCGCCTATGTGGCCAATGCGCAGGACGACAGCGCAGATGGCTGTACCCCACTCAGCGAGCAATATCCCGATCTCGGGACCGATCAGAGCATCTCGGCCAGTACGGAATTCCAGTCGGTGTGGGCCTCGTTCGAGTTGCCGGGAGGGCCATGCGGCTACGAGAGCGCGGAGGCGCACTATAACGCACTGCTTGCAGAGGCCGAAGCCAATGGCGGCCCGACCGAGCACACCGCCGAAACCATGCCCGACTGGACGGGGTCCTGGGGCACCGACAACAGCACCGGCGAGGTTGCCATTGTGGGAAGAAACTCGATCCGCGAGGGCATGGCCGCCCGGCTGGTCCCGGAAGCGGCTGAAATTTTCATGGCCGACAGCCAGGAATGGCTCGACGATACGGCTATCGACCCGATCTCGTTCTGCCTGCAGCCCAACTTCCCGCGCTGGTTTACCGAATATGGCTATCGCGAATTCTTCCTGCAGCCCGATCGCATCGCGATGTACAGCCAGATGGTCAACCAGTTGCGCCATATCTATCTCGATCGCGAGCAGCCCACCGAGGAATGGCGCAATCCCGATGGGGAATGGCTCGGCTATTCGACCGGCTTCTGGGACGGTGACGTTCTCACCGTCCTTACGACCGGGCTCAAGGACGGCATCCTGCAACGCAACATGCCGCGCCAGACCGACATGGAAACGGTCGAGCGCTGGCGGCTCGTGGATATGGAGGGTTCCGGAATCGAGCCCAATACGCTCGGCGGCACCCCCGATCCCAATGCCCGCATAGAGGTCGAGCTCACCATGTATTCTCCCGATTTCGTGGAGCCCTGGCACACGGTGGTCGCCTTCTACAAGGAGATCGAGGAGACCCCCGAGCAACGCAATCAGCACTGGATCACCTCCTGGGACTGCATTGAAGGCTCCAATTGGTATTTCACGGCAGACGGGGTCGTCAGCCAATACGCTCCGGGTGAAAAGCCGCCGCTTACCGACCCCGAGTTCTGGTTTGGCTGGACGCAGCAGTAATTCCGCACGAAAGGAAACACGTCGATGACAAGATTTGCGAAAATGACCTTTGCCGGTGTTGCCGCGCTGGGGGGCCTCGGAATTGGTTCGGCTCTAGCCCATCACTCGGCGGCCATGTTCGATGATCAGGTGGAGATGGAACTGACAGGGGTGGTGACCGAATTTGATTATCTCAATCCCCATTCCTGGCTTTACGTTGACGTCACTGGTGAGGACGGCAGCGTCACCACCTGGGGGTTCGAAACCGACGATCCCTCGCGGCTGCGGCGTCAAGGCGTTACGCCCACCTACTGGGAGCCGGGCGATATGGTGACTGTCATCACCAACCCGCTTCGGGACGGACGTCCTGCCGGACATCTCGTCGGTGCGATCAAAGCCGATGGCGTAACCTTCGGCGACACCGATGGATTGGTGCCGCCGGTCCAGGAGTAAATTTCGCAGGCAATGCTGCTGGCGGCGAGGGTTTGCCGCCAGCGTGCAGCGGCATCGATGACCGACACGCAACCGCCTGCGTCGGGCCGTTTCCCCCTTTTCAGGGACATACCCAAGGAAAGATCAGAAGCCGCCGCCGGTTTTGAAGCCGGTGCCGCCTCCAAAGCCACCGCCGGTCTTAAAACCCCCGCCGCCACCGAACCCGCCGCCGCGCGGGCGCGAAAAGCCGCCCCAATTGCCGCCAGAGGGCGGGCGCGGGGAGAAGCCGCCGGGAGGAATGGGAAAGCCGCCCTTGGATCGTGAAGAACGCCGGCGCGAGGTTGGCACGATAGGGCCGGACGTGCCGGTCCAATCCTGGGAACGGCGCCAACTGTCCCAATAGGTGGCGGCTGTCATGCCGCCCTTCAGAAAGTCGGTGAGAAGATCGCCCACCAGCCGATCCTCGCGGAAGCGCGAGCGGGGATCGTCGTAGCGCGCCTTCTTGAATTCGAACTCGATATCCTCGAGTTCGCGCCGGCGCGATTCCAGGGTCTTGAGCCGGGCTCGCTCGTCATCGAGCTCGAGCTGCTCCTCGGCGATGCGGCGGCGGGCATCCTCGAGGCGGACCACGATGGCGTCGTCTTCCTCGGTGCGCGTGGCACGCGCTTCGGCCAGAAGCTTTTCGATGCCCGTGTCCCGGATGGCCTCGGCGAGCATTTCGACAGCCTGGCCGAAGGCCGGGTCACCGCCCTCGGCGATCTCCTTTTGTTTTTCGGTCAACTCCTCGCGCGCATCCTCGCGCGAAAGGATCTCCGCATCGATCTCTTCGACCCGCGTACGGGCCGCTTCGAGGGCCATGCGGGCCTCGCGTCCTCCCGCTGCGTCGAGCGCCGCCTGTTCCTTTTGGGCAATCTGTTCGTCGAGAGCGCCGACATCGTCGGCCAGACGCTCGGCATGTTCGCGCAGGCGTTCGGGGATCGCGGTCAGCATGGCGTAATTGGCACGTGCATCGGTGTAACCGACAAGGCGAGCCACCCATTGGTCGAGCATGCGCGTGATGTTGCCCGCCTTATAGGCGCTCGTCCCGTACTGCCGGTCCCAGAGATAGGTAAACAGCGGGTCGGAGCGATAAGGCTCACCCTTTGCCTCGCGATCGGCCTCGGCCTGATCTGCCTTGCGGTCCGCCTCGGTTGCGGTGCGCTCGGCCTCTTCGCGCTCGGCAACCAGCTTCTGGTAAGTGCTGTCGGCGGCAAGGGCTGCGTCCACTTCACCGCCCAAGGCATCGATCTCGGCCTGGCGCGCCGCCACGGTATCGATAAGGGATTGACGCTGCGCCGTCAGTTCGGCCAGGGCCTGCTCGGTGTCGCCAAGGGTCTTTTCCATTTCCGCCATGGCGGCGGCATGCTCCTTGAGCATGTCGCGGGCCCTTGTTTCGGCCTGGCCGAGCGTTCCGGCGAGCTCTTCGCGGACTTGGGGGGAAAGGCGCACCGTGGCAAGCGCCCGCAATTGGCCGAGCTCGGTCTCGCGCAATTTGCCGATACGCTCATTGGCGCGCGCTATGCGCTTGGTGATGTCGTCCTCTTCGCGGCGAATGTCGCGCAGCGCATCGTCGAGCGCGCGCATGGCCTGGGGTCCGGAAACGCTCATTGCCGCCTCACCATTGGGTAATCGCCCCATCGAGCACCGGCATGGTGTAGTCGGTATCAAGGAACCCGTATTGCTTTATCCCCAGCACGTTGCGCTGGATGATGCCGTCATCCTGCCGATCGGCGCGGACGCTTTCGTAGGTGACTTGCGGCACCCGGATCGCCCAGGTCGAAACCTCCTGGGTTTCACCGGTCTCCTCGCTGGTGATCGGGAGCGTCACGGTGTTCCCGTCCGCATCGAGCGCCTCGACAACGAGATAGTAGTTGGTGGCTTCGGTGTTGTTTTCCGGAAAACGCCAGATGCCGGTGTCGCGGCCAGGCTCGTTGACGATGCGGATCGAATATTCGGCAAGAAGAGTGGCGTGGATGCCTTCGAGTTCCTCGATGGCGGCAAGTGCCCCCTCGCGGTCGCCGCGAGCCGCCGCCGCCTTGCCGCGTTCGACCCAGGGCTCGGCGATTTCGAGCGCGGTCTGGACTTTGGTTTCGTTGAAGATGTTCTGGTAGAGCGTATCCATGCGGGCCGGCAGACCCTCGGCGAGTTCAATCCGCGCCGCCTCTTCGACACCAGCCTGATATGGCCGGTAGACGAGGAAATATCCCCCCAGCACCACGGCGAGCAGGGCGAGGGCGATGAGCACCGGCCGCCCCCAGCGGCCGCGGCTGACATAGAGCCGGGCCAGACGGGTGGAGAAAGTGTCGGGGGGCGGGGTGTAGGTGAACCGGCTTTCCTCGAGCGCCTTGACCCCTTCGGCCAGGATACGATCGGGCACCTCGATGCCCTGATCGTGGTAGATCTTGCGCAGCCGCTCGATGAGCTGGGCTTCACGCGCCGACGCGCCGAGTTCGCGCGCCACGAGATTCTGCTCGTGGCGCAACGTGTCCACAACGTCCATGGCGAGCATGACGTCGTCGAGCGGCGCCTTGCCGGCCTGCCCCGATATCGCCCCACCGCTGGTCATAGGCCGCTGCAACCGCCGCTATTGTGACGAAACGAGCGCGTTGCCCTGGGCGGCAAGGGAGGCCAGCCGCTTCTTGCCGTCTTCGACGGCATCGCGGATTTCGGCCGAGTTCTTGGTGGCCTGGTCGCGCATTTCGGCAATGATCGTATAGGAGTGCTCCTGGAAGGAAACCACGCTGTCGACAAGCTTCTTGACCGCGTCGGCGCGGATGGTCGGACCATAGCCGGCCTTGAGCGCCTCTTCCTGCACCTTGCCGCCGATCTCCGAAAGGGTTTCGAGGCTCTGGCTCATGCCTTCCTTCATCGCATTGAGCGTTTCGGTCGATTCATGGAGACCGAACAGGCCCGTGAACGAGGCCGAGAGCGCGGTGAGCACGGTTTCGTTGGTGGAAAAGAACGAGATCGACTGCTGATAGACCCGCTCCTTGGCGTTGGTGGTCTGCATCAGACGCGCCATGATCACTTCGGAGGTGGAGTACGAAATCGTGAGATTGTCGGAAAGATCCTTGGCGATCTGGTAGCGGCGCTCTTCGTTCTGGAGGTCGCGCAGCTTTTCGTCGCGCGCCATTTCCAGCCGGGCGCGATCGGCCGGGGTGCCTTCGGTGAAGGCGGTGAGCGCCTCGGAGGCTTTATTGAGCTCGAATTTGCGCTGCTCGAGCTGCTTGTCGGCGATCTCGAGCACTTCGAGCGCCATCACTTCGGCTTGCTTGAGGGCGCCGCGGAAATCGCGATAGGCCTCGAGGATGGTGTGCTCGCGGTCGATCTGGTCCTTGGTGTCCTTGGACACATCGAGATAGGTGTCGCGAATCTTGTCGAAGCGCGAAGCGATGTCGCCGCGCGAGACCTTCATCCACACGTTCGAAGCGCGCTCGAGCATGTCGAGCTTGCCGTCTTCGAGCTGGTCGACCATGCCCTTGGCATCGTCGCGGATCGAGTTGAACGACTTGGTGATGTCCTCGTAGCGCTCGCCCACGTTCATGGCGGCGACCTGGGTGCGGACCACTTCGTTGAAGGCGCTCGCCTGGGTGAGGACGCGGCCGATCAGCACCACTTTGGTGTCATCGAGATGAGTGATCTCCGAGAGCAGGCCGGTAATCGGCGCTTCCTGCGGCTGATCCTCGGGCCATAGCCCCATTTCCCGGATCGCAGTGACCGCACGGTCGAGATAAGCGAGCGGCTTTTCCATCACTTCGGTTGCCATTTGTCGTCGTCCCTGTTGTAACCCTCGGCAGATGTGGTGCCATGATTCCGCCCGCCAAGGGATAAGACAATTGTGCAAGCATCAGAGGCGTTTGTTTTCTCGCAACTGGTGCCAAAAAGCCGCATAGTGATGGTTCGGAACGAATTGCGAGGCTGGCGTGGATTTCGGGGGACGATATAGGGTCGCGGCCGGCCGCGACGCGGTCTGGACTGCGCTCAACGATACCGAAATTCTGGCGGCCTGCATTCCGGGCTGCAAGCGCATCGACTGGGTGAGCGAAAGCGCGCTCGAACTGGAAGTGGCGGTCAATCTCGGCGTTGCGCACCCCACCTTCAAGGGGGATCTGTTGCTCTCCGATGTCTTGCCGGCCCACCGCTACACACTGACCGGACAGGGCAGGGGCGGGCTGCTCGGCAAGGCGCAGGCTTCCGCCGATATTAGTCTTGCCGATCTGGGAAGCGACACGCTTTTGAGCTTTAAGGCGACTGGTGGTGCCTCGGGGCAGATGATGAAGCTGGGCAGGGCGCTGATCGGCAGTTCGGCCCAGAAGATCATCGATGGATTCTTCGAACGCTTCGGGGAAGCCATGGGGGCTGAAGTCACCCCGATCGAAGGCTAGAGCGCGCGCCAACGCCCCGGTTTACCGCAATCCCAAGATTTTTTGCCCAACTGGTCAAAAAACCGAAATTGACTATTGCGTCCGCCAGTTTTGCGCGATTGTATCTGGACTTATCGTGCGTGGAAACGACCGGCTGCTGCCGGCGTCCTTCTTCAGCCCGTCAATAGGGAGCATCATCATGTCAAAAACAAAATCGACCGGCCTGGCCGCCTTCGCCGGTATCGCCCTGGCCACCCTTATGGCCGGCACCGCGTTGGCCGATGCCGCGCTGGTCTATGACGGCGGCGGCAAGTTCGACGCCTCGTTCAACGAATCCGCCTATAACGGCGCCCAGCGCTGGGCCGACGAAACCGGCGGCGCTTATCAGGATCTCGAAATTTCCGGCGACGCCCAGCGCGAACAGGCCATCCGCCAGTTCGCAGCGCGCGGCAACAATCCCATCATCCTGCCGGGCTTTTCCTGGGAAACCGCGCTGCGTGCCGTCGCCCCGGACTTCCCCGACACCTCGTTCCTGATCATCGATACGGTGGTGGACGATCTGCCCAACGTCCGCTCGGTCGTCTTCAAGGAACATGAGGGCTCGTTCCTGGTCGGCGCCCTTGCTGCCATGGCCACGGAATCGGGCACCATCGGCTTCGTGCCCGCCTTCGACTTCTCGCTGCTCCTGGCCTTCGGGTGCGGCTATAAGCAGGGCGCGGCCCATATCAATCCCGACATCGAAGTGCTCGAAACCGCCATCGGCACAGGCTTTGACGCCTTCAACAACCCCGGTGGCGGCACCGAGGTGGCGCGCAGCCAGATCGACCGCGGCGCGGATGTGATCTATCACGCCGCCGGCGGCGCCGGTGTCGGCGTGCTGCAGGCTGCCGCCGACGCGGGTGTCTATGGCATCGGCGTGGACTCCAACCAGAACCACCTGCACCCCGGCTCGGTGCTGACCTCGATGGTCAAGCGCGTCGATGTGGCCGTCTACAATGCGCTGCAGGATTTCGCCAATGACGAATGGACCAGCGACGTGCAGGTGCTCGGCTTGGCCGAAGAGGGCGTGGGCGCCGCATTCGATGAGCACAATGCCGAACTGATCAGTGACGAAATGCGTTCGACCGTCGAGGACATCACCGCGCAGATCATCGCCGGCGATATCGTCGTTCACGACTACCGCAGCGACGAATCCTGCCCGGTCTGATGCTCCCTCGGTAAGGGAAGGGTCCGGGAATGGACACACCGAACGAAAATCTCCAGCGGCCGGATCCGGCCGCTGGTGCCCCGCTGGCGATCGAGCTTAAAAAGATCAACAAGCGGTTCGGCCCGGTACACGCCAACAAGGATATCGACCTAGCCGTCAAGCGCGGCTCGGTACACGGCATCGTCGGCGAAAACGGAGCCGGAAAATCGACGCTGATGTCGATCCTTTACGGCTTCTATCACGCCGACAGCGGCGAGATCCTGGTCAACGGCAGGCACGCGACCATTCACAATTCCTCCGATGCGCTGCATCTGGGCATCGGCATGGTGCACCAGCATTTCATGCTGGTCGACAATTTCACCGTCATCGAGAACGTGATCCTTGGGGCCGAGGATTCCGCGCTGCTCAGGCCCAGCGTCGACAAGGCGCGGCGCGAGCTGCAGCGCCTTGCAGACGATTACGGTCTCAACGTTCCCGTCGATGCGCTGATCGAGGACCTGTCGGTCGGCCAGCAGCAGCGCGTGGAGATCTTGAAGGCGCTCTATCGCGGCGCCGACACGCTGATCTTGGACGAGCCCACGGGCGTTCTGACGCCCGCCGAGGCCGATCACCTGTTCGAGGTGCTGAAGATCCTGCGTGACGAGGGCAAGACGATCATTCTGATCACCCACAAGCTGCGCGAGATCATGGCGATCACCGACATGGTTTCGGTAATGCGGCAGGGGCAGATGGTTGAAACGCTCGCCACCAGTTCCACGACGCCCGAACAGCTCGCCGAACTGATGGTCGGCCGGCGCGTGCTGCTGCGTGTCCACAAGGAGGCGGCCCATCCGGGCGACGTGCTGCTCGAAGTCAACGATCTGGTGGTGGCCGACGATGCCGGCACGGAACGGCTGAAGGGTGTTTCGCTGCAGGTTCGGGCAGGCGAGATCCTGGGCGTCGCCGGTGTGGCCGGCAACGGCCAATCCGAACTCCTCGAGGCCCTGTCCGGCATGCGTGTCGCCAGGTCGGGCACCATCCGGCTCAACGGCGAGGACGTGACCGCGGCCAATGAAGACAGCGCGGCCATCCTGCGCCGCAATGGGCTCGCCCACGTTCCCGAGGACCGCATCCGCATGGGGCTGGTCACCAATTTCTTCGAGTGGGAAAACGCCATCCTCGGCTATCACGAAAAGTACGGCAGCGGACTGATGCTCGACGTCAAGGCCGCCAAGGCCGAGGCGCAGCGCCATATCGAAAAGTTCGACATCCGTCCGGCCAACACCGATCTCAAGACCGCCAATTTCTCCGGCGGCAATCAGCAGAAAATCGTTCTGGCTCGCGAAATGGAGCGCGACCCCGACGTGCTGATCGTCGGCCAGCCGACGCGCGGCGTCGATATCGGGGCCATCGAATTCATCCACAACCAGATCATCAAGATGCGTGACGCGGGCAAGGCGATCCTGCTCGTTTCGGTCGAGCTCGACGAAATCCGCTCGCTGTCCGACCGGATCGTTGTGCTCTTCGACGGCCATATCGTCGGGCAAGCAGATCCGGCGACGGCGGACGAAGGCGAGCTGGGCCTGCTCATGGCCGGTGTCAAGGCCGGCGACGCGCGTACGGCGGAGGCAATCCGATGAGCGGTACCATGCCCTTGCCCCGCTGGGTCGATGTCATTCTCCTGCCGGTGCTCAACGTTACGCTGGCCTTCATCATCGGCGGCATCGTGGTGCTGGCCGTGGGTGAAAATCCGATCGAAGCCGTGCGTATCATGCTCTATGGCGCTTTCGGTTATGGCTATGGTTTCGGCTTTACCCTCTATTACACCACCAATTTCATCTTCGCCGGCCTCGCGGTGGCGGTCGCCTATCACGGCGGGCTGTTCAATATCGGCGGGGAGGGGCAAGCCTATGTGGGCGGGCTCGGGGCCATCCTCGTAGCGCTCGCCGTGGGCGGGCTGCACTGGGCCTTGGCTCTGCCGCTGATCATGATCGCGGCCGCGCTCTTTGCCGGCACCTGGGCGTTCATTCCGGGATGGCTGCAGGCACGGCGCGGGTCCCATGTGGTGATCACCACGATCATGATGAACTTCATCGCCACCTCGATGATGAGCTACATCATCTCGCGGATATTGAAGCCCGAGAACGTCAATTCCGACGAGAGCGCGCGCATTGCCGAGGTCACCCGGGTGCCGTTCCTGTCCGAGTGGATCCCGTTCCTCAACAACACGCCGGTCAACATCTCCCTGTTCATCGCCCTCCTGGCGCTGGTGGGGGTCTATGTCCTCATCTGGCACACCAAATTCGGCTACGAGCTGCGCACCATGGGCCATAACGGGGTGGCGGCGCGCTATGCGGGCATGTCCAACGCCCGGCTGATCATGGTGACCATGGCCATCTCCGGTGCGCTGGTGGGCATGGTGGCGGTCAACGACACCGCAGGCGCTCATGGACGCCTGTTGCTGGGCTATGTGGCGGGCACGGGGTTCGTGGGGATCGCCGTGGCCTTCATGGGCAAGGCGCATCCGATCGGTGTGGGGCTTTCGGCGCTGCTGTTCGGCGTGCTTTATCAGGGCGGGCAGGAGCTGGCCTTCACCATGCCCGCCATCACCCGCGAGATGATCGTGACCATCCAGGCCCTGGTGATCCTTTTCACCGGCGCGATGAGCAACATGCTGCGCCGCCCGGTCGAGTTCGCCTTCATGGCGGCCCGATCGCGGCGCGAGCCCGACCGCGTGGCTCAGGAGAAGGAGGCCTAAGGCATGGAAGACCTGATCTCCGTTCTCATTACCACGATCCGGGTTTCGACCCCGCTGATCCTCGCCTGCCTTGCAGGGCTCTATTCGGAGCGCTCGGGCATCGTCGATATCGGGCTCGAAGGCAAGCTTTTGGGCTCGGCCTTCGGCGCGGCGGTTGTCGCGGCCTTGACCGGCAATGCCTGGCTCGGGCTTCTGGCCGGAGTTGGCGTGTCGCTGGTGTTTTCGGCCATTCACGGACTGGCCTCGATCAATTTCCGCGGCAACCAGATCATTTCCGGCGTGGCGCTCAATTTCCTGGCATCCGGTCTCACGGTGTTTCTGGGTGGGGCCTGGTTCGGGCGAGGCGGCAACACGCCGCCATTGTCCGGGGACGCGCGCTTCTACGGCATTCAATTGCCGTTCGCTCAGGAGTTGGCCGGTGTGCCGGTGATCGGCCCGATTTATTCGGGGCTGCTCTCGGGGCATTCGATCCTCACCTATATCGCCTTTCTCGCCGTGCCGGTCACGGCCTGGGTGCTCTGGCGCACCCGGTTCGGCCTGCGCCTGCGGGCGGTGGGCGAAAACCCCAAGGCCCTCGATACCGCCGGCATGTCGGTGAGCTGGCTGCGCTACAAGGCGCTCGCCATCACCGCCGTTCTGGTGGGCATGGGCGGAGCCTATCTCTCCACGGCCCAGGCAGCGAGCTTTTCGCGCGAGATGAGTTCGGGGCGCGGCTATATCGCATTGGCGGCGCTGATCTTTGCCAAATGGAAGCCCTATCCGGCCTTGGGCGCGTGCCTGTTGTTCGGGTTCCTCGAAGCGCTGCAATACCGGCTGCAGGGGGTGCGATTGCCGGTGATCGGAGAGGTGCCGACCCAGGCCATGCAGGCGCTGCCCTATGTGCTCACCATATTGCTGCTCGCCGGGTTCGTGGGCCGCGCCATCGCGCCCAAGGCTTCGGGCCAGCCTTACGTCAAGGAGCGGTGATGGTGCAGCTTTCGAGCGACGACCAGACGCTGTTCGATGCCGCCGAGGCCGTCCGCGCCAAGGCCTATGCGCCCTATTCGGGGTTCTCGGTCGGCGCCGCGATTCTGGCTGACGATGGCAAGATCTATGCCGGCTGCAATGTGGAGAACGCCGCCTACCCGGTCGGCAATTGCGCCGAGCCCTCGGCCATTGCCGCTATGCTGGCCGGCGGCGGCAAGCGCATCGAGAAGATTTTCGTCACGGGACCGGGTGCAAGCCCCGTCACCCCCTGCGGTGGCTGCCGCCAGCGTATCCGCGAATTCGCCTCGGCCGAGACCCCGATCATCTGTCTCGGTGTCGAGGGCGAGCCGCTTCATACGACACTGGGCGAATTGCTGCCCCATTCTTTCGGCCCTGAATTTTTGGGCCGCTAAACAGGCGTACGCACATGGCCGAGGCAATTAAAACCATCCGCAACCTTGCGGGCAACGAGACCGTGGACGCAGCGCTGATCCTGGGCTCGGGCCTGTCGGAAATCGGCGATCTGCTCGCCGACAAGGTCACGATCCCTTTTGCCGAGCTCGAGGGGTTTCCCCAGGGCGGCGTATCGGGACACGGCAAGGAGCTGCTGGTGGGCACCATGGCCGGCAAGCGGTTGGCGATCCTCACCGGCCGGCAGCACTATTACGAGCACGGCGACGCCGCGGCCATGCGTCCGGCACTCGAGACCCTGGGCGAACTCGGCGTCAAAACCCTGCTGCTGACCAATTCCGCCGGCTCGCTCGACAATGACGTTGTGCCCGGCAACCTGATGCTGCTTGCCGATCACATCAATTACGCCGGCGCCAATCCGCTGATCGGCGAGCCGACCGACGCCCGGTTCGTCAACATGGTCGATGCCTACGACCCCGAGCTGCGCGCCGCCACCCATGCGGTGGCCGCCCGCCTCGAAATCGCCCTCAAGGAAGGCGTCTATATGTGGTATTCTGGGCCGAGCTTCGAAACGCCGGCTGAAATCCGCATGGCTGTGACGCTGGGCGCCAACGCAGTGGGCATGTCCACAGTGCCCGAGGTGATCCTGGGGCGGTTTTTCGGGATGCGGGTTTGGGCCTGCTCCTCGATCACCAATATGGGGGCGGGAATGGCACGAGAGACCATCTCGCACACCCAAACCAAGGAAGTTGCCAAACTGGGGGCCGAAAAACTCAAGCGCCTGATCCCGGCGCTGATGGAGGAGATATGAGTCTCAAGGTCGTCGGCAATCAGGCGCCGGGCATCAGCCACAAGCGCAATCCCGGCTTCCCGCTCGATCTCGACTGGGTGGGGCGGGTGCGGATGAACCGCTCGGCGCTCGAACGCCGTGCCTCGACCATCGGTGCCCGCCGCACGGTCAAGAAGGAATATCAGCTCGCCTGGCTTTTGAAGGCCGTGTCGCTGATGGATCTGACCACGCTCAATTCCGACGACACGCCCGGTCGCGTCGAACGGCTCTGCGCCAAGGCGCGCAACCCGATCCGCGCCGATCTCGTCGAGGCCATGGGCGTCAAGCATCTGGGCATCACGCCTGCGGCGGTTTGCGTCTACCACAATTTCGTCGCGACAGCGGTGAAGGCGCTGGAGGGGACCAATATCCCCGTGGCTGCCGTCTCGACAGCCTTCCCGCATGGTTTGACGCCGCTCAAAATCCGTCTCGCCGAGATCGAGGCTTCGGTCGAGGACGGGGCCAGGGAAATCGACATCGTCATCGAGCGCGGCATGGTGCTGGAAGGCGACTGGCAGGGGCTCTACGACCAGGTGAAAGCCATGCGCGCCGCCTGTGGCGATGCCCACATCAAGACCATCCTCGGCACCGGCGAGTTGGCGACGCTCACCAACATCGCCAAGGCCTCCCTGGTCTGCATGCTGGCCGGTGCCGATTTCATCAAGACCTCGACCGGCAAGGAAAAGACCAACGCGACGCTGCCGACATCGCTCGCCATGATCCGCATGATCCGCTGGTTCTTTGAGGAGACCGGCATCGAGATCGGCTATAAGCCCGCCGGCGGCATCGCCAAGGCCAAGGACGCGCTGACCTACCTTGCGCTGATGAAGGAGGAATTGGGCGCGCACTGGTTGCAGCCGCACCTCTTCCGCTTCGGCGCTTCTTCGCTTTTGACCGACATCGAGCGCCAGATCGAACACGGCGTCACCGGCCATTACGCCGCCGATTACCGCTTCGCGATGGCCTGAGGGATTTTGAAATGAGCAAAGTCGCTGAAATCTTCGAAACCCTCGAATATGGCCCGGCCCCCGAGGCCGCCGGCCCGGCGCTGGAATGGCTGGACAAGCATGGGCGCAAGTTCGGGCACTTTATCGATGGCGGCTTTACCAAGCCGGGCAAGACGTTCGCTTCGACCAATCCGGCCAATGGGGAAAGGCTCGCCGATGTGAGCGAAGGCTCCGAGGCCGATGTGGATAAGGCCGTCAAGGCCGCCCGCGCGGCGTTCTCCGGCTGGTCGGGTCTTTCGGGCTATGAGCGCGCCAAATATCTTTACGCCATCGCGCGGCAGATCCAGAAGGAAAGCCGGCTCTTCGCCGTGCTCGAAACGCTCGACAACGGCAAGCCGATCCGCGAGACGCGCGATATCGACATCCCGCTCGTGGCGCGGCATTTCTACCACCACGCCGGCTGGGCCCAGCATATCGAAAAGAGCTTCCCCGACCACGTGCCCTATGGCGTGTGCGGCCAGATAATTCCGTGGAACTTCCCGCTGCTGATGCTGGCCTGGAAGATTGCGCCCGCATTGGCGGCGGGTAACACCGTGGTCTTGAAGCCGGCCGAGTTTACCTCGCTGACTGCGCTGCTGTTCGCCGAAATCTGCGCCCGTATCGGCCTCCCCAAAGGCGTGGTCAATATCGTGACCGGCGCAGGGGAGACGGGCGAGGCCATCGTCAACCACCCCGATATCGACAAGATCGCCTTCACCGGCTCGACCGAAGTGGGCAAGATCATCCGCCGCGCCACTGCCGGCTCGGGCAAGGGACTCTCGCTGGAGCTGGGCGGAAAATCGCCCTTCGTCGTCTTCGAAGACGCCGATCTCGACAGCGCCGTCGAAGGGCTGGTCGATGCCATCTGGTTCAACCAGGGGCAGGTGTGCTGCGCCGGCTCCCGGCTGCTGATCCAGGAATCGATCGAGGACAAATTCATCGCCAAGATCAAGGCGCGCATGAAGACCCTGCGCGTCGGCGATCCGCTCGACAAGTCCGTTGATATCGGCGCGCTGGTGGCTCCGGTGCAGGTTGAGCGGGTGCTCGACCTGCTCAAAACCGGGAGACTAGAGGGTGGCGAATTTTATTCGCCCGACACCGAAATTCCGGGCGATGGCTGCTATGTGCGCCCGACGCTGGTGACCGGCATTTCGCCGGCTCATACGCTGGCGAGCGAGGAAATCTTCGGGCCCGTGCTGGTCGCCATGAGCTTCCGCACCCCCGAGGAAGCGGTGGCGCTGGCCAACAACACTAGATACGGGCTAGCGGCATCGGTTTGGACGGAAAACGTAAACCTCGCCCTCGATATCGCGCCGAAAATCAAGGCCGGCGTCGTCTGGGTCAATTCCACCAACCAGTTCGACGCCTCGGTCGGCTTCGGCGGCTACCGCGAATCCGGCTTCGGCCGCGAGGGCGGTCGCGAGGGGATGGGCGCGTATCTCAAGCCCGCTTGGGAGAAAAAGCTCAAAGCCGCCCCAGCGCTAAAGCTGCCGGCTCCTGCCGAGGGCCGCGAGGTGGAGGGTATCGACAGGACCGCCAAGCTCTATATCGGCGGCAAGCAGGCCCGGCCCGATTCTGGTTATGCCCGTCCGGTTCTCGCCTCGGACGGCAAGTATCTGGGCGAAGTGGGCGAGGGCAATCGCAAGGACATCCGCAACGCCGTCGAAGCCGCGCGCGCGGCGGCAGGCTGGGGCAATGCAACGGCCCACAACCGCAGTCAGGTTCTCTATTACCTCGGCGAAAATCTCGACTACCGTAAGGCCGAGTTCGCCGACCGGATCCGGTCGATGACCGGGGCTTCCGCCAATGCGGCCAGGCGCGAGGTCGAGCTTTCCGTCGAGCGGCTGTTCGCCTTCGCCGGCTGGGCCGACAAATTCGATGGCGCGGTGCACAATCCACCGGCGCGCATGATGGCGGTGGCCATGGTCGAACCCGTCGGCGTGCTCGGCATCGCCGCTCCGATCGAGAGCCCGCTGCTCGGCGCCATGGCGCTTCTGGCTCCGGCGATTGCCATGGGCAATACGGTGGTGTTGATCCCCTCAGAGGCGCATCCGCTGGCGATGACCGATTTCTACCAGGTGCTCGAGACCTCCGACGTCCCCGCTGGCGTCGTCAATATCGTGACCGGTCCGGCCACCTCGCTCGCCAAAACCCTGGCCGAGCATGACGGCGTAGACGGCATCTGGTTCGCCGGTTCGCTGGAGGCCAGCGCCGAGATCGAGCGCCTCTCGGCCGGGAACGTCAAGCAGAGCTGGACGACGCGCGGGCTGGGCTTGGATTGGTCCGATCCGGTGATGGAGGGCGACTACCTGCTGGGCAAGGCCACCCAGGTCAAGAACATCTGGGTGCCGTACGGCGCCTGATCCATGACCCTTCTCCCCCAGGAAGTCATCGCCAAAAAGCGCGACGGCGGACAACTCGGCGCCGACGAAATCGCCGGGTTTATCGCCGGCATCACCTCGGGCGCGGTCAATGATGCGCAGGCGGCGGCGTTCGCCATGGCCGTCTATTTCCAGAACATGTCCCTCGACGAGCGGGTGGCGCTGACCCTCGCCATGCGCGATTCCGGCCGGGTGCTCGACTGGTCCGACCTCGACGGGCCGGCCATCGACAAGCATTCGACCGGCGGGGTGGGCGACAATGTATCGCTCATGCTCGCCCCCATTCTTGCCGCATGCGGGGCTTATGTGCCGATGATCTCGGGGCGCGGATTGGGCCATACCGGAGGCACGCTGGACAAGTTCGACGCCATTCCCGGCTATATGACCAACCCCGATATCGAAACGCTGCGCCGGGTGGTCAAAGGAGTGGGCTGCGCCATCATCGGCCAGACCGACGATCTGGCACCCGCCGACAGGCGGCTGTACGCCATCCGCGACGTGACGGCGACCGTGGAAAACATTTCGCTCATCACGGCATCGATCCTCTCCAAAAAGCTCGCCGCCGGGTTGGACGCGCTGATCTTAGACGTCAAGACCGGCTCGGGCGCCTTCATGAAAACGCTTGCCGATTCCGTGGGTCTGGCCGAGAGCCTGGTTGCCGTGGCCAATGGCGCTGGGATGACCACTGGGGCGCTGATCACCGATATGAGCCAGCCTCTCGCCTCCGCAGCGGGCAATTGGCTGGAAGTGAAAAACGCCATCGATTTTCTTACCGGCACACACCGGGACAAGCGGCTCGAAGAGGTGACGCTGGCGCTTTGCGCCCAGGGTCTGGTGCTGGGTGGCATGGCGCTCGATGCCGATGACGGCTTGCTACGAGCCAGGATGGCGCTCGAAAGCGGCAGGGCGGCGGAGAAATTCTTCGCCATGGCCAATGCGCTGGGCTCCTGGCACGATCTGAGCGCTTACGCGCCTGATCCCACCCCGATCGTCAGGGATGTCTATCCACTGACCGAAGGGGTCGTGCAAAAGATCGATACGCGCGCCGTGGGCATGGCCGTCGTCGTACTCGGCGGAGGACGTATCGACCCCAAGCAAAAGATCGACTATCACGTCGGCTTCGATCACCTGGCCGGGCTGGGTGCGAGGGTGGACGCGCGGACGCCGATCGCCCGTATCCACGCCCGCGACGATGCCGCCGCCAGCGAGGCTGAAGAGCGGTTGCGGCGGGCCTATCTGATCGGCGAGCCGGCCGCTTCCGCGCCGGTGATCTATGACCATATTCCACCTCAAGGAGGCCAATGATGCCCCGCGCCATTCTCTGCTTGCTCGATAGCTTCGGCATCGGCGGGGCTCCCGATGCCGCCGATTTCGGTGATGCCGGCGCCGACACGCTCGGCCATATCGCCCAGGCCTGCGCCGATGGGCGCGGCGATATCGAGGGCGTGCGCTCGGGCCCGCTTTACCTGCCCAATCTCGATGGCATGGGGCTTGGTGCTGCGGCGGAACTATCCACTGGCGCCGTGCCGCCGGGGTTGACCAGCACGCCGCTGGGCGGCCGCTGGGGCGTGGGGCGCGAGGTCTCGATCGGCAAGGATACGCCTTCGGGCCATTGGGAGATCGCCGGGGTGCCGGTGCCGTTCGCCTGGGGCTATTTCCCCGACGACAAACCCGCCTTCCCCCAGGAGTTGCTGGACAAGATCTACGCGGCCGCAGGTCTGGACGGCTCGCTCGCCAATACCCATGCCTCGGGCACGCAGGTGATCGAGGATTTCGGCGAGGAATCGATTTCGACCGACAAGCCGATTTTCTACACCTCGGTGGATTCTGTATTCCAGATCGCGGCGCATGAAACCCATTTCGGGCTCGAACGGCTCTATGAGCTGTGCCAGACCGTGTTCCAGTTCACCGCTCCCATGAAGATCGGCCGCGTCATCGCGCGGCCCTTCGTGGGCGAGACGGCGGAGACCTTCAAGCGCACCGGCAACCGGCGCGATTTCGCCATCGACCCTCCTGAAGACACCATTCTCGACCGCTTGAAAGCTGCTGGCCGCCAGGTCTATGCCATCGGCAAGGTGTCCGACATCTATGCCGGCCGCGGGGTGACCCACAAGATCAAGGCCTCGGGCAATATGGTGCTGTTCGACCGCACGCTCGAAGCCATGGATATGGCCGCCGACGGGGCAATGGTCTTCACCAATTTCGTCGATTTCGACACCGAGTACGGCCATCGGCGCGATCCGGGCGGCTATGCCAACGAGCTGGAGAAATTCGACCGGCGCTTGCCCGAACTGATCGCCAGGCTGCGCGATGACGACCTTCTGGTCGTCACCGCCGATCATGGCAACGACCCCACCTGGCGGGGAACCGATCATACGCGCGAGCAGGTGCCGATTCTGCTTTTCTCGCGCGCGCTGGGCAAGGGATCGATTGGCTTGCGCCCGGTTCTGTCCGATATTGGCGAAACCATCGCCCATTGGCTGGGGATTGCGCCCGGCAAGCACGGGACGAGCGCGTTATAACAACAAAGGGCGGACATCATGCAGAACCTTACCATCGTCGATCACCCGCTTGTGCAGCACAAGCTGACCATCATGCGCTGCAAGGACACCTCGACGGCAAGCTTCCGCCGGCTGCTGCGCGAGATCGCGCATCTTTTGTGCTATGAGGTGACGCGTGATCTCGAGGTCGAATATATCGACATCGAAACGCCGGTCGGCCCCACCCGGGCACCCACGCTCAAGGGCAAGAAGCTGGTTTTCGCCTCGATCCTGCGTGCAGGCGAAGGGCTTTTGACTGGCATGCTCGACCTGGTGCCGTCGGCGCGCGTGGCTCATATCGGGCTGTACCGCGATCCCGAAACGCTTGAAGCTGTGGAATATTACTTCAAGGCGCCGTCGGACGCCGCCGACCGGCTGGTGATCGTCGTCGATCCCATGCTGGCCACGGCCAATTCGGCGGTGGCGGCGGTGGAAAAGCTCAAGGCGCGCGGTGCCAACAACATCCGCTTCCTGTGCCTTCTCGCCGCGCCCGAAGGCGTCGAGCGGTTCACCAAGGCGCATCCCGACGTGCCGATCTTCACCGCCAGCCTCGACGAAAAACTCAACGAGCATGGCTATATCGTCCCCGGTCTGGGGGATGCGGGCGACCGGATGTACGGGACGCGGTAAAAGCCTGGGGCGTTTTTGCATGCCGTTACCGCTGCGCCCCCCTCATCCGACCGCTTCGCGGCCACCTTCTCCCACCAGGGGAGAAGGTGAGCCCGGTGCAGCGTCTAGGTAAGAATCTCGCAGCCTGCCAAAGAGCAGGTTCAAATACTACCTCTTGAGCGGCAGGCCGTAGCTGATCAACTCCGCCCGAAGAGCTTCCGGCGTGGAGAAGTGGATGGTCTCCATCCCCACGGCACGCGCCGAGACCACATTGGCCTCATTGTCGTCGATGAACACGCACGATTCCGGTGCCAATCCGTAGCGATCGCAGAACAGGCGGAAGATGCGCGGATCGGGCTTGACCAGCTTTTCCAGCCCCGAGACCACCACGCCGTCGAATTTTTCCAGGAACGGCCATTCATCGAGCACAGACACCCATTTCTCCCAGGAGAAATTGGTGATGGCGAAGGTGGGGATGTCGGCCTCGATCAACTCGTTATGGATATCGACGGTGCCCTGATAGATGCCGCCGATGGTTTCCTTCCAGCGCGTGTCATAGGCCTGGATCTCGCGCCAATAGCGCGGAAAGCGGGTGATGAGCTTGGCAACGCCCTCGGCATAGATATCCCCGGCGTCGAATTCGAGGTTCCAGTCCTTGGTGCAGATCGTGTCGCCGAACCATTGCGCCTCCTCCTCGGTATCGAAGAGCTTGCGGAACAGATACATCGGGTTCCAGTCAACGAAGACGCCGCCGAGATCGAAGACGGGGATGAGGGGTTCTGACATGGGGAAACTCCGATTGTAGCGCGAGGAGGGACAGCGTCCTCCATGTCAGCTTGCGTGGTTGTTGGCAACCGTGGCTAGCACCACCGTTGACGACGGCACCAATCCTGCCATTGGTCCCACCAGTTGCGTTCATCGTCGTCGCCTTGATTGTCGTCGTTCCCGGCATCGGCATCATCATCGGCGGCATCCTCAGTCCCATCATCTTCGTCCGACGATTGGCCCTCCTCGCCTTCTCCGGATTCCTCGTCCTCGCCAGCTTCATCGGAAGGTGAGGTTGGCCCTGTCGCAGATGTAAAGCCGAAGTCGTCGGTCTGCTCGCGCAGGAGATGGACGGAGCGCTGTTCGAGATTCATCGTGCCGTTGAATACGAGGCCGAACAGAGGCGTGAAATCATAGGCCGCGGTGGCGATGATGACGTGATGTCCCTCACCCAGATCCATGAGATCGGCGGTAAGCTCGTAGCTCTCGCCGGGCTCTTCTTCCACGGTCCAGTTGTATTCCGTGGCACCCGTCACCCGAGCGGAATTTCCCTCGACCTTGACGATGGTGAAACGCAGCTTGGTCCGGTCGAAATCGAATGGACGCATGATCGCTTCACCGGCATCGATAACCGCCTGCACGTCCTCCTCCGTGACCATAGTCCTACGAGCTATCTGGTCGCTGACGGTCGTTGCGAATTGTCCCAGCTTGCGGTCGATTGCAAGGGCTTGGGTTATGTCGGTGGCGCCGAGATAGAGGATGAGCAGCATTGGCGCGATCATCGCGAACTCGACGGCGGCGACGCCCTCAGGGTTGCGAAGGAAACGAACCAATTGGGAGAGAATATCGAAGTGACTGCGGCTCATGGCTAGAACGGCTCGGTTTGGATGACATGCGAGGTCGCCAAAAGCCGCTTGCCGTCCGCCATTTGGCCCGCATTCAGTCCGGGAACGTTCATGATGGTGGGCCATTTGTAATAGGCCTCAATAATGTAGTTTTTGCTTCCTGCGAAGGCAGGAAGAGGCTGGTCGACCGACATCACCCAGGCCCCGCTCGCCTGCTCAATCGGGTCGGACGGCGAAAAATCGGCGAAATCGTTGATCTCGGTGACGGCGATCCGCAGCTGATCGCAGTCGAACATGCCATAAAGCCGGCCACAGACTTCCCTGCGATAATCTTCCGCCGAAGCAACGCGGCTCAATTGCCCCGTGCGGATCAGGCGGGAGCTGTCGATCACGGCCGTGTCCAGCGCATAGCCGGCGAAAAAGACCAGCGCCGTCTCGATCGTTGCCCCGATGATGGCGAAAAATACTGGTCCCACCAGCGCGAATTCAATGGCGGTGACACCGCGATCGGACCGCGCGAAACGCCGCGCCAGCCGCGTGAGCGGTCCGATGGGCTTTTCCTTTTCCGTGATGGTCATGCCTGCTCGCCCCCGAGAACCGGGGCACAATACGCAGGGCGTTCCTAACCGAAAGTTAGGGTTTGCACCCGGTGCGGGGTCAATCGCTGAGAGCGTAAACGGGTAACTAACCGGGGTTGTGCAATTGCCGCTAGTTCGCGGCGGCGCCGTCGACCAGCGTGCTCGAAGCGATGACGTTGGACGTGTAGCTGGTGTCGTCGCCCAGCATGATCACCGGCTGGCAATTGGGCGCGCAGGCGACCGAGGTGCGCTGGGCGCCCGAAAAGATCGTAACGGTGTCGGATTTGAGCTGCGCCACCTCGACCACCGTGTCGGCGATCGGATCGCCGTTGGCATCGAGAATGATCATATTGGTGCGTCCATAGCTTCTGCCGGTGAGGATCAGCGTCTGGGGATCCTGGATGGTGACGTCGGCGACGGCGGGATTGCCGATGATCACCGTGGCTGCGGGCGCATTGATGCGCAGGATGCGGGCCATATTGGCATTGACGGTCACCGTCACCGCTTCCTGGTCCTGGGCAAAGGCCGCCGGAAGACCGAGGCCGGTTACCGACAGGGCCGCAGCCAACAGCACGCGGCGCAACACGATTGGCATGGCAACTTCCCGCCTTCTAAAACATGGTTACCCGACTATGGCCGGCAATGGTTACGAATTGGCAAATGCCTGGACGACGGCTTGGTTATGGTTTCGAAAGTCTTTCTGTCTCGAATAGTTTGAAATTTATCAAATGCGGTACGATTTGTTAGTTATGTGGAGTATTGGTGCGGAACTGGCGAGTTTGGCGGCTCCGATTAACTCAATTTCAACTGGGGCGGCTTAGCGTCAAAAACATGTTCGATGTGTGACGCGTCGAACGATGTCGTCACAAGAGGACGCACGGACAAGGAGCTAGTCATGAATCTTTTGAAGAAATTCGCCGCCGACGAATCCGGCGCAACTGCTATTGAATACGGTCTTATCGCGGCGCTGATGGCTGTTGCGGTTATTGCTGCGATCGGTTTGCTCGGCCCTCAACTAAATAGCGCGTTTACCGACATTGGTAGCGCCCTTAGCACTACGGCTGCAACCGCAGACACCGCTGCGCCGACCACGCCTAATACCAGCACCACCCCATAAGTCGGTACACGTTATCCTTGGTCGGTGAAAAGGGGGCTGCAGCCCCCTTTTCCATTTCTACCGCGTATACTTGGGCATTTTCTACGAAACGGTTTGGTTACGAATACTGGCTATTGTTTCTGAGTTAAGCAAAAAAGAGCATTCACCACATGTCGACAATTATGTGGCCCTTCTTCCCACTGCTCATGACTTTTGCCGCCTGCTCGGATCTGTTCACCATGCGCATTTCCAATGTGCTCGTCGCCGCGGTGGCTGTCGGCTTTTTGGTCATTGCTCTCATGGTGGGGCTTAGCCCAGCGGCAATCGGGATGCATCTGGCGGCAGGCGCGCTGGTTCTCGCCGTCACCTTCGGGATGTTTGCCATGGGCTGGATCGGCGGTGGCGATGCCAAGCTGGCAGCGGCGATTTCGCTCTGGATGGGGTTCGAGCTCCTTCTGCCCTACCTGCTGTATGCCTCGGTGTTCGGCGGAGCTTTGACTCTGCTGCTGCTCGTCGGCCGCCGCTACGCGCTGCCCGGTCCCTTGCTCAAGGCCGGTTGGCTGGTGCGCCTGCATCACCCCAAGACCGGCGTGCCCTATGGCATCGCCCTGGCGCTTGCCGCCATGCTGGTCTATCCGCAGACCTTCGCCTTCGAGCGACTGATTGCCAATCCTACCTTGCAGCAAACCCTGCTCGATGGACTGCGTACGTTCTAAGCCTCTCTCCCCTCCGCCTGAGATTTCGGGCTTGTCCGCGAAACCAGTGCAGCCAACCAGCCGCACCGGCCCGGTGGAGCGCGAATTCAACCTCGCGCTCTAAACCATTGGTTAACCTTTGCAAACAAGCAAGCATTAACCAAGTTTTGACCCTTTCCCGGCAATAGTTTCCTACCACTGCCACAGGCGCGCGCTGTCGATGCGCGCTTTGGAGCGGTGGATGGGGGCTTGAGGGATCGCAGGTTTGCGGGCCCTGCCCGAACGCAGGTGCATACGCCTTGGGCGTCGCCAGTGGGGGTTTGGGATCGGATGAAACCGGCGCGTATTCTGCTTATTGTTGTCGCTCTGGTGGCCGGCGGCCTGGCCGCATTTCTGGCCACGCGCGGCAGCGGCCCGCAGCCCGAACAACCCGTCGAGACCGCGCAGGTCGAGCTCGAGGCGCGCGAGCGGGTTCTGGTCGCCAGCCGCGCCATCGGCCTGGGGCAGCGCCTCACTGCCAATGATGTGAGCTGGCAGGATTGGCCCGAGGGCGCCGTCCGGTCCGAATACATCACTCAAAGCGCCGTGCCCGAGGCAGCCCAGCAGGTCGCCGGAGCCGTCGCCCGTTTCGAATTCTTCCCTGGCGAGCCGATCCGCGAGGCCAAGCTGGTCAACGCCAATCAGGGCTACCTTTCGGCGGTGATCGGCCAAGGGATGCGCGCCGTGTCGGTTTCGGTCACCCCCGATTCCGCATCGGGCGGCTATATCGTCCCTAACGATCGCGTCGACGTCGTGCTCATCCGCTCGGGTGCCGACTATTCGGAGACCATTCTCTCCAATGTTCGGGTGCTGGCCATCGGCACGCGCCTGGGCGAAGTCGGAACCACCGGCGGCGGGGCCGATCCCGACAATCCTTCCTCGCAGGTCTTCGAATCCGCCGAGATTGCCACTCTCGAACTCACCCCAGCCCAATCGGAAACCATTCTTCAAGCCGGCGCGTCGGGTCGGCTTGCCCTGGTGTTGCGCTCGGTGATCGATTTCGCGGAAACAGTCGATACCGCCCAGGGGTCGAGCCAGACCGTGCGGCTCATCCGGTATGGACAGGCCCAATCGGTGACCTCGAGCGCGCCGCGGGCCGTGCCCGTGCTGCCGGGCGGCTCGATTTCCGCTCTTGAAGATCCCTCCGCCCCGGCAACGCCGGTTTCGCCGTCTTCGCCCGTCATCGAGGTCAGATAGATGCCGCTTCGTCCGAAACTGTCGCGCTTTGCCCGTCTGGATGTCCTCGCCGTGGTGTTGGGCGCGGCGCTGGCGGTTTTTGCGCTCATTGCTCCGGCGCTGGCGGCAACCTCGCCGCATCTGCGCATCGCCCAGAGCGAGATCGGACGCACGCAATATATCGAGATCGGAGTCAACAAGTCGATCATCATAGACCTGCCGGCGGAAGCCGGTGAGGTGATCATCTCCCAGCCCAGCGTCGCCAACGCCATCATGCGCACCAAGACGCGCGCCGTGATCCAGGGCATAGCGGCGGGCGAAACCAACATCTTCTTTCTCGATCCGTCCGGTGCCGGCATCGCGGTGATTGAAATCTCGGTGGCCCAGGATTCTTCGGGCCTTGCCGCCACCATTAATCGACTTTTGCCCGGCGCGCGCGTTCAGGTTCAGTCCTTTGCCAATTCGGTGATCCTTTCGGGGGACGTGCAATCGGGTGACGATATGGAAAAGGCCGTCGCCATTGCCGCCCAATATGTGGGCGGTGAAGCCAATGTCACCAGCGTCATCAACGTTGCCGGCGGCCAGCAGGTCGCGCTCAAGGTCGTGGTGGCCGAAATCAAGCGCGATGCGGCCCAGGCGCTTGGCATCAACCTGTCCGGCTCGCTCTCGGTGGGCGCGGTCGATCTTGATCTCAATTCCTCGCCCCCCGTTGGCGACACCGCTGGCGCTTATACCGGAGCCTTCAGCCAGGGCGGGTTCTCGCTGAACGCTTCGCTGCAGGCGCTTCAGAGCCAGAATGCGCTACGCATGCTGGCCGAACCCGTGCTGACGGCGATGTCGGGGCAGCAAGCCAACTTCCACGTCGGTGGCGAATTGCCGATCCGCGTCGTCAATGACGGCGAGGAGACCTACAACTACAAGGAATACGGCATCCAGCTCGATTTCACCCCGACGGTACAGTCGAACGGGCTGATCTCGATCGATATCGACACCGAGGTTTCCGAAATCTCCGACACGATTTCCGGGGCGCTCAATACGCGCAGCGCTTCCACCTCGGTGGAATTGTCCGCCTACCAGACCTTGGCCATTGCCGGCCTTCTCGAAGAGCGTACGCGTCGCCAGATCAACGAACTGCCGGGTTTGGGCAACATCCCGATCCTTGGCGCGCTGTTCCGCTCCTATGAATACAGCACGTCGCAAACCGAGCTGGTCATCCTCGTCACCCCGATGATCGCCCAGGCCACGGCGGCGCCGGTGGCCACTCCGCTCGATTTCCACCAGCCGTCTTCCGATGCCGAGGCGATCTTTCTGGGGCGCATGGAAAGCCTCTATGGGGTCGGCGGCGCCGAGCAGGGCGGGCAGTTCCGCGGTTCGGTCGGCTTCGTGCTCGATTGATCAGCATCGACCAGACAGTTCTCTTGCCGGGTAAAAATCATGAACTTTATTGAGAACGAAGATCGCGGCAAAACACCCGAGCTGCCGGCTGAAACGGTGAGCGGCGCGCGGCTGATTCCGCGCATCACCATCCAGGCGTTTTGCGAGCATTCCCAGACCGCCCAGATCATCGAGGACACGACGCAGGACCGGCGCATGTCCAAGGTCGCGCTCACCACGCACAATGGCGGGCTCGATGGCGCGGTGGAAACGTACCGGACCAATCCAACGCCCAACCTCATCATCGTCGAAACGACGTTGCCGGCCGACCGGATCGAAGCGGCGTTGGGACGGCTCGCCGAAGTTTGCGATGCCTCCACACGGGTGATCGTTATCGGCCATGTCAATGACGTGATGCTCTATCGCAGCCTCATCAGGGCCGGGGTGTCCGAATATCTCGTGATGCCGGCCACCAGCGCGACGATCATCAACGCCATCGCCGATCTGTTTGCATCCGAAGGCGCGGCGCCCATCGGGCGCTCCATCGGTTTCATTTCGGCCAAGGGCGGGGCAGGGGCCTCGACCGTCGCGCACAACGTCGCCTGGGCAATCGCCCGCTCAATCCGGCAGGACGTGCTGGTCGTCGATCTCGATCTGCCTTTTGGCACAGCCGGGCTCGATTTCAATCAGGACCCGCCGCAGGGCGTCGCCGACGCGGTCTTCGCGCAGGACAAAATGGACGCGGTGATGCTCGATCGGCTGATGAGCAAGGCGGCCAACCATATCTCGCTGCTCGCCGCTCCCGCCACGCTCGATCGCACCTACGATCTTTCCGAGCGCAGCTTCGAGCAGATCATCGAATTGAGCCAGAAGCACGTTCCGGTGGTGATCCTCGATATTCCGCATCTGTGGACGAGTTGGGTGAGGCACACATTGGCGGCGGTGGACGAGGTGGTGATCGTCGCCGAACCCGACCTTGCCAATCTGCGCAATGCCAAATCCATCGCCGATGCGGTTAAGGCCATGCGGCCGACCGAAAGCGATCCCATCGTCGTCGTCAACAAGACCGGTATCGCCAAGCGGCCGGAGATTCCGGCGTCCGAATTCGCCGCATCCATCGAATGCCGGCTCGCCGGTCAGATCGGGTTCGATCCCGCCCTTTTCGGCACCGCCGCCAATAACGGGCAGATGATCGCCGAGGTTTCGGCCAGCCATAAGATCAACGAGATCTTCCGCTCGGTCGGCATGCAGGTGACGGGCCGTGCCGATGTCGAAGCAAGCGGCCGCTCGGCGGGCCTCAAGCTGCCGGACCTGTTCCGCATGCGCAAGCGGGCATAGAACCGGGAAGGGGCAGATATGTTCGGCAAGCGTACCAGTTTCGGTGGCAATACTCAGGCGGCTCCCGCCCGCCCCGCTCCGCCTGCCACGCCCGAGTTCGAACGCGCGCCTCCGCAGTCCGTCCCGACGCCCGCCAACGCCCAGCGGGCCAAGGCCGAGGAAACGATCGATGCGGTCGAGCCTGCCGGCCGCGACAAGAACTATTTCCAGACCAAATCCTCGATCTTTTCGGCGCTGATCGATTCCATCGATCTCTCCCAGCTCGCCGCCATGGATCAGGATTCGGCGCGCGAGGAAATCCGCGACATCGTCGCCGAAATCATCGCGCTCAAGAATTTCGTGATGTCGATTTCCGAGCAGGAAGACCTGCTCGACGACATCTGCAACGACGTGCTCGGCTACGGCCCGCTCGAACCGCTTCTGGCGCGCGACGACATCGCCGACATCATGATCAATGGGTCGCAACGCTGCTACATCGAAGTCAACGGCCGGGTGAAGCTCACCAATGTGCGCTTCCGCGACGATGCGCATCTGATGAATGTCTGCCAGCGCATCGTTTCCCAGGTCGGCCGCCGGGTCGATGAATCCTCGCCCATCTGCGACGCGCGCCTGCCCGATGGTTCGCGCGTCAACGTCATCGCCCCGCCCCTCTCGATCGACGGTCCCGCCCTCACCATCCGCAAGTTCAAAAAAGACAAGCTGACCCTCAACCAACTCGTCAAATTCGGCTCGATCTCCCCCGAAGGCGCCGAGGTGCTGCGCATCCTGGGGAGGGTGCGTGCCAACGTTTTGATCTCGGGCGGCACGGGTTCGGGTAAAACCACCCTTCTCAACTGCCTCACCGCTTTCATCGATCGGGACGAGCGGGTGATCACCTGCGAGGATTCGGCGGAACTCCAGCTCCAGCAGCCCCATGTGGTGCGGCTCGAAACCCGCCCGCCCAACCTCGAAGGCGAGGGCGAGATCACCATGCGCGAGCTGGTCCGCAACTGCCTGCGTATGCGCCCCGAACGCATCATCGTGGGCGAAGTGCGTGGCGCCGAGGCGTTCGACCTCTTGCAGGCCATGAACACCGGCCATGACGGGTCCATGGGCACGCTCCACGCCAACTCTCCGCGTGAAGCGCTCAGCCGTCTTGAGTCGATGATCACCATGGGCGGCTTTTCGCTGCCCAGCCGCACCATCCGTGAGATGATCGTCTCTTCGATCGACGTGATCGTCCAGGCCGCGCGCTTGCGCGACGGCTCGCGCCGCATCACCCATGTCACCGAAGTGCTCGGCATGGAGGGGGATGTGATCGTCACCCAGGACGTGTTCGTCTACGACATCATGGGCGAGGACGCCAACGGCGCACTGATCGGCCGTCACCGCTCGACCGGCATCACCAAGCCCAATTTCACCGAGAAGGCGCGCTATTTCAATGAGGAGATGGCGCTGGTCGAGGCGCTGGAACGCGCCAATGTCGAACAGCACGAAATGATGCGTTGATGAGCCCGCTCGTCCTTGCCTTGCTGGTCGTCATCTGTATCGGGGCGCTCGGCTTTGCCTTCGTTCCCTCCCTTGCCGGATCCAGCCGTGCCGATAAGCGCATGAAGGCCCTCCAGGGGGATGTGCAGGTCCGCCGTCAGACGGTCAGCGCCGACAAGATCCGCGAAACCCGCCGCCGCACCGTGCAGGACGCGCTCAAGCAGCAATCGGATGCCCTCAACGCCCGCCGGGCCAAAAAGACGCTCAAGCACCGCATGTTCCAGGCCGGCGTCAAGACGCCGCCAAAGGTCTGGATCCGCAACTGCATCATCTTCGGTATCGGCCTGCTGGCGGTGCTGGTCATCCTCCAGATTCCGCTGCTCTATGCCGCCGTGATGGCGCTGGGCGGCGCTTATGTGCTGCCCAATATGTATCTGGGCTGGCGGCGCAAGAAGTACCAGAATGCCTATCTCGACGAGCTTCCCAATGCGGTCGAAGCCATCGTGCGCGGCGTCAAGGCCGGCATGCCGCTCAACGATTCCATCCGCCTCGTGGCCAGGGAGGTCAAGGAGCCGGTGAAATCGGAATTCATGCGCGTGCTCGACCAGCAATCGATCGGCAAATCCATGGCCGAGGCGGTCGAGATCCTTTTCGAACGCGTGCCGTTGCCGGAAGTCAATTTCTTCATCGTCGTCATCACCGTGCAGCAGCAATCGGGCGGCAATCTCTCCGAAGCGCTCTCCAACCTTGCCACCGTGTTGCGCAATCGCAAGAAGATGAAGGCCAAGGTCAAGGCCATGAGTTCGGAAGCAAAAGCTTCGGCCATGATCATCGGCGCGCTGCCGATCTTCGTCATCGGGGCGGTTTCGGTTGTCAGCCCCACCTATCTCAGTCCGCTGGTGACCACCAGCGGCGGCATGATCTGCCTGGGCATTGCCGCGGTCATGATGATGACGGGCGCTTTCGTCATGAACCGCATGATCCAGTTCGATTATTAGAGGACATCCCGCGTGACCCTCGCCGACCAGATCGCCAGCTCCGATTTCCTGATCGCGGTTTTCGCCGCGATCTCGGCGGCTGCGATCGTTTTCACCTTCGGCTCGCATATCTTCGAACGCGCCGAACGCAAGGACCGCATGAAGAAGGTCGCGCTCGAACGCGAGCAGATGCGGGCCCGGGAAATGGCGCGGCTGCGCAATCAGTCCGATGGCAGGGAAGGCGCCCGCAACAATATCCGCGGCGCCGACGCCCGCGCCTATATGAAATCGACGGTGGAGCGCTTTTCGCTCCAGAAGGCCTTCATGGATGAAAACACCGTCGAAAGGCTGGCCCAGGCCGGGTTGCGCGGGCAGGGCGAGTTGACCAAGCACCTGTTCCTGCGCTTCGTCACTCCCTTTGTCCTCTTTGCGATCGGCGTGGTCTATCTGGTGTTCATCGCGCCGGGCGGGCGCCCGCTGTTCCTCAACGTCGTCTACGCCATCGGCGTGGGGCTGGTTGGCGCCTATCTGCCGGTGCTCCTCTTGCGCAACAAGATCCAGAAGCGTCAGCAATCGGTGCGCAGCGCCTGGCCCGACGCTCTCGATCTGGTGCTGCTGTGCGTGGAATCGGGCATGTCGATCGAACACGCCATCCGGCGCGTCGCCAAGGAGATCGGGCTGCAAAGCCCCGAATTGGCCGAAGAGCTGACGCTCACCACCGCCGAACTCTCCTTCCTTGAAGACCGCACCCGCGCCTATGACAATCTCGCCCGCCGCACCGGGCTCGACGGGGTGCGTTCGGTGATGACCGCGCTGATCCAGGCCGAGCGCTACGGCACCTCCGTGGGCCAGGCGCTTCGCGTCATGGCCGAGGAAGGCCGCGAGGCGCGCATGATGGAAGCGGAGAAAAAGGCGGCCGCTCTTCCACCCAAGATGACGGTGCCGCTGATCGTCTTTTTCCTGCCGGTGCTGTTCATCATCATCATGGCGCCGGCGATCATCACCGCCATGTCGCTCTAACCGTCGCTGCGGATGGCCTGCCAACGGTCCTGCTGGGTAAGGAGCGAGCGGATATAGTCCATGTTCGCTTCGACCGCCTCGGGCGGCAGCTCGGCGGCATAGAGCGCGCGGGCCGCCTCGAACTGGCCCTGCAGGCCAAGAACCAGCGCAAGGTTCTGCCGCACGCGGCTGGTGGCTCCCGGCAGGGCTGCTGCCTGTCGCAGATGCATTTCGGCAGGCTGGAGCTCGCCGGTCATCGCATAGGACAAGCCCAGATTGGCGTGGAGCCGGGATTGCTGGGGGGCGAGCAGCAGAGCCTGATTGTAGCTCTGCCGCGCTTCGGTGTGCCGGCCCATCTGGTCGAGAATGGCGCCGCGCACCGAAAGGGCGTCCCAATGGGGCGTCACCGGGTCGATGGCGTTGTCGACGACGCGCAGCCCCTGCTCGAACCGTCCGGCTGCCGAAAGCGCCTTGGCATAGGCCAGGCCCACGTCCGGATCGCCGGGATGGGCGGCCATCAGGGATTCGAGCACGGTGACGGCGGGCTCGGTCTGCCCGGCGGCGCGCAGCGCGGCGGCATAGTGGATGCCCAGCGTCTTGTTGCGCGGATCGCGCCCATAGCGCTGCGCCAGATCGGCGACGCTGGCTTGGGCCTGCGGTCCCGAAAGGTTGGAATAGTCCGCATCGAGCGCGCCGGTGTGATTGGTGGCGCAGCCTGCCAAAGCAAGCGTTGCAACACCCACCAGCAATATCGATTTGAACGACCTTTCCATGCGGCCAGCCCCCAACGCGAACGCGCGTGCTTTCGGTGCCGATAAGTAATTCATTAACCCTAACACCCGGTTAAGCGGCGGCTCCGCCGATTGCCGTTCGGGGGATGACCCGATACAAACGATCGTGATCGAAAGTGCCGGAGTTGCCCCATGCCCTTGCCCGTTATCTGTGTTCCCGAAGGTGAAATAGCCGCTGCCGGCCTGTCGCAGGCTCATGAGGGTTGGGCCAAGGCCAATGAGTTTACCGGCAAGGCCGGAAAGCTGCTCGCACTCCCCGGCGCCGAGGGCGAGATAGAGGGCTATCTCTTTGGCCTCGGAGCGCCGGCGGATCGCTCGCCACTGATCCTGGGACTGGCAGCCGCCGCGCTTCCTGCGGGCTCCTATCGTCTGGAAGGCGCCTTCGGCGATCCGACGCTGGCCGCCTTGGGCTTCAGGTTGGGAGCCTATGGTTACGACCGCTATGTGAAAGCCAAGGAGCGACCCACACTTGAGCTGCCGGAAGGCGCGGACGCCGCCGAAATCGGGCGGTTGGTGCGCTCGGCCTTCATCGCCCGCGATTTCGTCAACACCCCTGCCAACGATCTGGGGCCGGAGGCGTTCGAAAGAGCCATCGTCGATTTCGCCCGCGAGCACGGGGCCGAGGTGAACGTCATCCGTGGAGATGACTTGCTGGCTGAGAACTTCCCGATGATCCACGCCGTGGGGCGGGCCAGCGCCCAGGCGCCGCGCCTTGTCGATTTTTCATGGGGCGACCCCGCCCACCCCAAGCTCACGCTGGTGGGCAAGGGCGTCACCTTCGATACCGGCGGGCTCAACATCAAGCCCGGCAACTCCATGGCGCTGATGAAAAAGGATATGGGCGGGGCCGCCAATATCCTGGGTCTGGCCAATGCGGTGATCGATGCAGGGCTCAAGGTGCGGCTGCGCGTTCTGATCCCGGTGGTCGAAAACGCCATTTCCGGCTCCGCCTTCCGCCCCGGCGATATCCTGCCTTCGCGCAAGGGATTGACCGTCGAGATCGGCAACACCGACGCCGAGGGCCGTCTGATCCTCGCCGATGCCCTGGCGCTGGCAGATGAGGAAAATCCCGACCTCATCATCGATATGGCAACGCTGACCGGTGCGGCGCGCGTGGCGCTGGGTCCCGACCTGCCGCCGCTCTATGCGCGCGATGAAGCCTTCGCCCGCTCGGTGCTCGAACACGGCGCCGCCGTCGATGATCCGCTCTGGGCCATGCCGCTCTGGCCGGGCTATGACAGGCTGCTCGCCTCCAAGATTGCCGACGTCAATCATATCTCCTTGGGCGGGCAGGCCGGATCGATCACCGCGGCGCTCTTTCTCAACCGCTTCATCAAGAAAAAGACCGATTGGGTGCACCTCGATATCTTCGCCTGGGCGCCCGAACCCCGGCCGGGGCGCCCTTTCGGAGGCACCGATCAAGGTATCCGCGCGCTCTATGGCGCGCTGAAAGCCCGCTACGGAACTATTTGACAAAGTCAAATATATGATTGCATAGTCAATTGTCCTCGGAGGTTGGCTATGCTCGATGTCGGTGATCCTGTCGCACGCTTGCGCGCCTTCAATCGCTTCTACACACGCATCATCGGCCTCTTGGATGAGGGGCTGCTGCAAAGCCCGTTTCCACTGGCCGAAGCGCGCGTCATCCATGAGGTGGGACGGCTTGGCGAGACTACTGCTGGTGCTCTGGCCGACGCATTGGGCATGGACCGGGGGCATCTGAGCCGATTGATCAAACGGCTCGCTGCCGCCGGCGTTCTTACCGCGGTAACCGATGAAAGCGACCGCCGAGTGTCCATCCTCTCGCTCACGCGGGGTGGCGAGGAGGCGTGTGAAAATCTCAATCGCCTGAGCGATGAGGCCGCCTCGGCCATTCTCGCGCCGCTCGGATCAGGGGAGAGAGGTCGGTTGCTCGCCGCAATGGCGGAGATCTCGCGCCTGCTCGAACCGGCCTCCGGTACGGCTGCACTCGTCCTCCGTCCGCCGCGTGTGGGCGAAATTGGCTGGCTGATCCACCGGCAGGCCGAGCTTTACAATCTCGAATATGGCTGGAACGTCGAGTTCGAGGCGCTTTTGGCGCGCATCTATGCCGATTTCATCGGGCTCAAGGACGGAAACAAGGCGCTGTGGATCGCCGAGATCGACGGTTCCATTGCCGGTTCGGCCGCCGTGGTTCCGGCTGGCGAACCCGGCGTGGCCAAACTGCGAACGCTTTATGCCGAACCGCGTTTTCGCGGCCGCGGCGTAGGGCGGCGTCTGGTCCAAGAGGCCATGGACTTTGCGCGGCGTTCCGGCTTTACGCGCATGACACTGTGGACCCATGATTGCCTGATTGCAGCTCGCCGCATCTATGTGGCGGCAGGCTTCAAGATCGTGTCCGAACGCGCTTACACCGCTTTCGGACACGAACTGGTCGAACAGGTCTGGGAACTCGATCTGGCGGCTCAATAGCCCCGGTCGCGGTCCACCACATTGCGCAGCGGCTTGCCGTCCCGGTGCTCGAGGATCATGCGCGAAAAATAGTTGACCCCGCTACGCTCATTGGAAATCGCCGCGATATGGGGGGTGATGAAGCAGTTGTCGAGTTCCCAGAGCGGGCTGGTGACGGGAAGAGGCTCGACCTCGAAGACATCGAGGCTTGCCGCCGCCAGTATGCCGTCCTTGAGCGCGGCAGCGATGTCGGTTTCCTTCTGATGGCCGCCGCGCGCCGCATTGATCAGCACGGGCCCGCCCGTCAGCCCGTCGCGCCGGAGCTTTTTGAACGTTTCCATGTTGAGAATGCCGCGCGTTTCCTCGGTCAGAGGCAGAAGGCAAACGAGAATATCGGTCGCCGCGAGAAAATCGTCGAGCTGATCGGTGCCGGCGAAGAGCTTGACGCCCTCGACCTCCTTGAGCGTGCGGCTCCAGCCGGTGACCGAAAAGCCGATCGCCTTGAGCTTGAGGGCGGCATCGGTGCCCAGCACCCCCAGCCCCATGATTCCCACTGTGATCTCATGGCTGGCCGGCGGGTAGTACTGCCTCCAGCGCTTGGCCTTCTGGTCTGCCGCATAGCGGGTGAAGAGGCGCTGGTGCATGGTGACCTGGGAGATCACATAGTCGCTCATGCAATGGGTCAGTTCGTCATCGACGAATCGAACCACGGGCACATCCGGCAGTGCGGGATGGGCCATGAGCGCATCGACCCCCGCGCCGAGCGAGAGAATAGCCTTAAGATTGCTCATGCCCTCGAAGGCATCGGCTGCTGGCCGCCACGCAAAAACATATTCGATATCGGCGGGGTCGTATTGTTCGGCGCGGGTGAGCACGCGATAGCCGGGTAGGGCCTCATTGAATCCCCTGGCCCATCCCGATTCATCGATCCCTGTAAGGTGCAGCAGCAGCGCCATAGTCTCTTCCCTCATAGCAACAAAAAACCGCGCTCCCTTCGAAGGAGCGCGGTTCTGTTACTAGAGCGTGTCCAGCAAAAGTGGAAACGGTTTTGCGGTTCGGACACGCGACGAGCAAAGGGTAAGAGGCTTATGCCGCGTGTGTCATTGCGTGAAGATGTTGGGATTCCGCCAGGAACGGCCTGTGCCGATCTCCTCGGCAGGATTGTCCATCTCCTGATCGGCACCCGGAACCTGGGTGTTGGGATCCTCGACGGTTTCGTCCTGCGGAGCCTCGACCTCGACGACAGGAGCCTCTTCAGCGGCCGCCTCTCCCTCTTCCTCGAGATTGAGCTGCTCGACTTCCTCAAGGGCAGGCTGTTCGGCGGGAGCTTCCTCAGCTTCGGCAGGAGCGGTTTCTTCTGCCGGAGCGGCTTCCTCAGCCGGAGCTTCGCCTTCGGTCGGAGCGGCGTCGCCTTCGGCGGGAGCGGCTTCGGCCTCGCCGCCCGCTGCGCCACCGCTCAGGTCCATCGGATTTTCCGAAAGCGTATTGAGGTAGACGATCAGCGCGGCGCGGTCTTCGACATCGGCGATGCCGGGGAAGGCCATGCGCGTGCCGGGCGCGAAGTCAGCCGGGGATTCGAGGAAGGCCGAGAGGTTCTCGGGCGTCCAGGTTTCGCCTTCGGCGCCGAGCGAAGCCAGCGCGTCCGAATAGGAATAGCCCTCATGGTGCGCGATCTGCTGGCCGACGACGCCGTAAAGGCCCGGCCCCACGCGGTTGGCATTGGCTTCCGAATAGTCGTGGCAGGACTGGCAGCGCACGATGAGCGCCTCGCCGTCTTCCGGCGTCACGGCAGCCATGGCCGCCCAGATCGGATCCTGCTCGGCCGGAGCTTCGCCTTCGGCAGCGGTTTCGCCCTCGGCGGGCGCTTCTTCTGCCGGAGCTTCGGGCAGCGGGTACGGATCGTCGGAATTTTCCCGCAGGAACGCGATAAGATTGGCGCGGTCTTCCGGATCGGCAAGACCGGCAAAGGTCATCAGCGTACCGGGAACATGAGCGCGCGGGTTTTCGATGAACGCATCGAGGTGTTCGTAGTCCCAGATTTCGCCAGCTTCGCCCAGCGCTGCGAGCGCGTCGGAATAGCTGAAGCCTTCATGGCTGGCGATCGGATGGCCCACGATGCCGTAGATGCCGGGGCCAACGCGGTTCTCATTGGCGGGAGAATAATCGTGGCACGATTGGCAGCGGGTGATGAGGCTCTCGCCTTCTTCGGCCGAGGCGGTCTGCATCCGCGCCGCTATCGAGGGCACGCCCGGGGCATCTTCCCCGCCGGCCTCGCCTTCGGCGGCGGGTTCGGGCAGCGCGTAATCGGCGCCGCGCCCCTCGATGGGGGCATAGATCTCGTCGGCGATAAAGCCGACACCCATCACAAAGACCAGGGTGCCCAGAATGGCACCGAAAATCTTGTTGAGTTCAAATGAATTCATAACCTCGGTCTCTCCGTACCGTTATTCCCGCCCGAGCGCCGGCAAGCAGAACGCAAAATAACGGGCTCCGATCGGCAAACCGAGCGGCAAGACCGGCGAAGGTCTCGCGCCAAAGCCCCGGATTCACCCCTAAAGCCCGCGCGCGGACCATAAATGGAAGCTTTGGTCCGCGCAACCGGCATAGGCCGGGTGCGACAATCCCGCAAGCCCTTTTCTTACGCGCCTTTCGCGCAATTGACACCCATCGGAGCACGGCGTTAGGTGCGCGCACATTTTTCTAAAGGGACTGTCACAATGTCACGCAAGATCGCCTTTCAGGGAGAATTAGGAGCTTTTAGCCACGCCACGGCCCGCGAGGCGTTCCCGGCGGACGAACCGCTCCCTTGCGTGACTTTCGAGCAGACCCTGGGCGCCGTGCAGAGCGGTGAGGCCGAATATGCCGTCGTTCCGGTGGAAAACTCGCTCTATGGGCGGATCACCGATATCCATCATATCCTCCCCGAAAGCGGGCTCTATATCATCGGCGAGCACTACCTGCCGGTGCGCATGAACCTTCTGGGCGTGCCCGGCACCACTCTTGCCGAGATCGAGGCCGTGCAGTCGCTTTCTGTGGCGCTGGGCCAGTGCCGCAAATTCATCGCCCGGCACAATCTGCGCACCATCAACGCGGTCGACACCGCCGGCTCGGCGCGTGAGGTGGCCGAAAAGGGTGATCGCAAGATCGCCGCCATCGCCTCGCGCTTTGCCGCCGAAACTTACGGCCTCGACGTCATCGCCGAAAACATCGAGGACGAATCCCACAACACCACGCGCTTCCTGATCATGGCCCGCGAGCCGATCCGGCCCAAGCCCAATGGCAACAAAGTCAAGACCACCTTCGTCTTCCGCGTCCGCAACGTTCCGGCGGCCCTTTACAAAGCCATGGGCGGGTTCGCGACCAATGGCGTCAACATGACCAAGCTCGAAAGCTATATGGTCGGCGGCTCGTTCACCGCCACCCAGTTCTATGCCGATATCGAAGGGCATCCCGACGACCACAACGTCAAGCTTGCGCTCGAGGAGCTGGGCTTTTTCTCGGATCACTTCAAGCTCCTGGGCATCTATCCGGTGGCCGATTCCGCACCTTGAATAGAGTCTGGCCTGCCCCCTTGCAAACGCCTCCCCGATGCAGCACATAGGGGGCGGAGGTTGGTGGCGGACGAACCGCTCGCCAACCGGGTCAGGTCCGGAAGGAAGCAGCCCTAACGAGTACGGCACGGGTCGTCGTCAGCCTCCACTTTGAATTCGCCCCCGGGGCACTTCTCCCTCACAATGGCACGCGATGGTGACCCCCACGACCCCAGCAACGCCCTATCAGGTTCTGGCCCGCAAATACCGGCCAACGAGCTTTGAGAGCCTTGTGGGGCAGGACGCCATGGTCCAGACGCTGGGCAATGCGTTCAAGACCGGGCGCATTCACCACGCCTTTATCTTGACCGGCGTGCGCGGGGTGGGAAAAACCACGACGGCCCGCATCCTGGCCCGCGCCTTCAACTATGCCGACGAGACCGGCGCGCACCCCACGCTCGATCTCTCCAAAGAAGGGATCCACTGCGCCGAGATCATCGCGGGCACCCATGTGGATGTGATGGAAATGGACGCCGCGTCCAACACCGGCATCGACTCCATCCGCGAAATCAACGCCATGACCCGCACTCCGCCGATGAGCGCGCCCTATAAGGTGTTCATCATCGACGAAGTGCACATGCTCTCGACTTCGGCCTTCAACGGGCTCTTGAAGACGCTCGAAGAGCCGCCCCCCTACGTCAAGTTCATCTTCGCCACCACCGAGATCCGCAAGGTCCCGGTCACCATCCTCTCGCGCTGCCAGCGCTTCGATTTGCGCCGCATTTCGCCCGAGGTGATGACCGATTATCTTTCCGGTCTGCTCGAAAGGGAATCGATTCCCGTCGAGGCCGAAGGCCTTGCGATGATCGTGCGGGCTGGCGAGGGCTCGGCCCGCGATTGCCTGTCGCTGACCGATCAGGCCATCGCCCATGGCGGCGGTGAGATCACCGCACAGTCGGTGCGCGATATGCTGGGGCTGGCCGATCGCGCCCGCATCATCGATCTTTTCGAAAAGCTCATGGCCGGCGATATCGCCGGAGCGCTCGACGATGCGCGGGCGCTCTACGATTCTGGTGCCGATCCCACGACGATCATCACCGATCTGGCCGAACTGACTCATCTGGTCACCCGCATAAAGATCGTTCCCTCCGCCGCCGACGATCCGGTTTTAACGCCGGACGAGCGCAGCCGTGGGGCTGAACTGGCGCAAAAGCTCGGCCTGCGGGTTCTGACCCGCACCTGGCAGATCCTGTCCAAGGGGCTTGGCGAGATTGCCCAATCGGGCAATGGCTTGCAGGCCGCCGAAATGGTGCTGATCCGTTTGGCCTACGCCGCAGATCTGCCCAGCCCCGACGAGTTGATCGAAAAGCTCAATTCCTTGCCGCCCGATTCCGGCCCCGCCCCTTCGGCTCCATCGCCCAATGGCGGCGGCTTTCAGGCACGCGCGACAGCGCCCATGGCCCAGGCCGCGCCCATACCTCAGAACGCGCCGCAGGCGTCGGCCCGCCCGATGCCGCAGACCTATGCGCAACTCGTGGCTTTGGCAGGCGAAAAGCGCGATATCGCCATCAAGCATGCCCTTGAGTCCGACCTTAAACCCGTCTCCTTCGAGGTCGGTCGTATCGAAGTGGCGCTGACCCCCACGGCCAATCCTGGCGTCGTGTCCGCCCTTTCGGCCAAGCTCAAGGACTGGACCGGCCGGCCCTGGATGGTCACCATTTCCACGCGCGAGATTTCCGCCCCCACCATGCGCGAAGCGCGCCAGGCGGCCGAAAACGATGCGCGCAGCCAGGCGCTGGAAGATCCCCTGGTCAAAGCCGTGATGGAAACCTTCCCCGGCGCCAGGCTGGTCAACATCAAGACCCGTGCCGAAGACACCGAAGCGGCACCCGAACATTTCGAAGCTCCCATCGATCCGGAGGACGACCTATGAAAGACCTGATGGGCATGATGAAGAAGGCCCAGGAATTCCAGCAGCGTGCCCAGGAGATGCAAGCCGAGGCCGCCAGCCATCTCGTCGAGGGCAGCGCCGGCGCCGGCATGGTCACCGTCACCATGACCGCCAAGGGCGACCTTCAGGGATTGAAGATCGATCCGTCCCTGTTCAAGCCGGAAGACGCTGAAATCGTCGAGGATCTGATCGTCGCCGCCCACGCCGATGCGCGGCGCAAGGGCGAGGAATTTCTGCAAAAAAAGATGAGCGAAATGACCTCCGGCCTTCCAATCCCGCCGGGCATGAAATTTCCGTTTTGACGCCTTAGGCGGGGCGCGCGAAAGATTGCGCGGGGGTCCTCGCCTGCGGCTCGTCCGCCAAGATGGCAGTATCAGGATCGTCGAAATGTCCAACCCTTCCGGCGGGCCGGAAATCGAACAGCTCATTCAGCTTCTCTCGCGCCTGCCGGGTTTGGGGCCGCGTTCGGGTCGCCGCGCGGTGCTGCATCTCATCAAGAAAAAAGAGCAGTTGATGATCCCGCTCGCCGCCGCCCTCGAGCGCGCCGTGGCGGCGGTCAAGGTCTGCGAAAGCTGCGGCAATATCGATACGGTTTCGCCCTGCACGATCTGTTCCGACCCGCGCCGCGCCGAATCTGGCCTGCTGATCGTGGTCGAAGACGTTGCCGACCTCTGGGCGCTGGAGCGCGCCGGCATCGGTCCGGTCCGCTATCACGTCCTGGGCGGCGTGCTCTCCCCGCTCGATGGCGTCGGCCCCGATGATCTGAGCATCGATGCGCTCCTGAGGCGTGCGTCTGACTATTCAGAGATCGTCATCGGCGTGAACGCCACGGTCGAGGGCCAAACCACGGCCCATTACATTACCGACCGGCTCGCCGATACCGGCATTACCATTACCCGTCTGGCCCATGGCGTGCCGGTGGGGGGCGAGCTCGATTATCTCGACGAGGGAACGCTCAGCCAGGCGCTCAAGGCCCGCACCCGGTTCTAGCCCCCACCGCCAAGGGGGTATAATCCATTGTTAATCCTGCCTTTCGATCCAGCAGACGGCTGGGTTGGTTCCTATAGCATTGTTTACCTATTGGCCCGCAGAACAGCCGGAGTTCAGTGATGACGGGGCTCACCATGCGTGAGATATTGACGACGTTCTTCTTCCAGCACGATCTGCGGCTGGTGGCGCTTGCCGCATTGATCTGCTCGCTCTCCGCATTTTCCGGCGTCGCAATGCTTGCCCACGCCCGTCGCTCATCTGGCGCCATGCGGGCGGTCTGGCTGTGCGTAGCCGCCATTTCCGTCGGCTTCGGCATTTGGGCTACCCATTTCGTGGCCATGCTCGCCTTTGAGATGGGCTTCCCGGTGAGTTATGATATCGGCGCTACGGCCGCTTCGCTGCTGATTGCCATCGGCGTCTGCGGGGCAGGGCTGGGCATGGCCGGCTTGGGCCGGCGGCTTTCCGATCTCTGGCTCGGCGGCGCCATCGTCGGCCTGGGTATTTCCTCGATGCACTATACAGGCATGGCCGCCCTGCAGGTGGGCGGACAGATCGCCTGGAATTCCGGGCTGGTGGCGGTGTCTGTCATCGCCGGCATGGTGCTTGGCGCGGCTGCGTTTGCCGTCGGTGCCGCCCGTCGCAATTGGCGCGCCCGCCTCGCCGGCACGGGGCTGCTTACCCTGGCCATCTGTTCGATGCATTTCACCGCCATGGGCGCCGCAGGGTTTGAAAACTGCTACCCTGTCGCTCTCGCCGGACAGGCCAGTCCTGGCGTTCTTTCACTGGCGGTGAGCATCGTCTCCATCCTCATCTTGCTCGCAGCGCTGGGCGGCATGTATCTCGATCTGCGCGACCGCAAACGGGCCGAACTTGAAGAGAGCCGCATGAAAGGGCTGGCCGATGCCGCCGTGGAAGGCCTCGTGGTCTGCGACGGCCGTACCGTCGTGGCGGTCAATTCAAGCCTGCAGCGCCTGCTGGGCAAGGAAGCCGACGCCCTTGTCGGTCGGCCAATCAGCGATCTGTTGGCGCCCGAGGGGTGTGAGGCGCTGTTCGAACAGGCTAACCAGCTCGCCGAAACCGAACTCGTCTGCAATGGGGGCGAAACGATCCCGGTCGAGGTGGTGCTTCGCGAAGTCGATTTCGGCGGGCGCCCCCACCACGCCATAGCGGTGCGCGATTTGCGGGCCCGCAAGCAGGCCGAGAGTCATATCCGCTTCCTTGGCCCATCACGACGCCATGACAGGGTTGGCTAATCGATCCAGCTTCAACGATCGTCTCGATGCCGAGATAGCCCGCGCGACGCTGGCCCGCACCAAACTCGCGGTTCTGTGCCTCGATCTCGACCGGTTCAAGGAGGTCAACGATCTTTTCGGCCATGGCGCAGGCGACGCCTTGCTCCAGAAAGTCGCCTCGATCATCGAAGCCAGCCTGGTGGGAAATCAGTTTGCCGCCCGTCTGGGCGGGGACGAATTCGCGCTGATCCTGCCCGATCTCGATTCCGCCAGCCAGGCCGCCACTGCCACGCGCGCGCTGCTCGACGCTTTTGAGCAGGCCAATGTCGCGGGGGAGGGTGGCCTGATTTCGGCCTCAGTCGGCATTGCCATTTTCCCCAATGATGCGCGCGTTGCCGAGCAGCTCATGACTTTTGCCGATACCGCGCTGTACTGCGCCAAGGGAGAAGGTCGTGGCACCTACCGCCTGTTCGAAGCTGAGATGGGCGCTCAGGTGCGAGACCGCCGCAAGCTCGAGCATGATTTGCGCCAGGCCATGGCAGGCGACCAGCTCTCGCTCGTCTACCAGCCTCAGGTCGATATCGGGAGTGGGGACGTCACCGGGTTCGAAGCTTTGCTGCGCTGGAGTCATCCCCAACGGGGTGAAATTCCGCCATCCGAATTCATCCCGATTGCCGAAGAGAGCGGCCTCGTGCTCCAGCTCGGCGAATGGGTAATGCGCTCAGCGTGCCAGGAAGCTGCAAGCTGGTCCAACCCACTCATGATTGCCGTCAACGTATCTCCGGTGCAGTTGCACTCCCCCAATTTCGTGGGATTGGTCGAACAGGTGCTCGGGGAAACCGGCCTCAGTCCCTCCCGGCTGGAGATCGAGATCACCGAAACGGCGATGATCCGCAACATGAACCGCGCACTCTCGGCCATGCGCAAGATCAAGGCGCTCGGCGTCAGGATCGCCATGGATGATTTCGGAACCGGCTATTCTTCGCTCTCCAATCTGCGCGCCTTCCCCTTTGACCGAATTAAGGTGGATCAATCCTTTATCCGTTCAGTTCACACCAACGATCAGGCTGCCGCGATCGTCAGGGCGGTTGTGGGATTGGGCAAGGGGCTCAACCTGCCCATCATGGCCGAAGGCGTTGAGCAAGCAGAAGAACTCGACTTCCTGCGCACCGAGATTTGCGATTCTGCGCAGGGCTATTGGTTTGGCCGCCCACAGGCAATTGCCGCCTATCACGATATCGTGCGCGGCCGCCACACGCGCATCGAACCGGCACCAGCCGCCAATGGGGCGCGGAAGCTGGCTAGCTGAGCGGCGCTTTAGCGCTGCTCGTCCTCGTCGTCTTCGGCATCCTCTTCGCCCGTGATACGGGTGATCGCATCCTCATCATCGGGCGATTGCGCCTCGATGTGGTCTGCCGGGTCGAAACTCGTCGCCGCATCGTCGGGCGCCGAAAGCTCGGCCCCTTCCAGCGAAGCGATGGCCGCGGCGACTTCGTCGCGCAGGGCGTCGACATCGCTGCCCACGTCGGAGGCTTCAAGCCCGGCCAGATTGTCCCGGATTTCGCGCAGCCGATCGAGGCGTTCTTCGGCGGGCCGGCTTTCGTCGTAAAGATAGTCGTTGATCTCATCGAGGCTCATCGGCATCAGCGCGGCGAGCGGATTGGCATCGTCACCCATGGCCTGATCGACGGGAACGACGCGGCCCTCGTGGGGATGTTCGGCCATGACGGTACTCCTTGGCAGTGCTGTTTTGATGCCAACGCGAGCACCCCATTCAGGGTTGCCGATCATTCGAGAAGTGAGGGGGGCTCGTCCTCGAATTCGAGCGCTTCGATCCTCTCGCCGCGCTTGGTCACCTTGCCGGTCGAAATCAGGATCTGGTCCACATCGGCCTGGGTCTGGGTGAAGTGGGTCTTGAGCTTGGTCACCCGGTCGTTGAGCCGGTTGACGTCCTCGAGCAGCGCGATGACCTCTTTTTGGATGATGTGGGCCTGCTCGCGCATGCGCACGTCGCGCAGCAACGCCTGGACCACCTGGATCGAGAGCATCAGCAGCGAGGGTGAAACGATCACCACCCGCGCCCGCGCCGCCCTCTGCACCACATCCTCGAACCGCTCGTGCAGGTCGGCAAAGATCGATTCCGAGGGCACGAACATGAAAGCGGTGTCCTGGGTTTCCCCGGCGATCAGGTATTTTTCCGAGATCGCCTTGATATGGGTTGCAAAATCGCTGCGGAACGCGGCCATCGCCGCACGCACCGCTTCGGGTGTGTCCGCTTCGGAAATCCGCTGCCAGCCTTCGAGCGGGAACTTGGCATCGATCACCAGCGAGGGCGCGCCGTTTGGCATGTGGATCAGCGCATCGGGACGCGAATTGTTCGAAAGCGTCGACTGGAACGAATAGGCGCCCATCGCCAGCCCATCGGCGATGATCGCCTCCATCCGCCCCTGCCCAAAAGCGCCGCGCTGCTGCTTGTTGGCCAGGATCGATTGCAGCGAGACGATCTCACCCGAAAGCTGGGTGATGTTGGTCTGTGCCCTGTCGATCACCGCCAGCCGCTCGTTGAGCTTGGTCAGTGTTTCCTCGGTCTTGGTGCGGGTTTCGGTCATCGATTGATTGACCCGATGCGAATTGGCGTCGATCCGCTCGGTCAAGACCCGCGCCAGATCCGAGGTGCGGGTGCCGAAAATCTCGCTCATGGTCTGCATGCGCCCGGTCATTTCCGACTGGATGCGCATCATGTCGGCCATGTGCCGCTCCATCTCGGCGGTGCGCGCCGCGTCCAGGGTCGCCTGTTCTTCGCGCTGCCGCGCCGCGCGCGACTGGCTGATCAAAAGCACGATGAGCAGCAGCACCGCCAGCCCCAGCCCGCCGGCCAGGGTTTCGGTGATGGTGATGGGCACGCCGCCCAGCGTGAGGAGCACTGTTTCCATAATGTTCTTGTTATCTGATTCGCTCGCTCCCATATCCGCTTTGCTTGACCGCGCCTGCTTGCGTGGATTAACCAGTGCGCTTCAACCGAAAGAGTATCCGATGGCCGTACGCGAAATCCTCATCCTGCCCGATCCTCTGCTGCGCAAGGTGGCCGAGCCCGTGGAGGCGTTCGACGACGAACTCAAAAAGACCGTCAAGGACATGTTCGAGACCATGTACGATGCCCCCGGCATCGGACTGGCCGGTCCGCAGATCGGCTATATGAAGCGCGTCGTGGTCATCGATCTGGCCGACGAGGAAAACCCCGATTCCGGCAAGATCGCCATGGTCAACCCCGAGATCGTCGGATTGAGCGAAGAGACGGCGGTGTCCGAAGAGGGCTGCCTTTCGATCCCCGAACTCTATTACGAGGTCGAGCGGCCCGCCGAAGTGACCGTCAAGTACTGGACACCCGAGGGCGAGGAAGTCACCCGCCACGCCACCGGCCGGCTTGCGGTCTGCATGCAGCACGAGATCGACCACCTCGATGGCGTGCTCTATATCGATTATCTCTCGCGCCTGAAGCGCGACCGCGTGAACAAGAAATTCCAGAAGCGGGCGCGGCTCGCCAGCTAGATCATCAGGAGATCGATGATGAAGGTGGTCTTCATGGGCACCCCCGACTTCGCCGTGCCCACGCTGACCGAAATCGTCATGCGCGGCCATGAGGTCATCGCCTGCTACACGCGCGCACCCAAGCCAGCCGGTCGCGGGCAGTCCGAGCGCAGATCGCCGGTTCATCTCGCCGCCGAAGAGTTCGGCATTCCCGTTTTCACGCCCAAGAACTTCCGCGATCCCGCCGATGTCGCGACCTTCGCCGCCCTTGGCGCCGAGGTGGCGGTGGTCGTCGCCTATGGCCTGCTGCTGCCTCCGGCCATTCTCGAGGCGCCGGAAAAGGGCTGCCTCAACCTCCACGGCTCGCTCCTGCCGCGCTGGCGCGGCGCCGCGCCCATCCAGCGGGCGGTGATGGCGGGTGACACCCGCACCGCCGCTTCGGTGATGAAGATGGAGGAGGGGCTGGACACCGGCCCCGTCGGCCTCGTCGAGGAAATTCCCATCGGCCCGGACATGACCGCCGGCGAACTCCACGACGAAATGATGCGCCGCGGCGCCGATCTCATGGGCCGCGCCCTAGCCGCCCTCGAACGCGATGGTCTCGATTTCACCCCCCAGCCCGAAACCGGCATCACCTACGCCAAAAAGATCGAAAAGGTCGAAGCCCGGATCGACTTCTCCCGCCCCGCGGCCGAGGTGCACAACCACATCCGCGGCCTTTCCCCCTTCCCCGGCGCCTGGTTCGAAATCGAACTGGGCGGCAAGCCGGTGCGCGTCAAGGCGCTGCGCTCGACGCTTGCCCAGGGGCAGGGCGCGCCCGGCACCGTCCTCTCCGGGCTCGCCATCGCCTGCGGCACCGGCGCCGTGCGCCTCGCCCAGGTCCAGCGCGAGGGCAAGGGCGCCATGGACGCCGAGGCCTTCCTGCGCGGCGCGGGCGATCTCACGGGCAAGACGGTGGGCTAGATGCCCCGCTATAAACTCACCATCGAATATGACGGAACCCCCTTCGTGGGCTGGCAACGCCAGGCCGATGCGATGTCCATCCAGGAAGCGCTCGAAGAGGCAATCGAGAAATTCTCCGGCGAAGCGGTTCGCACCCAGACCGCCGGGCGCACCGACGCCGGCGTGCACGCGCGCGGCCAAGTCGCCCATTTCGACCTCACCCGCGCCTGGGATCCGTTCCGCATCTCCGAAGCCCTCAATTACCATCTGCGCCCCCATCCGATCGCCATTCTAGCCTGCGAGGACGTAGGCGGGGATTTCGAAGCACGATTTTCAGCAACCGCCCGGCACTATGAGTATCGCATCCTCAACCGCCGGGCGCGGCCCGCGCTCGAGGAGCACAAGGTCTGGCACGTGCCGGTGCCCCTGGACGCAGAGGCCATGGATCGGGCTGCCCAGGTTCTGGTGGGACGGCACGACTTCACCACCTTCCGCTCCGCACAGTGCCAGGCCAACTCGCCCCTCCGCACCCTCAACAGGCTCAATGTGACCCGCGAGGGAGATGCGATCGTCATCACCACATCGGCCCGTTCTTTCCTGCACCATCAGGTGCGCTCGATGACCGGGTCGCTCAAGCTCGTGGGCGAGGGACGCTGGAGCGCCGATGATCTCAAGGAAGCGCTCGAGGCCAGGGACCGCGCCCGTTGCGGCCCCATGGCGCCTGCAGCCGGGCTCTACCTGATGCGCGTCGACTATCCCTGAAAAATCTGGCCGATGAGATAGAGGCCGGCAAGGATGGCAAAGAGCTGCGCGGCGAGCGCCAGCACGATTTCGGCGGCGCCCAGCCGGGCCACGATGCGCAGGATGTTGATCTCGATGACCAGCAGCGCGAAGCCTACCGCCCCCCAAAGCGCCAGCACCATTCCCACCAGCGTTGACCCCGATGCCGGGCCTAGGATCAATGCGGCGACGAAAACGCCCCCGAAGGTGACGGCCATCATCGTGGCGAACAGAATGGCGCTGGCCCAATTGCTTGCCACCATATAGGGGCGGAAGGCGTGCAGCGCGTCGAGCCGGGGCAGGACGATCCGCAAGGCCGAAAACCGCAGCGTGGCGATGGCGCCAAGGATGAATATCTGCATCGCTGCCGATATCCCGGTCTGCCCGGCCGAGCCCGCGCCGATAAAGCCCACCAGAACCACGGTGGCGATCACCAGCGGAATGAAGCTGCCTGCCAGCCCGCGCTGGGAAAAATCGAAAAAGGCCCGCGCTTCCGGCCGTCCCAGCAGCAGCCGCCATGTGCCACCCATGGCCCATGCGGCTTCCTGGAACAGCGACGAGCGGCTGGCGGCGGCCACGCTCAAAGCTCCGGGGTGGGCGCCGGGCCGTAGATCGCCCCGACCGCGAGCAACGCGATCATCATGCCGATGGTCTGGACGACGATGAGCATGACGATCTGTCCCGCCTTCATGCCCACCACCAGCCGCGCATTGTTGATCCGGGCCAGAAAGCCGATAACGACGGCAAGGATGAGGATCAATTCCGCGCTGAAGGTGACCAGGGCCACGACGGCAAGGATCACCGAAACGATGGCGTTGACCCAGTTCTCGACGGTGACGAAGGCGACGAACCTGTCGGTCAGTCCCGTCAGCCGCAGCACCACCCACGACGCGCTCATGATGCCGGCATAAAGCAGCGCGTTCTGGACCAACGCTGCAAAGGTCGAGCCGCCCGCGCCCGCCGGCGCCACCAGGGCCGAAAAGAGGAAGGTGACGACCAGCGACGCCAAAAGCGCGATAAAGCTCGAAGCCAGCCCGCGCAGGTCGGTGAAGAAATAGCCCGGCGCGTCACGCCGGCCGATGATCAGGCGCCAGCATCCGACAACCGCGGAGCGGGTTTCCTCCATAAGGGTGGGCTGGGGTTGCGACACGAACATCGATCCTAAAGGGCGTTGACCAACATGTAGAGGGCGACGGGCGATCCGGCAAGCGAGGCGATCATTGCGCCCCCCGCGACAGGAAGGCCTCGGTATAGCGCGCATAGAAGGCGGCCAGCCGTTCCACATCGGCCACCGGAACACGCTCGTTGACCTGATGCATGGTGGCGCCCACCAGCCCGCACTCGACCACCGGGCAATATTGCGAAATGAAGCGGGCGTCCGATGTGCCCCCGATCGTTGAAAGCTGCGGCCGGATGCCGTTATGGGCCTCCATCACATCGCACAGATGCGCCACATGGCCCTCGGGCGGCGAGATGAAGCAACGCGAGACCGGCCCGATCTGTTCGAAGCCGATCGTCGTGCCGCGCGCATCGACCGCGCCGAGCCGTTTGTGGATTTCGGCCAGCAGCGTTTCGCCGGTCCAGTTGTCGTTGAACCGCACGTTGAACCGCAGGCTCGCCTGCTCGGGGATGACGTTGGCGGTGGGGTTGCCGGCATCGATCGAGGTGACTTCGAGATTGGTCGGCTGGAAATGGGCCGTGCCCTCGTCGAGCGGCACATAGAGCGCACGGGCGATTTCCGCCACCACCGGCATGGGATTGTTGGCGCGCTGCGGATAGGCGACGTGCCCCTGCTTGCCGGTGACGGTGATCCGGCCCGAAACCGATCCCCGCCGGCCGATCTTGATCGAATCCCCGAAGGTTTCGAACGAGGAGGGCTCGCCCACGATGGAGAAATCGAACCTTTCGCCCCGGGCATCGGCCCATTCGAGGATCTTCCTGGTGCCGTTGACCGCGTCGGCTTCCTCGTCATTGGTGATGGCCAGAGAGACCGTGCCGTTTTCGAGCGCGCCCGAATTGACGAGCTCGGCCATTGCCCCACAAAAGGCGGCGACCCCGCTCTTCATGTCGGTCGCCCCGCGCCCCCACATCATCCCGTCGACGATCTCGCCCGAGAACGGATCATGCGTCCAGGCCGCGATATCGCCGGGCGGCACCACGTCGGTGTGGCCGGCAAACAGCAGGTGCGGCCCGCTATTGGCCGAACCCTTGCGCGTGGCGTAAAGATTGTCGACCGGATAGGAGCCGTCGCCTTCGAATTTCAGCCGCGTGCAGTTAAAGCCGAGCGGGGCGAGAAAGGCTTCCAGCACATCCAGCACGCCTTCCTCGACGGGCGTGATCGACGGGCGCCGGATGAGATCGGCCAAAAGCGATACGGCGGGGTGCGTCATGGTCCGGGCTTAATCGCGCAGCAGGTCGTTGATCGAGGTCTTGGACCGGGTCTTTTCATCGACCCGCTTGACGATCACCGCGCAGTAGAGATTGGGGCCGGGCGTGCCGTCGGGCAAGGGCTTGCCCGGCATGGAACCGGACACCACCACCGAATAGGGCGGTACCTTGCCGTAGAACACCTCGCCGGTGGTCCGGTCGATGATCTTGGTGGACTGGCCGATGAAGACGCCCATGGAGATGACCGAGCCTTCGCCGACCACAACGCCTTCGACGATTTCCGAACGCGCGCCGATAAAGCAATGATCCTCGATGATCACCGGGCCGGCCTGCAGCGGCTCGAGCACGCCACCGATGCCCACGCCGCCCGAAAGGTGCACATGCTTGCCGATCTGGGCGCACGAGCCCACCGTCACCCAGGTGTCGACCATGGTGCTCTCATCCACATAGGCGCCCAGATTGACGAAGGACGGCATCAGGATAGCGTTCTTGCCGATAAAGGCCGAGCGGCGCACGATGGCGCCGGGAACGGCGCGGAAACCGGCCTGACGGAACTGGTCTTGGCCCCAGCCCTCGAACTTGGAGGGCACCTTGTCCCACCAGTTGGCTCCGCCTGGACCGCCGGGGATGGCTTCCATGTCGTTGAGGCGGAAGCTTAAAAGCACGGCCTTTTTGAGCCATTGGTTGACCACCCACTCGCCATCCGCACCTTTTTCGGCCACCCGCGCCTCACCCGAATCGAGCAGCCCGAGCGCCGTGTTGACGGCGTCGCGGACTTCGCCCTGGGTCTGGTAATTGACGGTGTCGCGCGCCTCGAATGCGGCATCGATGGTTGCGGCAAGCTCGCTCATGGACATGGGGAGTGTTGGCCTTCTAGAGTCTAGGGGAAGGAGAATTCGGCGCGGACCATAGCCCAAGCATTGGAGGGACGGAACCCTCAATCGCCGAGGCCCATGCCCGCAGTTGAGGAGCCCGACGATGACGCGCCCCATGATCTACCAGCACGCCACCGAGGAGTTCGAGGCCTATCTCACCGACGCCCGCGATCGGCTCGATACGCCCTCGCGCAATGTGGCCTATACGGCGACCGATGGGGTGTTCCAGGTGTTCCGGGCCAGGCTCGATCCTCAGGATGCCTTGGGTTTCGCCGACCTGCTGCCAGCCGTACTGCGCGCCATCTTCGTTGCCAACTGGAACCTTGATGACCGCCGGCCCTGGACCGATCGCCCGACACTCACCCGCGAGGTGCAACTGGTCCGCCAGCACCACAATTTCTCCCCCGATACAGTCATCGCCGATGTCGCATGGGCACTGCGGCGGCATGTGGATGAACCCGCATTCGACAAGCTCGTCGCAACCCTTGGCGCCGAGGCGCAGGAATTCTGGGCGCCTTGAGGCGCGCTCAATCCCCGCACGCGCCGCTCGCTGTGGGGCCGAAGACGGAGTAATGCCCTGCCTCACCCCCACCTGTGTCGCCCCACCAGGGGAGAAGGGTAATGGGGGTAAACACCAACCGGTGCTTGTATCCCCAACGCTCCCCCAAGAGCCCCCTTCTCCCCTGGTGGGAGACTTCGAACCGTCCTTTGGCCAATCGTGCCGGTGGCACGATTGGAGGTGAGAAGGCCATGAGAGCTACGCTCGAATGGCAGGGGATGAGGGGGGCGCTGAGCTTGCGTCATGGCAAGAGCCGGAACCGGCGCGCATACCTGGCCCCGGGTCAAGCCCGGGGTGACACGTTGGAGGTGAGGGTAGGACGCTGCCCCATCTCCGACTCTCACCACGCTCCACCGTTGAGGTCTCCGGCAGCCCAACTGCTTATCCCCACCATCACACCACCCCCAACCGTCATCCCGGCCTTGAGCCGGGATCCAGTACACTCAGCGCTTGGGTCCCAGCCGTAACGCTCCCCCAAGAGCCCCCTTCTCCCCTGGTGGGAGACTTCGAGCCGTCCTTTGGCCAATCGTGCCGGTGGCACGATTGGAGGTGAGAAGGCCATGAGAGCGGAGCCTGCCCCTCGCGAAGGCGGGGGCTCGAAGGGCCGGGGATGAGGGGGGCGCTGAGCTTCCACAGACACCCGCGCCAAAAACTTATCCCCGCCCTCTGCACTTCCCCCATACTCCCCCTCACGACCCCGCGCATATGGACGCAAGCGCTACGAACGTTTGGGCGGGATCGGTTCGGGTTCCTCACGGGTCGCCGTGGGGAAGGCCCAAAGCGGACAGATGGCCGGATGTGGATAAAAGGTGTGAGCGGACCACCAATCCAATCACTCCCACGTCGCACCGGGGAAACCCGGAGGGGCAGCGGGAAATCATCGGCAACGGTGGCTTCCCAACAACCCCCAGCCCGAGAACGCCGCCATAAGCCCAAAATCCCGGGCGCATGGGGCGATGGAAGCTTCATACTAAAACTAACTGTGCGGAGCGTTCATCGCCCCATGCCGTCTATCCATCAGCAGCAAACCGAGGTCCATGGCCGTCGGGCGGCTCGTCATGCTTAAACCGGAACCAAACAAATCCGTTTTCCCTTGGAAAAACCGCCATCCCCGCTTAACACCGGGCCTGTAGCTATGAGCCGCGTCGCGACAAACAAGGAGCCTGCCATGGGCCGCAAACGCCATTCCTCTCTGCGCTCGTCCCAAGAGGATATGGAAGCAGTCCGCCATTCGCCGCAAACACCCCAGACGCAGTCTCCGGCCTATCGGTTGGCCTTTGCCGATGAGGAGTTCCTGACCAGTGAGGATTTGCGCGGGGTCCGGTTTCAGCTCGAATATCAGAAGATCGAAACGCGCCTGCGCGAGGCCGGCGTCAATTCAACCGTCGTCCTGTTCGGCGGCGCGCGTATTCCCGAGCCCGGCAAGCCCGCCTGGGCGGCCAAGACCGATATCGCGAAAGCCAATCTGGAAAAGAATTCGATCTATTACGACGAGGCCCGGCGCTTTGCGCGGCTGGCTTCGCTGACCTCGAAAACCACCGGTTTTTCCGAATATGTCGTGGCGACGGGCGGCGGACCCGGCGTGATGGAGGCAGGCAACCGCGGAGCCGCCGATGTCGGCGCGCCCTCGATCGGCTACAACATCGTGCTGCCGCACGAGCAGGCGCCCAATCTCTATGTCACGCCGCAGTTTTCCTTCAACTTCCACTATTTCGCGACGCGCAAGATCCACTTTCTGATGCGCGCCCGAGTGGTCGCCATCTTTCCCGGCGGCTTCGGCACCATGGACGAATTTTTCGAGGCGCTGACCCTGATTCAGACCGGCCGCATGGATCGCATCCCGCTGCTGCTGTTCGGCAAGGCGTTCTGGAACCGGGTCATCAACCTCGAGGCGCTGGCCGAGGAGGGCACGATTTCGCCCGACGATTTCAAGCTGTTTTCGTTCGTCGATACCGCCGATGAAGCCTGGGATATCGTGCGCCAGACCTACGATCTCCCCGAGGTCGTTCACCCCTAGAAGTAGGATCGATAGTGGAAAGGCGCGGCCTTGCGGCCGCGCCCGAAAGTTTATTCGGCCGGTGCGGTCTCGTCATTTGCCGAAATGCGCAGGTTGAGCATATCGACCAGAACGAAGGGATCGGCCTCGATTTCGGCGGCGCGCGCCTCGAATTCGGAGAAGGCGATCGGCTCGGCCGGTTCGGCCGAAATGGTGAAGTTCTGCGGATCGGCGATGAAGGTGTTGACCGCCGAGGTCACCATCGCCTTGAAATCCTCGTCCTCCACCTCGGCCAGCGTCATGGGCACCATGAATTGCAGGCCGGCCTTGAAGGTTTCCCCATCGACGCCCTGCTGCGCTCCGACGAATTCCAGGGTCTTGTTGAACAGGGAGGCATCCTCATAGCGCAGCGAGCCATCGCCCAGTGCGACATCGGCCATATGGGCCATCATCGCCTCATCGAACTGAGCCATCTGCTCCTCGCTCAATTCTTCTCCAGCCTCGGCCATTTCGGCGAGCTTGAGGTTGAGCTTCATCATCTCTTGGTAGAGTTCGGTCGTATAGCCTTCCAGCGTCATGGCCAGGCGCAAGGTGGCCAATTCATCCACGATGAACGACAGATCCTCGATTTCCAGGGTGCCGGTCTCGGGCCACCAGGTGCCCAGGCCGTCCATGGAAGCATTGAACTGCTCGAGCCCGAACGCCTCGATCACCGGCTGCGCTTCGGGCTCTTCGATCGTGCTCAGGTCGGCCCGGATGCCGTCCACCGAATAGCCGCTGCGGTAGCCACCCTCGGCGTCGGGCTCCTCGACCCAGACCTCCATGGTGTCGACGGCAAAGAACTCGGTGCCGTCCGTTCCGCTCACCGTGAGCGGGCCGGCGGAGAATCGGTCGTAAAGCTCGAAGCCGATCTCGAGCGCGGCATCCAGGTTCACTTCGGCCGGCAGCACGATGCCTTCGGCGACGATATTGGCGAAGCTGAGGGAAACGCCTTTTTCCTCATCGGTATAGTCGATATCGGCGATGGTCGCCCGCTCGGCGGTGAACCCGCCCTCGGGCGTTTCGACCACGCCTTCGAAGACCACTTCGCCAGGGACCTCGGTGGGTTCGTCTTCGCCCGGCACTGCGAAGGTGAAGCCGGAAATCGCCACCGTATCGCCCTCTGCGGTCGCCGAGCCGTAACTGAACGAGAGGCCCATGAGCTTGCTCGTCTCGACCAGCCTGTCGGCGAATGCCGTGGCATCCTGCGCCAGGGCGCCATGCGCTCCGATCACGACGAAAGCGGCTGTGGCGAGTGTGGTACGCGAGACGGTGTTGAGCATGATGGTCCCCATAAGGTTCGGCCCTCCCGGCCGGTCGATGACACGAAGTCGTTTATAGCATTGCCGCGCGAGACGGCCAGCGCCAAGGGTAATGCGCGAGCATGACTTTTCGATCACGCCAATCGGGCGAAAAAGCGTCGGCAGCCGATCCGGTCAAGGCGTCAGCGGCAGCGCTTGAGGAATGCGGCCAGGTCGTCGGTGACGTGGTGGACGTGGACATGAGCATCTCCACGCCCCAGCTCCCAGGCGTCGCATTGCTCATGGGCGAACCCGGCCCCTGCCACGACCTGCACGGTTGCCATGCCGATGGCGTGGGGGACGCGCAGGTTCTTTTCGAGATCGTCGAACATGATGGCGCGCCTGGGGTCCACCCCATGGGCGGCGAGAAAATCGGCATAGGCGATTTCGAGCGGCTTGGGCTGGTATCTGGCAGCCTTGATGTCGAAGATGCCCTCGAACAATCCGATAGCGCCAAGCCGCTCCAGCACGGATTCGGCATGGGCGGTGCTGCCATTGGTGAAGATGAACTTGCGCCCCGGCAGCTCCGAGATTGCCTCGACCAGTTCGGGATGGGCAAGAACCGGGGAATAGTCGATGGCGTGGACCGTTGCGAGATAATGCTCGGGATCGATCGCGAAGGTCTGCATCAATCCGTTGAGCGTGGTGCCGTGATCGCGGTAATAGGCCTTCTGCATCTCCCGCGCCGCCTCGAAATCGAGCCGCGTGATATTCATCACATATTGGGTGATGAGAGTATCGATCTGGGCGAACAGATTGCACTCACGCGGGTAGAGCGTGTTGTCGAGATCGAACACCCAGTCGGTGATATGCTCGAAAGCCAGGGCAGGCGGGGTCATCTGGTTCATAACCCCATTATGCCGCAAATCGATGAATGGGAAATGACTTTCAGCGGCTCCTTACCGCACCATCAGCGTACCCGCACCATGTTCGGTGAAGAGTTCGAGCAGCACCGAGTGGGGGGTCTTGCCGTTGACGATCACCACGCCTTCCACGCCCCGGTCGAGCGCGTCGATGCAGGTCTCGACCTTTGGGATCATGCCACCCGAGATGGTGCCGTCGGCGATGAGCTGCTGGGCCTCGCGCACGGAAAGTTCGGGGATCAGCTCGCCCTGCTTGTCGAGCACGCCCGGAACGTCCGTCAAGAACAGCAGCCGCTTGGCGAACACGGCTCCGGCAATGGCCCCCGCGAAGGTGTCGGCGTTGATGTTGTAGGTATTGCCGTCCCGGCCGGGTGCGACCGGGGCGATGACCGGGATCATCTCCGAACGGGCGAGGAGATCGAGGAGCGTCCGGTCGATTTCGACGGGCTCGCCCACGAAACCGAGATCGAGAATGCGCTCGATATTGGAGGCGGGGTCGAGATAGGTCTTCTTGGCCTTTTCGGCGAAGACCATGTTGCCGTCCTTGCCGCAAAGTCCGATCGCCCATTCGCCCTCGGCATTGATGAGCGCCACGATCTCCTTGTTGATCGAGCCGGCCAGGACCATTTCCACGATCTCGACGGTGCGCTTGTCGGTGACGCGCAGCCCGCCCTCGAACTTCGATTCGATGCCGAGCTTTTTGAGCATTTCCCCGATCTGCGGGCCGCCGCCGTGAACCACGATGGGGTTGACGCCCGACTGCTTCAAAAGCGCCACGTCGCGCGCGAAGGCCTTGCCAAGCTCTGCGTCGCCCATGGCGTGGCCGCCATATTTGATGACGACGGTCTTGTTCTCATAGCGCTGCATGAAGGGCAGCGCCTTGGTGAGCACTTCGGCGTCGTAGGCGTTTTCAAGTCCATCGGCCATGGGGCAGGGCAACTCCTCTCTCGGGGCAATTGCCTCTGTACCTCAATCGCGCCGGTTCTGAATAGTCCCGATCCGCGTTGCCGGAACACGCTAGCTAACGTGGGGTTGATTGGACCGGCGCGGTCCAATGCGGAATAATGGAGAAACAGGAGTTCGATGGATGCTTGATCGCCGCACTTTCCTTATTGCCGGCTCCGCTTTGGCTGGTGGCGCCGTTCTGGGGTTTGGACCGGCAACGCCGGCCGATCCGGGTGACTTCCCGTTCGAGTTGACCGATGCCGAATGGCGCGAGCGGCTCAGCGAGGAGGAATATTACGTGCTGCGCGAGCATGGCACCGAATATGCCTTCTCCTCCCCGCTCGACAAATTTTATGAGCCGGGCACCTATCACTGTGCAGGGTGCGATCAGGCGCTTTATTCTTCGGACGTCAAATATGACAGCCGCACCGGCTGGCCGAGCTTCTGGGAAGCGTTACCTGGCGCGGTGGGCACATCGACCGACACGTCACTGATGATGGTGCGTACCGAATGCCATTGCTCCAATTGCGGTGGGCATCTGGGGCACATCTTCGATGATGGGCCCGAACCGACCGGCAAGCGGCACTGCATCAACGGCGTGGCGCTCAAATTCGTCGCGGCTTGAACCCGAGCCCAGGGGATGGCTTGACGCGAACAGCGGCCTGCGGTTGGATCGGGCGCCTTCCTTTCTGGTTCCAGCATGAAACTGACGATCATCGAAACCGGCTACGTGCCTGAACCCCTGCGTGCCCGGTTCAAATCCTATCCCGACATGTTCAATGCGATGTTCGCGCGCTATGGCGCGGGCATAAAGACCGATTTCGTTCCCGTTCTGGAGGGGGCTCCGCTTCCCGATCCGGCGGGGCTCGACGGCGTGTTGATTACGGGCTCGCCGGCCGGGGTTTACGACGATTTCGCCTGGATGAATCCGCTGCGCGATTTCATTCGCCGGGCATATCAGGCGCGCACCAGAATGGTGGGGATATGCTTTGGCCATCAGATCATCGCCGATGCACTGGGCGGCGATGTCCGTAAATCGGAAAAGGGCTGGGGACTGGGGCGGCACACCTATGAGGTCGTGCCCTCGCGCCCTCATTTCGCGCCAGGGGCCGCTACCCTGTCTATCGCGTGCTCGCACCAGGATCAGGTGATCGCCCCGCCACCCGCGGCGCGGGTCGTGCTGCGCTCGGCCTTCGCGCCCAATGCCGGGCTGCTCTACGACAATGGTGCGGCGCTGACGTTCCAGCCCCATCCCGAGTTCGACGACGATTATGCCAGTGCGCTCATCGATCTGCGGCGCGGCAATGTCGACCAGGAGACGCTCGAAACCGCGTGCGCATCGATGAGCATGCGTTCCGATAGCGCGGTTCTGGCCAAGGCGATCCGCAGCTTTTTGCTGGCCTAGAGACCTTCGCGAACGCGGGCGATCTCGGTGCGCAAAGCGTCGATCCCGGTGCCCTTCTCGCTCGATGTTACGATGATCTCCGGATGGGCTGCCGGGCGCTTGGCGATGAATTTGGCCGTGGCATCGATGACGCCGCCCAGGTCCTTTTCAATGAGCTTGTCAGCCTTGGTCAGAATGACCTGGTAGCTGACCGCCGCCTTGTCCAATTCGTTCATTACCGTGGCGTCATTGGCCTTGGGGCCGTGGCGGGCATCGACCAATACATAGACGCGCCGCAGATTGGGGCGGCCGCGCAGGAACTGGTGGATGAGCTTGTTCCACTTTTCGACCGCTGGCTTGGGCGCCTTGGCAAAGCCATAGCCCGGCATGTCGACGAGCCGTATGCCGCCCGATTCCGGCGCGAACAGGTTGAGCTCCTGCGTGCGGCCCGGCGTATTGGAAGTGCGGGCCAAAGTGGATTGACCGACCAGCGCATTGATGAGCGAAGATTTGCCGACATTGGAGCGCCCGGCAAAGGCGACCTCCACGACGTCGTCGGCAGGCAGATCGGATACGCGCACGCAGCCCTTCAGGAACACCCAGGGGCGGGCAAACAAGAGCCGTACGGTTTCGGGCAGGTCGGTCATTGGCAGGGTGTCCAAAAGAAAGGGCCGGTTTCCCGGCCCTTGTTCGTTTTCGTTATTCGGCGGCCTTGGGCTTGCGCTTGAACGAATTGCGGATGTTGCCCAGAAGGTCGACCTCGACCCCGTGCCGCTTCATGATGACCCATTGCTGGACGATCGAGAGGAAGTTGTTCCAGGCCCAATAGATCACAAGACCAGCCGGGAAGCCTGCGAGCATGAAGGTGAAGATCACCGGCATCCAGTTGAAGATGATCGCCTGGGTGGGATCGGCCGGAGGCGGGTTCAACCGCATCTGCACCCACATGGTGACGCCCATGATCAGCGGCCAGATGCCCAGCATCAGGAACGGGCCGATAACCGGCACGACAGAGGGATCGTAAGGCAGCAGGCCGAAAAGGTTGAAGACCGAGGTGGGATCGGGCGCCGCAAGATCCTGAATCCAGCCAAAGAACGGTGCGTGCCGCATTTCGATGGTGACGAACAGAACCTTATAGAGCGCAAAGAACACCGGGATCTGAATGAGGATCGGCCAGCAGCCGGCCACCGGGTTGATCTTTTCGGTTTTGTATAGCTCCATCATCGCCTGCTGCTGGGCAGCACGGTCGTCCTTATACTTCTCCTGGATCTCCTTCATCTTGGGCTGAACGCGCCGCATATTGGCCATCGAGGCATAGCTCTTGTTGGCCAGGGGGAAGAAGATCGCCTTGACGATGACGGTCACCGCCAAAATGGCGAGGCCGAAATTGCCCAGAAGTTCGTAGAGCCAGCGGATGGCCAGGAACATGGGGTAGGTGATGAAGTGCAGCCAGCCCCAGTCGATCAACAGATCGAACTGTTCGATGCCATAGGCTTGGGCGTAGCCCGAGAGGATCGATTCCACCTTGGCGCCGGCAAAGACTCGGCTCTGATAGCTGGCGCCGCTGCCGGCAGGCACCACGACCGGCTGCTCGGTGATGAAATTGGCGCGATAATCGTTTCCGCTGGGGGTGTTGGTGCCGTAGTAGAAGCGGGCGTTGACCGCCTGGTCCTGGGGCGGGACGATTGCCGTCGCCCAATATTTATCGGTGAACCCGAGCCAGCCTCCGGTGGAGGTCATCGTCTGGTTTTCCTCGTCGCGAAGGGAGTTGTAGCCCCTCTCGATGAGATTGCCGCCCAGAACGCCGATCGGGCCTTCGTGCAAGATGAAGAAATTCTGCGTTTGCGGGGTGTAGAGCCGCGCCACGCGCGAATAGGGGAAGAGCGACACATCGCCCGCGCCGGTGTTTTCCACGCTCTGGTCGACGGTGAACATGTAGTTCTGATCGACGCTGATCGTGCGGCGGAAGATGAGCCCCTCGCCATTTTCCCAGGCGAGCGTTATGGGCGTATCGGCGGTCAGCGTTTCGCCGCTCTCAAGCGTCCATTCGGTCTGCCCGTCCGGCACGGCGACATTGCTTCCCGAGGGGGCGATCCAGCCCTGTTCGAGGTAATAGGGCTGGGGGGAGCCGACCGGAGAGAGCAGGGTGATAGTGGGGCTATCGGGATCAGGCGTTTCGTTGTAGCGGGTGAGGTGCAAATCATCGATGCGCGCGCCGGTCAGGCTGATCGAGCCCGAAAGCGATCCTGTTTCGATGGTCACGCGGTCGGTCGCTGCCAGCGCCTCGTCCCGTGTCGCGAAAACCGCCATGTCGGCCGATGTCGCGGCCGCGCCGTCTGTTCCTGGCGTCGCCAGATCGGCCGATTGCTCTGTTGCCTGCTGCTCGGCGGCCAGTTCGGCCTGGCGCTGGGCTTGCTCGAGTTGCGGGCCGGCGATGAAGAACTGCCATCCAAAGAGCACGATCATGCTCAGGACGACGGCCAGGATCATGTTGCGATTGTTTTCGTTCATGGCTTTGGATGTCCGCTGGGCGCTTGCGCCTGAGGTATATGGACGCGCTCGAGGGCTTTTCCAAGCTCCCGCGTCAGCGCGTCGAACGGTTGGGTGAGGCTTTCGCGCCGCCCGATCAACACATAGTCATGACCGGGCACAAGCCGGTCCGAACTCGCGCGCACCGCTTCGCGCAGGCGCCGCTTTATCCTGTTGCGTTCCGGTGCGTTGCCGGTCTTCTTGGTGACGGTGTATCCCACACCGGGAACCGGATCGGCAACGGCGACCGCCTGCAACACAAAGCCGCGCCTGGCAATTTTCTTGCCCCGCGCGGCTTTGAGAAACTGCGCCCGCTTTTTCAGGCGCCGCATCGGCAATGCCGGAATCTCCGGCACGTCGGTTCGAAACGCCGACTTAGGCCGAGAGCCGCTTGCGACCGAGCGCGCGACGGCGATTGATGATCTTGCGGCCGTTCTTGGTCGCCATGCGGGCACGGAAGCCGTGACGGCGGGCGCGCACAAGATTGCTCGGCTGGAAAGTACGCTTCATTGATGGTCTACCGCGCGCTCGCCCGCGCGATCCTCTTGTTTGGCTATGCGTTAAATTCTGGGTTTTGCACAAAAAGGCATGAGACAAGCAGTCCCTGGCCATCGGCAAAGGTTGGCCGGCTTATAGGGAAAAGGTCTGCCCAAGTCAATTGCGCGGCGGGCACATTTGCATGAGCGCACGACCGCTGGCCAGCCGCCTTCCGCCGCGCTAAAAGCGGGGCGATAGAGCAGTCGGGATTCGAGACAGGTCAGGGCGGGCGCGTGGCGCGGGACGAGAGGATCGATCTTTGCATCATCGGAGCCGGCCCCGCCGGCATCGCCGCCGCTGAACAGGCCGCTGCGCGAGAGGCCCGCGTCGTGCTGGTTGAAGGCGGCGAGCTGGGGGGAGTGTCCCACAATTGGGGCTCCTTGCCTGCCCAGGCCCTGGCTGCTGCCGCCGAACGGGCGCACGCGATCCGCACCGCGCGGGATCTGGGAGTTGGCGCCGACGAGCCGCGCATCAACTTTGCCCGGGTCAACACCAGGATCCGCGCCGCCATTGATGAAGCGAACCCCAATGTCTCGGCCGAGCACCTTGAAGCCCAGGGAATCGAAGTGGTGCGTGGACGCGCACGCTTTACCGGGCCGTCGGCGATCGAGGTCGAGGGGCGCGCGATCCGGGCTGCCAATTTTCTCGTTTCCACCGGATCGCGCCCGGTCGTGCCGGCCGTTCCGGGGCTGGATGGCGTCCCCTACTTCACGCCCGAAACCATTTTCGAGGTGACGCGGCGCCCCAGCCATCTGATCGTTGTGGGCGGCGGCGCGACCGGTCTGGCGCTGGCCCAGTCCCACCTGCGGCTCGGTAGCCCGGTGACGCTGATCGAAATGCTCGAGCCGCTCGGCGACCAGGACCCGGAAATGGCCCAGGCGGTGTTGCGGCGTCTGCGCGCCGAAGGGCTGGAAGTGCGCGAGCACACCGGCGTCGTGGCGATCTCTTCGGTCGCCGGCGAGATTGCCGTGGACGTCAAGGCCGGCCCCAACGAAGATCGCATCGTGGGGTCCCATTTGCTGTTTGCCACCGGGCGTCGGCCCGATTTCGACGGGCTGGGGCTCGAAGCGGCGAAGGTGCGCATGACCGGCGACGTGCCCGCACTGGGCCGGTTCGGGCGCACGAGCAATCGGCGCATCTTCGTTGCCGGCGATGCGGCGGGGCAGGTTGGAACGCATGCGGCGCGTCACGGCGCCCACATGGCCGTCGATGCCATGCTAGGTGGCCGTTACGGTCGTGGGGCCGTGGTGCCCCGCATCGTTCACACCCATCCGGCCATTGCCTGGGTCGGGATGACCGAACCCGAGGCGCGGACGCGTCATGGCAACAAATTCGAAGTGGTGCGGGCCGGCTTTTCCCAGACCGATGCGGCTCATGCGCAAGCCGAGGCCAATGGCCACGTCAAAGTGCTGGTGGGGCCGCGCGGAACCATCTTGGGAGCCGGCATTGTCGGGCCGCATGCCGAGGAACTGATCGCGGTTCTCGCGCTCGCCATGTCCGGGAAGATGGGGTTGGACAAAATCGAACGCCTGGTCGTGCCGCATCCGTCATTTTCGCAGGCGATCGCGCTTGCGGCTGCTCAATATGCGCGCACCCGTGGCGGAAACGCCCGCTCCGGTTGGCGCGCTGCGCTTAAGCGTTTGTTGCCATAGGCAAAATCGGGCTGTACTCTTTAGCCATGACACGGGACATCGCCAAGGTGCCGGGCCCTCTGACCGGTCTCTCCGTCAAGTTGATCACGGCGATCGCGCTGGTCATCGTCCTTGTGCAGGTTGCCACCTTCCTGCCATCGCTCGCCAATTACCGTATCGGCTGGCTCGAGGACCGGCTGCGCGTCGGTGGGGTGGCGATAAGGGTCTTCGATGCCGTTCCCGACGTCATGGATCTGCCGGTCGAGATCACCGATCCGCTGCTGCAGTCGGCAGGTGCCATCGCCATCGTCTACCGGCGCGAGGGACAGACCGATCTGATCGTCCTCGATGCCATCACCATGCCCGAGCAGACCCATCTCGCCGATCTACGCGAGACCAATCCGATGATGTCCATCGTCGCCGCGCTCGATACGCTCGCCTTTGGCGGCCAACGCACCCTGCGCATCGTCGGTCACCCGCCGGGGACCAGCGATGCCGTGGTGGAAGTGCTCATGCCGGAAAATCCGCTCAGGGCCGATCTTGTGACCTATGCCACCAACATTGCCCTGGTTTCGATCGTCATTGCCGGGGTCACGGCCTTCGTCATCTATATTCTGACCGAAAGCCTCTTGATCGGGCCCATCAAGCGGCTGACCGCCGCCATGCTGGCCTTCCGTGAAAATCCGGAAAACGGCACGCTGGTGATCGTGCCCGACCAGACACGCCGGGACGAAGTGGGCATTTTGGAGCGCGCCCTTTCCGATACCCAGGCCGAACTCTTTGCCATGCTGCGTCAGCGCCGGCACCTCGCCGATCTGGGCATGGCGGTTTCCAAGATCAATCACGATCTGCGCAATATGCTCACCTCGGCCCAGCTCTTGTCGGACCAGGTGGCCAATCTCGACGACCCGCAGGTGCAAAGGCTGGCACCCCGGCTGGTCAACACGCTCGACAAAGCCATCGCCTTCGCCCAGACCGTGCTCGACTACGGCCGCCAGCAATCCAATCCGCCCCGGCCTCAGCCTGTCGACCTGCGTGCCCTGGGATTTGAGGCGGCGCTCTCGGCGGGCGCGACCGGCCACCCGCGCATCATTTTCGACAATAAGGTTCCCGATGATCTTGTGATCTCGGTGGACCCGGACCATCTGGCGCGGGTTCTGGTCAACCTGTTCAAAAACGCCCGTGAAGCGCTGGAAGCTGCCGGCACGACCATTTCAAGGCCCGAGATCGGGTTTGCGGCCATGGCGGGCGAAGAAAATATCAGGCTGCTGGTTTCCGACAACGGGCCCGGCCTGCCGCCGCGCGCCCGGGAAAATCTTTTCGTGGCCTTTGAAGGGTCCGCCAAGGCCGGCGGCACCGGATTAGGGCTGGCTATCGCGCGCGAACTGGTGGAGGCCAATGGCGGCTCCATCGAACTCGTCGACGACGGAGAGGGTACTGTCTTTGCGATAGATCTCCCGCTCGGCGCGGGCGAGCGGCGTTAGGTGACAATTTCGTCGAAAACTTGCATCCGTTGCCCTTGCAATGGCTGCCAACCTCCTATAAGCGTTGCGCCTGCCGATCGGGGCTGATGCTTCCGACTGCGTAACCGCACCGGCACCGCGCGCCCGTAGCTCAGCTGGATAGAGCACCAGACTACGAATCTGGGGGTCAGAGGTTCGAATCCTTTCGGGCGCGCCATTCCGGTACACATTTCTGAACGTTTTCACCCGAATTTGCCGAAGCCGCTACTGCGGCGTTGAGCACGTCCTTACTGCCGACGATCCGGATACGGTCGGCGTCCACCTCGACCTTGGAGATGAGAGAGCGCAGCCACGCCTTGCGCGCAGGGTTTTCTGCCGAATCGAGAATGCCCGTCATGAGGTCGGAGAACGCCGTGATCTTTTCCGGATCGATCACGGTGTCATCACTCGGCTGAACCCGGGCACGTTCAAGCGCGGCTTTCGCACGCTCATGGTCGGCCCGAAGCGTGGCGATGCGATCGCGCAGCACATCATCGAGTTCGGCGCCATCCTCGACAAGCTTGTAGAGCCGGTCAAGCTTGTCCCGGGCGGCGTCCGCTTCCTGCTGCAGGCCAATGAGCCGCTCGCTGATCGCCGCGGCTCTTTGGCTCCTGCGCTCTGCAAAGGCGGTCAGCATGGCCGCAAGGCGGTGGGGCGCAAGCAGTTTTTCGCGCAGGGCGTCAATGACTTTTGAATCGAGGGCATCCATACGGACCGAGTTGCCCTTGCAGGCAGTCGGGCCACGCTGAGCCCGACCGGCGCAGGTGTAGTAGGAATAGACCCTTCCCGAACTGGACGTTCCGGTGCGCTGGGTCATTCCGGAACCGCAATGGGCGCAGGTGGCGAGACCTGTAAGAAGAATGGGACCGCTCACGGCGCGTGCGGGATTGATCCTGGGATTGTTGGCGGCAAGTTTGGACTGCACCGCCTCGAATGTCTTGTCGTCGATGATGCTCGGCACGGGAACATCCACCACATCGGCGGGATCGCTTTTCTTGCCCGTGGCCTTGTTGCGCACATTGTAGCGCCATTGGCCGACATAGGCGGTGTTCGTCAGGATGTGATGGACGGGGCCGACGCCGAACGCACCACCCTTGCGCGTGGTGTATCCGTGAGCATTGAGCCAATTGGCCAGTTCCTTGATCCCGAGTGGCGGCGTGCCCGTCTTGCGGTCGCCGTCGATATAGAGCCGGTAGATCAGCCTGACCGTTTCGGCCTCCACCGGATCGATATCGAGCTTTTTCTTGATCTTCTGGCCGCGGCGTTCCGCTTCGATGATCGTGTAGCCCAGGGGTGGTGTGGCGCCGTTCCAGAAACCCTGCCGGGCGTTTTCCTTCATGGCGCGGGTGACCTGCCGCCCATTCTCCTTGGAGGTGTATTCATCAAAAATGCCGATGACTTGCCTCAACATCTGAGCTGCGGGGTCATCGTCCCGGGTGGGTTGGGAGATCGATTCGACGGTAACGCCATGCTTGCGCAGACGGCGGATGAGCAATTCCATCTCCGCGCCGTCGCGATAGAAACGCGAAAAGGCATGGACCACGATGGTGTCGAAGGGATGATCGGGATCGCAGGCCCGGTCGATCATCTCGAGAAAGGCGGGGCGGCGATCATCGGTGGCCGAGCGGCCGGGCTCGATAAACTCTGCCGCCACCGAAAGTCCCTCGCGCTCGCAATAGGCAAGCGCCTGGTCGCGCTGGGAGGGGATACTGACCTCGCCTTCGGCCTGTCTGGTCGTCGAGACACGAAGATAGAGCGCAGCCTTTCGGGCGGGGCTGGTATCGCCGGGTGGGTTATGCCGTCTCTGTGCCATTGCTGCAGTGCTCGCCTTGCTTGTTCGGATCAGTCCCGAGGCGACCCTGACGGGAGTTAGGTGCCGCCTCGGGTGTCGAGGATGCGGTCGATCTCGGCGCCCAAATACCGTTCGAGGGTCTCCAGTTCGGCCCTGGCCAGACCCGGGACTTCGGGAAAGTCGAGCACGAGGTCTCGGCTGCATCGTCCCGCCGCGTTCTTCTGTTTTCGTCCACCCTCATTATCTGTTCGGGGCGGTTTGGGTGCACCGGCTACCGTGCACTTGTCATCTGCCGGCTTTGGTGCGTGCAATGCGCCTGGCGCCGACGGGCCCTGTCGTTTCGACGCCATGCGCAACCATGATGTCCCACGCCAGCCGACGGCCTACGCGCAGAGGGATGGCCGCCGACCGGCGTGGGAAATTTTCCTCACCTACCCTCGCGGGTGGCTGGCAAATGAGGAGGAGGTCATTTTCATTTGCCAGCCACGAAAAAATGGTCAGATGGATTCTTTTCGAAGGCAAACGTAATTTTGTAGAAGAAATCAAAAACTTGCCTCCAGTTGCGATGCCCTCCGAGAATCCGTGGGGCACAGCTCACGCCTCCACAACCCGGTTTCAGCCATGGGCGGCGCGATCGGTGCTTGATGTCACGCGAATCGGTTGATCCATCTCCATCAATGCGCCGGGTCTGGAATTGGAGCCGCCCGCCGAAGCCGAAGCTTCCGGAGCAGGCGCTTGCAGATGGTGCGGGTCACGCGCTGCAGCCTGGGCTTGACATGCACACGCCAGACCGCAATACGGCGAACGGTGTCGGCATCGACTGGCATCCGTGCTCCGATCTCGACCCCGAACTCCGCGACCAGTTGTTCGGCCGACTGCCCTAGTGGCGGGACAGCGGCAAAGATGAGGTCTGCGCTTCCCGTCTGGGCAGAAATCTCCCGCCGCCGCAGGTCGGGAGCACGCGTGGCTTCGATGTGGAGCGCGCCGGTGGCATCCACGATGATTGTCAGCAACTTCATGATCGCCCCCTATGCCGACGGTTTCAGCACCGCGATGCGCACGATGGTGCGCAGGCGCCAGAAAAAGCCGTAGGGGAGGATCGAATAGACGGGATTGACGGCGCGCAGGCGCACGTCCAGAAGATGGATAGCCATGTGAACTCCTGTCACTAGCAGTGAGCGATCATGGTCAGGGTGTCTGCGGGGATTGCACTCCCCGTGGCACCCGCCTTTGCGGGCGCCAACCATGACGGCCGGCTCCTGGCAAGAACCGGCATCTTGCTTCGTATCAGATATTCCCGCGCTGTCGAGCGGATGCTGAATCGACGGTTAATGTCTGCCGTCGGCAATCGCTCGGATTTTAGTTTTCGCCTCGAAGGTGTGGTCACCCCAAATCCATCCCCTCGGCTCACGCGCTCGTGATCTGGATACTTTCCAGGGTTTTCGGCACGCTTGCGCAATGTGTTCATTCACTAACACGTTGCGCGGGTGGCGATGGGAACGATTGGGTTGCCGGGTGTGAGTTTTGGGGGCGTTTCCCGCAGCGATGGCTGGAAAGCAATCGGGCGTTCCACCTATCAGATGGGGATCGAGTGCCATGAGGGCGTCCCGGAAGACAAGCACCGGAACGGCCAGCAGGTGTATCATGTCCGGCACTGGCTGCTGCTGCCCGATGATGTCGATCCCGTCCCGTGGCGGCGCGAGGCAGTTTGGCAAGCCGCCGGAGAAATCGAGAAGAGGAAGGACGCCAGGGAAGGCCGGTTCTTCGATATTAGTTGGCCGCGCGAACTGCCCACGGAACGGATCGAGGGGTTCGTCGAACGAGTTTATCGCGGCTTCACCGATATCGGACTTGCCGTGCAAATCGATTGGGAAAGCTCAGCGGCCATCGACGGGGAACCTAATGATCACCTCCACGGGCTGATCTCGACGCGCACGCTCTCGAATACGGGGTTCGCCAGCGCCAAGTGCCGGCAGCTTGACGTCTGGTTCCGCTCGGGCGTTCGGCACCGGGTGGCGGACCTGTTCAATGCCATTGCTGAGGATTGCGGCATCGATGTGCGGTTCGATCCAGCGCCCAATGCCGTGCGGGATAATGCCCTGCCGCAGGAGGATCGGTTGCCAAGGCGGATCGTGCGGGATCGCGCTGCTCCCGGCGCTGGAACCCGGCTGTCGCAGCGCGACCGCCAGCGTGCGCTGCGCCGTGAGCACGAACAGGTAACGGCGGAAATAGAAGCGTTGGAACGACAGGCATGTGATCTGCGGGCGGGAATCGATGCCCGGTTCGAGGATATGTCCGTTCTGACGTCATGGCAGGCTGAGGGGCAAGGTGCGAAACCGCTCCCCGTGGAAGTGGCGATGACCGCGTTCATGGGTGCCGGCATCGCCATCGACGAGCGCGTGGCGGTTGAAGGGGTCGGCGTGGCGTTCGTCGTCGATGGGACGGTGCTGATCGATGCCGGAGACCGGATCCTGATCGAGGGAAGGCTGCAAGCCGACCCTGCCCGGGCCGTGCATGTCCTGGCCCGCCGCAAGGGCTGGCGCGATCTCGGCTTGACCGATTCAGATGGAATGCCAATTCCGGTTCCGCCCGATCCTGCGCCGCTGTTGCCAAGTGTCTCCGGAATGGCCCGCAAGCGGTCCCGGATCGAGCTCATGGGCAAGGGGAACGTGCTCCGCGCCGCCCGGGAGGTCGTGCAGACGATTCGGGCGGCGGATCCGGAAAGCCGTGGGGAGATGCTGGCAAAAGTCGCAGCCTGGGGCAATCGGGGACTGGAACGCTTGGTGGCGGCACTCGTCAGCTACACCGGGGAGCCGAACGATCTTTCTGTCGGAATCATCCTCGACATGATCGACAGGGCCCTGGGTCAGGAAGATTATCTGTGGCGGCACCACGTCCTCGAACAGGATCTCGAGGCAATGACGGTCCCTGGCACGCCGTTGTCACGTCCGTTCCGGCCGCATCCGCGATTCTACGATCTCTACCCGGTGCCGCCAGACGATGGCGCAAGGCATGCGCATGCTGGTGGCGGGGAGGTTCTGCAATGAACGAACTCCTTGCAAACCTCCGTGCCCTGCAGGCCATTCGCACGCAGCAAGAGCAGCTGGCAGCCCGCAAACACGAGCTTGAACGCCAGGCGCGGCAAAGCTCCGCGCAGACCCGATCCCGCGCTTACCGCCTCGTGACCGACGCCACGCTCGAACTGCTCTCGCGTAGCGCTTCAGTCAATCCCGAATCCCTCACCCAGGAGATCGAGGCCCGTGCCCATGACCGGGATCGTTTCGCGGTCGCTTTGGCGCGGGATTGGTTGGCGGAAGCCAGGAGGGCGTCGACTGCGCCAGGCGAGGACGACGGAGGAATCGCTTAGGAGGTCTGATTCCGAGAGCGCATCAATCGTTCTCGATTTGCGGGACATTCTTGCCCCTTCCACCAAACAGGTCCGGGGCGAGAACGGAATCGAGCTCGTAGAGCAAGTGCCGGCCGCCCTCCGAGAGCGCCACATAACGCGTGCGCCGATCGTCGGGATCTTGGCGCTTTTCGATAAGGCCCATCCCAGCTTTCCGGCCATTGCCCTCGCCGAGCAGTTCGAGTTGCCGCGCAACCGTCGAGTATTTTTGATCCGGGAGGTGCTCCACAAGATCGGACATCGAGATCAACGCACCCTCGTGCGTCGGCGCCATGCCGATGGCAAACAGAGTCGAAAGCATGCCCAGCGTCATGTTGGGATAGCGGCTTTGAATAAATTCCAGCGCGCGGGCGAACCGCTCGAGTTGGGGGCTGTCCAGCGTTTCACGGGCGCCGAGAAAAAAGAAGAACATTGATGAACCGGTGCGGCTTGACTCTCTCGCAAGCAATACCGATATTATATCGCAGCGTAAAGTAAAGCCCCTCGAGTGTCATGCGTCCCAATCTCCACAGTTTTCGCCTTCCCGGTGCTGTCCCTGACTCGTTCAGACCGCGTGCGATCGGCGCGATCGAGTTCTGCCGGACGCAGGGTGTTATTGTCCTCACCGTCGCCAACAGCAAGGGAGGATGCGGGAAGTCCACCCTGACCCTTAACACCGCCATCGGCTACGCGCGGAAAGGAAAGAGGGTGCTCATCGTCGATGCGGACGGTGAGCAGGGCACGCTCAGAAAATGGCCCCGGTCCATTGACATCGGTAACCCCACGGTCGTCGCCTGCGCGGCTTCCGAGGTGATCGAGACCGTGGCCCGTCATATCGGGGATTATGACGTGGTGCTCATCGATACAGCAGGGCGGGACGAGCGGATGATGGCCGCGATCCTCGACATCAGCGACATCCTCGTCTCCCCGGTCAAGCCAGCCCATCAGGATTTGCTGGAACTGGGCCGCTTCGTTCATGTCGCGCGCGCCTGCAATGTGCCGACCGTCGCTGTCTTTAACGAAGCGACGCGAGACAAGACGGCTGAGCTGAAACAGTTGGCCGCAGCGTTCAAGGCGTGCGGGCCGTTCCTGCCGGTGGCCATGCAGCAATTGTCCACCTATCGCCGCGTCTATCCCTTTGGGCGCGGCGTTCTCGAGATCGGACGCGAGGATCCAGCGAAGGAAAACTTCGCCCGGGTCTTTGCCGCGCTCGGCCGGGCTGTGGACAGGGCACATGCGGAAAGGGCCGGACAGTGACTGAGGGGCGCAACGACTTGCCGAGCCTGAGCCGGATGATCGAAGAGGCAATGCTGTCCGATCAGGATGACGGGGGTTCCGCAGTTTCTGATATCGTTTGCACATCCAGCCGGATTCCGAGAGCTGTGCTGGACGAGGTTGCCGCAATCGCACGTTCGAACGGTATGAGCGTCAGCCTTTTGGTCAATCTGCTGCTCGATTCCTACCTGACTGGGCAGGGCCGTCCGGGTTACGCAGAACTGGCGCCGTGGTATTCCAGCTACGCCATGCGCCGTAAAGTCTGAAAACACCGGCCAAACGGCCCAAATCATCAGCTTGACACACAGACGCGAACAACCAGCATCTTCGATGCCGCGATGCCGCGATGCCGCGATGCCGCGATGCCGCGATGCCGCGATGCCGCGATGCCGCGATGCCGCGATGCCGCGATGCCGCGATGCCGCGATGCCGCGATGCCGCGATGCCGCGATGCCGCGATGCCGCGATGCCGCGATGCCGCGATGCCGCGATGCCGCGATGCCGCGATGCCGCGATGCCGCGATGCCGCGATGCCGCGATGCCGCGATGCCGCGATTGTTGGATCCGAAGATGGACAGTGGGTCCGGATTGTCCAGGGCACGACGTAGCCGAAGCACAGGCGGTGGGCCGTCGTGAGAAGCAGTCCCCGGACGCGGATGAAGCAGCCGGAAGAGGGCAGGCCGATGGTGAGGGTCGCTTCGTCGTCCGCATTACCGATGAGGAAACCGGGGCTGAAGTCTATCGGGATGACGATTGGCCCCATTAGCCCCTCCCGGTTCAGGCCCCTCGGCTAAGCGGAGCAGATCCAGAGCGAACCAACGAAGTTCTGCAACCAGTTCGCATTCGAAATCTGGGGCGGGAGATGTATGGGAGGCGCTACTGGCGCTGACTGTGCTGGCGATGCGGGTGCTGGCTGCGATGCCGCTGCGGGCCCCCGCGCAGTCTCGCTCAACATTTCAGACAACGATGCTGGGGTGCCGTTCGCATAGCGGGGGATATCAAGCGACCACTGATAGGATAGAGCCGAGTCCCTCGCAGCGGTGAAGCTCATGAGCCCGCCAAGAGCGATGAGAGCCGCGATCATGTATGGGCGTCTAAGCTTCTTCTGTTCTGGCAGAATAGCGAAAACGACGATGCTGAATGGAGCGAAGGCGGCCGAGATTCTGAGGAAGAAATTGCTGGTATCGGTAGCGGCCCACACGGCGACCAGCGCCAGGTAAAGCGCAAGCATATAGATCGGGGCGTTCTTCCACCCGTTCCTGCGGACGTACCATATTCCCACGCATATAGAAGCCGCAGCAAACAAGAGCGCTTTGAGGCCCGAGTTGTCGGAAACGTGCCCTGTGACGAAGTACGCGTATCTCGAGCAGAACGGAAGAAAGACAGCGAGGAGCACTCCCCCGAGTACGCCAAGCACCCCGATGGCGTAAGGCAACGGCCTCCAGCGCTCATTGCTCAATTCGAATAGAACGATTGGGATCAAGGCCAGTGCCAAATAGTGGAATGAGCTGGCGACCAGCAAGAGAGGAACGGCGGACCAAAACCGTCGGTCCTTAGCCTCGCACACGGCGAAAAGAGCAATGGCGATAGCCATGTGCGCTTTGACAAGGTTCAACGACGCCAAATAGGTGATCGGAAGGGCGAGGAACAGGCACCACGCGAAAAGCGGCGCGGGAGAGTAGGCGCGAGCAAATCGCAGATGGCCGAGACAAATTATGAGCGACGAAGCGACGAAGGCGAGGCGGCCAGATCCGTCTACTTGATTGGTTGCCCAAGAGAACAGGACAAAACCGATCTCCGACACTTTGGTGAAGATGATTTGCCCTTGGAATATGCGGGCGTAGTTCTCGAAGTCGTTGCCGACATCGAGGCGAAAGCCGGCCAGCAGTACGGCCGGCAGAACGGCGATCAGCGTCAGAACCTGCGTGCGCTGCGGTCTGTATTCTGCGGCGATTGCACATAGCGCCGCGACTGCAAACACCAGGGCGTAAGGAAGCGCTACCACGCCTCGAACATGCCCGCCTCAGACAGAGGCCCAGCGCCGTTTAGCGCTTGGATATGGTCAACTAAGAACGGGTTGTACGCGACCATGCAGAGGGCCACGGAAAATGCCAAAATGGAAAAGCCGATAGTCGCGAGGATGCGGTCTAACATTGACTGTCCTGTCGGTATTCGGGGTTCGCAGAAATTTGTGTCTAACTTATTCGTTCCGTCCGAGGCAACCGTCTTCGCGCGGCGGGAAATTATGGGAGCGACGTGCCGGCGTACGGGGATTTCAGTGGGGCTACCCGCCTTGGGGCATGAGGATAGGCGGCTGGAAAGGGATGAGTGATGTTTTGATTTCGCGAGCAGTCAATGCATCCTCCTAATCGCCGCCGCGCGTCCGATGTGCCACCCCGACCCACGGACAATGTGCGACGTGGTGCTCTGCCTATGCGAATCAATTCCTCAAGCATTACTTGCTTCGGCAGATGTGCAGGGGGGTTCCTGGCTGCTCGCCGTCTCGCTTGGCGGCAAGAGCTATACCGTGATGCGCGATCTGCTCTTCCCTAGCGGCATTGCCGTGGCCCAGGTCTGCTGTGGCAGCAAGGGCAGGGGATTGTCCGCCTGGATGCCGATCGCCCCCGATGGTGGCTATGACCCCGACACCCCGGCACTGATCGCGTCCTGACCCGGCCTATCCGTCCCGACTCATCCTCTCATTCATCCAAGCGCGCGAACGGTGCTTCCGTTCGCGGCGGGAGACTCTGCCATAATCGAACTTTCCAACCGTGCCGATCCCGATGACGGCTTCCCCGAAGCCATTCGCAAGAAGTGCGCGAAAGAAACACAGCGCGAGGACGCCGAGACCGCACTGGCGCGCACCGCGCTCGACATCGCCCCGAACCGGCGCATGCGGGCCGTGCTCAAGAAGCACCCTAGTGTGCACATCCTGACCGTTGCGTGTGCCGAGTGGGTGTCCGTGATCTCCGAATATGTGCGGTCCATGGCGCGCGCTCCAGTGGTAGCGCCGGTGACCGAACTCAAGAAGTCTGGCGGCGCGCGCTGCCGTGCCGGACGCGACGAGCTTGGTATGCTGCAGGATGGTCACAGCGTGATGTTCGTCACCCATGATCCTCAGGGTTTGCTCGACGAGGCGGTGCTGGTGGCCGCCGACCTCACCGTCACCCTGCCGCCGCTGACGCCGGCCCTCCTGCGCAACACCATTCGCTGCGTCACCGGCGGCGTCGCCCGGGGCGTGTCCGACCAGATGGCCCGGTTGAGCCTCGATCCGTCCCGGCCTGCGTGCCGGCGCGTGCGTGGCCAATCTGCGAAGGGCGCTCGAGCGTATCACCGCGCCCCGGCAGCCAGAACAATCGTCTTAATGGTTTTAAAGAGTACCTGCAGGTCGAGGTCGAAGGAGAGATGCTTGATATAGTAGAGATCATAGGCCAGCTTCTCCACCTCTTCATCAGTACTCTCTGCATAGCCTGAGGTTACCTGCGCCCATCCAGTCAATCCTGGTGCAACCAGATTGCGCAAAGCATATTTGGGCTCGGATCTGACGGTGGATTTCGCGACATATTCGGCAACTGGCCTAGGGCCGATAAGGCTCATGTCGCCAAGGAGAACGTTATAGAGTTGTGGCAACTCGTCCAGGCGCAGCTTTCGCACCAAAGTGCAACCCGGAATTATCCGGGTGTCGCCGACCGACGTCGAGCCTCCACCTGTGCCTTTATACATTGTGCGGAACTTGTACATGCGAAAGACGCGCCCCGCAAATCCACGACGATGCTGCACGAACAGTACCGGGGCGCCATCGCGCAAAAAAATGTAGAGCGCGGTGAACGCTGCCAATGGCAACGTTACAGGAAGCGTGAGAAATACGGCCGCTAGATCGAGCAATCTCTTACTGCGTGCATACAGCATCTGACTGGGGGAATAGGCCAGATGCGAGACTTCAAATGCGGAAACATGCACGCGCCCTTCGCGAATCTCAAGAAACTGAGCCCAAGGCATGACATCAACGCCTGCCACGTAGCACCGCGACAGCATGCTGGACCATTCGCGGGTGTGGTGATGCGTCGGGTCAATTAGCACGGTGTCGAATTCGGTAATGTCGGCGGAGGGATCGGTAATCCGGGCAACCCTAGACACGGCGAGAAGGGAGAGAGGAAGCGTGTCTCCATCGAAAGCAGCGAGTGCGACGCGTGCTGTAAGCCGCTTATGAAACCGGGCATTGGCCACGGCTATAATGAGCATCGTGACCGGCAGCGCCAGTGCAAGTCCGGCAAAACTAACATGGATACGAAGAGCAGACAGGAACGTGACTGCGAAGCTGAAAAACGTCGCCACGGCGACGGCGGCCGCGACAACGGGTGCTTCATTTCGCCGGAACGCACTCAGCGTTGCTGCCGAAAAAAGAGGAACCAGTGCCAATACCGCCAATGTAAGGGAAGCTGCGTGCCAAGATTGAGGTGCTCGCATATAGAGAGCCAAATAGCAAGAGGACTGCAGAGCGACCGCAAGAACGACCGCTGGCGAAAAAGTCCAAATGTCACGGTAGAGGCTGTTTCTCCGCAAGCCCGCGCCCAAACCTGTAATGTAGGACAGGTCCTGCGTTTCGGCTTTCTTCCGCGAGATCCTTCGAGATTTTGCCATTTTGTATCCAAATGCCATGCTTTGCCTCCCGTAATTGAGGCATGAGCGGTGTTCCTTAGCGGGGCATGGTTTGTCAAACAGATATTACGAGGCAATGGAGCAGATGCGTTGGACCTTCGCCAACGAGCGCGAGGACGGCTAGCTTATTCACGCTGCCGCCGTCCCGTGCCGCTCTTGTCATCATCCATCAACGAGGCGTCGTTGACCGGAATTCTTGGGCCCCATCCGGACAAGTTCGCCCTGGTGGTAAACTGGCTGGAATGAAAAATCCGGCTCATGCCTTGCGGCGTCCAACTGTCATCGATCGGTGTCTCGCCCACCTTCCGATTCTGCGCTCGCCTCCTCCGCACCAATTGCCGCATGCCTCCCAGTATTGGACGAATGGCCGATGAAAAAATGCTATCAAAAGCTATTCTGTAAAATACATCGTGGAGGAATGAATCATGGTACTTTCCGTCGCTTCTCAACTCGCAAATCCTCAAAGCCGATTTCTCACCTGACATCCGCTCGTACAACTTGCTATGGAGTTCGTAGAAATCTAGCCAAGTAAAATGATCTGGGCCGGAAATAATGGAGGACCTTGCGCCGGTGAACTCGGAAAAACTATTCAGAGCCTTTAGTGTTGCTTCGGCAACATCTTGCACGTGAACGGCACAGCACGGATTCTTGCCGCCGAACGGGAGGTGAGCGTGTTTCTTCCCGGCCACGTCAAGACCATGCATCGTCCAGTTGCCACCTAAGCCAACCACAATGGTCGGCCGTAGAATCCAGACGGACCTAGTTGGGTTGCGAGCAGCCCAAGCCTTCGCTTTCTCTTCGAGCCAGATTTTGGTTGCTACGTAGTCATCGCCATGGCGAGCATAGGGATCCGCTTCAGTCAGTACGCCCTTGAATTGGGGAACATGTACCGCGACAGAACTGAACACGATGATCCCCTTCGTCCCCACACGATCGGCAAGAGTCTCCAGCTTTGTCCAAAGCTGCTTGTTGGCAATGCCGTTGAAATGGTCGTGGGCGATATGAATGATATACTCGGCAGTATCACAGTCTTCGACGTTGGAGACCGTTTCAGCCTCTGACAGTGCTGCGATGGCACCATGTCTAGAGAGCAGAACTATTTTGTAACCTTCGTCCTGCAGGAGGACAGCAACCCTCTTGCCGATGAAGCCGGACGCCCCCGTGACAAATACTGAGCGATCGGAGCGTATACTCATATTTTCTCCGTCAGATGTTTAGCTAGTCTTTGCGCCAAGGCACTCGCAACTACGGTAGGGTTTGTGTTGCCGGTCGTGGGGAAGACAGACCCATCGGCGACGTAAACGTTGGTGGCCTCGAACAGTCTGAGGTTCTCATTCACCACACCGAACTTAGGGGAATTGGCCATCCTACAGGTGCCTAGGTGGTGCGCGGCTGAGGAGAAGCGAGCAGCCCAGGGTGCTTCGCGCGGAGTCCAGATAGGGCGGGCGAAGCTCGGATCAATCGCCCCGGCAACAACCGAATAGAAGCGCTCCACCGATTCGACGTCGAAGCTGTTCACCTGCCAGTCGACCGCCGGCACTCGATAGCCGAAGGCGTCGGTGTCTTCCGAAAGGATGACTTTGCTCTCGGGGTTGGGTGTCTGCTCACACACCAGAAACGCATCAAGTATGTCGTAACGCACGGGGATCGCAAATTTGTAAGCGAGCACTTGCCTGGCAAGGTTGAGATTTGTCGCCAGCGTAAGAAAATCCTCCACCTTGGCTCTTCTGGCTGCGAGCGTGAGCAGCGAGAGCTTGACACGCTCCGTTCTGTCATCCAGCCCTGCGGCGAAAGCCGGTCGCAGGAATACAGCATGATTTGGCATGCCGGTTTCTGCCGCTATCCCAGCTTTAAGTCTCAGCCCCGATCGAATCTTCTGCCCGGGCTTGAACAGATGCTCGGAATATATTCCCGACCTTTGAGTAGCGGCCAGGCGCAACTGAAAGGCATTACCCATGGGGTGGTCGCCCAGAAATCGCCCAACGAGGCCTTCGCTGTTTCCCAGCCCGGCAGGGTGGCGCGAGCGCGAGTTGAGCAGCAGGCGTGGATTTTGGTGAGCGCCTCCACAGAGCACGACTGCGCAGTTTTCTCGCAGGTTGAGATCAACCGTGCCGCCGCCGAGCTTGCCTATGCGCAGGCTGGAAACGGCCGCTGAGGTGGAGGCGCCCAGTAACTCAAGCACCGGACTATCCGAGACGAGGTCCACATATTCGGACCGCTTGATATATTCCATGTCATCGGCAAACCGAGCGGGCTTAGTGGCCTGGATCAACAGCTTGTTCTGGAGAATGTTTTGATCGAACTCCAATGCAGCCAACAGCGCTCGTAGGTGATCGGGCAGCTGTTCGACATGGAAGTAGTCTGTCGTGTACTGATAACGATTGGCGAGGCTCTCGATATAGCTGGAAAGATCGGCCTGTGAGATTGGCCAGCCAGAGTGCGGGATCCAGGGCCGGACTTCGAAATCCTCGTCATCGAGTGGCCCCATAACGCCATGCCATAGGGAAGAACCCCCGCCAACCTGGTTGGCGTAAGTCGGCGAGAGCCTGCGTGGCAGCCCAATGTCCTGCATGGGAAGTACGTCTTCATCCGGGCCGGGGCGCTTTGGTTTGGCCGGCCCGGCTTCCAGAACGAGCACACGCCTTCGGGCCTCATGCATGGCGCGGGCAAAGGTTAGCCCGCTCGGGCCCGAACCGACAACCACAGCGTCATACTGGATGCCGAGCTGCTCTGACGAAATGTGCGATAGCGATAGAAGCATGAGTTTCCATGTTCGAAGGGTCCACTGCGTCGAGCGCCCGAACCAGGTGCTGTCGGGCTCCGAATCTGGTAGTGGCCGTGACTCTATAACTACCAAAGACAGCCAAAGAAAGAAAAGGCCGCGCATGCCGATCACAGCCAGGAAAGTTTTGCAATTTGTTGGGAGGACTGCCCGGGAGCTTGTGGTCGATACAGCTTGGCCGCTGGCATCCACGGGCCCGATGAAGGAAAGCCGCGAGCGTTTGCTAGCCCTGCGCGATAGTTATCACGGTCAGCCTGGATTGGTCATAGGCAACGGGCCCAGCATCAATGGCCAGAATCTCGGCAGAATGACCGATTTCGTCTCAATTGCCGCGAATGCGTTCTTTCTCAAGTCGGACAGCATCGGGGCACATCCAACGTTTCTAACGGTTGAAGATCCACTGCCCGCTGAGGATAACAAGGAAAGGCTGAAAGCGTATTCCGGTGCGATAAAGATCGCGCCATGGGACCTTCGAGGAACCTTAGGAGATAGTTCAGACTATATCTACTGCAATTTCTGGCGAACGTATGCTCCCTTCGCCGGTTCTAGATTTCCGTTCTATTCGGACGATTTTGCTCGACGAGTCTTCTGGGGTGGAACTGTCCTATATATGAACATTCAACTTGCCTCATACCTGGGGTGCAACCCAATCTACTTGATTGGTGTCGACCTGACTTATCATATTCCATCGTCAGCCAAGATTGAGGGCAATATCATTACGTCGACCGAAGATGATCCAAACCATTTCGACGCCACCTATTTCGGCGCCGGCAAACGTTGGCACCTGCCCGAAACAGAGCGTATGCAGCGCTGCATTTATTTCGCATACGAGCACCTCCGGGAGAGGGGCATCCCACTAATCAATGCGACGGCTGGTGGAAACCTACACGGTCTGCCGCGCGCCGATTTCGACACAATCTGACTTATACTTTCCTCTGCAGCATAGGGACGGATCTTATGAAATGTTCTATCATTATTCGCGCCTACAACGAGGAACGGCACATCGCCAAGCTTCTGGTTGGCATTGGCCAGCAGGCGATCAAACCTCATGAAATCATTCTGGTAGATTCTGGCTCGACAGATAGCACCCGAGCTATCGCACAGAATTTCGGTGCCAAGATCGTCGAGATACCGAAGGCGGATTTCACTTTTGGTAGGGCGCTAAACGTGGGCTGTCGTGCTGCCACAGGCGAAATTCTTGTTTTTGTCAGTGCCCATGTCTATCCCACGCGCCGTGACTGGCTTGCCTCTCTTTGCCGGCCTTTCTCCAACGAGAATATTTCGTTGTCATACGGTCGGCAGATAGGCAATCACCTCAACCATTTCTCCGAGCATCAGATTTTTGCGAAATGGTTTCCCGCTCAGTCAGAAATCCCTCAGGTCGGCTATTTCTGCAATAATGCCAATGCTGCGATCCGGCGCAAAGCTTGGAGCAACAGGCCCTATGACGAGAATCTGACCGGCTTAGAGGACCTGGCATGGGCGAAACAGGCGCAAGCAGATGGTGAAGAAATTGCCTATGTTTCCCAGGCCGAAATCGTTCATGTGCATGAAGAATCCTGGCGATCAGTGCGCAATCGCTACCGGCGCGAAGCGATTGCCATGACCAGAATAGAGCCCAATGCACATTTCAGTTTGGGTGACTTCATGTCTCTGTTCGTCCGCAACGTTTGGGGAGACGCACGCTCAGCTACCAAGCAACGGCGCTTGCACAAGGAAATGGCCGGTATTTTGCGTTTCCGGTTCAACCAGTTTCTGGGAACCTACCAAGGGTATCGGGACAAGGGCGGGCTGTCGCGAGCCTTGCGTGAGCGCTTTTACTATCCCGCTGCTCTTAACGTGGACGACACGGCCGGGGAGCATGACATAGATCACATAGACTATTCCCGCCTCATGCGCGCTCCCGTTAACGTTAGCGCAAGAAAGTAGCCTCTCGACAAGGAACTGCGATACTTAGTTCTTCGGAAGCTGCCCCATGTCTTCCACAGCGCTTCAGAATACCCGAGACAACATGTATGCTATTAACATAGACACGGCAAATACAACGGCAGGAGCAAGGGCCGTCCTTATTTCGAACGCCGGAAAAGGTATCCCGAATTGGCGGTGGTTTAGAACGAGCGGGCACCAAGCATAAACGACGAGAATTCCCACAAGTCCAGCCATGGCGGCGCCCCACCCCCCATAACCCGGGATGAATATGAGTGCGCAGCCCAGGCTTACAATGCCCGTGAGACCATCCAGCCAATGCCAAACTATTACATTGGTAATTGAATAAGTCTGGAGATGCGCTGCTGCATTGCGCTGGATGAGGAGCGTCACAGCAAGAATACACCATAGCTCGACGTCGACGAAGGCTGTCTCGAATTGGGGAAAAGACCTCGTGAAGGGGATCAACAGCCCGATCAAGGCGGAAAGTCCGGCGGCAATCCATAACGATCTGCTCGTAGCCTGCCCCGCAACAAGCGCAACGCGTGCATAGTCACGGTTACGGAAGGCATAGGTCATGGTGTGTAGGCGAGACAGGACGGGCGCCGAACTGAGCATAGTAAGCACTGTTATGGCCTGTTGAGCCATCAAGTAGGCAGCGGCGATTGGAGGCGAGCTATACTGAGCAACCACCAGCCCGATGCTTTGGCGTGTTCCAGTGCTCATCAGCGTTCCCACACCCGTACGCCAGATGGGGGCCCAAACTACACTTAGTGTACGCCTAAAGCTGTCTATATCGCCGCCACGCGAAAGAGTCACCCAACCATTGTCTCTGCAAAGAGCGGCAATGAGAATGATGGCGGCTCCGATGCACAGATGCATGATGAGAACCATCAGGGCGAGCGAGGGCAACAGCAAGATACCGACTGTGGCTACGACGCCGCCACCCAGCCAGGCAAGCCCATCGATCCTGCGCGCCTCGGCGACTATGCCACGTCCGTTCAGGTAGGTCAGCTGGCGCAAAAGCACGACCCGCAACGGCGCTAAGGCAACGATCATTGCCCAGGCAAGCCATCCATCGGCGGGGCTGCCCATATGACTGATCGGGAGGAATAAGGCGGCGGTTCCTAGCGTCGAAAGCAGCACGAGCAGGAGCACTGTGAAGATCGAAAATGCCGCTCGGGTGAACTGAGCCAGTTCCTTCAGTGAGGGTTCACAAGCACCGTTGCCCGTGCCGCTCTCCCGTGGTGTGTCCGCATACGAAAGCATGCGGACTAGTACATGGGGTACGCCGATAAAGAGCAGGTTCTGCATACCCAGAAGAGTTGTCATTACCAGCCAGACCGATACATCTGCTGGAGTGCGCACCGCATACAGTATGGGGACCGGCACCAGATAACAAAGCGATCTCGACAGATTCGAGAACGCCAGCATCGTGCTGTCCGATTGTGATAAACGGGACCATGCACTGCTCTTCATTTTGGTGCCAATCTCTCCGGCATTAACTGCGCTGTTGCCGGCTTAGCTTCAGTGCGGATTGTCAGGCTACGCGGTGATACTCAGCAAGTGACCCTGATCCTATTCCCAGCATTGCCAAAGCGATATCGACACTTTTGCGATTCGTCCGGCCTATGCCTTGGCTTGTGCTGGAGCCTGAATGCGTACCGAAGAGGCAGTTGTCAAATGCCCGGAGTCGGCTGCTCATAGGCAGCGGCTCTTCCTCGAAAACGTCCAGGCCCGCTGCGCCCACCTGCCCACTTTCCAGAGCGTCGGCCAGAGCGTCCTCATCGACGATCGGGCCGCGGGCGACATTGACCAGCATTGCGCCTTGGCGCATCCGCGCGAATGCGGCGGCGTTGAAAAGATGGCGATTATCGGGGGTAAGGTTGCAGGCGATAATGACGATGTCAGCGCCTGCCAGCAATGCATCGAACGGCCGCTGGTCAATCTCAAGTCGTGAGAGTACTGCGGGATCGATACTGACAACATCGGAACCCAATACGGTCATGCCGAACGCCCGCGCTCGGCGCGCGACCTCCTGGCCGATGCCACCGAGTCCGACGATGCCAACTGTCTTGCCGGAGAGGGACGTGCCCTCATAACGCGTCCATTCACCCCTGCGCACATCCCTGTCCATTTTGTGGATATGTCGCGCAAGGTTAAGCACGTGGCCCATTGCTAGATCTGCGACCTCGTTCGAGAACATGCCCGGGGTATTGTAAACCGGCAAACCAAGGGCGCTGGCCGCCGACTTATCCACGTTATCCGTACCTATTCCCCACCGGACGATACCGGACAATTTTCCGGCACGTCCCGCACTAAGCACATTCGCCCCCAGCGGGTCGTCGCCCGCGATCAAGATGTCCGCTCCAGGCACCATCTGGATCATTTCCGCTTCAGTGAACTGCTGGCCCGCCAGCTGCGGCACCCAGCATTCGACGCCGTGACCCATCAGTTCCTCGCGAAAGCATCCGATGTGTCGCTGCAAATGCCCGCAGGTTACAAGAAGCGTGTATTTCTCTGTCATTTCGGATGCCTCGTTGCGGCGTAGATCGCTTCCGCGACCCGAAAATTGATTTCCTCGTCAATATCCTGCGCCTCGAAAGGATCGAGCTCAAGCAAGTAGGGGCGGTAACCGATGCGGTTTTGCCTTTCAACTAAAGTGCTTTTTTCAAAGATATAGAGACACGAATTTTCTTCGTATATCGGCGGCAAATCCTGCGTTCGCAGCAGGATGGCCGGGTTGTGGTTCACGGGGCGCGCCAACTGGTCCCAAAGCCGTGTCTGTAAACGAGTCACCGAGAACAACGAGTCGTGAATCGGATACTTGCTGAAAAAGGTCTCAATTCCCCGCAGCACCGTGTCGCGGGTCACGAGCGGATTAGTTGAATGTGTCTGGAGGTAAAATTCGCTGTCGACCTGCGATATGTCATGAAGCAGCACATTGTTCATAGGTGTTGCGCCATCGCGCAAATGCTCCGGCCGATCAATGAGCATTACATCGGGATATTGTTTCTGGCACACGTCCTGAATCAGATCGGAGTCTGTATCAATCGCCACTTTGTCAATTTCAGGAATGCTGACAAGTACATCGAGCATATGCTGAAAAAGTGGCCGGCCATCTCCAAATGACCGGTAATTTTTACCTTTTATGCGCTCTGATGAATGCCGCATGGGCATCAAGGCAACTAGCTTGTGTGTCATTAACTTTCCATGAGGTAAGGATTACACGGCGCGACGTATTCTGTAGTCGATAGCAGGTGCGCGGCTAATAGCAAAACCGACTGTCTGATTGCTCACGCCCGTTGAACCGATTATACGTGCTTTCTGGCGCATCAACGCATCGAGTGCAAGCTACTGAATGGAACAAATGCTGAAAAATCCTTTGCCCATCAGCGTGTTGATGTCCGTCTATCATGGGGAAAAACCAGAATACCTAAGACAAGCTCTTCAATCGATCGCCGACCAGGGCTGTGCTCCAGCAGAAGTCGTTTTGGTCGAGGACGGGCAAATCCCCGACGAACTTGCAACGGTAATCGATGCCTATGAGGCGTCTCTTCCACTCGTTAGGCTAAAGTTCATTAAGAATCGTGGTCTTGGGCCTTCGCTCAGAGACGGGCTTGAGGCTTGTGCACATGAAATCGTCGCGAGGATGGACAGCGATGACATTGCGCGCCAATCTCGTTTCTGTCTACAATATGAGTATATCGAGAAGAATGGCATAGACCTTTTGGGCTCCTTTATTGAAGAGTTTAATTCGAAGCCGGGAGATTTAGGTGTAGTCCGAAGCCTACCATCGCAGAACGAAGAAATTTGTTCCAAATTGGGACGCAGGAATTGTTTCAACCACATGACCGTCATGTTCCGAAAGAGCAAGGTTTTGGCAGCCGGATCGTATCGGGATGAGCCATACTTCGAGGACTATGGCCTGTGGCTCCGAATGCGAAGGCAGGGGAGCAAATTCGCAAACATGCCTGAAGTCCATGTTGACGCGCGAATTGGAGATGGATTTGTCGCGCGGCGGTCGGGCCTAAAGTATATCAAACGGGAAATTCTGGCACTGTCTTCATTCCACCAACAGGGGCTGATCGGGAAGCGGGATTTCTTGTTCGGCATTGTTGTTCGCACTGCGGTTAGAACCCTTCCGCAGAAAATGTTTCAGCAGCTCTATTCGACAGTTTTGCGACGGCGCGCGAATTGAGGAAGATGTTGCCGCATTGCGGCGGACTTTCTGGCCGCGCAACCGTGTCATGCACGCAAGGTTTCCTCTGGCCCTGACGTTGCCCCTTGGAGCTAATCCAGTTTGAAATAGACTCTGGCCCATCGAAAAGGACCAGAGATGAAGCGCAACAGGTTCAGCGAAGAACAGATTATCGGCATCCTCAAGGAGCATGAGGCGGGCGTTCCGGTCGCCGATTTGTGCCGTACGCACGGCGTGAGCAGCGCCAGTATCTATAAGTGGAAAGCCAAATACGGCGGCATGGATGTGAGCGAGGCAAAACGGCTGAAGTCGCTTGAGGACGAGAACTCCAAGCTCAAGAAGCTCCTGGCCGATGCCATGCTGGACAACTCCGCACTCAAGGATCTTCTCGGAAAAAAATGGTAGCGCCCGCCGCCAGGCGAAAGGCTGTCGCTTTTCTCAGGGAGGCCTTTGAGATGAGCGAGCGGCGGGCGTGCACAGTGCTGGGCTTTTGCCGCATGACCATGCGGTATCAGGGCAGCCGCGTCGATGATGTCAAACTCAGAGATCGGATGAAGGCGATTGCCCATGAGCGCCGGCGCTTTGGCTATCGGCGCCTGCATGTGCTGCTGCGCCGGGAAGGCTATGTGGTCAACCACAAGCGCCTGTTCCGGATGTATCGGGAAGAGAAGCTCTCAGTGCGGCGCAGGGGCTGCCGGAAGCGGGCCCTGGGAACACGCGCCCCGATGGTCATCCCCACGGCACCCAACGAGCGCTGGTCGCTGGATTTTGTCTCCGACCAGCTCACCGACGGGCGCCGGTTCAGGGTTCTGGCCGTCGTGGATGACTGCACGCGCGAGTGCCTGGCGCTCATTGCCGATACATCCCTCTCAGGGCTGCGGGTTGCTCGAGAGTTAGAGACGCTCATGGCCACACGGGGCAAGCCAAAGAGGGTGGTCAGCGACAACGGCACCGAGTTCACCTCCAATGCCATTCTGGGCTTCGCCGATCGGCACAAGATCGACTGGCATTATATCGCCCCGGGAAAGCCGATGCAGACGGATGTTGTTGAATAGCCCCTTCTGCTCACATAGCCGGCTTTTCCACCGCCTTTCTCCCCTTCGGCCGGGTTCGCCATCGCGAGGTGAGCTCGGTATACGCAGCTTCGGCCTTCTCCACCCTGGCTCCCTCCTCGGCGCGCTTGGCGGGAATGTTGTAGTCGTAAGCCGTGCCTCGACGCGCATGCTTCGTCGGCAGACCGGCGCGTAGCTCGGCCGCCCTAAACTTGCGGGCGAGCAAGGCCGGTCTGCTCCAGATGTAATCGGCATCCTTGCTCAGCATGTGCCAGATAATCATAGCGAGCTTGCGCGCGGTGGCGACAGCCGCGATGTGCTTCCCGCGACGCGCTGCGATCCGCTTGTAAAAGGCGCGCAGCGGCCCTGGCGAGCGCGCGGCCGCCCAGGCCGCCTCGACCAGCATCCCCCGCGCATGGCCACGCCCCTGCTTCGTGATGCGGCCATGATAGGCTGGCCCCTCACCAGACTGCCTCACGCTCGGGTTGAGGCCAAGATATGCCACGAGCCTCTGCGGGTCGCTGAACCGCCGGATGTCGCCGATTGCAGCGGCAACGCTTGCGGCGACAGTGACGTCTATACCAGGCAACGTCATCAGGCGACGGATTGTCGGATCGTGAAGGGCATGCGCAGCGATATCCGCCTCGACGACGGTCAGCGCCTCCGTGATCTGGTTAATCAGGGCCAGATGACGCTCAACGGCGGCCTTTTCGTCGGCAGGCAGTATTTGCTTGGCGAGCCATTTGCGCCCGCTGATTCCGACGAGATTGCCGTGCGGACACGGCGGGATCAGATGCGCATGAAGTATCGACTGGATCAGATTCTTCAGCCGGGACCTTTGACGCACCAGCTGTGTCCGCCGCGTGACCTGTCTTCGCAGAGCAAGTGTCTCCGGGTCCGGGACCCAGACCTCCGGCAGGAAGCCCGAAGCATAGAGCTTGGCCAGGACCGTTGCGTCGATCGTGTCGGTTTTCACCTTCGCGTGGGCGATCATGTGCACCTGCTTGGGATTGGCGATCACGATACGATCGACGTAAGGCGACAGCACTTCGACGACGGCCGCGGCATTCCCTGTTGCCTCGATCACGACATGATCGTCATGGGTGAGCTCTCTCTTGGCGAACTCCTCGAGTTTGTTGCGCAGCATCTGAACGCGGCCGAGCTTGACGATCTTGCCATCAAGCAACGACACGATCTCGGCGGCTACGCGGTGTATATCCATGCCGACAATACGCATGGTTCCCTCCATCGTTGGTCACGAATAGGGAGCCAGCGGGCAACACGACAAATACGGATCCGCGCTCGCAGCGCATCCGGGCGAGTCGTAGGGGCGGCCAGATAACGTGCTCGAACTCTCAGTTCATCTGCATACGACGGCCTGCCCGCACTTGCGTGCTCCCGGTGCCCCGTGGCCCGGATGCGCCAAGCCTAACCGACTTGGCGACCGAACAAACGCTGGCACCGCGGACAACATGCCGGATAACGCGTTCATTGAATCGTTCAATGGCAGGCTCAGGGACGAGATGCTCAACGAGACCCTGTTCCCGAGCCTGTCCTATGCCCGTATCGCCCTGAGAGAATGGCGGGCTGACTACAACGCCAATCGCCCACACTCGCGGCTGGGCTGGCTCACCCCAACCGAATACGCCACCACCTTCACCCCACGACGGGACCTGGCGCTGCGCTCAATGGCCAGCTCCACGCCAGCCCCCGTCTTCCACCAGGCTCAGCACGGCCAAAACAACCCCCGGAGTCTACGTCACGCTGGATAAAAGTTGGGGGCAACGTCAGCCCCTGCCGCAAGACTAGGACGGGCAGCGGACCGGCCCTTCCAAGCCCCACCACTACCAGCAATGCGCAAGTAGGAAGCCGAAAAAAGGGCCTAGGTGACATACCCATAAAGGGGATTCCCAATCGGCCGCGTCTGTGATTCCCTTCCAGCAATCGGCAGGAGGTGGTCATGGCGCGTTTCGATCTGACGGATTTCGAGTGGTCGGTGATCCAGCCGCTTTTGCCGACGAAGGTGCGCGGGGTGCGGCGCGCCGATGACCGAAAGGTTCTGAACGGCATCTTCTGGCGGCTGCGCACGGGTGCTCCATGGGCCGACATTCCGGCCCGCTACGGTCCGCATACGACCTGCGTGAACCGCTTCAACCGGTGGCGCAGGGCCGGCCACTGGGCGCGCATTCTCGAAGCGGTATCAGCCGCTTACGACGGCGACGTGCAGATGATCGACTCGTCGTCGATCCGCGTGCACCAGCACGCCGCCAACGGCCAAAAAAAGACGAGCGATCCCGTTGCATGGGTCGCTCGCGCGGCGGCCTGACCACCAAGATCCATGCGCTTGTCGATGCACAGGGCCGTCCGATCCGGCTGAAACTGACCGAGGGCCAGGCCCACGACGGCCGCTCGGCCGCCGACATGTTCGAAACGGTGGAGGCCGGGCACATCCTGCTCGCCGACCGCGCCTACGACGGAGATGCACTGCGCAGCGAAATGGCCGAACGCGGCGCGTGGGCCAACATCCGTGCCATGCCCAACCGCGTCAAAACCTTCCCGTTCAGCGCATGGGTCTACCGCCAGCGAAACGTGGTCGAACGGTTCTTCAACAAACTCAAACACTTCAGGGCCGTCGCCACACGATACGACAAGCGCGACGAAAACTTCCTCGCTTCAGTCCAACTCGCTTCAATCCGCATCTGGTTGCGAAGTTATGAGTCCGTGACCTAGAGGAAATAACGGACCATGCGCTTGTGGTCATTATCCTAGCAGTTCAATTGCGGATGCCGGTGCTAGCCATTGCCGGGCAGTGACCTGCTGCCCTGGACTGACCTGCTGCCCTGGATTTGGACCATTCTGAACTGGAATTTTCCAATTATGATCCCGAGGCCGGGAGATGGGGAATGCCCATGAAGAAGTCCAAGTTCACCGAGGCGCAGATCGCCTTCGTGCTCAAGCAGGCCGAAGATGGCACGGCGGTCGGTGAGGTCTGTCGCAAGGCCGGCATTTCCGAAGCGACGTTCTACAATTGGCGCAAGCGGTATGCTGGCTTGATGCCATCGGAGATGAAGCGGCTGCGTCAACTCGAGGAGGAGAATGGCAAGCTCAAGCGGATTGTCACCGACCTGAGCCTGGACAAGGCCATGCTTCAGGATGTGCTTTCAAAAAAGTTCTAACGCCTGCCCGCAAGCGCTCGCTTGTCGATGAGGTGAGAGCGGCCTGGAAAGTCTCGATCCGCAAGGCCTGTGATGCGCTGAAGGTCGACAGGTCGCTCTACCACTACAAGTCCAGGCGCGGCGAGCAGGCTGATCTTCAGCTTCGGATCAAGGAGATTTGCGAGACCCGGGTCCGCTATGGCTATCGTCGGGTTCACATCCTATTGCGACGGGAGGGCTGGGATGTGAACCCGAAGAGAATCTACAGGCTTTACAAAGAGATGGGGCTGCAGTTGCGCAACAAGACTCCCAAGCGTCGCGTCAGGGCCAAGCTGCGTGATGACCGAATGGCAGCCACGAGCACCAATCAGGTGTGGGCCATGGACTTTGTGCATGATCAGTTGGCCACTGGCCGCAAGATCCGTATCCTGACCATCGTGGACACCTTCTCACGCTACGCCCCAGCGGTGGATCCCCGGTTCAGCTACAGGGGGTGAGGATGGTTGAAACGCTCGAAAAGGTCTGCAGGAACATAGGGTATCCGAAGACGATCCGGGTCGACCAAGGCTCGGAGTTCATCTCCCGCGACCTTGATCTCTGGGCCTATCAGAAGAACGTGGTTCTCGACTTCTCTCGTCCTGGAAAGCCCACCGACAACGCTTTCATCGAGGCGTTCAATGGCAAATTCCGAGCCGAGTGCCTGAACGCCCACTGGTTCATGAGCCTTGACGACGCCCGTGTCAAAATGGAGGAATGGCGTAGAGACTACAACGAAGTCCGCCCGCATAGCGCCATCGGGAACAAACCCCCGATATCGCTCATGAACGCATCAGGGGCAGCCGGCCCGCCCTGATGCATCACCCCCGGAAATTCCGCATCCGGGTGGTCCAAAGTCGGGTAGCAGCTCACACGGCCAAATAGCCTACTTCAGGGAGGACCACTTTTCAGGGGGGGCAGGCCGACATTCGCGAAAAACATCCGTCGTCTTATAGAACTTAGTAGCTTTTAGATAAAGAGCAGAAAAGTGGTAAAAGTGCTGCCGTTCGGCGCTTTATTGCAGAGCTAGTTATTAAGGTGACCCAACCCATTCCATGTCGGCTTGCGTCGCGGTAGATTAGCGGATCGCTACAAGGGCAAGAGGCAGGGCACATGGCTGGCAGACATGAGAAATTGGTATCGATGGACAAACTGTCCCCTCGGGTGCAGTTCTTGATGCAGGCGAGTTTGGCCGATAACACTCATCGCACCTACGGAAATGCAATTCGCAAGTTTCGTGAGTGGTGCGGTGATCACAGGTACGAGGCGCTTCCGGCCAAGGCCGAAATAGTGGCGGAATACATTGCTTCGCTCATCGCTGAAGGGAAGCGGGGTTCTTCGGTTAAGGTCCACGCTTGTGCCATTGCCCACTTGCACAGGAAAGCTGGCCACCGCAGCCCAACAGACACCTACATTGTACGAGCGGTCCTGCGTGGATCCATGCGATTGCGGGGAAGCCTCGTTGACCAGAAGCTTCCAGTAGCGGCCGCAGAATTCCGCGATGTTCTTCAATACATTCCTGACACGCTAAAGGGGCGTCGAGACAGGGCAATGTTGGCCGTGTGTTTCGCAGGTGCCTTGCGGCGGTCGGAATTGGTCGCACTACGGCTGGAGGACATTGCGTTTTCCGAACAGGGTGCGACTATTCACATACGGAAGTCGAAGACGGACTTTCAAGGGATAGGAGCCCATATTGCTCTGCCCAATGGACGCTCATTACAGGCTGTGTCTGCCTTGAAGGACTGGCTTCATGCGGCGAACATAATCAGAGGGCCCGTTTTTAGACCAGTCTATAAGAACAGGGTGATGCCCCGAACGGTGGATCCGTATCTGGTTTCGCGTGTTCTTAAAGCTTACTTGAAGAGAGCCAATCGCGACCCCGCCCTATATGGTGCTCATTCCTTACGAGCAGGCTTTATCACGAGCGCTGCAGAAGCTGGGGTCAGCTTGGAACGTATCATGGATCACACCAGACATGTCGAGTCCAGAAACGTTCGCAGGTATGTGCGAAGGGCAAACCTCTTCCGGGACCATCCGGGCGAAGCTTTCCTTTAGGTGACTATATCTATGACCCGCCTAAATCTTCCAGCCGCCAGAGGCATCTACTAAGTACCAAACCAGGAAAACGCGAGGGAAAATTATCTCTTGATCTCGAACACATACGAGTTCGCGCTTTTATTCTGACCGGCGCGCCATTCTCTTTTCTGAATGTCGCGCCAAAACAAAGTTGGGTCGATTCCAAAAATTCTTGGGTCGATTGGCGGTTTGAACGGCAATTCAGAGACGGGTCCCTTAGCTCAGTTGGAAGAGCATCGGCCTTCTAAGCCGATTGTCGCTGGTTCGAGCCCAGCAGGGACTGCCAACATCGGGAAGCGCGAAAACCGCAGCAAACCCGGACACTTTGGTCGTGTAGCTCAGCTGGAGAGAGCGCCACCCTCCGAAGGTGGAGGCCGGGGATTCGAATTCCTCCACGACCGCCAATTCCTTTATCCGCGTCAGGCGACGAAGCGAATTAGGTTAAGCTGATCTCTGGACTCCAGCCTTCGCCTCGGCGATCAAGACTTCCATTTCTTCCCGCGTAGTTTGACGAAGTCGCGAAAACCCTACTCGATCAGCCATTTTTGCGGCGAGATCGCCGCCAACGCGCCGTTCGATCAGTTCAAGTGCCAACCCCAACCTCTCCGGATGGGGAATGTGTTGCCATTCGCGATCATGCCCGGCCACCTGCATGCCACGGAATTTGACGACCGATGAGGGATGAACGTTCTCCGCCCAGAAAATCTTTTCGCCGTTTGGTGCGGCCGAATAGGTCCGTGCTTTGGATATGGCCGCCCATACCTGGCGTTTAATCTGAGAGCCTGTGCGCTGGAACCCATGCGCTCGCGCAATAATCTCGCTCAGATGGCGGAAGGTTATAGGCCCAGCGTCGTCCACGATGTTGATGGCGAAGACGCGCAGCGTGTCGAGGTAGTGCGGTTGATAGAACTCGTCCGGGCGAAGTTCCCCATCGGCTATCCGACGCTTTTTTAGATCGGGGAAAAGCGTTGTTTGAGGCATTGCGGATGGCGTTTCGGAAGAGGAGGGCACTGGAGAGGCGCTTAATGTCGGGTTCCCAATGCCCAGAGTTGCCCGCCCCTCGCTGGTGATGCGGTGATGCCCCAATTGAACAGGCTCCACCAAGTTTCGGCTCGTCAGGGAATTGCCACGGCTGGGGCTGAGGGCGTTATTGACCAACGCCTCCCAACGCTCTTCATTAATCCTCACTGCTGCACGCTCCCGATCTGCAGCCGTCAAAGGTAGAGATTTACGAAGCGAATCCTTGATGTTGGCGTTCGTGCGCACCTCGCCATCGCTCAACAGCCGAAGTATTGCGTCTTGAACAACTGCCTCGGTTACACGTGAATTGGTGCGGGGCTTGCCGACTTCGCCAGCATCCTCAATGATCGACGGTCCTGAACCCTCGCCTGTTTCACTGAAGCTTGGTTTCACTATCCGTTCCACCACGGCTGGCCGAACATGATTTCCGATGAGAACTTCAATTTCTTCATCAATCTCGGCGCCCAGCAGTGCCCGACCGAGAGGCTCTCGAATGTGCACAATCGACCGACTAGGATCGTTCAACGTGCTGCTGAGTTGAACCTCGCGGACTGATTTGTCACCGTCCAGATAGCGAACCTGTACCGTATCTCCAGCCTCCACGATGTTGGTTTCGGACTGCGTTTGCGCCGGCTGGGGTCGGTCTGGGTTGCTGATGACCTCCGGCTCATCGACAACCTGTGAAGCCATGGCCGCGACTGGGGGCTCCTCCTCTTGAGTCGCCGAAGCTGGAGTAAACGCTGCAATCGGAGCTGCGCTCGGCGCGGTTTCCTTGAGTTGTGCGAGGCGTGCGACCACGGCCTCCCGCATTCTTTCGGCCTCTTTCCTGGGATCGAGAAACCAGTCCGTCGACCAGATGCGATGAAGATGCCATCCCAAGTCGGTCAGCACCTTTTCACGAAGGCGATCACGATCCCGGGCCGATCGCGACGAATGATAGGTTGCTCCGTCACATTCGACGCCCATGATAAAGCCATGCGGCCAATCGGGATGTTTCACGCCAATGTCGATGCGAAATTTCGCCACGCCGACCTGCGGCACCGGAATGCACCCCATGGCTCGCAGCTGTTCCATGACAAAGATCTCAAAGTCCGAGTCCGGTTCTCGGTCCGAATAGTCGCCGGCATGGATCACACCGGTGGCAGAGTATTCCAACCAGCGCTTCAGCATGAACGCGCCCGGGTTGGAGCTCTCATCCGCACGTATATCGGATGCAGTCATCGAAGAGAATGTGACGATCTGTTCTTTCGCACGGGAGAAGAGCACGTTGAGTCGGCGCTTGCCGGCTAGGCCGCTGATCGGCCCGAAACGCTGCATTACAGGCCCGCCGGGCCGCTCAGGCCCATAAACTGTGCTGATGAAGATGGCGTCTCTCTCGTCGCCCTGCACGTTCTCCAGGTTCTTGATAAAAAATTGCTCGAGGCCGTCATTACGTTCAAGCCAATCGTCTACATACCGCGCAGCAGTGGTGTCCCGGTTCAAGGTGCGATCCCATTCCTCGAGCAGGAGATCACGCTGCTTTTGGTTCAGGGTGACCAGGCCGAGCGAACGATTGGGCGTGGAACGCATGAACTGAAGTGCCGCGTCAATCATCGTGCGGGCTTCTTCGGAGTTCACACCTGATTTGTAGTTGCCAACAACCGGCACCAGAGACACGCCCATCTGCGGATGGGCTTCCCTAGGTGATGGGAAAACGATCAGGTTGTTGTCATAGACGTGCTCGTTGGAAAACTGGATGAGGCCAGAGTGCTTTGAACGATAGTGCCAGCGCAGTCGACGAGCTGGACGGAAGACGGCATTTGCCATTTCCAATACGGACTCGTCTTCCACGACCTCATCTTCATCGGCCTCGTCATCTTCGAGCATCTTCTTGAAAAAGCTCGTCGGCGGAAGCTGATTGGTATCACCGACAACCATGGTCTGCTTCGACCTGTAGAGCGCCCCGACAGCATCCTCGGGTGGCATTTGTGACGCTTCGTCAATAATACAGAGATCGAACTCCATGTTCGGTGACAGGTATTGTGCGACCGCCAACGGCGACATCATCCAACACGGCTTCATTTCGAGTAACGCCCGGTCCGCGCGGCGAGTGAGTTCTCTAACCGGCAAGAATCTCTGTTTCTTGGCGATTTCATTTTCGAGCAGAGCCAACTGGGTAAATGTGGACCGTTTCCCTCGCCCGTTGCCATAAGGAGGTTTCGCGGCTCTGCTGATCGTGGACCGAAGGTGCTGCCGTGTCAGTTGAATGATCTCGTTATCCAGTCGGGCCAGATCTTTCCGAAGCGTGTCCAGCTTCGTTCCGCTAAAACTTGCAAGGACGGAGCCGTGACTTTCGAACGCCAGACGGGTCTTGGCGCGGAAAACTATTGCTTCGAGAATCTCGGCAAACTGAGTGAAGCCAAGATCGTTATCCTCAAAAACATCCAGAACCCAAGCAAATCCGAGGTCTTCAATCTCCTTGCATGCTGTCGCAAAGCGAGAATGAATATGCATTCCCTCTTGGTCCTGAGCAGCCTTGGCCAGATAGTCTGCTGCTTGGCGGGCGGGAAGCTTGCCGACTTCCTCGGCAATGGTGTCGCCGGCCTTATCCGCAAGCATCGCCAAAGCGTTCTCGGCCATCGCATCATGGTCGAGAACTTCCTTACACCTTTGTTTTGCATCCGAAATTGTGTGGTCCCTGATGAGCCGCGTTATCTCTCCTGCGTCCTCCCCCGCCTCGATCAACAGGCGAAGGGCAGCGACCTCAGCCACGAAGTCTTCAGGGTTGGTCGCGGCCCCGGCGAATCTTTCGCCCAATGTCTCTCGGCCGGTCACATGATGATCCAGAGCGTGCCTCTGTTCTTCAAGGGAGTCGAGCTGATCGGCCAGGCTGTCTAAATCAGCGGGGCGAAGATCAATCGGCTGTCGCAACGACGCAACGAGCGCCGTCGCTTTTCTGAACACGTCCTTGGCAGCTTCGTGTTTTTCCAACCTTGTCAAGATTTCGGCTTGGAGAGCCTCAAAGGTGATGTCGTTGTCTTCTGCCTGTATGTCGGGAATCGCCGCAATCAGGTCGAGATCGCCCGACTTGAGAAGCGCACGAATATCTCGATGCGCGGGACCCGGGAATGCCGCTTCGATCCGCTGGTAATACTCACAAAGGGATTCAAAAAGGTAGAAGTCGGTCTCGATGCCGCGAAAATGCAGGCCGAACAGTGCGCGGGCCTGATGGTCATCGCCGTAGCGTTGCATAGCTTCTTTCCAGCGCCCCAGGCTCTGCAAAGAGTGTGCGGCCAAAGCCTTGTCGAAACGGGTGTCCTTCGAAATCGACAGAAAAGCCTTTTTCGCGGCATGGAAAGAACTCGAGAATAGACGCATCACACCAGCCCGCTCGATGGTGTCAGCGTACTCGCGAAGCTGGCTCACACCAAAGTCGGTTGTGGTTGATATCGTAGCGTTCAAGCGTTCCTGTTGGTCTTGAAGCTCGCGGCCACTCTGACAAAGGCGACTAATAATAGTAGACGCAGCCGGATCCGCTGTGGCTTCCGAGCGGGCTGCAAGAACATCATGGTCCGTGCTGCGCACAATCTCGCCCGCCTTGGCCAAAGTGGCGAGCGGAAAGGTCGATGCCTGCGGAAAATAGTCGACAAATTGCTTTAACTTCGAGAATGCATCCTGGAGCGAAGCGATCTCATCAGCCGTGCGATTGAGATCACTTTCCCACACCGCCGCATCAAGGCTGTCGAAATCATGCTCGCTGCATAGCCCAGCCAGTTCGCGAAGCGGCGCGCCGCCGCGATCAACACCTTCTGGCGACACTAAAGCAGCAATCTCGGCGGATTGTTTCTGGTAGGCACCACATTGTTCAAGAAACTCAAGCAAGGCTGGAGTCGTGGCCGTTTCTGCAACGCGGACGACGAGGCCATGGTCAGCATCGCCGAGATGAACCTGTAGTGCATCAAGTCTCTCGAAGAGCCTCCGCAGAGCACTGGTCTTGTTATCGCTCGCAATCTTCATCTCGGGCAGTTTCGACCGCGACGCGGCCGCTTGGGCGAAAGCTCCACTCGCGTCTTCTGCCAACCTTTTGAGGTCGTCCGCTTGGAACTTGTCGAGGTGTACAACCTCAAGTCCGTCCCAGTATGGTTCAGTGTCGAGCGCGGCCTCAGAGGCCTTCGAAAGCGCCTCGGCCTTCTGCATGATCATCTCCAGATCTACCGGAGAAAGCTCTTCCAGACCGGCGATCTGAGGGTCCCGGAATTCACGTGGCAGGCCATCCAGGCGATGACTGGTCGCAATGCCTTTGCCAAGAACGTCGTGAACTGTCCTTCCGGTGTTGCCGAATGGCGCCGATATTGCCTCAATGTAGGCTGCAAGTTCGCTGCGCGTGTGTCGAAAGCGCTCAATGCGATTTTGGTAGTCACGCGGCGGCGCTACGGGTTCCATTCCAATGCGTCGGCGTATGGAGGAGACAACTTGTTCTCTTGAAGACCGGTCAGCTTGAAGCGGAAGCACGAATTCACCTAGCCCGACAGCCTCGAGCCGCGATTTGACGACTTCCAACGCTGCCATCTTTTCAGCAATGAACAGGACCTTCTTGCCTTGGCCCAGCGCATTGGCGATCGTGTTCACAATAGTCTGGGATTTTCCAGTTCCTGGAGGGCCTTCGACGGCTAAATTTTTCCCATCGGTTACATCAACAATCGTGCTGAATTGTGAGGAGTCGGCATCGGTAACAAGATAGGGCGCTTTGACTTCGATCGTAGGATCGTCGACATCATACTCATCGGCAAACGGTGTTGAGCTCTCGACTTCAGATCCACCGAAGAGCGTCGCGATTACGCTGTTGTTCTCGAATTCCCGATTCGTCGTATCCAGGTCCCGGTACATCGCCATACGTGCCGAGGGGAAGACGCCAATAGCAACCTGACGCCGGACTTTCCAGGGCATGGTTTTTGGAGCCGTTTCAGCGACTTCGGCGAAGTAATCTTCGACGGAGCCACCGTGGTAGGATGGAATGTCAATACTGAACTGCAGACGCATCTTTTCTGCAAAGACGAAATTGGCGTCCGCGTCGTCCCCTTCGGCGCTTATCCAAAATTCTGCACCATCGCGCGTCTTTTTCTTTTCGATCTGGACGGGCAAAAGAATGAGAGGCGAATAGTTTGCGGTCGTGCTGTTGGGTTCCTTCCACTCGATGAAACCAAAAGCGGCATGGAGCACGTTTATGCCGGTTTCCTGCTGCCATGTCTTGCACTTAGTCGTTAACGCGTTGAGCTTGCGTTCAAGGTCATTGGGTAACATCAGGGTCTGGATGCTGTCGTCGGTATGACGTCCACCCTCATTCTCGCTGTCTACCGCAGGCAGGTCCCAGTGCGGGGAAATTCCGTTGATTGTCGCGTGGTCTTGAAGCGAAAGGTCTGACTTGTGTTGCCGCTGCGGTAAACCAATGGCAAGCCGCACCCGATCCTTGAGATCCCGTTCAACTCGACGCGCAATTTCTTCACTGTCGTCTCGATTGACGTCGATCGCGTCAAGCGCAGATCGATAGGTGTCGTCGCTCAAACGTGCTGACGAGAGTGCATCCTGAAACGCGTCCGTATCCTCGTCCCGGGGGTCTTCCTCTAGCGGCGGTAATGGAGCGAACCGCATTGGGACGCCATTACTGAGGTTGAATCGGATGACTTCGGGTATGCCATCGACAACTCGAACGAGGGAATTGGACCGGGTCGAAAGTTTGGTAGCTATGAGTGGATTGCGACGACCCAGGTCAAGAAGTTTGGGCCGGAGGTTTTCAATCTTGCTCCGGATCAAGTCGTCGATTTCAGCAGCACTCATATTGCCCCCAGACGCCACGATTTGATTTCGTGTGCGCATCTTGCCATCCAATCACTGTCTGGTTGTCTGCTCAACCAGTTCATAGACGTTTTCCTTTTGTCGAGAGCAAACATCATGAGCTGTTTTGATCAGAACCGAATCAGGATGGACCAGAAGGGTTTTTCGACCGTCGGCTCATTCATGCGCACTCTACTTAAGAGTATGAGGTATAATCGGACCAATTTCTAGATATCTGGATAGCCGATCATTCAGAAGGTTAAGTCCCCCGCACATGTGGTGCTTCCGGCATGGATTTCCCCGACAATGTTACGATAAACTGTCCGCCGGCACCTCGAAGGAAGAAACAGAGAATGCGAAATAGGTACCGAGCAGATAAATCAGGGGGATATTGCTGTTACGCTACCTTTTGCCTGCGCGCCGCTTCAGCCAATCATCAGCGGCTTCTTCGACAAGCTCATAAACGTGCCGCTCGTCTTCCAGAGCGGCAACCTTGAGGCGCTTGATCAATGCAGGGGTGAGATAAACCAGCAGCGACTTGCGACCATCCGCTCGCTCGCGGCTGGGTTTCGCGGTATCAGACGGCATGACATCAACTTTCCGGATAGCTGGATAAGCAATTTTCCAGAAAGTGCACCAAAGGTGGCGATGCGTATAGCCTCAATAGCGGGTTGTGCACATTGCACCGGCCTTAGAGTCCCGGTGCATACCCCAGTTCGGGGCCATCGCCGACATTCGATAGATCGACCGGCAGGGCACGATGTGGAGCGACGTTCTCGACCATCCTCAGGGCGGTGAGCATCTCTTCCTTGGCAAGATCTGCAGCATGGCGTGCATCGTCAGCCGATCTGCAGATGACGCGAGCCTCTTCCAATGACGTGTCGTAGTATTCCTCTATCCTGGCGTAACGCTCACGCTCCATCTTGGCGTATGGGCCGTGGAAGTGGGGCTTGATCGACCTGAGAGCAGCGGGGAGACGTACCAGGTCCTTATTCAGTTTGCGAAGTTCGGTGTCGAGCCTGGCGTGTTCGATCTCTGCCCGGCGCCAATCTTCGATCGCACCCCTGGCGAAATGCTCGGCAAAGGCTGGGCGCAGGCCGGCGAGATAATTCTTGAAGTCAACTTTGGCTTCGAACGCTGCAATGGCGCGTTTGTCCGACCTGGAAAAATGGAGTTCGCAGTTCTCGCCGCGTCCCATGCTCCCATTGGTCATCGACTCTGTCAGCGTGACCACCAGCTCGTTATCGACGATCGAAAGCTTGTAGTGACGGTTGAGACGGTTGTCGCCCCAATACGCAAGAACCGTAATTCCCGTATGTCCGCAGGGTGAAACGGTGATTTCGCCATGCCGTGTCGTATGGCGATCCATCCTCATGCCCATCCAGACATAGGACTCGAGCTCACGCGGATCGATATCTCCGGCCGTGGCCTCCAGTGCTGCGTAAAACCATTCTGACATGCCGATGCTCCGCGTTGACGCAGAAGGTTTGCGTACTCTTTAGCAAGACACCAGCACCGTTTCCGGTTGCCTGTGGCGGCGCGCCGGCAACATTTTTTTTTTGCGCCGCCCTTGCATGCCGATCACGGTGCACCATATGCCTGTCTCAACGACATTACTACCAAAACTAAGATTTTGAAGAGATTGCGGTTATGATCGTCCTTGAGCCCTTCAGCTTCGCTCAGAAGCGGCACCTCGCGGAGGTGCTGGAGACCTGGCGCCTCTATGAGCCGGTCTTGCAGAAAAAGCGCGATCTGGTCGGCGGCATGCAGTGGAAGACGATCGGCGGTCACCGCTATCTCTACCGCTACGGTCCCGATCCCGTTACCAAGCGCAAGAAGTCCACCTCTCTTGGCCGGCAGAGCCCGGAAACCGAAGCGATCTACAACCATTTTATGACCGAGCGCGAATGGGTCAGGGACGAGTTCGCCCGCCTCACCGCCACTCTCGAAACCCAGGTTCGCGTGAGCAAGGCCCTGCGGATCGGGCGTGTCACGCGTCCGATTATCGATGTGCTGGATACCGTCCGGGAAGCCGGCCTGGCACCGCAGCTCCTGCTCATGGGGGACGTTGCGATCTGCGCGCTCGAGACCCACACCTTCAATCACGCCGATTTCGATGTTGATGACAGGCCCATCGAGTTTTTCGTCACCACCGACGACATCGACGATATCGTCGACGCCGCGCTCGAGAGCTTGCGGACAGTGGATCCCGGCTATCGCTTCGATCAGCATGCGCTGGCGTTTGAGGGGAAACTCGGTCCGAAGATTTCCCTGATCACGCCGCAGATGCTGGCAGCCTATGCACGCCATCATGAGCTTTCCGAAGCCGATACAGACACCCTGATCGCGTCATTCGAAGCACCACCCATCGAAACGGTCGTAATCGGACGGGCGGGGCATCTGACAAGTGCTTTCGTCGTCGATCCACGTGCCCTGGCGATGACCCACGGCCTGGAAAGCATCGATCCCCACAACGAACACGAGGACCGCGGCCAGCAGCGCATGCGTGCCATGGCTTTCGCCGGCTTTGCCGGCGCCATGGACCTCGAGTTCGAACCGGCACATCTCGATATCGTGCCCGCCCTTCAAGACTATCTGGATGAGGAAGCTCAGTCCGATGGAAGATCGTATCTATAGCTGACCGCAATTGAGTTGATCGGCGCCGGTTCACCAACTGTTAGCCGTTACAACTCAGGAAATGCAAAGAACTGCCCCTGTAATTCTGCCTTCAACGAGAAGGCGGGGCGATACCGTTTTGACCAAAGATAAGAAGACGGACGGAAAAAGGGATGGCCAAGGACTATGCGGTAATCAAGCGCGAGCTCGAACTCGAAGCGCTCGATACCTACGCCTACATCCACTATCGCCGCGATGGCGGGCCGATCTACGACCTGGTGACCGGACGCGAACCTCACCCGGTGGGGCAGACCACCTGCCTCAAGGCTGGAATGCGGGGGCTGGTGTGGGAGTCGTTCAGAGCCGAACGGCCAATGTTCCATCTATGTGAGGTCGCATCTCCCGTCCACGCGATCGCAGCACAGCCTCACATTCTGGAAATGAAAGTAACGGGTGAGCCCAAGAACTGGCTCTATCGGCCGGACCTGCACCTGGAAGTGGACGCCGTCTTCGCCGACATGATCGCAAACAATATCCCGTTTGCTCAGGCTGTGGCCGACTGGCGCCCCAACTGGGGGGACAACCACAAGGTCGCACTGATCGTCGAGGTCAAGAACGACGAAGATCGGCGCAATAACGACTCTCAATACCAGCTCAAGCTCGAACTGGCCAAGAAGGTCTACGAGAACATCAACTGGCGATTTACGACCGTCGTGCGCTCGCGCGATGTTGAAATGCCGCGGCTGTCCACCGCTGTGGATGGCATCATGTTCGACCACGATGTCTCCATTACACCCGGCGACATCGACCTTGTCCGCAACGTGCTTCCGCCGCGCCCCTATGCCGGACGGCTCGATGATGTCATTCGGGCCCTGGGTGGAGGTGCGACCGGACGGGGCAAAGCCGCATCCCTGCATGTGCGCCGCATCATCTCGATCGACCTTACTCTCGGCCTGGATCCGGACACGCCGGTTCGGCGGCTCGAGGATGAACTCGCCAATTTCGAAATGGAGGGCCGATACCCATGGTAGCAGATCTCGATCTCCGGGTCGGCCAGCTCTATTCGCTCGAGCTGGGGGAAGACGCGTCGGTTCTCGTCAGCTTCGCCAAGGAAATGATCGACGGACGCCTCAAATTCATTCGCGAAGGCACCGATCTCGAACTCTATATTGAACTCGACGATTTCGAGAAAATGCGCAGTGCTGGTGAGGCACGACGCATACCAACCGACGTCATGGGCCTGCCAACAGGCGTGCCAGAGCTTGATCCCTTGAGCCTGCTCGACCCGGATGACCCCAACATCACAGCCAGGGAAAGACAGGTTCGGTTGCGTCAACAGCAACGCCTGCACCGCGCCCGCACCCTGCGTTTTTACTGCATCCGTCACGATAAGAACCCAGGCATCGGTCTTGGCCGTGTGGCACTGCGTGATTTTATCGCCGACACTTACCCGATTGCGCGACAGAAGGGATATGCATGGAAGCCTTCACCCTCGACCCTGCAGCGTGCACTTGCCAATTGTGGCGCCGTTGACGAACGTCCTCTGACGGCCTTCTTCAAGGAGCGGCAGATCCACAACCGCGCACAGCGCTGGCACAAGGACGTTGTCGAAGCTGCCGACCGTGCCATCGAACTCTATTGGGGGGATTCCAGGGCAGCACTGTCCGATGCGATCCACCAGTTCACAGTCGAGACCGAAGCCATCCGGGAGAAATACAGCCTGACCTTCGAAGACGGCTCTTCCAAATGCTCGGTGGCGATTCCTTGTGAAGAAACCATGCGCCTCTGGATCAAGAAGGAGGCAAACTGGTGGACCTGGGCAAAGCGATATGGCGTCAAGAACGCCAACCGGCGTTTTGCAGGACGCGGTCGTGCCATCGAAGGCACGCGGCCGCTCGAATACGTCATGATCGACCATACCCAACTCGACGCCTGGGCAGTGCTGACCGATGAAGATGGAGAACCCATCCTCGTCGCCCGTCCGTGGCTGACACTGGCGATCGACACCTATTCGCGCATGGTGGTGGGCGCCGTTCTTGGCTATGAACCGCCAAGCCTGCACTCGGTTTCGGCCTGCCTGCGCCATATCGTGCGCCGCAAGGACATGCTGATCCAGAAATACGGTGCCCACAAAGGCGCCACCGACGGCTGGGGTAAGCCCTCGACCATTATCGTCGACAACGGCAAGGAATTCGTCAGCCCGTCCTTCCAGTCATCGTGCGAGGCGGCCGGCATCGACGTCATCTGGGCACCGGTCCGGAATCCCATGTTCAAGCCCTATGTCGAACGCCTGTTCAAAACGTTCAACGACATCAACTGGCACAAGCTTCCCGGCGGAATTCCCCTTACGCCTCAGCAGCGCCAGGAACTCGATGTCGATCCCCGGGCTGAGGCCGTCTATACCCGCGGCCAGCTCGAAGATTCCTTCTGGAATGCGGTGGTCACGCTCTACCACGTGGAGACCCATTCCGGCATCGACATGGCACCGGCGCTCAAATGGCGGCGCGGTATTGCCACCCACAAACGCCCCACTGTCGACGACGTCAGCATGCTCGACAAACTCATCGGCAAAGCCAAACAAGCCCTGTTGAGCGCCGAAGGCGTTACCGTAGACGGTCACCGCTTTCACGATGGCGCGGTGACGACCGCGTTGATGAACCGGCTGGTGTATTTCGGCAAGGAGCGGCGCCAGCGCAGATCGGTTTCGTCATCCAGAACCGTTCCCGTGCGCGTGTCTTACGATCCCGGCGACGTCTCAAAAATCCACGTGTGGGATCCAACCACCCGGTCCAGCGTCGCTCTGCCCAACTGGCACAAGCGCTTTGCCGGCGGGCTCTCCTGGTTTGCCGCGGACAAGATCAAGGAATTCGCAAAAGCGCGCAATCTCGCCTTTCATTCCGATGCCGAAAAGGCCGCGGCGCGCGTCGCTCACCGGGACTTCCTGTTCGATATCATGCCCAACATCAAGGCGTTGGAGTCGCGGCGCCGGGCTCGATTCATTGAGCCTATGACCGAACTCGCCCCGGGCGAAACGGTGAAAATGGTGCCTGTCGACGACAATGACGAAATCGTCCACGACACCGCAGCCCGGCGCGCCAAATATCCTCCGGAGGTCAAGAAGGGACGGCCATTCGGTGGCAAGGCTGGTGCCAGAAAGGCAGCCAAGACCAGAGCTCAAAACCGAAAGAAGGCTGAGGATAAGGCAGCCGCCAAAAAAGCCGGTGAACCAACACCCCAAACGGTGAAGGCGGAAAAGCCGTCTGTCGATACCGACGCCATCCTGGCGCGGGTCCGGGGGAAAATGAAAAAATCACCACCGAAAGGGGATGAGGCATGAGCTACAAAAAACCCTCCAACGGCATAGTCTACGCAGCGTTTGCCGATATGCGGATTCATCACCCCCGCCTTGCGGGCGCCCATGCCATTCTCAATGATGCGCGAGAAGCCGGACGTCTGACGCCATACCGCCCCAAGCGCTATGTCGAGTTTTTCGCGCCGAGCCACTCCGGAAAATCCATGGCCATCGAAACCTATATCGAGGACGTCGTCGTCGATGAAGTCATAGAACGTGGCCTGTTTCCAGCCGATATGGATCGCGCAGAAATTGCCCGGAAGCAAAACGTCGTTCTTCACGTTACGCTCTCCCCAAAAGCCTCAACGCGATCCCTCGCGGCCGATATCCTGCGGCAGTTGGGTGATCCCAATCACGATAAAGGCGACGGGCCGGTTCTTTTGCGGCGCGTCTATGAATACCTTTCCGGCACCTACAAGGATCCCGTCACTCAGGAAGTTTTCGGACGGCAGACCGAATTGCTGGTCCTTGACGAAATCCAGCACCTTTCGGCCAGCAAGGTCGAACGCCCCGATGGCAAGACTGAAAAGTCCCACAAGATCACCAGCACCGAAGTCACCGATACGCTCAAAACCATGATGATCCGCGGACTCGTTCCAATGGTCCTGGTCGGCGTTCCCGAGGCGCGAGAGCACCTGGCAATCGATGTTCAACTCACCAATCGCGAAATGGCCAAGATCGACTTTTCGCCCCTGCGCTGGAGCGTGGAGGAAGATCAGGCCATCTTCATCGAATATTGTCTGGAGGCGGCGGCGCTGATCAAGGAATGGGAACTTCTGCCGGAAGATACTGACCTGCTCGAGGATAGCATTCCCCACATGCTTTGGGCAGCATCAGGTGGCTGTATCGGCGTCGTTTCCCGCATTCTGGAGGAGGCGGTATATCACGCGCTCAAGCGCGATGCCGCACGGGTCGAATTCGAAGACCTTGCTCTTGCCGTCGATACCCGGGCGATCCCCAACAACAATTGCACTTACAACCCGTTCCGCCTCGGTGTGCGCAATTCGAAAGTCACCTGATGGCAAGGCTCGTCCGTCCGGTCACGCCGGCGCCCGATGAACATATATCTGGACTTGTCGCCAGAGCCGCCGGCCTCAATGTCTATCCCCATGCAACCGATGTGCTCAAGCTCGCCGGGATGGGAGCCTACCGTCCGGAAACCCTGCCCATCCGCGACCCCGAAACGGCGATCCAGCTTGCCGATATTCTCGGCACGACGCCCGACAAGCTGCGCCCGCTTTATTACCTGCCAGCCGATCACCGGTCGATAGAGTTCTTTGGCGTAAAGCTGCGATCGGTGCTGCGCGAAACCCGCAAACGGCGGGTGTCCCCTCGGGCCCTCCAGAATGCTGCCTATATCCGTGCCGTGTGGAGCGTGCGGCCCCTCTCGTTCGACCCGGCCACCAAGGAAATGCTTATCGCAGCCTGTCCGGTGTGCGGTAATTCTCTTGGGTTTTCCCGAACCTGGGGTGTCGAATTCTGTGAGCACTGCCTCGGTGCCGACAGTTTCGGGCTTCCGGCCTCCACCGTTGATCTGCGCGACTTTCCCCAGCCGCTCGTCGAAGTGAACGATGTCGAAGCGCTCGATTTCGTCACCGATCTGGTCAACCCAATGCCGGTGGATACCGATCGTGGCTTAGCCAGACTGCCCGACGAAGTCAGGGCCCTTGGACCGAGCCAACTGTTCGAATTGATCCTGGTAATCGCCTCGGCCCTGGACTTCGAACGAAACGGCCAGCTTGCCAAAGGTGAGATCCCCCACGTCATCTCGATACCCACAGAGTTATCGCCGTCAGACCTTGCCCGTGCCGGCCGCACACTCATGGATTGGCCAAAAGGATTTCATGCCTTGTGCGAGGAAGCCGGGGCCAAGGCTGGCAAGCGCGATCTCGCCTTCGGTTACTACAAGGAATTTGGCGCGTTCAGCAAATTGCCCAAGCACCACGCCTTGGAACAGCAAGCTCGCGAACTGGTCGATGTCGAACTCAACAACCTGTTCACCAGCCGGCGGCCGGCTGAACATTTTGCACGTAAGTCCACCCGAGAGCTGCCAGTGGGTGACTATGTCTGCACGCGGCAGATCATCAAGCACACGCCCGTGAGCCAGAAGATCATCAAGAGACTGGCAGACCATCCCGATATCACGACCTTTCGCCACGGCAACGATCCCCTCTCCCCCTTCTATTTCTGGAAAGGCGAGATCGAGCCGCTCCTGGTCCGCTACCTCGATATGATGAGCGAAGCCTCTGTGGGTGTTCTCCTGGGATTGCCGCCAGATGGGGTGCGCGACTGCAAGAGTTTGTATTTCGCACAGCACAGCGGAATCGCCGCGGAAATCGCGGGTGAAGGCAACTTCTACTCCAAGCGGGATGTCACCGAATTCGCGGACGGGCTTCAGGACCACCTGGTCCTCAAGAAGCCGCCCAAGGGCTATGTCCGCTTTTCAGATGCCCTGTTGATGTTTCCGGCCGGCCGGCGCCCCTGGCAGCCGCTTATCGAGGCAATGATCTTTGAACCGCTCGACGCGGTCCTGAAAACACGACGGTCCAAAAACATCCTGAGCGCCATCTGGCTCAAGGACGTCGACAAGGTCTATGACCAAATTCGCCGGGAACAGCTCGAGCTTCCCCGATACGATATCGACAGCGTTAGCACCGGGTCGGCAATCCTGATGTTGGGCATTTCCAACTACTATGTGCTCGGCGCCTGTGTGGAAGCTGGGCTGATCGAGATGAACGGCAATACCGTTGGCTATCAGTCAGCGCTCGATTTCGCTTCGCGATTCATTTTCGCCAACGAAGCCGCAGTGCGCAGCGGCAACAGCAGCGAATTCGTCGGCGCCTGGCTCAAGGAAAGGGACGTGTTTCCAGCCCATGATTTTCAGATGAAGGGTGGCGTGGTTTACGACAGGGAGAAGGTGGAGGAGGTGCTGGGATAAGGGTGACAGGATGCAATGGAAATTAATGCTTGAAAAAATCCAGAAGTCCATCAGGATAGATAGCTAGATGTCTGGATTTTTAATCCGGATCGGCGACTTTTCTAATTAGCCATTGGATTAATCACAGATCTTTGGTTTTCCGGTTTGTTTTCATGTGAGAGGTTATGGGAGTGCATTCAGAAGTTGAAAGGTTGACGTCTGAGCTGCTCCTCACCGGACCAATGAACGATGGCTCTGTCGAGGATGTCCGGCGCATGTTTCGTGGGGAGTTCCGATAGGGATGATCTACGATATAGGTGTGTTTTTCTGTCAGAAGATGTCAACAATGCTGGCTGGGGGGGCAGTATAGTTGAGCAAAAGCAGGGAGCGCGACTGGTCCGCTAAAAGCTGGAATCAGCGCCGAGAGAAAAGCGAAAAGTCAAGGGGCGAACGGATCCGGACCCTTTTGGATGGCCAGCGCCGGAAAGCGTTGCCTGTCGATACGCGAGTAAGTCGGCCTGGAATCTCTACACCTACCATAACCCGCTATTCGACTACTGCGTATCCCGACGCATGGAGTGCGCTCTCTGCCGGTCGACCTGCGGTGGAGGCCTTCCTTGAGTCAGTCGAGGACAGCAGAGATCGGGTTCTTCTGACGTGGCCGGAAAGACCAGGAAATGGGTTTACTCTTGCTGCATTGGCTATGCGGGAAGCGCGCGCATCGGGGCGACTGTCGTCAGCGACTGTGGCAGTTTGGCCTTGGCGGACGGGGCTGACTCGCGCCTCACGTTCTGTGCTGGTGCATCCACTGGATATCGCCGAAGCCGCAAAGCATGCGGTGAATGATCAGCAAAATGGAGCTGACTGGTTTACCACTGGTGAATTTGCCCACCATGAACTGAGCATGGTTGAGCTTCGTCTCCGCGACCTGCTTCCTGAGAATGCTCCACAGCGCATAGTTCGGGGACGACGGCGGATCGAAATGTTGGTCCGTAATCCGACATTGCTCGAGACGACTGCTGTTTTTCCGCCATCTCAAGCTGGTTACTCCCCAGATGCCGATCAGGTTTTGCGACGAGTGCGGGATCACACGCATTTGGGAGATCAGGGCGGCAGCCTGCATGGTGCCAGAGCGTCGATTGGTGATCCCAAAACCACTCCATTCGCAATCCTAGGTCTGCCGGGGGAGCGCACACCGAAGCGTATCACTCGTTACCTCGATCATCATCTCCTGGCGGATCGTCGCATAGACGTCGTTGTTGTCGATCTGACCCGGCAGTCACGCGAGGAGCTAGGCGAGCATTGGGAAAAGCGGCTTGGCACCCTATTGGAAGCTCTGGACGCAATATCTGGGCGTCGTCCCGCCATCCTCGCAGTTTGCGAAGATCCTTTCACTTTGAAGGCTGCAACTCGAGCGCTACGAGCCCACAATGCCCGGCTGAGACCTCGGCGACAGAATCCAGAGGAGGTGGGTATCTGTCTCACTTCTCGGGGGTTCTTGGGACCATCACCCAGCCTTCCGACTCAATTGCCAGAGGTCCGCTTCCATGCCGACATCAAAGACGCGTCTCTCGCTGTTTTGCGAGACGATTTGCTGGCCCTGTCGAGCAAGCTCAAGGAATTCGGCAATGTCGATGAGATGAGGGCTGCTGGCAAGGCACTCTCGTTCGTGCGTCGCGTCGCGAGCCTTCCTTTGGGTTTGTCAGAAGCTTTGAGAACCGCTGATACGCTATTTGACGCGGACGATGACGTGGACAGCGCAGTGCGCTCAATGTTCCGGGAGGGTATGGCGCTCGCAGACCTGGCTGCCGTGGCGGACACTGGCGTTGACGGCGGTCGAGCCAGACCCATCATCGCCCGTATCCAGCAATTGGTTTCCATGTGGCAAGACGAAACTCCGGTTTCGGCAAAGTTAGTCGATCTACTCGCCCGCGATGATTGGAATTGTGCCAAGACACTGATTTCGGTGCCCGATCGAAACATCTCTGAAGTATTAATGGGATCAGATAGAGCTCTGCATTGGAAGTGCGCGATCGGCGACCATTTCGATCTCGGGGCGGCGATGGACCGCACATATTTCGACCGGGTGATAGTCATAGGGCCGAGCCCCATGGCATTGAGGACATTGTTGATCAGCGAAAGCACGCCGACCGACGTTGTTCTTCTGGGAGACGCGGCTGGGGCGGGGCTACTGGCAGGTGAACTTTGGCCCCTCATGCGACTGCCTGGATTTTCGGCAGTGGCTGAGCGAGCGACGGGACTACTCGCGGCCCTAAAGCGTGGCGGCTTGGATGAGAAGATCGATCATAGAGAGGCCGAATTCAAAATTGCGCCAGCAGCGGGGTCACGCGACATCGATCTCAGTCGTGAGGGTGGCGATTACACCGGTGAGAGGGTTATCCTCCACACATCCGGTCACCGTATCGTATATCGACCGACAAGCGACGTGCTCGTTTTTTCCTCGAGCGAAGCAAGGCTGTTCGAAAAGTTGCCGGCTCATGAAATCGAACCTGGCGATCACGTCCTGGTATTGGACGAAGAGACACGGAACAGGATTCGTGCGGCACTCGCCACATCCCACACAAGTTTGGCTCAGCTAGCACTCTATCATAATCAGATCGCTGTTCTCAGAGAACAGACGCCCGGTGCTACGGGCATGGATAAAGCCCGGCAAATTGTTCAGAACATGCGGGAAATTGATCCCAGCGTTCCGGACAGTGAAGTGCACAATGTTCACCGTTGGCTGACCGCCGATCTTGCAGCCCCGTCGAATGATGGTGCGCGGCAACCCCGCGCGGCTCGAGACGCGACACGCTTCAACCTCTTCATGCAGGCGAACGGTATATCCTCCCTAGTGGCCAAGACCTACTGGGACCTCGCCATCGTGCCAACGCGGTCCTACCGGGTGCAGGAAGGTTTCCAGTTTAACCAGCGTGTCGTCCAGTTCATCCTCGACCCTGAAAGCGCGCAAGGCGGTAGTCCCACTGATGCGGGACTTAGAAAACTCTGGCTCTCCCTCCACGAGTCCGTGGACGAAGTCGAACGCGTGGAAATAGCAAAAGGGAACGGCGCTCATGGTTGAACCTCTTCCGCTTCGTGGCATGGACCCCGACGAGCGCCAGATCCTCAAGGAAGCAGTTTGCGACGCCATACTCGAGCGCACACGCAGGGTCGTGTCGGGAGCAGGTGAAAGCGGGCGATATGTCATTGGCTCGAAACCATCTCGTGTGCTCAGCAGCGGTTTCATACTGCCGCGCCATGATCAAGGCGGTGACGACGAGTCTAATGACATAAGGATTGCGTCTCACGGTCTCGATCTGCGCGTTCGAGAGAGCAGCGGCAATCTAGAAATCACGCCCACACTATCCGTTTACATTCGGGTCCTCCCAAGTGCGGAAGACCTATTCGAACGAGAAGGCCGACTGATTCCAAGAGCAGAGTTGTCCGGCGATGCCAAGGCAACTGTAAATAAGCAGATAAAGCGCCTGATGGCCGAGCGGGGGCCAATACCGAAAGGCAAGGCTTACGCCGAACTCAGGGCGGAAATCGCGGCCCAGGTCCATAAAAGCATGGGTATCCTGGTTCCAGAGGGAGCAGTTATCGTTCCAGACGACGATGGAACCCAGCAAAGTCAGGATGACGCCCCCTCGACCGTTCCAATAAGCACCAGGTTGAGGATTCCCAATGCGCTGTCGCGAAAATATGAGACGCCAGCAAAATGGCGCCGCGTCGACGTCGCCACGGATGCATTGGTGCTGCCACTGCCGGTAAACGTCGGCGCATGGGAAGCCATGGCAGATGCCTATAGCCAGCAGATAGGTTTGGCAATTCGAGAGGCTTGTGTGTCCTTCCTCGCTACAGACGAAGGCCAAGCTTGGGCGTGGCGCCGGGGCAGACCGGAATCCGAAGACTTTTGGTCGCCCGATGCATGGAATGCCTTCTTAGATCGAATCCGTCGCAATCCTCCAGTGCCCGCCGACCTGATCCCGCCGATTCAGGCCAAACTGCTCGTCCAAGCCCTTCAAGACGTGACCGCACCCGGATGCCATTCTCTCAGGCTTGCTCTCGAGAACCTTCTGGAGACGGACGCCAAACTTGAAAGTGGCCTCTTCGGTGTCAGTCTGACCGTTCGACTACCTGAGGATGCCCTTGCCCCCATGAGATTGGAGCGAGTGAAGCGCAGCTATCATCTCAACGGCTTCATGAATATGCCGGCCATAGGTGTGAACGGCGGCGTGGATGATGTTGGTGTGAGCGACGGAACACGTACACTGCGCACAACCTGGATGCCCCGCTACGTGCTTCCCAGGATGCTCGCTCGGGACATCCCGACTGTGCCGACAGAATATGTCCGTTTGTCGGACCCCAAATTGCCGGTAGGGCAACTACGCGGCGTCGTTGCGGAAATGGATGCTTGGCGAGAACACGTAAGGCAAACCACTGACCTCACACTTCGATCCGATGAAGGAGATGCCATAGACGAGAGCCGGCAGCGCGAACAGTTTCAGAATGATCTGAATGCATGGAACTATGAAGCCCGGCGCGTGGAGTTGGGCATTGAAACTCTTGAGCGGTCGCAGCGCGCCTGGTCTCAGGATCCTCAGTCCCCCAGTGCCATCCCGTATAAGGCCTGGTTGTTGTTGAACGAAACGTTCAATCGAGCAAACCCTTCTCGTAAAGGAGACAGGCCGTCGGGATGGCGGTTGTTCCAGCTCGCATTCATTCTGGCGCATGTGCCGACACTGTCATCACGGCTGCCGGACTTCCATGACGTCTTCCGAGCCGACTTTGACGAGGAAGCTGTCAGCTTGCTTTACATGTCTACCGGTGGCGGGAAGACTGAGGCCTTCTTTGGCACCGTAGTGTTCGGTCTTTTCCTCGACCGGCTGCGAGGTAAACATCGCGGCGTTACAGCCATGCTGCACTATCCACTCCGCCTGCTCACCGTTCAGCAGGCGCAGCGCCTCGCCCGGCTGTTGGCGCAAGCCGAGCTAGTGCGCGCTCGCGAGGGAGTTGCGGGTGCTCCCTTCGAAATTGGTTTCTGGGTGGGAGGGGGCAATACCCCAAATCGTACGGAGAAAAGACCGGGTGTAGTCAGCGATGAAGTCGCTGCGGTTCCGGCCTGGAATTCAGCGCGGGCGAGCGATGAGGAGGCGCTCCTTGATGGTTCTGCGCCGGGCATTAGGGGCTATCCCGCAGCGCATTCGGCATGGAATAAATTGCCCACCTGTCCCTTCTGTCGGTCCGACGTGCCGACAGCCCTGCGGTTATTTCCGGAAGAGCATAATCGGCTTGGCATCGTTTGCCGAAACTCGCATTGCGACTGGAATATCCTGCATCGAACCTCCGGTAGACCAGTTCCATTGCCTTTCCTTCTGACTGACATGGACATCTATCGCAGGGCGCCCTCCATTCTCTTGGGCACCATCGATAAGTTGGCTCTGATCGGCCAGAATACTTATACGATTGACTCCATTGCCGGCATGTTTGGTCTCGCCCGCGCTGTTGAACAAGGCGGTGCCAAGCTTTTGGTCAGGGCGACTGGCCAAGACCTCGAGCAAGTTGGGAATGGTGGGATCAACGGTGTTTCGCCAGCTTACAATGGGGGCGAGGAACTATTTCTGGATCCTTTCCCAAGCCTCATCATCCAGGACGAGATGCACCTTCTTGAGGAGAGCCTGGGAACATTTGGTGGCATATTCGAGACCGGCCTGTTTGCCTGGCTTCGGCGGCTCGCACTACTGCTGGGCAACCGTTCTGCTCGCGTCCCAGGCGCGCCCGACGTAGCGCGCCTTCCCCACGTTATTGGGGCGACGGCGACCGTATCAGACGCTGCTAAGCACGCCCGAGCTCTCTATCAGCGCAAAGTGTGCCAATTCCCACATCCGGGTCCGTCGCTTCATTCCACGTTCTACAGCGGTATTGCCAGTTTCGCAGGCGACGGTGTCGGTTCCGATCGAGCAGGCGTCATCGAAGAGATCTCTGCACACCCTCGAGACAGAGAGCAGGCCGCGCCTTGGGCAAGGCTATATGCCAGCATCATGACGAACGGTCGCCTTCATACGGTTACCACCATCTCCGTCCTTGCCGCTCATGCTGCAACCATAACTCGATGGCAGCGAGATTTGGCATCATCCGATCCAGTGAGGCAACAGCGCGCGGTCGATGAGATTAGGGATTGTATTTCCGACGCGCCCTATTCGGCAGCCAGGCGGTCGGCGGTGCAATCCGCAGGCAGTGGCAACATAGACCGGCTTGCTGCCTTGATCGACCTACATCGCATCGAGTTGACCTACGTGACCAACAAAAAGGGTGGGGACCAGATACTGTCAGCACTCAATGCCGAGGCGTATGAGGCCCACGCGGCTATGGGCAATGACTATACCCTAACCGGATTCCTGACGGAGCTGATTTCAGGTGGTGTGGACATTGCGGGTATCCAACGTGTCATTCGCTCGGCTGAAGCGCCGTTCGATCCGATGGCCGACGATATTTCGGAAGCCTTGCGCATCATCGTTGCGACAAGCGCAATCTCGCATGGCGTCGACGTTGAGGCGTTCAACTCCATGGCCTTTGCGGGCATGCCCTCTGACATTGCTGAATACATTCAGGCATCTTCGCGTGTTGGTCGAACCCATGTCGGCTTTTCGCTCTTGGTGCCGACCCCCCAGACGAGGCGAGACCGATTTGTCGTGGAGGTTCATGAGTCCTTCCATCGACTGCTCGAGCGCATGATTTCACCGCCCGCTATCGAGCGCTGGGCCGATCGTGCCATTGAACGAACGGTGCCGTCGCTTTTGCAGACTTGGCTTGCTGGCGTCTACTTTCAAACAAAGTTCGTCAACGCCCCAGTCCAGGGCAAGCAGAACGTAGCCTTTCCTCACAGTGTCGAGCAATTGGAACGTGTGCTGTCAGACCCCGCTCAGCTACGGGACTGTGCCAATTTCATCCGGGAGGCGATTGGAATCGAAGCGCCTGAAGGTGGTGCACAGAACCAAAACTACTATGCCGATCTGGTTTCCCAACAGCTTCGACTAATCACGAATGAAGCTTCATCTGGTCGGTTCAACGGGCAGTTGGACAAGTTCTGGGGCAATGGCTTGACCGGATTGAAAAAGCCAATGTCGAGCCTGCGTGACGTGGATGCCGCTGGGAAAATTGAGCCTGAGCAGTATACCGAGAGGGAGATCCTCGCGGCAGCGATGGCCTTTGTTCGAAACCGCGGCACGAAGCGGGCTGCAGGTAACGAACTGGATAGAGAGGACTGACCATGGCCAAAGCACCAGCAATGCAACGTTCGCGCGGTCAGATTGCCACGGCCTACGCTCCGCACAGCCTCTTTACGTTCGAGGGTGGTCGCGGTGCCTGTATGGCTTTGCCCACCAAACGAAATCCGCGCGTCGACCTTTCCGTCGTCACCATGCGAACAATCGGTGAGATGATCCAGGAATACTTCGCTACCTGGTACGATCGGGCGCAGCGCGGTGACAACTTGGCACATGCTGTACCTCCGGAACTGGCCGTCGACAAACACGTGCTGGTAGAAAACGAAGTCCGAGTGAATCTCGGTTCATTCGAGTTTCAGATTCCTGATCAGGCTGAGTACAGGCCGTTCCCGCTGGCTTTCGCGTGCGGACGATGCAAGCTTTTTAGAAGCAGCCGAGACCCGAAAGCTCTTGACCGGGAGGGCGAAGGTTTCAAATCAGCCTGTCCGCACGGATCACGCAACTGTGCCGATGATTGGGAACAACTCGACGTCGTTCTGACGCATTGGTCGGGAGAGGTCGAGCCTATTTCGCCAGAATATCGTCACTGGAACTCGGATCGCCAGGAAATACAGTCCATCAATACCTGTGACAACTGTGGTGAGAACAGGTTCTTTCTCCAGAGGCCTCCTGGTCGACTTGGCGACTGGTATTTTGAATGCGTCAATTGTCGGCAGCCACGGCAGATTCTGCAGCGCGATAGGACAAGCCTTAAGGTTCTTGGGCCCTTGGTTGACGCCGGACAAGCGACTTGGGCCGAGATCAACATGGAGCCGGTGTCATACCGTGCATCCGCGGCATACTACGTCCACAGCGATCGACTACTCGTCTTCGAGAATGACAAGCACCTCGCTTTGCTCAACGATCCCCACACGGGTGACTTGGAGCGCCTAGTATCATCGCAATACGGGTATCCGGTCGCAACGTTAGCAGATTCCGAACGCGAGCGAGTTCTTCGGGAAGCCGGGCGAGGTGCGGAATGGGCCGAGTATCAGTCATTGAAGGATATCCTCAATGTGCTTGAAAGCCAGCCAGGCATTACCGACGAGATGGTGGCAGCTCAGAGAAATCAATTGATTAAACTGGAAGAGGGGTGGGCCGGCTCGGTATTTAAGGATTATGCACAAGCACCCGCTGGGGTCGAACGGGCCTGTAAAGGCAGACGGAACTATGTCCGCAAACACGATCCCTTGCGGATGGTGGTTGAGCATCTCACCCTACAGGAAGAAAAACTGCATGGTGGCCGTATGGCGGACGGCAAGCAGGTATCGGTAGACGTCGTGCAGTTGGATCCGTTCCTGCGACCTGATGAACTGACAGAATCGGATCGATTGAAACAGCAGGCGGCCACGGCTGCGAAATTGAAGGGCTTGGGTATTGCAGAAATGCGCCTTCTGCGCGGGGTGGGCATTTGCGAGTATAGCTTCGCCTATACGAGGACCTCGGCGACGCCTTTCGTCACTCGCGAGAAGGCCGGCGCCGCCGAAATGCCGGTACGCCTTCGGCTCTTTGACAAGGTGGAGATCTCAGACGGCGCCAAACACCCCATCCTTTGCTCAGTTCAGAAAAATGAAGGCTTCTACGTCAAATTGGACGAGGAGTTGGTGCGTGAATGGCTGGACAGGAACAGCATTCCACTGCCGAGTGCGGCACCTGGCGTAAAGCTGGGAGGCCAGCTCATCGAGAATTTTGATGCTCTGGAACAAGACCGGGCTACACGGTTCTCGAGGTTCCTCGACGAGTATCGCCGAGAGGGTGCCTTGTCGCGCCAGGCCTATCCATTTGTGTATACACTGTTGCACACCATGGCCCATCACCTCATTGACACCTGTTCTTCTATGTCGGGATTGGACCTAGGGTCCTTTGGTGAACACCTGTTTGTTCCTGACCTTGCCTTCCTTGTTTACCGGCGAGGGACGACCATGGATTTGGGGAACCTCTCCTCAATGTGGCGCGATCAGGGTGACCCAGACGTCGGTAACCACGTCCTAGAACACATGCTCAATCCGTCCAGTCTTCGCTGCGGTTCAGAAAGTGTCTGCAATCATAGGGGTGGTGCTTGCCCAGACTGCGTCCTCATTCCCGAAAATGCCTGTGTAACCCGCAATGAACTGTTGTCGCGATCGGTGTTAGTGGGCCGTGGTAAGCCGCGGTTCGACAATTCCCCGGGACGGTTGGTGGGTTATCTTGACCTGGCGGTCGCACGTCCATGATTGCCGGCACGCCCTTCCTCGGCAGTGGCGTTGGCCGCTCGCTGATCCTAGCCTTGGGGCAAGACTGCGAAGCTGGTGCAGCTCTGGCAAGCCGATTGGAAGAGGGTGCAACCTCGTTCACTGGAGCAACAACCAATTGGGGATTTGGGGCTGCAGCAATCGATAGAGTTTCTAGGGATTTCGAGAAACGGGGGTGGTTGGTCAGAGATGGGGCTGGGTGGCGACGAACGGACGTCGATCTCCCAAAAGGACTTTCAAGCTTCCTTTCGGGAGCTGCGGCTATGCGCAACATCACCTTGGCTGAGACTGAATCCGTGGCAGTTGTTACATTACCGGCAGCACCAAGCCGGCTCGCTGAAGTCTTGCCGACTGAGGGGCCGGTTCATGCCAGCATGGAAAAGACCAGCGACGAAATGGCCAGGATCGCGAGATCTGCCGTCTCCTCGATCACCATCATGAGCCCGTTTGTGAACCGCGATGGCGCGGAATTTGCAATGCGAACTTTTGATGAAAGTCCGGCACCACAAAAAACTCTTATCACCCGCCTGTCCGGAAAGACGGGTCGGGCGGTGCGTCCATTGGTTGCGGAAATGCAGAGACGAGGCATCCGAGTGCTGGATTATTTCATCCGCGCAGGCGATGGTTATGAGACGTTTCATGCCAAGATCGTCATCGCAGATGGTGATCTTGCATATATCGGTAGCGCCAACATGACACTTTACGACCGGCATTCGATGGAGCTTGGGATCATCGTTAAAGGCAAGCCGGCACGTGCTGTTTCGGCGTTGGTTAGAAGTGTTGAGCGTGTATCTGTTCCGGTGAGTGCAACCTGATGCTGTTTTATCAAGCTACTCCCGAGGAGCGCATCACCCGCATCATGAGCTGGCACCGTCGTGACAAGGTGCTGAATGCCCTGTCAGCAAGCCTTGCAGTTGTTCAGCGTGACTGCGCTCATGACGTGATAAAACTGCTCGAAGGACTGGAACCGGAATGGTCTGACTATGCGGCCGCCAGCGTATATGCCGCGCTCATGGGAAGCGAGCGAAGGAAGAAACTTGGGGCTTACTTCACCCCGCCAGGCCTGGTCCGATACCTGCTGAGCCGAGCCGAGCATTTTGGTGTCGACCTTGCGCAGCACCGTGTGCGGGATCCCGCGGCAGGTGGCGCCGCCTTTATTGTTCCGATTGCTCGCGAGATGGTTCGTCGCTGGCGTGCAGAATCGATGTCGGACGCGGACATTGTAGCAAGGCTGACCCATCAACTGATGGGTCGTGAGATCGATCCTGACTTGGCTACCCTTGCAAATACACTGCTGAGACGATGCCTGACTGTCGAATACGGGATTGATCATGAGTTGGCAAATTCGCTCGAATTAATTGCCACTGGTGACAGTCTTTCGATCGAAGCTGATGAAGGGACAGACCATGAGATTGGCAACCCGCCTTTCCTGCGTCTTGCTGCAAAGGATGCCCCACCAGGCGCATCGCTATACGACGACATCGCTTCTGGCCGACTGAACCTTTATTCGGTGTTTGTCCGGCGAGGCCTGGAAGCCTTGCCTGCTGGTGGCATCCTTGCATACATCATTCCGGCGTCGTTCATAGGTGGGCCGGAGTTCAAGCGCTTCCGTTATCGTATCAGACAAATGGCTGAAGTGCTTGCCGTCGATATGATCGATGGTAGGAGCGCTATTTTCACAGACGTTATCCAAGATACCTGCGTGATTGTTCTGCGTCGACGTCATGAAGATATTGACAGCTTGGTGGAAGAGACGGCTGCTTCCAATTTCGTGACCGGGGCTGGGCATGTTTCGTCCGAGGGCCTGATTTCCTTGCCCGCGAATGATGGACCTTGGGTGCTACCGGGCGAGACAAACGATTTGCCGTCCACCTTGGCTGACTGGGGATACGCTCCTCGGATTGGATATCTCGTTGCCAATCGGCAGCAAGATCGCCTTCACCAGGAACCTGCACCAGGGCGAGTCCCCCTGATTTGGGCCAAAGCCATTGGCCAAGATGGTAGTTTTGACTTCGAGCGCGGCGCCACTTTGAAAAAGTACGGCTGGGTCGATGCACCGCATGACGCCAGCTACGTCGTTGATCAAGCGTGCGTGGCCATTCAACGGACGTCAGCTCGAGGTCAAAGACGGCGCATCACCGCCGCGGAAATCCCTTTGGAGTTCGTGACGGCTCACGGTGGCTTTGTGGCCGAAAATCATGTCGTCGTGCTGGTGCCCACCAGGCCCAACCCTGTGTCTCCGAAACTCCTGGCAGGTGCCCTGAATTCAACTGAAGTCGGTAAGCAGTTTGACCGAATGTGCGGATCAGCGTCCATCCCTGCGAGGCTGCTTGCGGTATTGCCGATGCCGGCCCCGCCGGATCCTGTGGGAATATGATCGTGTTGCTTACGCCTTGGCCATTTCAGGATGACATCCCAGTCGACCCAAGATTCTTTGGAAACTTGGTCAAATCGACCCAAAAAGGTTTGGAACGTCGACCCAGGAATTTTTGGAGGGGTATGAAATTTCAAAGGCTTAGGCGACCCAGGATTCTTTGGGGCCGACACTGAAATCGCTTGCTCGCAGATTTCGCGTTCGGCGGGACTGTTCGCCTTGCGTTGCATCGCTATCGATCCGGTGCGACAGTGGACTGTCCGTGATGGAGGAGAAGTTCATGTGCCGCAACATCAAGCCGCTTTTCAATTTTGAGCCGCCGGCCACCAGGAACGAGATGCATGACGCCGCGCTCCAGTTCGTGCGCAAGATCTCGGGGTGCACGCGACCGTCACAGGCCAATGAAGCTGCATTTTATGAAGCAGTGGAGGAGATCGAGAGATCCGTGCACAAGCTGCTGGCGGCACTCGATACCAAAGCGCCGCCCAAGAACCGTGAGATCGTCGCTGCCAAGGCGCGCGAACGCGCCAAATTGCGGTACGCGCGTGCCACGTGATTTCCATCGACGGGCAGTTCGGCTCGCCGCACGAGCGTGTGACGAGCCGATGAATTATTGATCCGCGGAAGTATCCTCGGTGACGTCGTCGGCCGGAGCTTCGGGAGCGGTTTGGCCTTCTGTAGCAGGCTCGTTCTCACCGGCTTCCGCATCGGTGCCTGCAGCGTCGACGTCGCTGTCATCAATGAAGATGGTCAATGAGCCATCGCCTTGCACCCAGAGCGCAGCGACATCCTCGGCAGTGTGACCGGCTTCTTCAAGAGCGGCGGAGATGTGGGAGTTGGCCGCGATCGCTGCCTGCATCTCGGAGATATCGGCCTGATCGCCCGGCACGCTCACCGTATATTCGTCGGCCGTTTCGGTGGCCTCTTCCTGCAGCGAGGAAAGCGGTACGATTTCGATCTCGGTATCAGCCGTCACCGCTGAAAGATCGGCCTCGGCCATGCTTTGCAAGGCGGCGTTCAGATCATCATAGGTGAACGCGCCGCCTTCGGCGTCATCGTTCGCACCGGCACCCGCATCGCTCGCATTTCCGGCGTCCATTGAAGTGGACGCATCGCCGGCATCCTGCGCCGATGCGATCAAGGGCACTGAAAGGGCGAGCGCCACGCTCAGGGCAAGTACAGAAAGCCTATTCATTTTATCCTCCGCTTGGGTTGATTGGTCCCACCTCGGAGATCAAACGCGTGCCTCGCGCCCCGGTTGCAAAGCGCTGGAGGTGTTGGCGGCATCAGCGGAGAATGAAATTGCCCTCGGACGCGCCAAAGAGGAGGCCGACAGGAATGTCGGCCAAGCATGTACCCTGCGGGCTGGCAGTCATGAGGGGGAGGTCGGCGCCAAGCGACATCCCCGGATTTGTAGATCGATTGCCTGAGTCTTTACTCGGCGTCCTCGGCCGGATCTTCCGGCGGCGCGCTGCGGCGCATTTCGACCGAACGGGGCAGGACGATGCCGTAGTCGTTCTCCCAGGAGTTGCGGATATAGGTCGCGACCGCCGCGATCTCCTGATCCGAAAGGATTGGAGCAAAAGCCGGCATGCCGTGGTCGGTAGCCCCGAACAGGATCTGATAGATCACTGCCGAGCGCCCTTCGACAACGTTGCTGCCGACAAGGGCTGGTCCGCCGCCCCCTTCTCCCTCCGCGCCGTGGCAAGCGGCACAGTTGTTTGCGTAAACCGTCTCGCCCTCTTCCATGAGCAGGGCCAGCGATTCCTCGTCATTGGCCAATTCCTGTGTCCAGGCGGAGCCAGTCATGAGGCCCGCCGCCAGGATCGCGGCCAATCCGATTCCAATCTGCTTTTTCAATTTAATCCTCCTCCGATAGTACTCAAGCTTTAGCCGGGTTTGCTAAGTTGACTTTGATGGTCAACAAAGCGGTGGTCCTCGGCATCAATGATGCGCGCACGGTATGCTTTCGGCAACTCCTCTTTTTTTCTCGTAATCTCTCCGCGCTACTTCCGCAACTAACATTTTTGATGCCACCTAATACTTGAATATGTGATGGGCTTCTGCAAGATTGGTATGGGAGGCGAATTCCCCTCGCGTGCTCACGCAAGTGCCCGACAAGACACCATGGTCGCGTGAAGAGATTTTGCCACTGCCGATTCCTGGGAGGACTCTTAATGGCTATCCGAACTTTGGGATTGCTGAGGACCTGCGTGTCCTTGGCATCAATTGTCGTCTTGGGGGCAGCCTCTGCCGTCGCCAACGAAGACGTTATGACGTTGTCCGCCGATCCGGCCAACAACGTGATGCCCAACATCACCTATTCCGGGCAGAACTTCAGCGAACTCGATCAGATCAATCTCGACAATGTCGATGATCTCGTCGTCGAATGGACCTTCCAGCTCGGCGTTGCCGACGAGGCGCAGGCGCCCCCGCTGGTTGTTGGTGACACCATGTATGTCATCACGCCCAAACCCAACCGCGTCTACGCGCTCGACCTCAACGAACAGGGGGCCATCAAGTGGGAGTTCCGCGCCGATGCGGAAAATCTCGAGCAGGTTCTTCCGGTGGCGTGCTGCGGCGCTCAGACCCGCGGAGCCAATTACGCTGAAGGAAAGATCTTCTTCCAATCGCTTGGTGGCCACGTCTATGCGCTCGACGCGGAAACCGGCGAATTGATTTGGGACGTCCAGGTCACCGACATTGACAATGCCGAAACCATGGTGGGCAACGGCCTTATCGTCGATAACCTCTACATCACCGGTATGGCCGGCGGTGAATACGGCGTGCGCGGCTATGTCACCGCCTTCGATATCGAAACCGGCGAGGAGGCCTGGCGCTTCTACTCGATGGGCCCCAACGAGGAGGTCGGCATCACCGATCGCTTCCAGCCCTTCTACGAATTCGACCAGATCGAAAATCCGGCCGAAGCATCCTGGTTCGAGGATAGCTGGCAGCAGGGCGGCGGTTCGACCTGGGGTTATTTCACCTATGATCCCGAGCTGAACCTGTTCTACTACGCCACCGGCAACTGCGGCCCGTGGAACGCCGACTATCGTCGTGAATGGGGCGAGGTCGACATGGACGAAAATGGGATCGTCCAGTCCTACCGGTCCAACTACTGCGCCTCGATGCTGGCCCGCGATGCCACCACGGGCGAACTGGTCTGGGCTTATAACCTGACCCCGCAGGACCAGTGGGACCTTGATGAACCCAGCGCTCCGGTGCTTGCCAATATCGAAATCGATGGCGAGGAACGCCAGACCATCATCCGCGCCGCGCGTAACGGCTATTTCTATGTCTGGGATCGTGCCACCGGCGAGCTGCTGAACGAACCCTGGCCCTTCGTTTACCAGAACATCTTCAAGGGCGTCGACACGGAAACCGGCAGCCCGATGTACAACATCGAAGCGATCCTGTTCACCGATGCCGAGGATCGGCTTGAGTACACCGAATCGGGTGCGCTCACCGAAGAGCAGATCGCGATGAACGAGGAAGAGGCCGAGCTTTACGGCGAGGACGAGGTGGACGGCCCCACGGGCACCGAAGCGGTGATCTGCCCGACAATTGCTGCCCGCAACTGGGAAAACGATGCTTATTCGCCCCAGACCGGCCTGCTCTATACGTCGGTTCAGTTCGGTTGCCGCCAGATGCGCGTTACCGAGGGTGAATACAGCTATCCGGCCACCGAATCCTACACGCTGTTCGAGTGGGCCGGTGAAAAGTTCTGGCTCGATCGCGAAGGCAACGAAACCGACGTCAAGAACCAGCTGCAGGCCAACGATCCGGTCACTGGCGAAACCGTCTGGAGCATCGACTACGTCCAGCCCACCCAGGACCCGATCCTGGCCACGGCCGGCGGCCTGCTGTTCGTCGGCGGTGACGACAAGGGCGTGTTCCGCGCCATCAATGCCGAAGATGGCGAGACGGTTTGGGAGTTCCGCACGGGTAACCAGTCCTCGGCCTCTCCTGTCACGTTCATCGGCCCCGATGGCGAACAGCGCATCGCCTTCGTCGCCTCCGCCCGCCCCGGCGTGGTGCAGGTGGCAGCCGATGCCGATCCGGACGCTGTCAATCGCTATCAGCGCGAAGGCAGCACGCTCTATGTCTTCAGACTCAACGACTAAGGTCGGGCAGGGCCTCTTTAGCCCTGCTGTCTGAAGCGAGAAGATCCCGCCCGGCGCGCTCCGCTCGCCGGGCGATTTTATCTTCGGCCTCGACCGCTGCCCGGATGCGGCGCCGGTCGCCTCCTCTCGCCCTGAATAAAGCCGGGAAAAGACCATGAACGATCCAACTCAACGCTGCTCGCATCATCCCCTGGGACGCCTGGTCTCTGCCGCAGCTTTCGCGGCCCTTCTCATCACCGGCCAGTGGGTGACGGCGCCTCTCGCCGGCGCGTGGGAGATGCGGGTCTGCGCGGACCCCGATTATATGCCCCAGTCCAACCGTGCCGAGGAGGGATACGAAAACAGGATCGCCGAAATCCTCGCCGACGAGCTCGGCGCCGAGTTGACCTATCAATGGTGGACCTTGGCCCCCAGTATGGTCAGCGAGCAATTGCGCGAGGGCAATTGCGACATGATGATCGGCGTTCCCGATGGTGGCGACGGCGTTATTGCTACCATCGCCTATTATCGCAGTCCCTATGCCTTTGTTTATCGCGCAGAAGAGGGCTACGACATCGCGACCTTTGACGACGAAATCCTGACCGAACTGCAGCTGGGCACGACCTCGGAGGGCACGAGTGCCCATCTGGCCTTGGCGCGGCGCGGGTTGCTCGACAGGATAACCGTCAGCTCCGAATTCGCGGGCACGAATGCCGGTGCCCGTTTTTCCGCTCTTATCGAATCGGTCGCCCGAGGCGATATCGATGTCGCGGTCCCCTGGGGGCCGGTTGCTGGATATTATGCGGGCTTGCAGGACCCTCCTCTCAGGGTTACGCCCGTCCCCGAGTTCGATATCCCCTTCACCCCCATGTACCATTCCATCGTCATCGCGCTGCGGCTCGGTGACGAGGAGTTGCGTGATCTTCTCGATCAGGCCATCGCCCGGCGATGGGACGATATCTACACCGTTCTGGCCGAGTACAACGTTCCGACGCTTCCTCTGCCTCGCCCTTCCCTCTCGATCGCGGAGCAGCCGCAATGACCACGATCACTCGCCGAAATTTTCTCGCCGGCGCGACGGCGCTTGCCACCGCCGGGCTCGCCGCGCCCGCTCTCGCCAACACCACGGTGCCCTCGCCCATCCGCATCGGCACGGTGTTTCCGGCTCGAACCGGGGCCTCCTTTATAAGGGCGTCGGTCAATGACTTTATCGGCACCGCCGGCCGCATGGGAGCGCTCCTGGCCGACACTCAGCTCGGCACGGGCGTCGAAGCGCAAGGCGCAAGGCTCGATGTGCTGCTTTCGACCTCGCCCACTGTCGAGGCGGCGGTAAGGGCGGGGGAGCGTCTGGTTGAGACTGAAAACATCTGCGCCCTTGTCGGCGGGGTCGGCGAAGGCCAGGCCCAGGTGCTTGCCGAAATCGCCGCACGGGCGCAGATCCCCTTCTTCAACGTGGGGGAAACCTCGGACGCCTTCCGCCGCGAGGCCGCCAGCCCCTATCTCTTTCACATCGAGGCCAGCGATGCGATGTATCTCGACGCCCTGGGCTTGCTGGCGGCCGAGCAGGGGCTAAGGCGCTGGGCGGTGGTGTCGGACACCGGCGATCGCGGTGCAGCCCTCGCTGACAGGGCCGAACGTGCCGCTGAAAAATCCGGATGCATGATCGTCGGCACGGTCATGGTGCCTCCCGCCTTGCCGGTCTATTTCGCTGAAATCGAAGAGCTCGCGGCGCTCGACGCCGATGTCATTTTCGTGCTCGCCGACTATCAGGACCAGTTCCCCCTCATGATACAAATGGAGGAATCGGGGATAACCACACCGACGCTGAGCTTCCCCCACAGCATCACGCAGACGCGGGATTTCATCGCCGCATCGCGCAACCGCCTGCCCATCCTCAACCCGCGGCATCGGGTGGCGCTTTGGGATACGACCAATACCGGGCCGGGCGCCGAAGATTTCAATCTCCAGATCCGCGCCCGCTACGCCGAGCCAGCCGACCCGACCGCCTGGGCTGCGTTCCACGCCATCAAGATCGTGATCGATACGGTGATGGCCACCGGTTCGACAGAGGCCGAGGCGATCATCGCGCATCTGGAGAAGCCAGAAACCACCTTCGACGTGGCCAAGGGCGTGGATGTTTCGTTCCGCCCCTGGGACCACCAGTTGCGCCAGCCGCTCGCGGTTCTCGAGATCGATGACGAGGTGGTGTGGCGCCAGCTCCAGCTCGCAACGCGCATCGATGTCGCCCGCTATACCGGCAGCCTGCCGGCGGGCGAGCCGGAAGATGACGTGGCGCAATGGCTCGATGTCCTGGGGGATGGACCGGAGGAAGCGTGAGCGAGGCTAGCAGGCGCGGCGCTCAGCGGCGCCTGCGAAGCATCCGCTCGACAGACCAGGCAGCCCATATCGTCATCACCGGCGCCAGCCCGAGGGTGACCATGAGGTCGGCCCAGAGCGGCAACTGCTCGAAATCGAGCAGCACGAAGCGCAAGAGATCGAGCTGATAGCTCACCGGATTGATATAGACCAGCGCCTGGATCCAGATCGGCAATTGCACGATCCAGCCACCCCCAATCGCAAAGATCCCGAGCTGCCGCAACTCGTCGCGCAGATGAGCGGGAATATCGAGAAAGCCCACCCCGCCGATCACCCCGCGCAAGGGGAAAATCGAGCCCGAGAGGAAATAGAGCGGCTGAATGATGCCGTTCGAGATCGAGCCGAACCCTTCGAAGGTTTTGAGCCGCGAGGCGATGACAACGCCCCCGGCGGTGATCGAAATGCCCATGAAGAACATGATCACCAGGGCATAAAAGAACCCGTGCGGGGTCACGCGCATATCGAGAAACGGGATGAACAGCAGCGGGATCGCGCCCTGGATCACCGCGATGGTAGCGCCGCCTAGGACCTTGCCCAGGATGACCGAGAGCATCGGGGCGGGGGAGATGATGACGCTGCGAAGCAAGCCCACCTCCCGATCCCACACCAGCGAAACGGCGCATTGGAGGGAACTAAACAGGATATTGAGCGTAATCACGCCGGGCAGGATATACTGGGCATAGGAATAGCCCTCGATCTCGCGCAGGGCCGCGCCCAGTCCGAAGCCCAGGATCACGAGCCAGAGGACGGTGCGCGAGATGCCGCCGAAGATCTGCGAGCGGTCGCGCATGTAGCGGAGCATCTCGCGCCGCCACATGACCGCGATCACATCGAAATCTATTCCGAGAGAAAACTTGGCCATGGCTTACCGGGTGTGCTCGCCCCCGCGCTTGGCAAACCCGACCATGAGGTCACGACCGGTCGCGCTTTCGTCGAACAACTGCTTGCCGGTGAGGGCGATGAACACATCCTCGAGCGTTGCGCCCGGTCCGCCACCATGCGCTTCAATCAGGTCCCGTGGCACCCCGACGGCTACAAGCTTGCCCTGATCGATGATCCCCACCCGGTCGCACAGCTCGGCTTCGGCCAAATTGTGCGTCGTCATCAGCACCGTCATGCCGCGCTGGCGCAGGCTCGCGATCCGCTCCCACAAATGGCGTCGCCCCTGCGGGTCAAGCCCGATCGTGGGTTCGTCGAGCAGCAGGATTTGCGGCTCGTGCATCAGCGCCCGCGCCAGTTCCAGCCGCCGCTTCATGCCGCCCGAAAAGCTGCGCACCGGCTTGCCGCGCGCTGCCTCAAGCGATGCCCATTGCAGGGCCTGCTCAACCGCCTGGGCGCGGCCGGAGCGGGGCAGGGAATAGAGCACGGTGTGGATCTGCAAATTCTCGGCCGCCGTCAGCCGGTCGTCGAGCGCTGGATCTTGAAAAACAACCCCCAGGGAGCGGCGCACCTGCGCGGTTTCGGTGACCGCATCCTGCCCCGCTATGGTGATATGGCCGGCGCTGGGGTGCGTTACGGTCATGAGCATGTTGAGGAGCGTCGTCTTGCCCGCGCCATTGGGTCCGAGAAGGGCGAAGAACTCGCCCTTCTCGACCGTCAAGGAAACGCCGTCGACAGCCTTGTGATCGCCATAGCGGTATTCGACGCCTGATATGTCTATGACGGCCACTTCAATGTGCTCCGATCAGGCGCCGAACGCACCCTGGATATTGGTCAACGCCGTCTGCAACGCGCTGCAGGCATCGCCACCCGAGAGGCCGGCGTCATCGTCGTCCCCTTCGACTTCGGTATCCTCGGCGCCTTCCTCGTCATCGTCGTCATCTCCGGTACCGATCAGGGCACCGAACATGTCCGATGCCGTCTCCTCGTCCTCAGGTACGAACAGGCTGGCAACGCCGGCCAATTCGCCGTCATAGAGGTCGTAGAGAGCATAGAGCGTCTCTCGCGCCACGGCTTCATTTTCGCCGTAAGCGGCGCAAGCCTCGCTCGCAAGAGCGGAAATATGCCCGGCGAGCCGCGCGGCATCCCGCCCGGGATAGAGATTTGCATCCACCACCGTTTCGACAATGCCGCCCAGGCGCTGGGCCGGTGCTTCGGCCTCTTCCGGGTTCCAGCCGGCGACCGATTCCGGCGGCTGGGCTTGCGGGTAGAGCCCGTCGAGCGTTTCGAACATCTCCTGGGCGTCAGCCACCTGTTGCTCGGAAGCATCGGCCTCGATCTCGCTCCAAAGCGCTTTGACGCGCTGCAGCGCAACCCAACCATTGGGATATTCCCAGGGTTCGTTCCCTTCGGCGGCTTCTTCATAGCCTTCCGCCACCCCGCCTTCGGCCAGCAGGAGCTGGATCATCACCCCGCCGGTGAACGCGGGCGTGCCGCGCAGATTTTCGGGAATGACCACATCATAGGCCTGGATCAGAAGCGCCCGTGCCTCCTCGACAGAAGCCGAAGTGTCCTCGCCCGCTTCGGCTGCTTTCGCTACCGCCTCGAGCGCGGCGCGCAGGTTTTGCGCCAGCTCGGCATCGGTCGTCGCCAGCGTACCCTCGAAACGTTCGAGAGAAGCCCCGGTTATCCCTTCGACGGTCTCGACCAGTTCATCGTCATAGGGGGCCTCGAACTCGGAGGCGAGATCGAGCCCCAGCCCGATCGACTCCAGCCCATAGGCCTGACTCAGCGCAACGGTATTCTCGAAGAAGGGGTCGCCCGAATATTGCGCAAAGCCGGTGGCAGGCGCGAGGGCAAGCGAAAGTGCGATTGCACTGATGGAAAGAGGAAAGCGCTTAGTCATTGGACGGCACCAATCCGATTTCAACCGAGTGAGCGCCACGGCCCACCGCTATGTTGTTGATCACCGTCAGGCTCTCGGTATCGATCACCGAGACGCTGTCGGAAAGCCCGTTCGCCGTGAACACGCGGCTGCCATCGGGAGTGATGGCGATGCCCCAGGGCCGCCGTCCCATCTGCTCGCTGATGGTTTCGATCACCTCATTGGTCGCCGTATCGATCACATAGACCGAACTCGTGCCGCCACCAGCGACATAGAGTCGGCTGCCATCTGGCGACACGGCGATTTCCACGGGCCGGGAATCAAGCCCCAGATCGATGGTATCGGTCACCACCTGTTGCTCGGTGTCGATCACCGAGATCGTTCCGCCGATTTCCGCCGTCACATAGGCTTTGGCCCCATCGGTCGAAAATTCGACGACGCGCGGCCGGTTGCCCACCATGACGTGCTTGACCGTTTCCATCGCCTCGATATCGATGATGGTCACCGTGTGGGTGGCTTCCGCCGTCACATAGGCCCAGCGGCCGTCGGGGCTGACGGCGACACCCTCGGCCTCGATTCCGACACGGAATTCGCCGAGCTGCTCCCCCGTCTGCGCATCATAGCCAGCGCCCAACGCCAAGGCTTCAAGGGAAGCCCAGATCTGCGAGCCGTCGGGGCTGACGGCGAGACGCTCGGGATTGCCGCCTGCATCGATCTCGTTGACGATCTCGTTGCTCTCGACATCGACGATGGTGATCGAATCTTCTGGCGTCTGCCGCTCGGGATAGAAATCGCTTACCGAAATATAGATGGTCGAGCCATCCGGGCTCACCGCCATGCCGCGCGGGCGCACTTCACCGGCCCGGTCGGAGATGACGATGGTATCGACCACTTCCTGGCTTGCGGAGTCGATCACCGAAATATCCGCGCTGAACTCATTGGCGACGTAGACCCTGTAGGTTTCCTCCTGAGCAAGGCTCATGGCTGGCAACGCCATACCGGCGATGCCCATAAGGGCAATGGTGCGCAATCTTCGCGTTATCGAATGCATTGTGGTCCTCCTCCTTGCCGAAAAGCTTAAAACTGGCAGCTGCTTTGCGCTTCCAGGTCGCCCAATTGGTCCAGCCGCTCCACAGGATCGGTGCCGGGCATGTAGATGGCAGGTAACTCGCCCACCAACTGCCCCACAAGGCGCGGCTCGGTCGCTTCGGGATCGATGTCAACCAGATAGAGCGGCTGGCGCATCTGGTGGTCCCAGGGGCGGAATGAGGTGCCGATCCCCTTCCAGACGTCGAACACCGAATTGGGCGCGCTAAGATGGGCAAAGACGCTTTCGGGCTCGGTCGAGCCGGTAAACGTCGCTGCCTCGAAAAAGGCTTTGACTGCCTGGTAGGTCGCCCAGGCGGCCTGCTCCATGGGTTCACCCCAACGCTGCATGTAACGCGCGTTGAGTTCGCGCGCGCCATAGGCGTCGAGCGTGGGCTCCCAGGCCGTGGCCCTCATACCCGCCCCGAGCACGGGCGCGGCCTGGCTCGATTGGACGAAAAATTCACGCGTTTGCGCCGCCGGATCGGGAAACCCGGTCACCATCAGCTCCAGCCCGGCCTCTTCCAGCGTGGCCAGCGCACTCAACTGGTCCTGCGGCGACACCAGCAGGACCACGAGATCGGCGCCAGCGCTTTCGATTGCTGCGACGGTATCGGCCCCCAGCGTGCCACCGGCGGCCATCGTCGCCGAACCTGCCTCGCGCGCTCCGAAATGACGCTCGTTCAGCCCCCACAGCAAACGCTCATGCTGCGCTTGGGCTTGCTCGGTATCACCAACCACGGTGAACCAGTTGCGGAATCCGGCGCGCACATACCAGCCGGCCAGCGCATCGAGATACATCGCGGCGCTGGGCGACATATGGAAGGTCGAAGCGCTGCACATCTGGTTGCGCAGCGCATCGTCGGCAGCCAGAAGATTGATGAAGGGAATGCCCCGTTCGTCGGCAAGTTCGCTGAGCAACCGGGCCTCCTGCCCGTCGAACCCGCCCGCGAATGCGTAGACATTTCTGGAATCGAGAAGCTCCTCGGCGGCCGCGACGACATCGGCGCCTTGCGCCTCTGCTTGCACGACCGCGAAATCGAACCCGAACATATCGGCGTTAAAGGCAAATTCCTCTTCGGCCATGATCGCGCCCTGTTCTGCGGACCGGGCCACCGGCGCCATCAACGGATCGGCACCTTCGATCGGAGGCCGGATGATCCCGATATGGACCGGACCTTCTAGTTGCTGCGCCGGTGCTGCATGTGGAGCCGCCATCAGGACGAGTCCCAGGATCAGTGCCGAAAAGCTTGCCGGCCGAGAGCGGTTATGGGCAGCAGTGTAGCGGGGGTAAGCTGCAAACAGTGCACGCATACTAAATTCTGTGTCGAACGCAGATCGTCCGGCCAAGAGGCGATCCTCCACGCCCTTGGCCTGTCGCTGCGCGACCTCCTCCATTTGATCTCCTCCCTTGGTACGAAAGGGGAGATTCATTTGCAACCGCAATCGGCTCCAGCGGGCAGCCAGTACCGCGCGCTTTCAGAGTTCGAGATAATCGGGGTACTGGCTGCCGACCCAATCGAGCATCGAGAGGGTCTTGGAGAGATGCTCGCGCATTGCTTCGACAGCGGCCGCCGGATCCTCTGCAGCAATGCCCTGGATGATCTTGTCGTGCAGGTCGACCACCCGTTCCATGCCGATATTGGGCAGGTTGAGCATCCGCAGGCGGTCGAGGTGCCCGCTGTGGCGGCGCAGGATCGGCCAGAGTTCGAGGATATCGGCGTGCCGGAAAATGGTGTGGTGGAACTCCCGGTCGGCGATCAGAAATGCTGCATGATCCTTTCGCTGGGCGCGCTCACGCACTTGGGCATTGGCGGCTGTCATATCGGCCACCGCCGCCTTGTTGCCGGTTTCGGCAAGAACGCGGACCGCGTCGGACTCGACGGCCCGACGCATGAAATGGGCCTGCCGGGCCATGTCGATATTGATGCGCGAAACCAGCGTTGCATATTGCGGATAGACGGTGACCAGCCCCTCTTCCTCGAGCTTGAGCAGCGCATCGCGCACCGGGGTTTGGCTCAGCCCGAACTGCTGCTGCAGCGCGGTGCGCGATATGGTCGAGCCGGGGATCAACTCGAGCGCCAGGATTCGCTCGCGGAGATATTCGACGATCTGGGGCGCGACCTGGCGGGTCCGGTCCAGAGCGATGCGGCTTTTCGAAGTAAGTGTGGACATGACGCCGTCGGACGTGAATCTTGATGCTAATGCATTACTACTTAAGCGGCGGCATGGCCAGCCGCAGTGCCCAAGAACCGCGTGAGGGACAGATGATCAAAGTCGAAACCGAGCAGCAAGCCGAGCGTCCTTCGACCTTTGCCGACCAGGTTTACGGGCGGATTCTCTCGAGCATCGCCAGCGGAGCTTTCCCTACGGGCAGCAAGCTGCCGTCCGAAAAACTCTTGGGTGAACGTTATGGCGTTTCCCGGCCCGTCGTTCGTGATGCGCTATCGCGACTCCAGCGCGATGGGCTGATCGAATCGCGCAAGGGCAGCGGCAGCTATGTGCTTTCCAGCCCGCCGGAAGACCTCTCGGCCGCCGCCGATATGGCGCAGATCGCCCGCTATCAGCGCTATCAGGAATTTCGGCTCGTCGTCGAAGGTGCCGCGGCCGCCCTGGCTGCCGAGCGTCGCAGCGCGGCCCAGCTCTCGCGCATCATGGAGGCACACAACAAATTCCTCGCCGAAATCGAAAAGGGCGAATTCCTCTGGCAGTCCGATCGCGAGGTCCACATCGCCATTGCTGAAGCGGCCGGCAACGAGTTTTTCGTCGAAAGCCTCGAAGGGCCGGAGGTGCGGTTGAGCGACTTCATGACGGTGTCACTTAAGTTAACAAGTTCGCGCTCACCGCAACGGGGCATGCTGGTGGCCCAGGAACATTCAAATATTGTGGACGCTATTCGAGGGCGGGATGCTGTAGCGGCGCGTATCGCTATGGAATATCACATTGTTCAGGCGCGCCGCCGCATGCTCGACAAGACGATCGCGCCCTGATGTTGTAAATATTATTGACAGGCTAGATGCTTGTCGCTACGACTGGCGCACTAATGCAGGAGGACAGATAGTGAGCCAGCCCCCGTTGACGCCTTCGGACTACACCCGTTCGGTGGTCGCCGTTCCACCTATTGCCCTGACCTCCGAGGGCGCGGTTGCCGAAACTGCAAACCGCGACCTGATGCGTCACATTGCCGAGGGCGGCATTACATCAGTGCTTTATGGCGGCAACGCCAATCTCTATCACTTCGGAGCTGAAAGCTTCCGCGAGGCGCTCGCGGTGCTGTTTGCCCATTGCCCACCATCCCTGCGCATCCTTTTTTCCGTCGGTCCCGATTTCGGCAAGGCGATGGATCAGGCCGGCGATATCCGCAAGGCAGGCGTGCGCAATGTGCTGCTGTTGCCCATGGCCTTTCCGTCCGACCCGAGCGGCGTCGCCGAAGGGGCCCGCCGGCTTGCTGACCGCCTCGGCTTCGGTATCGTGCTCTACATCAAGCGCGACCGCTATATCGATCCCGAAGCGCTGGCGCGCCTGGTCGATGAGGGGGCGGTCGACTTCGTCAAATATGCAGTCGAGCGTGATGATCCGAGCGACGATTCCTATCTCGACGCGCTGATCGCGGCCGTTGGCGTCGACCGCATCGCATCCGGCATGGGCGAGACGCCGATTCATGACCATATCGGCGCGCGCCGCTTGGCGACCTTTACCTCGGGCGCGGTCTGTATCGCCCCGGCTGCCGCCAACGAGCTGCTTGCGCTCTATCGCGCCGGCGAGATGGATCTGGCGCGGAAACTGAGTGCCCCATTCCTTGATTTCGAGAAGACCCGGGCCAGGCTGGGGGGGACCTCGGTGCTGCACGATGGGATAACCCTCTCGGGTATTGCTGATTGCGGCCCGCTGATGCCGCTTGTTTCCAATCTCGACGAGGACCAAAAGGCACTGATCCGCCCGCAAGTCGAAGCGCTGATGGTGGCTGAAACGGCGGCCCGCAGGCGCGCCGAAGCGGCCTAGCTCGGCGGATGCGAACCTGCGCCAAGTAGCGCCGAGAAGCTCAGACATCCGGCCTGCCGTATAGAGACATTGACTGACTAATGCATTAGTGCTCTAGTGCGATTGTCGGTCACGCCGATGGCATAGGGAGGTTCGGTAGAGGTGCGGCGGGGTCCGGCTGCGCCTCCCCTTAGGGAACTCCAAAAGGACCATGATCGAGGAGGAGGAACCATGACGATCAGGACGAAACTGTTTTCAAGCGTAGCGGGCACACTTGTGGTGGGCTTGATGTCGGGTGCGGGGATGGCTCAGGAGGTAACCGTCGTTCTGCCTGAACAGCCCGCCAATCTGGAGCCCTGCCGCTCAATTCGCGCCGATATCGGGCGCGTCATCAACATGAACATCACCGAGACGCTGACCGACATCAATGTCGAAACCGGTGAGGTGGAGCCACACCTGGCGACCGAATGGGAGCAGGTCGACGATCTCACCTGGCGCTTTACCCTGCGTGAGGGCGTCACCTTCCAGGACGGCGCTCCGCTCAATGCCGAGGCCGTGGTCAACTCCATCAACCGCCTGATGAACCCGGCCCTCACCTGCGACAGCCGCTCCAAGTTCGGTGACGTTACGCTGACCCCGTCGGCTGTGGACGAATATACCGTCGAGGTCGTTTCCGACATCGCTATCCCCATCATGCCTACGCTGATGGGCACAGTGCAGATCGTCTCGCCCAATATGCCCTTCGATGCGGAAGTCAACGAACCGGTTGGCACCGGCCCTTATGTGCTTGCCGAGGCCGATAACGAGCACATCCTGCTCACCCGCAACGAGGATTATTGGGGCGAGGCGCCGGCCGTCACCGAAGCGACTTTCGTATGGCGTTCGGAATCGGCGATCCGTGCTGCCATGGTCCAGACCGGCGAGGCCGATCTTACCCCGGCTATCGCCGTTCAGGACGCGACCAACCCGGAAACCGATTTCGCCTATCTCAACTCCGAAACCACCCGCATGCGCCTCGACATGCAGATGCCCCCGCTTGACGACGTCCGCGTTCGCGAGGCGCTCAACATCGCCATCGACTGGGAAGGCATGGGCGAAGCACTGTTCGGGCCAGATGTGCTCCGTGCCAACCAGATGGTGCCCCCGGGCAATTGCGGCTTCAATGACGCCATCCAGCCCTGGCAGTTCGATCCCGAGCGCGCGCGCCAGTTGATCGAGGAAGCCCGCGCCGATGGCGTGCCTGTCGATACCGAATTGACGATCATCGCCCGCAATGGGTTCTTCCCCAACGCAGCCGAATCCGTAGAGGCCATGCAGGCCATGTGGGCTGATCTGGGCCTCAACATCACCGTGCAGCAACTCGAAGCCGCCGATTGGGTGCGCTATCTCGACAAGCCCTTTCCCGAAGGCCGCAACCCGACCATCTTTCAGCAGCAACACGACAACAGCACGGGCGACGCAGGGTTCACGGTGCCGGTCATGTATACGAGCGAAGGCCAGTATTCGACTGTCGAGAATGAGGAGCTCGACGCGCTGATCCTCGACGCCATGACCTCGAGCGGGCAGGAGCGTTGCGATCTCTTCGCCCAGGCCTTCGCCATGGTCCATGACGAGATCATCGCCGATGTCCCGATGTATCACATGATCGGCTATGTCCGCGTCGGGGAGCGCATCGAGTACCAGCCCGATCTCAAGACCAACAGCGAGGTCCGTCTTTCCGAGATCAGCTTCGCACAATAATTTCGGAGCGGGCGGACGCTGCAAGCGTCCGCCCCGCCATCGGCGGCGGGGGCGGCCGAGCGGCCAAGGAGGAGTTTTATGTTCGCATACGTCTTCAGACGGTCGATCCAGAGCCTTATCGCAGTCGCCGGCCTGCTGGTGCTTGTGTTTTTTCTCTCCCGGCTCACGGGTGATCCCGCCTATCTCTACTTGCCGCTCGATTCGACCGAGGCGCAGCGCCAGGCCTTCAACGAGCTCAACGGCTTCAACGATCCGCTCTATGTCCAGTTCGGGCGTTATCTCGTCGATCTCGTGCAGCTCGATTTCGGCACCGCGCTGAGCCGCAACCGGCCGGCCATGGAAGTGACGCTCGAAGCCTTTCCCGAAACGCTCAAGCTGGCGGCCATCGCCATGAGCCTCGCCATCGCCCTGGCGTTGGTGGTGGGCGCGCTCGCCGCCGCGCGGCCCAACGGCTTTTTCGATCGCGTCGCGACGACGGTTTCGCTGGCGGGCGCCAGCGCACCCGATTTCTGGGTGGCGATCGTCGCAATTCTGGTCTTCTCGGTCTCCCTGGGCCTGCTGCCCACCTCGGGCACCGGCACGCCGCTCCACTGGATCATGCCGATCGCAGTGCTGATGCTCCGCCCCTTCGGGCTTTTGACCCAGGTGGTACGCGGTTCGATGCTCGGCGTTCTAACTTCACCCTATGTCAAGACGGCGCGCGCCAAGGGTGTTTCGGGGCGGAAAATCCTTTTCGTCCATGCCCTGCGCAACGCCATGCTGCCGGTCGTGACCGTCGCTGGCGATCTCACCGCCACGCTCGTCAACGGCGCGGTGGTCATCGAAACCATTTTCGGCTGGCCTGGCATCGGCAAGCTGATGATCGACGCCATCCTGCGTCGCGACTTCGCCCTCATCCAGTCCACAGTGCTGGTGACGGCGGTTGCGATCTTCGTCCTCAACATCGTGATCGACCTCATCTATGCAGCGCTCGATCCGCGCATCCGGCACCAAGCAGCATGAGTGTTCTGTCCATGGAAACCCAAAGCGCCAAAGGGCGCACGAGCCGCATTCCCTTGCCGGCCAAGCTCCTGTTCCGCGATCCCCTGGCCGGAACGGCGACGATCTTTCTGATCCTTGTGGCGCTCTGTGCCATCATTGCCCCCATGCTCATCGGCGATCTCGCCGAATCGCCCAATTTCCGGGCGCGCAATATGGCGCCGTTTTCGCTCGAACAGGGCTTTGCCTATGTGCTGGGCGCCGACACGCTTGGCCGCAGCCTTCTTGCCCGTCTGGCAGTTGGCGCGCGCAATACCCTCGGCATCGCGGCGTTCGCAGTGCTTTGCTCTCTGCTCATCGGCGGCACGCTCGGCCTCATCGCGGGCTATTCGCGCGGCTGGGTGGGCAATCTGATCATACGCGCCACCGATATTGTGATGAGTTTTCCTTCGCTCCTTCTGGCGCTCATCGTGCTGTTCGCGCTGGGGCCCTCCATCCCCAATCTCGTCCTTGTGCTCGCCATCACCCGTGTGCCGATCTATCTGCGCACCACCCGCGCCGAAGTGCTCGAAGTGCGCGAGCGCATGTTCGTCAGCGCCGCGACGGCGCTCGGCGCCAGCCATCTACGGCTGGTCTTCCGTCACATCGCGCCGATGGTGGTGCCTACCATCCTCACCATCGGCGCCATCGACTTTGCCACCGTCGTTCTCGCCGAATCCTCGCTGAGCTTTCTCGGGCTCGGCATTCAGGCGCCCGCCTTCACCTGGGGCTCGATGGTTGCCACCGGCCGCGGCTATCTTGCCACCGCCTGGTGGGTCGCCTTCTGGCCGGGTCTGGCTATCCTTCTCACCACCCTTTCGCTCAACATCCTCTCGAGCTGGTGGCGGACCTATGCCGATCCGCATCAGCGCTGGCGGCTCGAACTGGCAAAACGGGGGAAGTTCAAATGAGCAATTCAGCCACGTCCTTGCTCTCGGTCGACAACCTCACTGTTGATTTCCACTCCGCGACCGGTGCGTTCCGCGCCACCGAAGGGGTGAGCTTTTCGGTCGAAGCCGGAGAAACGCTGGTGATCCTAGGCGAGAGCGGCTCGGGAAAATCGGTGAGCGCCAGCGCCATCATGGGGCTGATCGATACCCCGCCGGGCGAGATCGTCTCGGGCACCATCCGGTATAGCGGCAGGGAAATCACCCACCTCTCCGAGGGTGCCCGCCGGTCGATCAATGGCTGCAAGATCGCCATGATCTTCCAGGATCCGCTTTCCCACCTCAATCCGGTTTATACCATCGGCTGGCAGATGGCCGAGGTCTATACCGCCCACAAGAAGGCGGGCAGCGCCGAAGCGCGGCAGCGCAGCATCGACATCCTGCGCCGCGTCGGCATCCCCGAGCCTGAAACGCGGATCGACTGGTACCCGCACCAGTTCTCGGGCGGCCAGCGCCAGCGCATCATGATCGGCATGGCGATCGCGCTCGGCCCCGAACTGCTGATCGCCGACGAGCCGACAACGGCGCTCGACGTCTCCGTTCAGGCGCAGATTCTTGATCTTCTCAAGGATCTCCAGCGCGAGGAGGGACTGGGGATCATCATGATCACCCACGACCTCGAGGTCGCCGCCAACATGGCCGATCGCATCGTCGTCATGAAAAACGGCCGCATCGTAGAAGAAGGCGACGCGCGGAAAGTGTTCGACCACCCCGAGCACGCCTATACCCGCCAATTGATGGGCGCCTTGCCGGCTCACATCGAAGCCCCCGAGCGCGCAGCGGGGACCGAGCCGATCCTTGCCGTCGAGCATTTGTGCAAGAGCTATCAGCTTTCACCGGGCCTGTTCGGTACCCCGCGCGTGCTCAACGCCGTCGATGATGTCTCCTTCACGTTAAAGCGAGGCGAAACGCTGGGTATCGTGGGAGAGTCCGGGTCGGGCAAGTCCACCATCGCCCGAATCCTGCTGCGCCTGACCGATGCGACCAGCGGAGCCGCCCTGTTCCATGGCGACGATGTCCTCAAGATGGATCGCCAGCAGCTCCTGGCCTTCCGGCGCCGCGTGCAGATGGTGTTCCAGGACCCCTACAGCTCAATGAACCCGCGCATGGACGTATTCTCGATCGTCTCCGAACCCTGGCGCATCCACAAGGATATCCTGGCGCGCGCCCAGTGGCGTGACAGGGTGGCCGAGCTCCTCGGACTCGTCGGGCTCAATGCCGATCACGCCAAACGCTATCCGCATCAGTTCTCGGGCGGCCAGCGCCAGCGCATCGCCATCGCCCGGGCGCTCGCCTGCGATCCCGAACTGCTCGTTTGCGATGAGGCCGTCTCCGCGCTGGACGTTTCGATCCAGATGCAGATCATCGACCTTCTGGGCGATCTGCGCGACCGGCTGGGGCTTTCCTACATTTTCATCACCCACGATCTGCCCATCGTGCGCAATTTCGCCGACCGCATCCTGGTGATGAAATCGGGCAAGGTGGTCGAACAGAACCGCACCGAGGCCCTGTTCCAGAATCCGGCCGATCCCTATACCCGCAAGCTGATCGAAGCCGCGCCCAGGCCAAAATGGGAAAACGCCACGGCGGCCTGATCCATCGGCGGCGCCGGCGTGACAGGCCGGCGCTCGATCCGCCCAATGAAAGCTCCTCCCATGCCGCCTGTCATCCTGGCCTTCGTTCTGATGGGCTTTAACGCCATCATGGCGGCGCTCGACACGGTGTTCGTGCGGTTCGTCTCCGGCGAGGTTCATGCGCTCGAGATCGCGTTTTTTCGTAACTTCTTTTCGCTCCTCGCTCTGTTCTTAATTTTGAAACCGGCGCAGCGCAGTTTCGACGCTAACGGTCTTTGGCCACTCCATTCGCTGCGCGCCATTATCAAGCTGTTGGCGCTGGTCGCCTATTTCATGGCCATCACCATGCTGCCCATCGCACTGGTCACCGCCTTGGCTTTCACCATGCCCCTGTTCGTGACGTTGGGATCTATGCTGTTCCTGCGCGAAGGGGTGGGCTTTCACCGCATTCTTGCGATTTTCGCCGGGCTGGTGGGTATGTTGATCATCCTCCAGCCGCCAGGTATCGAATTCGGCCCCGGCGTCATGCTCGCGCTCGGTTCGGCCATCGGGCTGGCCGGTGTCGCGTTGCTGATGAAGGTGAGTTCGGGCCGAGAGGAGCCGCTGCGGATCGTTTGGTTCAACCTCGTAGTGACCGTGCCCTTCGCGCTGCTGATCGCCATTCCCGTCTGGGTCTGGCCTAGCCCGACCGCATTGGGGCTGATGGCGCTTCAGGGCGTTGGCGGGTTGATCGCGCAGCTTTCCATCGCCCGCGCGTTAAAATTGGCGGATGCCTCAATGGTCATCTCGGTCGATTTCATCCGCCTGCCAATCGTTGCGATTCTGGGTTATTTCCTCTTTGCCGAGAGTATAGAGCTGACGGTTCTCGCCGGCGGCGCACTGATCTTTGCCGGCGTCGTCTACAGCGCTTTCTGGGAAGGTCGCCGCGCCCGCCGCGCCATCCCGCCCGATACGATCTAATTCGGGCGCGCGAAAGGTTCGCCGCCCAGCTTTCCAACGAGCGCATCCACCATGGCATCGCCCATGAACTGCCGTGTCTCGACGGTTCCCGAACCGATATGGGGGGACAGCACCACCCTGCGGTCATCGATCAGCGCTTGGGGCACGTCGGGCTCATCCTCGAACACGTCGAGCGCCGCCCCGGCCAGCCCGTCCCGCGCCAGAAGCGCGATCAGCGCCTGTTCGTCCACGATCGGTCCGCGCGCGATATTGACCAGATACCCATCGGGGCCCAGCGCACCGAGCACTTCGGCGCCGATCATCCCCCGCGTCTGCGGGGTCAGCGGACAGGTGATCACCAGCATCTGGTTGGCGCGGGCCAGTTCCAGCGGCGTTTCATAGAACGGCAACTCCGTGGGTTTGCGGTTGGGGCCGGTGTACGAGGGCTTCGCCCCCACCACCTCCAGCCGTTTGGCGATCTCGCTGCCGATATGGCCGAAGCCGACAATCCCCACCCGCATCCCCTTGAGGGAGCGGGCGAGGGGGAAGACATCCGTAGGCCACTTGCCTTCCCGCACGAAACGGTCGGCATTGATCATCTCGCGGGTCAGTGCCAGGATTTGCGCCAGGGCCAGATTGGCCACCTCCAGCGCCAGGATATGGGAGGTGTTGGCGATCGTTATCCCCTTGCCCCGTGCATATTCGGTGTCGATGTTCTCGGTCCCCGCGCTGTAGCTGGCGATGATCTCGAGCGCCGGCAGCCGGTCGATCATCGCTTTGTCGATGATCGTCTTGCGCACCGCCAGCCCGCGGATCTGCGATCCCACCTGATCGAGCAGTCGTGACGCCTCACCAGCGTCCTCGGGAAGGGCATGGACGATAAACCGGTCCGCGAGTTCTCCAAGCGTCTTTTCCGACAGCTTGGCGGCCTTAAGGATATGCGGCTTGTCGGTCATCTCGTCCCTCTCGTTTCGGCTCAACGGCCGTTCTGCTTGCGCCAGTCGGCAAAGGCCTGCTGGCTCTCTTCCCGCGTCGGGGGATAGAGCCCGATGATCGTCGCCCCGTCACGCACCTTTTCGAGCACGAAATCCTCGAACACCGTCATCTCGGTCGCCTCGTCGGCCACCTCGTCCACGATGGCGCGCGGAATGACGATCACCCCTTCGCCATCCCCCACCATAATGTCTCCCGGCCACACGGCAACATCCCCGCACCCGATCGGCGCATTGATGTCGAGCGCCTGGTGCAGGGTGAGGTTGGTCGGCGCCGAAGGCCGGTTGTGGTAGGCGTGGATATCCATCTCGGCGATCTCGGGGCTGTCGCGGAACCCGCCATCGGTGACGATTCCCACCACGCCCCGCATCATCAGCCGTGTGACCAGGATCGAGCCCGCCGAAGCGGCGCGGGCATCCTTGCGGCTGTCGAACACCATCACCGCGCCTTCGGGCGCCATTTCCACTGCCTTGCGCTGCGGATGGTCGGGGTCGCGAAAGACCGTCAATTCATTGAGGTCTTCCCGTGCCGGGATATAGCGCAGCGTAAAGGCCGGCCCGACCATGTTCTCGGCCTTGCGACCCAGTGGATGCACGTCCTGGATGTACTGGTTGCGCAGGCCGCGCTTGAACAAAAGCGTCGCAAGCGTGGCGGTGCTCACATGCTTAAGCTTGTCGCGCGTCTCGGGGCGGAAAGTGGGTTGGGTCATTGGTAGGTCCTCCCAAGGCTTAGAAAATATCAGGTTCGGCGACGGCGGCGCCGAAACGGGCTTCGAGGAAGTCGAAATCGCAGCCCTTGTCGGCCTGCGTCACGTGATTGACGTACATCCAGCCATAGCCGCGCTCGTAACGCGGCTTGGGCGCCACCCAGGCGCGTCGGCGTGAGGCGAGTTCGTCTTCGGAAACCAGCATGTCGATGCGCCGGCTGGGCACGTCCACCCTGATGATGTCGCCGGTTTTCACCAGTGCCAGCGGGCCGCCGATATGGGATTCGGGCGCCACATGCAGGATGCAGGCGCCATAGCTCGTCCCGCTCATACGCGAATCCGAAATGCGCAGCATGTCGCGCACCCCTTGGCGCAGCAACTTGCGCGGAATGGGCAGCATGCCCCATTCAGGCATCCCCGGCCCACCCTGCGGACCGGCATTGCGCAGAACCAGGATGTGGTCCGCCGTGACATCAAGGTCTTCGTCATCCACCGCCGCTTTCATCTCGGGGTAGGAATCGAAAACCAGAGCCGGCCCCTCATGGACCAGGAACCGGGCCTCGCATGCCGAAGGTTTGATCACGCACCCATCGGGCGCCAGATTCCCCCGCAGCACAGCCAGCGAGCCCTCGTGGTAGATCGGGTTGTCGAGCGGCCGGATAACGTCGGTGTTGTGGATCTCCGCGCCTTCCAGCGTCTCCCCCAATGTACGCCCCGAAACGGTCAACGCATCGAGATTGAGCCGGTCCCTGAGCTGCCCCATCAGCGCCCGCAATCCGCCGGCGAAATAGAAATCTTCCATGAGGTATGTCTTGCCCGACGGGCGGATATTGGCCAGCACAGGCGTCACCCGGCTGGCGGCGTCGAGATCGTCGAGCGTGAGGTCGATCCCGGCCCGCCGTGCCATGGCAAGCAGATGAACCACCGCATTTGTCGAACACCCCGTCGCCATCGCGACGATCACCGCGTTGTCCACGGCATCGCGGGTTAGGATCCTGTCGGGCGTCAGCCCCTCGGCGACCATCTCAACGATGCGCCGCCCGGTTTGCGTCGACATGCGGTTGTGGTTGGTGTCGGCGGCCGGAATCGAGCTCGCGCCGGGCAGGGTCAGCCCCAGCGCCTCAGCGATCGCGGTCATGGTGCTCGCCGTGCCGAAGGTCATGCAATGGCCGTAGGAGCGGGCGATGCCCTGCTCCACTTCCTTCCATTCGGCTTCCCCGATCACGCCGGCCCGCCGTTCGTCCCAATATTTCCACGAATCCGAACCCGACCCCAACGGCTGCCCACGATAATTGCCGCGCAGCATCGGGCCGGCGGGCAGGAAGATCATCGGATAGCCCGCGCTCACCGCCCCCAGCACCAGCCCCGGCGTGGTCTTGTCGCAGCCCCCCATCAGCACGGCGCCGTCTATGGGGTGGGCGCGCAGCATCTCCTCGGTCTCCATCGCCAACATGTTGCGATAGAGCATGGAGGTGGGCTTGAGCTGGCTTTCCGAGAGTGATAGCCCGGGCAGTTCCACCGGAAAGCCGCCGGCCTGCAATATGCCGCGTTTGACGTCCTCGACGCGCTCCTTGAAATGGGCATGGCAGGGATTGGTGTCCGACCAGGTGTTGACAATGCCGATGACCGGCTTACCGAGAAAATCGGCTTCGTCATAACCCATCTGCAGCATGCGCGAGCGATGCCCCATCGAACGCAGATCATCGGGCACGAACCAGCGATCGCTCCGGCGGGAGTTTTTGGTTTCGTTTTCGCTCATGGACTCCTCCTCGGCAGCGCCTCTCGCGCGTCGGCCCGTCCCGTTTAGCGCATCCTGCGCACAACTTCAACACTAATGCATTAGTGCTTCTGCCCCTCCGATCGTGCCGACCCGATTGCACCTGATGCCGGTTTGCGCCGGCACCTGGCCGGCGAATATAATTCCGCGGAGGCGGGAGCTTTTAGCATGCCGGCGCTGGTCGCCCCGGTTCTCAAGGCCCCGCCCAAGCGTATAAGGTCGCGACCACGCCGACGGGCGACCGCGACGGATCGGAAAAGGTATTTATGGAAGTCAAAGTCAAAAACGTGCGCAAGGAGTTCGACAAGTTCCCCGCGCTCCACGACGTGTCGCTCGATATCCAATCGGGCGAACTGATCGCGTTGCTCGGCCCGTCCGGCTCGGGCAAGACGACGTTGCTGCGTTTGATCGCGGGACTCGATTTTCCAACCGAGGGCGCCATTTATTTCGGCGAGGGCGACGCGTCGAAAAAGAGTGTGCAGGAGCGCAATGTGGGCTTTGTCTTCCAGCACTACGCGCTCTTTCGGCACATGACGGTGCTTGAAAATGTCGGGTTTGGCTTGAAAGTGCGCACCGGCAAGGACAAGCGCCCCAAAAAGGAGATCGAAGCCCGCTCGCGCGAGCTTTTGGACTTTGTCCAGCTCAAGGGGTTCGAAAAGCGTTATCCCAACCAGCTCTCCGGCGGCCAGCGTCAGCGCGTGGCGCTTGCCCGCGCCCTGGCCATCGAACCCAAGGTGCTGCTGCTCGACGAACCTTTCGGTGCTTTGGATGCGCAGGTGCGCAAGGAACTGCGCCGCTGGCTGCGCGAGGTCCACGATTCCACCGGCCACACCACCGTTTTCGTGACCCACGACCAGGAGGAAGCGCTCGAACTCGCAGATCGCGTCGTCGTCATGAGCCAGGGCCGGATCGAACAGGTGGGCGTGCCCGACGAGATCTACGACACCCCAAATTCGCCGACCGTCTATTCCTTTATCGGCCAATCCTCGCGCCTGCCGGTCAGCATCGAACGCGGCCAGCTCTATTTCGCAGACCGCCCGCTCGGTCTCGATGCCAAGGGCGTTGCCGATGGGGACGGCCAGCTCTTTTTCCGTCCGCACGACGTCGAAGTGGTCGAAAGCGGAGAAACGGCCATCGTGGGCACAGTTGCAACCAGCCGCCGCACCGCCGGCGTGCGCCAGGTCGAACTCGAAGTCGGCGGTGTCAGCGAAAAGGTCGAGATCGAAATCCCCGTCGATCACTCCGCGGTCGCCAAATCGCGCATCGCCTTTAGGCCCCGACGCTGGAGCGTGTTCCCGGCTGACGAGGGCGGCGTCTAACGCCGAAACGCGCGCAAGATGAGATGCTTAATGTGCGCCGTTCCGCCATTCCAGCAGCGATTTGAGCACGATCGTCACCACGGCAAGCAGCGCCAATAGCGTTGCGGCGGCAAAGGCGCCGGTGACGTTGAAATCATTGAACAGTTGGGAGATCTGCAGGGGCAGCGTGTTAGTCTGCCCCCGGATCGCGCCCGATACGACCGAAACGCCGCCGAACTCTCCCATCACCCGCGCATTGGTGAGGATCGCTCCATAGAGCAGCGCCCAACCGATATTAGGCAGCGTCACCAATCGCAGCATCTGAAATCCGCTGGCGCCGAGCGAAAGGGCTGCTTCCTCGTCCTCGGTTCCCTGCTGCGCCATCAGCGGGATCAACTCCCGCGCCACGAAAGGCGCGGTGACGAACAGACTTACAAGGAAAATCGCAAAAACCGTGAACATGATCGGTATTCCCGCCGCTTGCAGCGAAGGGCCGAGCAATCCCTGTCCGCCATAGAGAAACAGATAGGCCACCCCAGCCACGATCGGACTGATCGAAAACGGCAGCTCGATGATGGTCACCAGGAGCTGCCGCCCCACGAAGCGATGCCGCGTCACCAACCACGCCACGGCAATGCCGAAGACGATATTGATGGGCACGACGATCAACGCCGTCAGAACCGTCAATCCTACCGCATGCAGCGTGTTGGGCTCGATGATGTTGGTCAGATACGCGCCCCAGCCCTCCCGGAACGCATAGGCAAAGATCAGCGCCAGCGGCGCAACCAGCGTCAGCGCGGCGACGAGGAACGCCAACCCGATCAGCACGGTTTCGGCGGGGGACCGGCGCCGGGCACTCATCGGCTCTTCTCCGCGTAACGCAATTGCCAGCTCTGCAGCAGATTGGTCGAGAGCATGGTGATAAAGGAGACCACTAGCAGCACGGTGGCGAGTGCTGCGGCGGCCGGATAGTTGTATTCGTCGAGCCGGATGACGATCAGCAGGGAGACGATCTCGGTCATTCCCGGAATGTTGCCCGCGATGAACACCACGGCCCCGAACTCGCCGAGCGAGCGGGCGAAAGAGAGTACGCATCCAGTGAGGAACGCGGGCAGAATGGCCGGCCACACCACGCGAGTGAAAACCTGGAAATCGGTGGCCCCCAGGCTCCTTGCCGCCTCCTCGAATTCGGGCTCGAGTTGTTCGAGCACCGGCTGCACCGCTCGCACCACGAAGGGGATGGAGGTGAAGGTCATCGCAACCACGATGCCCACCTGGGTGTAGTTGACGTAAAGCCCCATCGGTTCGAGCACCGAGCCATACCACCCGTCGGGCGAAAACAGCGTCACCAGCGTTAGCCCGGCCACGGCGGTGGGCAGCGCGAACGGCAGATCGACCAGCGCATCGAGCGCCCGCCTTCCAGCAAAGCGATACCGCACGATTACCCAGGCGAGCAGCAGCCCCAGGATGGAATTGACCACCGTTGCCAGCGCCGCCGAGGAAATGGTGATCCAATAGGCCGCAAGCGCCCGCTGCGATGTGGTGATCCGCACGAACTCGTCGAACCCAAGGCTCGCCGATTTGAACACCATGGCAGCGATGGGCAGCGCGATGATGATCGTCGCATAGGTAAGCGCGATCCCCAGCGAAAGGCCGAAGCCGGGCAGAATGGATTTGCGATAAAGACGCGCAGCGAGAGCCAAGAATGTCCTCAGATGCTTATGGCAGCATGGGATCTCTCCCATGCCGCATCATGGTCGTTGGTTTGCTCGGCTCTTACTGGTTGAGGAAAACCTGATCGAGCAGTCCGCCCTCTGCGAAATGCTCCTGCGACGCCCGATCCCAGCCGCCGTATTCCTGTTCGATCGTCACTAGGCGCAACTCGGGGAACGTGTCGGCATACTCGGCCGCCACGGCCTCATCGTGAACGCGGTTGAAGTTCTGCGCCAGAATGGTCTGGCCTTCGCTCGAATAGAGAAATTCGATATAGGCCTGGGCGATCTCCGCCGATCCGCGCGCCTCGGCTACCCGGTCGACCACGGCCACCGGGAACTCGGCGAGGATGCTCACGCTGGGCACCACGACCTCGAACTGATCGGCGCCCAGTTGGTTGACGATCGCCAGCGCTTCGGCCTCGAAGGTGATCAGCACATCGCCCAGCCGCCGCTCGACAAAGGCAGTGGTCGCCCCGCGCCCGCCGGTCTCAAAGACCGGCACGTTGCCGAAGAAGGTGGTGAGAAACTCGGTGACTTCCGCCTCGTCGCCCCCGAACGCGCCACTGGCATAGGCTCGGGCCGCGAGATAGGTATAGCGCCCATTGCCGGAGGTCTTGGGATTGGGGAAAATCACCTGGACGTCCTCACGCACCAGATCGTCCCAATCCTCGATCCCTTTGGGATTGCCCGCCCGCACCAGAAAGGCTGGGGGCGAATAGTAGGGCGAAGCGTTGTTTGGAAATTCGCTCTGCCAGTTCTCCGAAACGAACCCGTTTTGAGCCAGCACGTTGACGTCGGTGACCTGGTTGAAGGTCACAAGATCGGCCTGCAGCCCTTCGAGAATGGCGCGCGCCTGGGTGGACGAGCCGGCATGGGACTGGTTGACGGTGAGCGTCGTGCCGGTCTCTTCGGCATAATGGGGAATGAAGGCTTCATTGATCGCCGCATAGAGCTCGCGGGCGATGTCGTAGGAGACGTTCAAAATGTCGGTCGGCTGCGCCGCCGCCGGTGTTGCCGTGGCGGCCAGCGCCAATGCGAGAAGAAACTTTTTCACCAAATGCCTCCATGGCGTGATCGTAGAGCCAGTGTAAGGCGGAGGCTTTGCGCGGGCGACGCAGGCGCGCGGATGCATGCGCCAAAATGGCGCCCGGCGGTGGCATGGATTTCTTCTACTGCGGAGGGATGGAGAATCCCCCGTTCAATCGGGTGCGTCCAGCACCGGTCCGAGCGGCGAATAGTTGAAGAGTTCGAGCCGCATATTGCCCGATCCGGCCGGGCGCTCCGCGAGGATCGTTAGGCTCGCCGGTCCCACGGGAATAATCCGCTTGGGCGGCAGGTCGATAAGGCTTTCAAGCAACGCCCGGATTACGCCACCATGGCAGACGACCAGAAGCTTCTCGCTGGTTTGTAGGGCCTGGGTGACACAGGCTGTCGTCCGGGCCACGAAATCGCTCCAGCTTTCTCCACCCGGCGGCGTATACGTCCCTGCACGCCACCCCTGATATCCAGCCACATCGTCAGCCCTGATCGCTTCGATCGGCCGCCCGGTCCATTCGCCGACATGGATTTCGCGCAGCTCAGCACGGCATTCGGCATCGGCAATGCCCAAAAGCCCCGCCGTATCGTGAGCGCGCTCGAGGTCCGAGCAGATCGTCCGATCCGGCGAAAGCCCCGCAATTACCGGTTTTAGTGCCTCTGCTTGTGCGCGGCCTTTCGCGGAGAGCGCGATATCGGCTTGCCCCTGCAAGCGGCGCTCGGCGTTCCACTCAGACTCCCCATGCCGCACGATCATCACACGCTTCATGCCATGATCTCCCCGGCGGGGGTAAAGAGCGCGGCGGGTTTTTCCGGCAACAGGAAATGAACGGTGTCGCCGGGCGCAAATTTCGGCGCCTTGTCCACAACCGCCGTCAGCCGCAGGTCGCCACGCGTGCCGGTCACCATGATCCGGCCGGCCACCGGGCTTGCTTCGGCAAAATCGAGCGCCAGCGTCCGCTGACTCTGGGTGTGGGAAACCCCAAGCGTTTCGGGCCGGTACATAGCCTGCGCCGCCCCTTCAAGATCAAACCCCTTGGGCAGCACCGTTCCGGCAAATTCGATCCCACCTTCGACTGGTCGCACCGGCACCAGATTTGCCGGAGGCGTGCCCACGAAGGTTGCGACGAACGCCGTCTGTGGATTGGCCACCAACTCCTCGGGCGTCCCGAATTGTTCGACCTCGCCATCTTTCAGCACCGCCACATGGCTCGCCATGGTCATGGCTTCCACCTGGTCGTGCGTCACATAGATTGAGGTCGCCCCTGTCGCCCGATGCACCCGCAGTAATTCGGTGCGCATCTCCACGCGCAGCTTGGCATCAAGGTTCGAGAGCGGTTCGTCGAACAGCAATATTCCCGGCTTGGGCGCGATCATCCGGGCAATCGCCACGCGCTGCTGCTGTCCGCCCGAAATCTCGTTGGGGTAGCGGGTGGCGAGCTTCTCGATCCCGAGCAGCGTCAGCACTTCGGCCACGCGCGCCTTGCGCTCCGCCGCCGCCATTTTGGCGACTTTGAGCGGCCATTCAACATTCCCCGCCACCGTCATATGCGGCCAGAGGGCATAGGATTGAAACACCAGTCCCGTGTCGCGCTGCGCCGGCTCGATGGTCCAGTTTTTATCGCCGTCCGAAACCGTGTTGCCTTCAAACGTGATGGTTCCTGCGGTTGGTGTTTCCAGCCCGGCCAGCATGCGTAGCATCGTCGATTTTCCGCAGCCGGACGGGCCGACAAGAACGAGGAACGAGCCCTTGGGCACCGAAAGGCTGACCGATTTGACGGCATCGAAATCGCCGAAACTCTTGGTGAGATTGGAAATGGAGATCATGGCGGGCCTAATTCTTGAGCCAGGGCTGCGATTTCGCCTGCAGCCGGTTGGCCAGCAGCGTCACGGCGATGGAGATGATGAGGATGACGACGGTGATCGCGTTGGCGAACTGGGTGAACCCTTCGGACGCATAGCGATAGGCGAGCACCGAGAGCAGCGGTGTGGTGGGCGTAAAGAGCAGCACCACCAGCGAAAGGTCGCGCACGATCTTGACGAAGATGATCAAGGCCCCGGCCGCCAGCCCACGGCTGGCGAGCGGCACGGTGATTGCAGCCATGCGCCGGAAGAACCCCGCCCCCGTCAGTCGCGCACTCTCGTCGAGATCGCCGGAAACCTGCTGGATCACGGCGCGGCCGGTCTGTACCGAGAAGGGCACGAGGTAGGCGGTGCCAGCGATCACCAGCAGCGCGAATGTGCCGTAAAGCGCTGGGAACGGCCCGATCGGTGCGCCGAACAGTGCGATATAGGCCGCGCCGAACGCGATGCCCGGAACCAGCAGCGGCAGGAACGAGATCTGGTTGATGACCCCTGAAAGGAACCCGGTGCGGTAACGCGCCAACGTAAAGGCCACCATCAGCCCCAGCACCGAGCCGGTGATCGCAACCACAACTCCGAGTCCCAGCGTCGTGGTCGTCGCCGAAACGATGAACGGGTTGTGGAAAACACCTGCCTGTCCCTGAGCGATCGAGGGATTGGAAGCGCCCATCCAATAGTGCAGCGTCCAGTTGGAAAAGAGCGCCGACGAACTTGGAGCCAATGACGAGGCGATGAGGATGACCACCGGCACCACGGTGGTCAGAAGACAGATGATCGTGGCGATGGCAAACAGCGGGTATTTCGCGCCGCCCAGCGTGAACCGCTTGGCGCGCCCGCCTTTGCCGGTGATCGTTGCATAGGAGCGCCGGCCGGAAATCACCTTGTTGCCGAACCAGAGGAAAAAGGCCGAAACAACGATCAGCAGAATGGCGATCACATAGCCGCGGGCCGTCTGGCCGATCTCGATCATCCCGAACAGCCGCGTCGCCATGGTCTGCATTCTGACCGGCAGGCCCAGAAGGGCAGGGGCCGCGAAATTGGAAACCGCCCCCGCAAAGGTGAGCGAGGCGCCCGACACGATGGCCGGCAGCGCCACGGGCAGGATGATGCCCATGAGGATTCGACCGCGCTTGGCGCCGGTCATCTGCGCGGCTTCCACGAGATCGGAATTGACCGTGGCCAGCGCTGCGGCAATCACCGTGAAGGCCAGGGAATAATAATGCGCGATCAACACGATCAGCGTGGGTATCATGCCCCAGCTCAGCCAATCGGGTACCGATAGGCCCAGGCCTTCGAGGAAGCCGGTCTGGCCTCCAACACGTCCGTTCCTGAACAGCGAGCCCCAGGCGAGCGCCGTGGCAAAGCTCGGAATCATGAAGGGCAGGGTGGCCATCAATCCGATCGTCCGCCGGAACGGAATATCGGTCATCACCACCAGCCAGGCCAGAAATCCGCCGATCAACACGCATCCTGCGGCAACGCCAAATCCCAGGATCAGCGTATTGCCCAGCGGCACCCAGAGTAGGTTCCGCGACAGTGGGCTGATCACCACGTCGCTCCATGCAGCAACCGTTCCGGGCATCAACGTTTCGAACAGGATGCGCAGCAGCGGCCCGGCGATCAAAACGCCGATAACGGCAAGAACGCAGACCTTGAGGACCAGGCCTTGCGGTAGCGAAATCCGCCCCCGGCCGGCGATCGATGAAGAAGTGGCCATTATTTCGGTCTCATGAGGAGATCTCCCCCGGCGATCATTCGCCGGGGGAGGAGAAAAGCTTACTGCAGCACCAGAATGAAGTCGGCGATCTCCTGGCGGATTTCAGCCGTCGCGGTTGGATCGATGCGCCAGGCGATGAAGTCTTCCAGCGGCACGGCGTCCGGGTGGCTCACGATATCGGTGCGCGTGGCATAGTCGCCGGGCACATAAAACGGCGCAAAGCCTTCGCCGCCGGTTTCGCTGTCGTCACCCATCAAAAAGTCGATGGCGAGACGGGCCGCGGCCGGATGTTCGGTGTTGGCCGAAAGCGCCAGCAGAGCCGGGAAGATGATGCCGTTGGACGGTTCGACTTCATTGGCCACCTGCAGCGCCCAGCCCTCATCCTCATTATCGCGACGGTCGGAGTACGAGGTGAAGCCGATCGGCGGGTTGGGCTGGCCGATCGAGCCGATGGCGGCGTTGACGTCGTCGGTCGAGGAGACCAACACGACGTCATTGGCGAAAAGATCGGCGATGAACTGCATGCCGGCATTCTCATTGCCCGCGTCGAGTTCGATCGGGGCGCCGAATTCGGCTTCATAAGCCTGGGCCATCTCGTCCGAACGCAGAACGATTTCCACCATCAGGTCGAGATAGTCGCCGCGCTGGAGCGGATCAACCATAATCACCCGGCCGGTCCACTCTTGGGTGGTCAGGTCCCAGAGATTGTCGACCGGCGCACCATCGGGGTGAGCTTCTTCGTTGTACATCAGCACCTTGGTCGAAAGGCGCTGGGACAGCAGCGGGCTCTTGAATTCTTCCGGCAGCAGCTCGGAAACGCGCGGCGGCACATAGCCCTCGATCAGCCCCTGATCGAGCAGTTCGGTCAAAACGACCGGGGCGTCGGAAATATAAACGACGTCCGCCGAAGCGATCCCGGCGGCAGCTTCCGCCTGCAGGCGGGCGATCTGCTCGGTCGAGCTCGCGTCATAACCGACCAGGTCGATGCCGGGATAGGCAGCTTCAAATGCGGCTTCTACCGCAGCAATGCGGCTGGTGAAAGAATAGACGGTGACTGTGCCTTCTTCCTGGGCGAGCGGCAGCAGCTCCTCGGCGGTCATGGCGTCGAGATCCTGGGAAAGGGAGGGAGTGGTCAGAAGGCCGACCAAGGCTGTGGTGGCCAGAAGATACTTAAGGGTCATTGATGGTCCTCCAGTGGGTGGAGCCGGTGCTTGCCGGCCCGCGTTAATGCACATGTATTTGCAACATTCGTATGACATGCAAGTTTACTTGCAGAATTTTGCCATGCGAACTCGGCGGTCCTCCACCCGCCGCTCCGTGTCCCTAGCGAGACTCGAATTCGTTGATCAATTCACCCAGCGTTTCCAGCCGTTCGAGCGCTTTGGTCTGGTCCTTCTGCGCCATGGTCAGAACCAGGGCATTGGTGATCGCCATCGGCACGGTCAGCGTCTGGAAACTATCGTTTGAACCTGACCGTGGGGCAGAAAGCAGCATGTCAGGCGCCGGCGCCAGTGCCGGTCCCAGCGAACCGGAAATCGAGATCGAGGTCGCTCCGACTACTCGGGCACGCTCGACCAGCGCCGCATAGTGCCGGGGCTGCCGCCGGAACGCGAAAGCGATCAACGCATCCTCATCGCTCATCCGCAGCACCTGTTCGGCGAGGTCGCGGCTGTCGCCGGAAAGGATCTCCACATCCAGCCCCATACGCAAAAGCCGCTTTTCGAGCATGACGCCCAGCGTCACTGCATTGCCGCGCGCAAAGATGAACACCCGCCGTGCCCGGATCAGCACTTCTGCCGCCTGCTCGATCCGTCGTGCATCGATATAGTTGGGCAGATTGCCCAACGCTTCAATCTCGCGGGCGATCAGTTCGGAAAGCAGATCCCCGCCCTGCGCCGCCTCCAGCGTATTGCGGACTCGCAACGCGGGGTCGGTCTTGACGATGAATTCGTCCCGGATGGCATCGCGAAACCCGGCATAGCTCTCGAACCCGAGCTTTTTGGCCAATCGCGATGCGGTGGCTTCATGCACCCCGATTCGCTGTGCTAGGCTCGACGCCGTCCCCAACGCCACGTCGCGCGGCTTGGCGATGATCTCGCGCACGAGCTTCTGCTCTGCCCGCGTGAGATTTTCGGCCACCGACTGGACACGTTCGAGAATGGACATGGCTCCTCCTGTCCGCTCTCATACGTTTTTGCATTAGAAATTGCAAGAACAATATATATTGCAAGTTAGCTTGCGCAAGTGCTCCGCCAACGCCGCGCGTATTCGCGCAAGGCCCCTGCTTCCGCAACGCCCAATTCCCGTCTCTCAGAACGGCCGCGCGGCCTTGCGCCTTTGCCTAATGCCAGTAACGCCGCACCGATGCTTGTCCCCGTTGCGTTCCGTCCATCGGCAAGCACGGCCCGCCCCGTTGCTGCCTCCAGCATCGCCAGATAATCGAAGTTCCGCGCGAAGGGGCCCTCGACGATGATCTCGCCCTCCGCTCCGGTTAGGGTCAGGCATTCCGCCGTCATCAGCGCCAGGTAAAACGAGATCACCGCATGCCGCGTCGGCGCATCCGCCGTCTCGGCGCCCCTAGTCCACCGCGCCGCCCGCCCGGGAAACGGCCCCGACCCGCTTTGCACGGTCGGGAGCAGCATCAATCCCTTCTCCAGCACCGTCTTGACCGTCCCGGCGTCGTGCGGCTCGGTCCTGTCACCTGTCAGCAGCGAATATTCCCGCCCCCCCATCAACCGCGCCGAGGGCACCGTGCGGCCAAGTGCGTCGATATTGGCGAGACAATCGCGTTCCGCATCAAGCATCTCGATCTTTCCACCGGGCGAGGCGACCACCACCCAGGTTCCGGTCGAAACCACTGAAAACGGCGGCGTCCGCTCCAGCACATGCGGCAGCAGCGAAGCGTTGGAATCGTGAATGCCGCAATGAACGGGCGTTCCTTCCGCCAGCCCCGTCCGGTCGGCAACCTCGGACCCGATTGCCCCCAGCGCATCGAACGCCGACCGGATCGGCGGCAGCTTTCCGCCAATCTCCAAGGCCTCGACCAGCAACGAAAACCTCCCGCGCTCGAAATCCCACAGCCCCGTATGGCACCCCAGCGATGTCAGCTCCGACGCCGCCACCCCGGTCAGCCGCCAGGCCCAATATTGCGGATAGGTGAGTATGGCCCGCGCCCGCGCGAACGCCTCCGGCCATTCCCGCTTCAGCCAATAAAGCTGTGCTCCGAGGTTAAGCCCCATCGCCAGCCGGGGGGTCAGCGTCACCTCAAAAGGCGGGCACAGAGCGTCATACTCGGCCCGTACCGTAGCGGGCCCGTCGAACTCATAGTCGAGCACCGGCAACACCAGTTCGCCTGCCCCATCGACCAGCGCCGCGGTTGCCCCATGCGTGGTGATCGAGAGCGCGTCGATGGGGTACTCGCGGTTGAGTTCGCCCATCGCCGCCAGCAGGAAATCCCAGATCCCCTCGATATCGAAATGCGGGTAGGGCGGTCCGCTCAGCACCCGATTGGGCCGCGTGCGCACCGCCACTTCGGCCATCGTTTCGGCATCGACGATGGCGAATTTGGCGTTTGTCTTGCCGATGTCGATGACACCGACATGCCTCATCGGCGCGCCAGCCCCTGCCGGATGCGCCCGATGACGATCGGGACGGCGATCACCGTGATCAGCATTGCGCCCACGACGATCGACATCACGATTCCCGGCACGTTGAGCAGTCCCAGCCCGAAGGTCACCAGTCCCATCACGCATCCGGCGATCACCACCCCCAATATGCTCCCCGATCCCCCCAGGATCGAAACTCCGCCCAGAACCACGATGGTCACCACCTCGAGCTCCCACGCCTGCGCGATCGAGGGCCGCGTCGAGCCCAACCGCGAGGTCAGAAGAATCGCGGCGAGCCCCGACATCACCCCGGTCAGCAAAAACAGGATGAACTTGATCCGCCGCACCCTGATCCCGGAGAACTGCGCGGCGATCGGATTATTGCCGATCGCGAACACCGATCGCCCGAAGCTCGTGCGATGCAAGAGAATGCCGAACAGCACCGCCATCACGAGGAACAGCACAAGCTCGAACGAGATCACCCAGTAGACGTAACCCTGCCCGAAATAGGAAAAGCCCGGCGGGTAGTCGGTAAACGCCTGATCGCCCAGAACGATATAAGAGATGCCCCGGAAGAGGCTCATCGTGCCGATGGTGACGACGATCGAGGGCAGCTTCAGCCCCGCCACCAGCGCCCCGTTGATCGCCCCGCACACCAGTCCGGTGCTCAGGCCGATGGCGATCAACAAGGGCACGTCCGCCCCCATCTGCGCCGCCGCCCCCATGGCGGTGGAAGCCAGCGCCAGAATGCCGGCCACTGAAAGGTCGATCTCGCCTGAAATGATCACCATCGCCATGGCCAGCGCGATGATCGCCCGCTCGGTGAAATTGAACGTGGCGTCCGAAATGCTCCAGGGGGTAAGGAAATAGGGCGTCGCGAAGCTGTTGAAGATGAACACCGCCACCGCCACCAGCAGCAGAAGGAATTCCCAGCTTTTGAGTGCCCCCATCCAGCGGTTTTCCAGTCGGTCGGGAATGGCGTGCGGATTGGCCGTCGTCATGGGTTCGCTTCCGCTTTTCTGAGAATGATCCGCCCCTTCTTGCGCTCGGCGCGGGCGTTGAAGATCACCGCGATGATGATGACGGTTCCCGAGATCGCCATCTGCGCGAAGGGCGAAACGTTGATCACCGGCAGCGCGTTGGCGACGATCCCCAGGAACAGCGCTCCCAGCACCGCCCCCGCCGCCGTCCCGATCCCCCCGGCAATCGAGATGCCCCCGATGACGCAGGCGGCGATGACGTTGAGTTCGAACCCGCTGGCGATTTCGGTATAGGCCACCGAATAGCGCGCCACCCACAGATACCCCGCCAGTCCCGCAACCATCCCCGAGATCATGAAGGCGAAAAATTGCGTCCGCCCCACATCGATCCCCGCGTAGACCGAGGCGGTGGGATTGACCCCCACCGCATAGATGTTGCGCCCCAGCTTCGTCCGGCTCATCAACAGCACAAAGGCGGCAATAATGACAATCGCGAACCAGGAGAACCCTGGCAGGCCGAGGAACGTCATGCGCGGCAACGCCTTGAACGCGTCGGTCATCTGGTGCGCGTTGACCCATTGCCCCTGCGAGAGCAAAAAGATCGAGCCCCGAAATATGGTCATCGTCCCCAGCGTCACGACGATGGAGGGGATGCCCAGCTTCCACACCAGCGCCCCGTTGAAAGCCCCCAACAGCGCCCCGCATCCGATGGCGGCCACGATCAGCAGGGGCACGGGAATACCTGGAAACGCCACATTGAGCAGTGCGACGATCATCCCGCAGAGCGCCAGATTGGCGGCGATTGAAAGATCGATGCAGCGGGTGAGGATCACCACCATCTGCCCCAGGGCCAGGATGAACAGGATGGCGGTGTCGTCGAACACGCGCACCAGGTTACCGGGCGCGACAAACGGGGGATAGCGCAGCGTGATCAGTCCGATCAGCACCAATATCGCCCCGACCAGGATCAGTTCGCGATGTTTCGATAGCGCCGCCATCAGTGATCCCCAATCCCGGCCGCCATGCGCACCAGCGTCTCGGCATCGAGCGCGGCTCGTTCGAACTCACCGGCGATCAGCCCCTCGCGCATAACGATCACCCGGTCCGACATGCCCATGATCTCGGGCAGTTCAGACGAGACCATGATTACCGACAGCCCCTCAGCCGCCAATTCGCTCATGAAGGCATGCACGGCGGCTTTCGAGCCGATATCGATCCCCTTGGTGGGTTCGTCCAGAATGATCACCTTAGGCCTCGTTGCCAGCCACTTGGCGATCACCACCTTCTGCTGATTGCCACCCGATAGTGTCCCCACCTCCTGGCTGAGCGATGCGGCTCTCAGATCGAGCCGTTCAGAATATTGCCGCGCCAGCGCAAATTCGCGGGCCATGTCCAGAAATCCGGCTCGCGAGGTTTTTTTGAGCGAGGGCAGCGAAATATTCTGGACGATCGGAAGCCCCGTGACCGCCCCCTGCCGTCCGCGCTCCTCGGGCACATAGACGATGCCCTTTTCGATGGCATCGGCCTCCGATTTCGCCAGCGCCGGCTTGCCTTCGAGCGTCACCGCGCCGCTCGAAACCCGCGTTGCCCCAAACAGCGCCTGCATCAATTCCGAGCGCCCCGCGCCCACCAGGCCATAGAACCCGAGAATCTCCCCGCGCCGCAGTGTAAAGCTTATGGAATCGAACTCGGTCGGGTGGGAAAGCCCTTCCACCTCCAAAACCGTCGCCCCGATCGCCACGTCCTGCTTGGGAAAGGCCTGGTCCACCGACCGCCCCACCATCATGCGCACCAATTCGCGCTGGTTGGTGTCCGCCATCGGCCCTGCGCCGATCATCTGGCCGTCGCGGAACACCGTGTAACGGTCGGCGATCCGGAAGATCTCGTCGAATTTGTGCGAGATGAACAGGATCGCCTTGCCATCGGCCTTGAGCAGGTCGATCAGGACGAACAGCTCTTCGATCTCCTTGTGCGAAAGCGCGGCGGTGGGTTCGTCCATGATGACGATCTGGGCCTCGATCGACATGGCCCGCGCCACCGCCACCAGATGCTTGTTGGCGATCGAAAGGTCCTTGAGCCGTGCGCGTGGGTCGATCGGAGCGCCCATGGAACTAAGGATATCGGCGGCCTCAGCCCGCAGAGTCTTCCAGTCCACAAGCCCCAGCCGCGTGCGCGGCGCATGGCCCAGAAAGATGTTCTCGGCCACCGAGAGTTCGTCGAACAACACGGTCTCCTGATGGATCGCGGTGATCCCGTGTTCGAGCGCCGCATGAGCCGAGGAAAAATGCACATGCTGGCTATCCAGCACGATCTCCCCAGCGTCGGGTTGGTAGATCCCGGTCAGGATCTTGACCAGCGTCGATTTCCCCGCCCCGTTCTCGCCGACGAGCGCAGTGACTTGCCCAGGATAGAGCTCGAGCGAAATCCCCTCGAGCGCCTTGACGCCGGGAAAGGATTTGGAGATGCCGGTCATCGTCAGGATCGGGGTTGCCTCCGCTCCGAGCGATACAACCTGAGGTGCGGCGGACATCGTCGCGAAAACCTCGCCGGTTTGAAGGATAAAGGCGCTGCCCGGCGTTTTTGCCGGGCAGCATTGCTATTGCAAACGGACGATCAGAAGATGTCCTTGAACTCGTCGATATTGCTCGCGTCGTAGACGAACGGCTCGGACATGCCCGCTTCGAGATTGTCGTCGAGCGTGATTTCGCCAACCCGGCCGATCGAGATCGTGGCGCCCGGCTCGACCGTGGCATTCTCGCTGGCCAGCTCATAAGCGATATAGGCGGCGGAATAGCCCAGATCGACGGGGTTCCAGATAGCGAACTCCTTGGTCGCCCCGGATTCGATCGCTCCCGCCATTTCCGAGGGCAGACCGAGGCCGGTCACGTAAACCTCTCCGATCATCCCTGCATCTTCCACCGCGCGCGAAGCGGCCAGAATGCCCACGGTGGTTGGCGCCACGATCACTTTGACATTGGGCATCGATTGCAGAATGCCCTGCGCCTCGCGGTAGGATTTATCGGCCAGATCGTCGCCATAGACGGTGGTGACCAGGTTGAGATCCGGGAAATCGCCCATCTGCGCTTCCATTTCCTCGATCCAGATATTCTGGTTGGTCGAAGTGGTGGTCGCCGAAAGAATGGCGAAATCGCTCTCGCCCTCGGGCATATGCGCCTCGACGAGCTGGAGGTTCATCCGCCCGATCAGCTCGTTGGACGAGGGGTTGAGATGCATCTGCCGTCCTTCGGGGGCAACGCCCGAGTCCCAGGAGATCACGGTGATACCGCGCTCCATGGCGCGTTGCAGCGCCGGCACCACCGCGTCCGGATCGTTGGCCGAGATGGCGATGGCGTCCACGTTCTGGGCGATCAGCGTGTTGATCACCTCGATCTGGCCTTCCGCCGTGGTCGAGGTCGGGCCGGTATAGATGATCTCGACGTCCCCGATTTCCTCTGCCGCCTCCTCGGCGCCCCGCGCCGCGGCTTCGAAAAAGCCGTTGCCAAGCGATTTGGCGACCAGAGCGATGCGCGTCTGGGCCTGTGCCGGCATGGCGACCGCCATCATGGCGGCGGCCATCGCCGTCGTTGCAAGAAGTGTCCTAACCAAGCTCATGAAATCCTCCCTGGAGCTTTATTGGTTGCTTTTCCCGCGCCGGTCATCGTCCTCAGGCGACCGACGAAGAGTCCTCCGTGTTCGACCGCTCCCCGGCATCGGCGATGATGAGTTTGATGCCGTTATCCTCCAGCATCTGGCGATCCTGATCGCTGATGCCGCGGTCCGTGATGATTGTGGAAATCCTTTCGAGCGGGCACAGGATCAGGCTCGAGCGCTGGCGGAACTTGGTGGAATCGGCCAGTACCACCAATTCGTCGGCCTGCCCGATCAGCTTCATTTCCGCCTGGATCAGCAGCGGGTCGGCTTCGGTCAGCCCATGCCGTCCCAGCCCCTGCGCCCCCATGAACATGCGCTTGGCATAAAAATGCCGCGTCACGTCGCTTTCGAAGGGCGAAAGAATGATGTTCTGCTCGCGATAGATCGTGCCCCCGGGGACCACCACCGAATTCTTCGAATGTGCCAGCAGATGGCTGGCGATCGGGAACGAGTTGGTCAGCACCTGGCAGCGCCGGGCGATCAGGTGAAACACCATCTGGTAGGTGGTCGTACCTCCATTGATGATGATCGAGTCCCCGTCCGCGCAAAGGTCCACCGCCGCCTTGGCGATAGCGCGCTTGAGGGGGGCATTGATCGATTCATTGACCGAGAACGGCCGCCCCACCAGCCCCGATTGCGTCGGCGGATTGAGCGCCTCGGCGCCCCCGCGCACCCGCCGCAGCTTGCCCTGCACATGCAGCGCCGCGATATCGCGTCTGATGGTGGCTTCGGAGGTGTCGGTGAGGTCCACAAGTTCGCCCACGGTCGCGACCGGCCGCGCCTGAACGGCGGACAGAATGACCTTGTGGCGTTCGCGCTCATGCATATCCGGCAAATCCTCCCTTGGTCGTATGGCATCACCAAAAACGATCACTGTCAATCAGCATGTAACGAAGTTGACCTATTTTGATCGAACTTGATTGTTTTGTGATTGACTTTGTCCTGACCGCATGTGGTTATGAAGCCAAAAGACCGATCCGGCTTCTGGGAGGAATACCATGCCAGCTTCCGCCGCACCTGCGCGCATCGCCAATCTGTGGGACGATGCGAAGACCGCGTCCATGACCGAGCCCGAGCGTCTGGTCTACCGCTCCAATCTCCTGGGCTCGGACAAGCGCGTCACCAATTACGGCGGCGGCAACACCTCCTCGAAAATCTTCGAAAAGGACCCGCTGACCGGTGAGCAGGTCGAAGTCCTTTGGGTCAAAGGCTCGGGCGGCGATGTCGGCACCATAAAGCTCGACGGCTTTTCCACCCTCTACATGGACAAGCTCCGGGCGCTGAAAGGTCTCTATCGCGGCCTCGAACACGAGGACGAGATGGTCGGCTATCTCCCCCACGCCACCTTCAACCTCAATCCCCGCGCCGCTTCGATCGATACGCCGCTGCACGCCTATGTGCCCAAACCCTTCGTCGATCACATGCACCCCGACGCCATCATCGCCATCGCCGCCTCGAAAGATTCCAAAGCGCTGACGCAGGAAATCTTCGGCGACGAAATCGGCTGGCTCCCCTGGAAGCGCCCCGGCTATGAGCTCGGCCTGTGGCTGGAAAAATTCTGCCTCGACAACCCTCAGGCCAAGGGCGTCATCCTCGAATCCCACGGCCTGTTCACTTGGGGCGACACGCCCAAGGAGTGTTACGAGCAGACCATCGCGACCATCAACAAGGCAATGGATTGGCTCGAAGCCAAAACCGCTGCCGTGCCCGCCTTTGGCGGCGAGAAATTCGCCTCGCTCCCCGCTGAGGAGCGCCGCGCCATCGCCGCGCGTCTAATGCCCGCCATCCGCGGCATGATCTCGGCCGACAGCCACAAAGTCGGCCATTTCGACGACAGCGACACGGTTCTGACCTTCGTCAATTCAAAGAACCTCGAACCCTTGGCTGCGTTGGGCACCTCGTGCCCCGATCACTTCCTGCGCACCAAAATTCGCCCATTGGTCATCGCTTTCGACCCCGCCAACCCCGACGTCGATGCCGTCCTCGCCAGCCTCCCCGAGCAGGTCGAGGCCTACCGCGCCGACTACTCTGCCTATTACGAGCGCTGCAAGCGCGAGAATTCCCCCGCCCTGCGCGACCCCAACGCCGTGGTGTACCTGATGCCCGGCGTCGGCATGTTCACCTTCGCCAAGGACAAGGCGACCGCCCGCATCTCCGGCGAATTTTACGTCAACGCTATCAACGTCATGCGCGGCGCCTCCGCCGTTTCCACCTATCAGGGCCTTTCCGAGCAGGAGGCTTTCGATATCGAATACTGGCTCCTTGAGGAAGCCAAGCTGCAACGCATGCCCAAGCCCAAATCCCTTGCCGGCCAAATCGCGCTGGTGACCGGCGGGGCAGGGGGCATCGGCAAGGCCACCGCCGCGCGCCTCCTTCGCGAGGGCGCTTGCGTGGTGATCGCCGATATCGATGAAGCGGCGTTGGATGCCGCCAAGGACGAGCTTGCCGCCGCCTTCGGCAAGGATGTCGTCCGCACCGCTTTGGTGGACGTCACCTCTGAAGAGGCGGTGATCCGCGGCTTTTTCGGTACCTCAGTCGAATTCGGCGGCCTTGATATCCTCGTTTCCAATGCCGGTCTCGCCTCTTCTGCCCCCATCGAGGAGACGTCGCTGGAGCTGTGGAACCGCAACATGGATATCCTCTCGACCGGCTATTTCCTGGTTTCCCGCGAAGCGTTCAAACTCTTCCGCGCCCAGAAGATCGGCGGCAACGTCGTCTTTGTCGCGTCCAAGAACGGCCTCGCCGCCTCCCCCAACGCCTCGGCCTATTGCACGGCCAAGGCCGCCGAAATCCACCTCGCCCGCTGCCTCGCGCTCGAAGGCGCCGCCGAACAGATCCGCGTCAACGTGGTGAACCCCGACGCCGTGCTGCGCGGTTCGAAAATCTGGACCGGCGAATGGAAAGAGCAACGCGCCGCCGCCTACAAGATGAGTAGCGACGACCTCGAGGAACACTACCGACAGCGCTCCCTCCTCAAGCGCTCGGTCTTCCCCGAGGACATCGCCGAAGCCATCTATTTCCTCGCCTCCGACATGTCGGCAAAATCCACGGGCAACATCATCAACGTCGACGCAGGAAACGCCCAGAGTTTTACGCGCTGAAAGTGCTTGGGCACTGGCGTCGGTTTAGCCACCGACTACCCTTCTCCCCTGGTGGGAGAAGGTGGCCGCGAAGCGGTCGGGTGAGGGGGGCTTGCCGTAGCGCCTGCCAGGAGCTTTTCTTCTCCCCTTGAGGGAGAAGGTGGGGTTTCGCCGAAGGCGAAAGGTCGGATGAGGGGTGCGCAGCGCTGGCCCAAGAACCAGCTCCTGCAATTAGAACTGGGAGGAATAATATGACCGAATCCAAAATCGCCGCCGAAACCATCACCGCCGCTAACGCGCAGCACTCCGCCACCCTCACCGCCGACTACGCCGCCCTCGGCGACCATCTCTCCCGCCGCGACATCGACATCGAAGCGATCACCCAAAAAGTCGCCAATTACGGCGTCGCGATCCCCTCTTGGGGCGTAGGCACCGGCGGCACCCGTTTCGCCCGCTTCCCCGGCCGCGGCGAGCCGCGAAACATCTTCGACAAGCTCGAAGACTGCGCCGTCATCCACCAATTGACCGGCGCCACTCCCACAGTCTCCCTCCACATCCCCTGGGACAAGGCCGACCCAAAAGAATTGAAGGCCAAAGCCGATTCCCTCCGCCTGGGCTTCGACGCCATGAATTCCAACACCTTCTCGGACGCCCCTGGTCAGGCGCTGAGCTATAAATTCGGCTCCCTCTCCCACACCGATCCCGCCATCCGCCGCCAGGCCATCGACCACAACATTGAATGCATCGAGATCGGCAAGGCGCTGGGCTCGAAAGCCCTGACCGTCTGGATCGGTGACGGCTCCAACTTCCCCGGCCAGACCCATTTCACCGCCCAGTTCGAGCGCTATCTCGATTCCATGAAGGACGTGGTCAAAGCCCTGCCGGCCGATTGGCGCATCTTCACCGAACACAAGATGTACGAGCCGGCCTTCTATTCCACGGTCGTCCAGGATTGGGGCACCAATTACCTCATCGCCCAAGAACTCGGCCCGCAGGCTTACTGCCTCGTCGACCTTGGCCACCACGCCCCCAACGTCAATATCGAGATGATCGTCGCGCGATTGATCCAGTTCAAAAAGCTCGGCGGCTTCCACTTCAACGATTCAAAATATGGCGACGACGACCTCGATACAGGCTCGATCGACCCCTACCGCCTGTTCTTGGTCTTCAACGAACTTGTCGATGCCGAACAGCGCGGCGCCGAGGGTTTCGATCCCGCCCACATGCTCGATCAGAGCCACAACGTCACCGACCCCATCGAAAGCCTGATGCAGTCCGCCATGGAGGTCCAGCGCGCCTACGCCCAGGCTCTCCTCGTCGACCGCACGGCCCTAGCCGAATACCAGGAGGCCAACGACGCCCTCATGGCCGCCCAGACCCTGAAATCGGCCTTCCGCACTGACGTCGAACCCATCCTCGCCATGGCCCGCCACCGCAAGGGCGCCGCTATCTCCCCCATCGCCGCCTACCGCGCATCCGGTTACCGCGACAAGGTCGCTGCCGAACGCCCGGCCGTCACCGGCGGCTCGGGCGGTATTATCTAACCTCTCGCTCGTCATCCCGGGACGTGTTCCCGGGACCCAGCCCTGCGCCGTCCGGTGCGAGAAAGGAAGCCTCCATGCCTGAACGCATCGCCTTCCGCATGAACCTCAATCCCCGCGGGGCCGCCGAGTATCGCCGCCGGCACGATGAGATCTGGCCCGAGCTCGCCGCCCTCCTGCGCGAGGCCGGCGTCTCGGACTATTCGATCTGGCTCGACCCCGAAACGCATCACCTCTTCGCCACTTTGGTCCGCACCGACGACCACACAATGGATCGCCTGCCGGAGAACGAGATCATGGCCCGCTGGTGGGCCATGATGGGCGATATCATGCAAACCAATCCGGACAACTCGCCCGTGGAAGTAAAGCTAGAGAGGGTATTCCAACTCGATTGATGGTGATCGGAGCACGGAGACACGCACGGCTCCGCGCGGCTCACGCCTCAACGATCACCGCCAGGAACGCCGCTCCATACCGCTCGAGCTTGCTGTCGCCCACTCCCGGCAGAGCCCGCATCGCCTCCAGCGTCTCCGGCCGATGCACCGCCATGGCCCTTAGCGTTGTGTCCTGAAACACGACATAGGGCGGCACGCCCTGTGCGCTCGCGATCTCGCGGCGTTTTTTCCGCAGCCGCTCGAACACCGCCTCCGCTTCCCTCGATAGTCCTGCATCCCCCACCAATGCCCGATTGGTATCGCGCCGCTTGCGCTCGGGATCGCGCCGCAGCGTCACCGCCCGCTCCCCGCGAAACACCGCCCGCGCGCCCTGATCGAGATAGAGCGCCCCATGGGCCTCGTGGTTCACATGCACCAGCCCCATGGCCGTCAACTGCCGCACCACGGAGCGCCATGTCTTGACGGAAATGTCCTGCCCCACCCCGAACACCGGTAGATGCTGATGCGAGAACTTTTCGACTTTCTCGGTGGTTTTCCCCATCACCACGTCAATGACATGCGCCGCGCCGAACCGCTGCCCTGTGCGATAGATCGCCGACATCACCTTGTTGGCCGCTTCCGTCCCGTCCCAGGTATCCACCGGATTGAGACAGGTATCGCAGTTGCCGCAATTGCCCGGATGGCTTTCACCGAAATGCTTGAGCACCGCCTGGCGCCGGCACCCCGCCGTCTCGCAGACGCCGAGCAGGGCATTGAGCTTGGCGTTTTCCAGTCGCTTGACCTCCTCGGGCGCATTGCCTTCGGCAATCATCCGCCGCCTTTGGCTCACATCGGCCAGCCCGTAGCTCATCCAGGCTTCCGACGGCTGTCCGTCGCGCCCGGCACGCCCCGTCTCCTGATAATAGGTTTCGATCGATGCCGGCAGGTCCAGATGGGCGACATAGCGCACGTCCGGCTTGTCGATCCCCATGCCGAAGGCCACCGTCGCCACGAGGCACACCGCGTCTTCCTTCAAAAACGCATCCTGGTTTCGCGCCCGCACCCCCGCGTCGAGTCCCGCATGATAGGGCAGGGCCGGTATGCCCTTTTCATTGAGAAACTCGGCCACCGCCTCCACTTTGGCGCGCGACAGGCAATAGACGATGCCGCTCTCGCCCTTGTGCCGCGCGAGGAAATCGAGCAATTGTCCCCGCGCATTGGTGCGTTCGGTGATCGAATAGCCGATATTGGGCCGATCGAAGCTCGAAACGAAGGTTTGCGCCTCGTCCAGCCCCAGCCGCTCGATCAGATCGGCGCGTGTTGTGGGGTCCGCCGTCGCGGTCAGCGCCACCCGCGGCACATGCGGAAACAAGTCCTTGAGCTTGGCCAGTTCCCGATATTCGGGCCGGAAATCATGCCCCCATTGGCTTACGCAATGGGCCTCGTCGATGGCGAACAGCGCGATCGGAACACTGGCCAGAAGATCGAGGAATCCCGGCGCCGAAAACCGCTCCGGCGCCACATAGAGCAGATCGAGTTCCCCCTGGCGCAGCGCCGCCCGCACCTCACGCGCCTCGTCGCTAGAGAGTGAGGAATTGAGCGCCGCTGCCTTGACCCCGGCTTGTCGCAGCCCCTCCACCTGATCGCGCATCAGGGCGATCAACGGCGAGATGACGATGCCCACGCCCTGCCGCGCGATGGCCGGTATCTGATAGCAAAGCGATTTGCCCGCTCCGGTGGGAAACAACACCACCGCATCCCCACCACTCAGAACATGCTCGACAACCGCCTTTTGTTGCCCGCGAAAGTCTCTCAGCCCGAAGACCGAGCGAAGAATATCCAACCCATCGGCCGGCAAGGGGGCAGGGGCGGTGGCAAAAAGCGACATGAGATTTGGGGCCGGAGGAACAACGATTCGTTGCCCATTTGACCGGTATCGCCGGACTGATGCAACCCGCCCTAGCGGGTCGGGCATCGCCGCTTAACACAACCGATCGAGCATCCTCACAAAAGTATCTCGCGCCTCGGCGCCTCCCAACCGCTCCACGCAGTCAGCCTCGAACTCAGCCTGCACCGCCCGCGCCCGCTCCAGAAACCGCTCCCCTTCCTCGGTCAGATAGAGGGCGTTGGCCCGCCGGTCGCCGCGCGCCACTCGGCGCTCGGTCAATCCGCGGCTATCGAGCCCATTGATCAGAGCCACGAAATTGGCCCGCTTGATTCCCAGGATCTCCGCGATCTCGGTCTGCTTGCGCCCGGGATTGTCGGCGATCAGCGCCAGCACCGAATATTCCGCCGGCCGCAGGTTGAGCTGTTCGAAAGCGGCGATGAAACGCTGGAATACGCTGAGCTGCGCACGCCGCAGGCGATATCCGACGATCTCCGTCGTTGCTTCGGAGCGAAGCAGCGTATCCTCGGCGTCGGCAGTCACGGAAGCGGACATGGCAGGTTTCCTTTTGTTATGAAATAAAACTTATCCACATCTGGCCAAAAGGCAACGTGCCTATGGTCCAAAGTTGATAGCCGCCCGGACAGGGCTTGCGTGCCAACGTTATGCTCTATAACAGAATAGAGGGTAGCGATTTCTCGCATGGATCGTCGCGCCGAAGTGATCCGATAGCGCTCTCTAATGTTCGGATCGTCCAATTCTTTGTGCGCATAGTCTATTGTTGGGAAAAGGCGCGACGGGCAACGCTCATGCCCAGTGCGATAGGTGCGCGGCCATCTTTTGGCCTGCACAGGGAGGATATGTTTGTTCCAGGATCATTCGCTGCTTGGGCGAAGCGTGTACGGTTTGGCCAAGCTCATGGCTTGGCTCGGGGGCGCTGTGCTCATTGCCGTGGTGGCCATGGTCACCATCAGCATCATCGGCCGTGCCCTGATCTGGGCCGGCTTGCGCCCCATCTGGGGCGATTATGAATTGGCGTCCAACGGCGTCGCCCTTGCGGTTTTCGCCTTCCTGCCCTGGGCGCATCTCGAACGCGGCCACGCGGTCGTCACGCTCTTTACCGACCGGTTCGGGCAGAGGATCAATTCCTGGATATTGGTCATCACCGATCTGATGATGCTGGTCGCCGCCGCCTTCATCGCCTGGCGGCTGTGGTTCGGCGTACTCGACAAATTCGCCTATGGCGAAACCACTCTCCTGCTGCGCATTCCGCTGGGCTGGCCCTATGCGCTTGGCTTTGCCGGTGCCGCGCTGTTCGTCCTCGTCGCCATCTACGTTCTGGGCCGTTCCACCACCAATGCGCTCACCGGTCGTGTCGAACCCAAGCATGTGGGAGGCGAAATATGAGCAACGTCCTTTTAGGGCTCATTTCCTTCCCCTTGATGCTGGGGTTGATCTTTCTGCGTGTACCCATCGGCATCGCCATGCTCGGCGTGGGGGTTATCGGCTCGTTCCTGATCACCGGCAGCTTCAACCCCATTCTGGCCCAGTTCAAGAATCTCACCTATTCCACTTTCGCGTCCTCCTCGCTCTCGGTCGTGCCGCTGTTCCTGCTGATGGGCGCCTTTGCGGGGATTTCGGGCATGTCATCGCGTTTGTTCGAAGCGGCGGGGTCCTGGCTGGGGCATCGCAAAGGTGGCGTGGCGATGGCCGCCGTAGGGGCCAGCGCCGGCTTTGGCGCCATCTGCGGGTCCTCGCTCGCCACCGCCGCCACCATGGGGCAGGTCGCTCTGCCCGAGTTGCGCAAGCACGGCTATTCGGGCGGGCTCTCCACGGGCGCCATCGCGGCCGGCGGTACGTTGGGCATCCTCATTCCGCCGTCCGTCATCCTTGTGATCTTTGCCGTTCAAACTGAGCAGAACATCGCCAGCCTGTTCCTGGCCGCTTTTGTTCCCGGTATCCTCGCGGCCATCGGTTATCTGCTCGTCATCGCCATTTACGTGCGCATGGCTCCCGGCTCGGGCGGCCAGCTTGCGCGCGTGCCGTATCGCGACCGCTTTATCCAACTCGCCGGCATCTGGCCGGTGATTGCCGTTTTCGTCGCCGTGATCGGCGGTATCTATACCGGCATCTTCACCCCCACCGAAGCTGCGGCCATTGGCGCTGCGGGAACCGGACTCATTGCGCTGGCTACCCGCTCGATCACCCGCAAGGGTCTTTCCGAAGTCATCCTGTCGACCGCGTCTTCAACGGCGATGATCTTCTTCATCGTTCTGGGCGCCGCTGCGCTCAACGGCTTCCTCGCGCTTTCCCAACTCCCCCAGGCCACCGCCTCCTGGGTGTCCGGCCAGGGATTCAACCCTTGGCTGGTGCTGGCCATCGTGCTGCTGTTCTACCTCGTGCTGGGATGTGTCATGGATTCGCTGTCGATGATCCTTTTGACCGTCCCCATAGTCTATCCGATGATGATGGCGCTCGATTTCGGCCTCGCGCCCGATGATTTCGCCGTCTGGTTCGGCATTCTGGTCCTGATTGTCGTCGAGGTGGGGCTGATCACGCCACCGGTGGGCATGAACCTTTTTATCATCAACTCGATGGCGCGCGATGTGCGCATGTCCGAAACCTATCGGGGCGTTCTGCCCTTCGTCGCCAGCGATATCCTTCGCACCATAATTCTGGTGGTCTTCCCGCCGATCACGCTTGTTGCCGTGTGGTTGTTCGGCTGAAGCTCAGCAGTATCCGACGCGTTGCCGCGTCACCTCATAGGGAGAGAGAAATGAAACTGAAATCCATCCTGCTGGGCGCGGTCGCCGCGCTCTCGGTTGCCGGGGCGGGTGTTGCCCAGGAGGTCACCCTCCGGTTGCACCAGTTCCTGCCGGCCCAGGCTACAATTCCGGCCAGCGCCATCACGCCGTGGGCGGAAAAGGTCGAAGCTGAATCCGATGGCCGCATTGCCGTCGAGCTCTACCCCGCCATGCAATTGGGCGGCGCCCCCGACAGCCTGTTTGCCCAGGCCCAGGACGGCGTCGTCGATATCGTCTGGACGGTGCTCGGTTATACGCCGGGCCGCTTCCCCAAATCGGAAGTGTTCGAACTGCCCTTCCTCATCACCAATGGCGAGGATTCCTCGGCCGCCTTCTACAACTACGTCATGGAAAATTCCGCCGACGAGTTCGCCAGCGTCCATGTCATCGCGCTTCACACTCATGGTCCCGGCCTGTTCCATTCGCGCAATCCCATCACCGCGCTCGAGGACCTGCAGGGCATGAAGGTGCGCGGCGGCTCGCGCATCATCTCCAACATGCTCGCTCAGCTCGGCGCCGAACCGGTCGGCATGCCTGTTCCCGAAACCGCCGAGGCCCTCTCGCGCGGCGTCATCGATGCCACCACCTCCCCCTGGGAAGTGACGCCTTCGCTGCGCATCGCCGAACTGGTCACTAACCATATCGGTTTTTCCGGAGAACAGGGTCTTTATAGCCAGACCTTCGGGTTCGTGATGAACCGCGGCACCTATGAGAGCCTGCCTGAGGACCTCAAGGCCGTAATCGACGCCAATTCCGGTCTCGAAACCTCCCGCATGTTCGGCCGCGTCATGGATGAGGGCGATCTTGTGGGCCTCCAGATCGCCGAGGAGGCGGGCAACAACATCGTCACCCTCGACGAAACCGAAACCGCCCGCTGGAAGGAAGCGGCTCAGGCCACCATCGACCAGTGGTTTGCCGATATGGAAGCCATCGGTATTGACGGGCAGGCCCTCTACGCCTCGGCGCAGGAACACATGGCTGCCGCTTCGGCCGAATAAGCCGGCAACATTCCTTAAAAAAGGGGCGCCTGGGCGCCCCTTTATTTTTGCCCCGCCAGCGCCTTCTCCCGTATGGCGCTGAGCGTATTGTCGATCGTCAGTGCCTCGGGATCGACGATCACATGTAAAATCGCCGGCTTGCCCGATGCCCGTGCCCGCTCGAACGCGTCGGCGAAGTCCTCGGTCCGCTCCACCCGCTCCCCATGCCCGCCAAACGCTACGGCATATGCGGCAAAGTCGGGGTTCCTGAGCTCGGTTCCTACCACGCGGGCAGGGTAGTGCCGCTCCTGATGCATGCGGATCGTGCCATACATGGAGTTGTCGATAACGATCACGATGATCGGCAGCTCGTACTGCACCGCGGTCGCAAATTCCTGCCCGTTCATAAGGAAACATCCGTCTCCCGCAAAGGCCACCACAGGACGCTTGGGATCGATTCGCGCCGCGCCGACTGCCGCCGGCACACAATAGCCCATCGACCCCGAAGTGGGGGCAGCTTGCGTGCCATAGCGGGTGAAACGATAGAACCGGTGCAGCCACGTTGCGTAGTTGCCGGCGCCATTGGTCATCACGGTTTCGGGCGGCAGCGTGTCGCGCAGGAAGGTCATGACCTGTCCCATGTCGACGCCGTTGCTCTGCCGCGGCTTTGGCGTCGTCCAGGCCTCAAAGCTTTCTCGCAGGGGCCCTATGGTTCCGGCGCGGTCCACCCCGCGATCCACCCGCTCGGCCAGCGCGGCGACAAAGCTCTTCGGTGACGCCGCAATCCCGATCTCGGCGCGATAGACACTGCCGATTTCCTCCGGGTCTGGATGGACGTGGACAAACTTGGTTCCAGGCTCGGGAATATCGAACAGCGTATAGCTCTGGCTCGCGATCTCCGAGAGCCGTCCCCCCAGAAGAAGCACCAAATCGGCCGATTTCGCATAGGCGATCAGCGCTGGATTGGCTCCAAGCCCGAGATCGCCGATGAAATTTGGGTGGTTGGCATCGAACAGCATCTGCCGCCGGAATGAAACCGCCACCGGCAACCCCTGTTTGGCGGCAATCGCCTCGAACTGCCCCACCGCTTCGGCATCCCAGCGCGTGCCGCCCAAAATCGCCAGCGGACGCTCCGCCGCTTCGAGCGCGGCAACGACTGCCACGATGTCCTCTTCCCGCGGCCCTGCCTCGGCCACCCGATAGGGCAGGGCGTCCGCCACCTTGACCGTTTCGGTCAGCATGTCCTCGGGCAGTGCCACCACAACCGGCCCCGGCCGCCCGCTCGCGGCCACGCTGAAGGCGCGCGCCACCAGTTCAGGAATACGCGCCGGATCTTCGATCTCCACCACCCATTTGGCGATGGAGCCGAACACGGCGCGATAGTCGAGCTCCTGAAACGCTTCGCGCTCGCGCATGCCCCGCGCGACCTGTCCCACAAACAGCACCAGGGGCGTGGAATCCTGGCGAGCGATATGGATTGCCGGCGCGGCATTGGTCGCCCCCGGCCCGCGGGTTACAAAGCACACACCCGGCTTGCCGGTGAGCTTGCCCACCGCATCGGCCATCATCGCCGCGCCGCCCTCCTGCCGGCAGACCGTCACGGCAATGGGGGAATCGTAGAGCGCATCCAGGGCCGCCAGATAGGATTCTCCAGGCACGCAGAACACGGTTTCCACCCCGTGGATCTGCAATTGATCGATGAGAATCCGTCCCCCGTTTCGGGCCGCCAAAACCGTCATGCTGCTCCTCCGATTTTTTTGAGGCTGCAACCTGCCAGCGCGGCCCAGCCCTGTCCAGCAGTGCCTCGAAATCAAAGTGTGGTAGGATCGAAGCGGGAGACAACAGGCGCTACCGGTTGTGCGTGGTGCCGAAAAAGGAGGAATATGCCGTGAGACGGCTGCTGATCACTGGCGCCGCTGGAGGGCTGGGCAAAATCGCGCGCAAGCGGTTCATCCACCTCGCTTCGATCCTGCGTCTGGCCGACATCGCCGATCTGGGGCGGGCCGATAGCAACGAGGAATTGGTTCACTGCGACCTGGCTGATTTCAATGCCGTCCGCGACCTTGTCGATGGTTGCGACGGTATCCTGCACCTGGGCGGCATCGCCGCCGAGCAGAATTTTTCATCCATTCTTTCGGCCAATATCGTCGGCGTGCGCAACATCTACGAGGCCGCCCGGCTCCATGGCCGCCCCCGCATCTTCTATGCGAGTTCCAACCACGTCGTGGGCTTTTACCGCCAGGACGAGCATGTCGATACCAATTCCGCCCCGCGCCCGGATAGCCTTTATGGCGTTTCCAAATGCTTTGGCGAGGCGCTGGCGCGATTCTATTACGACAAGTTCGGCCAGGAGAGCGCTATCGTCCGCATCGGCTCGTGCTTTCCCGAACCAACGGACTACCGCATGCTGTCGACTTGGTTGAGCTATGATGATTTCGGGCGCCTTGTCGAGCGCGTCTTCGATGTGCCCTGGCTCGGCTGCCCCATCATCTGGGGTATTTCGGCCAATTCGCGGGCCTGGTGGTCCAATGAAACGGTGCGCTATCTCGGCTGGCAGCCCAAGGACAGTGCTGACGCCTATGAACAACGCGTCCGCGCCGCCGGCAAATGGCCGGCCGCCGACCATCCGCTGGCGACCCATCAGGGCGGCAACCACACCGCCGTACCGCTCTATCCCGATTAGATCAAAACCGCCGGTTCTGCCTTGCCTCGCCCCGCGTCCTCGAGGACGAACACCATTCCCGATTGCGGATGGGCGGCAAGAGCGTCCTCATCCATGCCCTCGCGCGCCGTCGTGCAATAGAGCGTCGAAAAATCGGGTCCACCAAAGGCCGGACAGGACGAATGGGGCGCTCCGATCTCGACTGCCTTGAGGAAGGCGCCGCGCGGATCGTAAACCGCCACGCGCCCCGCGCCCCATTGGGCACACCACATATTCCCATCGGCGTCGATCACCGCCCCATCCGGGTTGAGCCCTTCTCGCGCGAGGTCGAGAAAAACCTCGGGCTCTCCGACCGGTGCGCCGGTCTCCGCGTCCAGCCGCACCCGTTTGACGATGCCTCGGTCGGTATCGGCAAAATACCCATGGCTGCGGTCGGGCGAAAAGCAGATGGCATTGGGAATGGTGATCCCCGAAAAGAGCTTTGCGACCTTGCCGCGATAGAAGCGGTAGATCGCCCCGGCGTCGGTTTCGGCCTTCTTGCCCATGGACGAAATCCAGAACCCGCCCCAGGGATCGGCCCGCCCGTCATTGGTGCGCCGCCCCTCTCCGATGTCCAGTGCCGCAACGCCCTCATGCTCACCGGTTTCGATATCGAATTTGAGCAGCGCGCTCTCGCTGGCCACCAGCAGGTGGTCGCGGTCGATCCACCCGGCAGCCGAGACGATTTCGCTGAACGTCCATTCCCGCTCGCTCCCTGCTTGCCGTGTCAGCAGCTTGCGGTTGATTATATCGAACCAGAACAATTGCTCGCGCTCGGGGTGCCAAAGCGGCCCTTCGCCTAGAAAGCAGGGGCGGGCGTCGAAGACTTTCGCGTCCATTCACATCACCTCGTCATAAGCGGCAACGATGCGGCGGCAGCGTTCGCCCACCTCGCTTGCCGTAAATCCGGGTTTGTAGAGCGCGGTTCCAATCCCGAACCCGTCGGCTCCCGCATCTTTCCACGCTGCAAAATTGTCCGGCCCCGCGCCGCCCACCGCATAAACCGGGGCGCTGGCCGGCAGCACCGCCCTGAGCGCCGCGATCCCGCCCGGGCCCATCACCGATGCCGGGAAAATCTTCAGCCCATCCGCTCCCGCCTTGAGGGCAGCAAAGCATTCGGTCGCCGTAAAGACGCCGGGGAAGGACATGAGCCCCGCAGCCTTGCTCGCTTCGATCACCTGCGGATCGCAATTGGGCGAAACGATCAGCTTCCCGCCCGCATCGGCCACGGCGCGCACGTCGTCTGGCGTCAGCACCGTTCCGGCCCCGATCAACGCCCCTTTCCCGAACGCATCCGTCATCGCCGCGATGCTCTCGAGCGGCTGTGGTGAGTTGAGGGGCACTTCGATCGCGGTGATCCCCTCTGCGATCAACGCTTCGGTCACCGCCAGCGCCTCGTCTGGCGTGATCCCGCGCAAAATGGCAATCAACTTGCGTTTCATTTTTCTGTCTCCCCCAAGGCCCGCCGCGCTGCGCACAACCCGGCCAATGTCATGTCTTCGCCATCGAGCATTTCCGCCACTCCCCCTGCAACCGCCAGGCCTTGACTATAGAGCGCGGCAAGCTTGGGCGCGCCGATCAGCGACACTTTGGCCTGCCGCCAGAAATCGGCGGTCCCGGCCAGTTCCGAACCGATCAACAGCCCCGAAAGACGCGCCCGCGATGCCCCCGCCCCGGTGCCTTCCAATAGGCTGCGCGCCCGGATCGAGAACAATTGCGTGAGGATCGCGGGGTCCTCAAGCGCCGTTTCAACGCCAGATGCGAACTCCCCATCATCCCATTCATCCCCCGCCACGCTGTGCCGCAGCACCGACTGCTCGGCCAGCAACGCAAAGATCTCCCCGGTCATCGCGCCTCGAAACCGCTTGATCTCGCCGCCTTCCACCTCCGCCCATTTGCTGTGCGTCCCCGGCATGCAGATAATGCCGCGATCACCCTTGAGCGCCACATAGCCGGCTATCTGGGTTTCCTCTCCGCGCATCACGTCCGCCGGCCGGCGCTGGCATACGCCGGGAACGATCACCACCTCGATCCGCGGATCATTCGCCGGTGCCCGCGTCATCGTCGCCGCAATAGGTGTTGTCGGCACCTGTGCATAAGGCGCTTCGATCCACCCCTGCCGCGCTCCCACCATGCCGCAGGCGATGACGGGGATGCGGCGGTCTTTGCTCAGCCAATCGCCAACCGCTTCGATCAGCGCATCTTCGAACGCCTCGGGACGCAATTGCCCCATGCCCTTGCCGTTCGCCGTCCGCGCCAGCACCGCATCGTCCTGTCCCATGGCCCAGGCGCGCATATTGCTGGTGCCCCAGTCTACCGCGATCCACGCCGCGCTGATGCTGGTTTGTAAGGCTGCGCGCGTGGGTTCCGATAGTGTCATGGATTGATTCTTTTCTGAAAATGGCGGCAGATGAAACGGCGGTAGGCGGATTCGCCTGTCCTGCGACAAATTATCTTATTATATTTTTATTTTGACAATCTCTGGCCGTCTTTGTCATGCTCGATCTTTGCCGCTCGATTGGGCGGCCGAGGAAAGCAGACGGACATGACTAGGACAATAGACGATCGTGATGGAGCGGGAGCATCGGCAGGGCCGGCTCGCCGCAAGCCGCACAATTTCCACGCCCATGTCATGTACACGCTTGGCACGGCCATTGTCGGCGGTGTTTATCAAGAAGGTCAGATTCTCCCCGGTGATGCCGAGTTGATCGAGCAGTTCGGCGTGTCCCGCACCGTGCTGCGTGAGGCGCTCAAGACCCTCGCGGCCAAGGGACTGGTCGAAGCCAGGGCCCGCGTCGGCACCCGCGTTCTGCCGCGCGCCCGTTGGAACATGTTCGATTCCGACGTGCTGCTCTGGCACCTCGATTCTGGCATCAGCGTCGATTTCATCGCTTCGCTGGCCGAAGTGCGCATGGCCGTCGAACCCGATGCCGCTGCGCTTGCCGCATCGCGCCGCACCGAGGCGCAGGCGCAAGAGCTCACCGAATGGCTGGAGCGCATGGCCCGCAAGGGTCAGAGCGCCGAGGATTTCGCCCGCGCCGATGTGGGCTTCCATCGTGTGGTGGCTCAGGCCTCGGGCAATCCCTTCATGGTCTCGCTTTCAAGCGTCGTCGAGATTGCCCTGACGGCGTCCTTCACCATTTCCTCGCCCGTCGAAGGCGGCGCCGCTTTCGACAAGGCGGTTCGCCTGCACCGCAACATTGCCGAGGCCATCGTGGCCGGCGATGCCGAACTGGCCCGCGTCGCCATGCGCCAGGCCATCCAATCGGGCGTCGACAGGGCTACGACGGCGCTGGGAACCACCAAGGGTTGAAGTTGGTCTCTCCGAAATGACGGTGGTTGTCCGCGCAGCTTAGCCTACAACCCGAGCGTGTCCTTTCAGGACCTGTTCCCGAATCCAGCCGCCGCCCGGCATGAACGCAAACGTCATTTGAACACCCCCGCCACAACGCCTGTGAAAAACATGCGCTGCAGCAAAACCGCCCTTTACAAATAATCATACTATATGCAATCACTGTGCAGTGCCGGCGTCAACGTCGGCAAGGGAGGTCGCCATGCGAGCACGTCGTGGCGAATTGACAGGGAGAGATTCATGAAATCGATTTTGGCAGGGCTGGGCGCCCTGGTGATGACCACTGCGCTGTCGGCCGCGCCGTCTATGGCGCAGGAGGCCGGGTTCGTCGGCATTTCCATGCCAACTCAGTCCTCGGCCCGCTGGATTTCCGACGGCAATTCCATGGTCGAGCTGTTCCAGCAGGCCGGCTACCAGACCGATCTGCAATATGCCGAGGATGACATTCCCAACCAGCTCGCCCAGATCGAGAACATGATCGTGCGCGGCGTCGATGTGCTCGTCATCGCTTCCATCGACGGCACGACATTAACAACTGCGCTCGAAAACGCCGCCGCCAACGGCATCCACGTAATCGCCTATGACCGCCTGATCCGCGGTTCGGAAAATGTCGATTACTACGCCACCTTCGACAATTTCACCGTTGGCGTGCAGCAGGCCCAGAGCCTCGTTGACGGGCTCGAAGCCTCCGACTGGGAGCCGCCCTACAATATCGAGTTGTTCGGCGGTTCGCCCGACGACAACAACGCCTATTTCTTCTACGACGGCGCCATGAGCGTCCTCCAGCCGCTGATCGACGATGGCACCCTCGTCGTCAAATCCGGCCAGATGGGCATGGATACGGTCGGCACGCTGCGCTGGGACGGCTCGGTCGCCCAGGCCCGCATGGATAATCTTCTTTCGGCCCACTACACCGACGATCGGGTTCACGCGGTCCTCTCGCCCTATGACGGGCTCTCGATCGGCATCATCTCCTCGCTGCGTGGCGTCGGCTACGGTTCGGGCGATCTGCCCATGCCGATTATCTCCGGTCAGGACGCCGAACTGCCTTCGGTTGCCGGCATCATCGCCGGCGATCAGTATTCGACCATCTTCAAGGACACTCGCGAGCTTGCCCGCGTCACAGTCGGCATGGTCGAGGCGCTGATCAACGGCACCGAGCCGGAAATCAACGATACCGAAACCTATGACAATGGCGTCAAGGTCGTTCCCTCCTACCTGCTCGAGCCGGTGCTGGTTACCGCCGAGAACTGGGAAGAGGTTCTGATTGGTTCGGGCTACTACACCGAAGATCAGATCACCCAATAGGCTCCTCCAAGCCTCGGACGCGGCACTGTTTCGTGCCGCGTCCATTTCGTTTCCGATGCAAAAGATGCGTAGGCCATGACCTCCATTCTCGAAATGCGCGGCATCACCAAGAGCTTTCCGGGCGTCAACGCGCTTGAAAACGTCAATCTGGCGGTCGAACGCGGCGAAATCCACGCACTGGTGGGCGAGAACGGCGCCGGCAAATCGACGCTGATGAAGGTGCTCTCGGGCGTCTATCCTTCCGGCGAATATGAAGGGCAGATCATCTTCGAGGGTGAGGAAAAGCACTTCCATTCCATCGCCGAGAGCGAGCGCTGCGGCATCGTCATCATCCATCAGGAACTGGCGCTCGTCCCGCTACTCTCGATTGCCGAAAACATTTTCCTCGGCAATGAGCGCGCCAGCAATGGCGTCATCGATTGGGGCGAAACCTATCGCCGCACCGAAGAGCTGTTGCAGCGCGTTTCGCTCAAGGAATCCCCGCGAACTCGTGTCACCCATCTGGGACTGGGCAAGCAGCAATTGGTCGAAATCGCCAAGGCGCTCTCCAAAGAGGTCAAGCTCTTGATCCTCGATGAGCCCACGTCATCGCTCAACGAAACCGATAGCCAGGCCCTGCTCGCACTGCTTGTGGAACTCAAGGGCAGGGGAATTTCCTCTATCCTCATTTCCCATAAGCTCAACGAGATTTCCCAGGTCGCCGATCGCATCACAGTGCTGCGCGATGGTCACACGGTTTCCACCCTCGATTGCCACACGGCCGAAATTTCCGAAGCCGATATCGTGCGCGATATGGTCGGTCGCCCCCTCAACGACCGATTTCCGCCGCGCGATCCGCAAATCGGCGAAGTGCTGTTCGAGGTCAGAAGCTGGACGGTGCATCACCCCATCCACTCCCATCGCAAGGTGGTCGACGATGTGAGCTTTTCGGTCCGCGCCGGCGAGGTCGTGGGGATCGCCGGGCTCATGGGAGCAGGGCGCACCGAACTCGCCATGAGCCTGTTCGGCAAATCCTATGGCGACCACATTTCCGGGGAAGTTCTGCTCCACGGCAAGCCCGTCGATACCTCGACCGTTGAAAAAGCCATCACCAACCGCATCTGCTACGCCACCGAAGATCGCAAGACCTATGGCCTCGTCCTCGATCAGGCGATCCGCGACAACGTCCCCCTCGCCAATCTCAAGGGCATCGCCAACGGCATCGTCGTCGATAGCCACAAAGAGCGCGAGGTCGCCGAGCGCTACCGCAAACTGATGGCCATCAAGAGCTCGGGGATCGGACAGAAAACCGTCAATCTTTCGGGCGGCAACCAGCAGAAGGTTGTGCTTTCCAAATGGCTCTATGCCGAGCCGGAAGTGCTGATCCTCGACGAGCCCACGCGCGGCATCGATGTCGGCGCCAAATACGAAATCTATTCGATCATCAACGATCTGGCGCGCCAGGGTAAGGCCATCGTCCTGATCTCGTCCGAGATGCCCGAATTGCTGGGCACCTGCGACCGCATCTACGTCATGAACGCCGGCCGCTTCGTGGGCGAATTGCCCATCGCCGAAGCGAGCCAGGAAAAGATCATGTCGATGATCCTGAAAACCGCCAAAGCCGCGTGACCGCCACCCCGTATCTGGAATGCTTCCATGAGTGACATGACCCAATCCTCGGCCCAGGCGCAAAAACCTCAATTCGCCTCACTGGGCTATATCCGCACCCATATGCGTGAATACGGCATCCTGTTTGCGCTGATCGCCATCATGGTGTTCTTCCAGATCGCGACGGGCGGCATTCTCTTGCGTCCGGTCAACATCACCAATCTGGTGCTGCAGAATTCCTATATCATCATCATGGCCGTCGGCATGCTGCTGGTGATCGTCGCCGGCCATATCGACCTTTCCGTAGGCTCGGTCATGGGCTTCGTCGGCGCGCTTTCGGCCGTGCTGATGGTCGATTTCAACATCCACTTCATCCCCGCCGCCCTCATCTGCTTGCTGATCGGCGCCGCCATCGGCGCCATCCAGGGCTATTGGGTGGCGTATTGGAAAATCCCCAGCTTCATCGTCACCCTGGCCGGCATGCTGGTCTTCAAGGGCTTGATGATGGTGATCCTCAAGGGCCGCTCGCTGGGCCCGTTCCCCGATGAATTCCGCCTGATCGCCTCTGGCTTCATCCCCGATATCGCCGCCATCGAAGGCTTCCACCTGCTCTCGATGCTGCTCGGTGTCGCGGTCGCCGCCATCCTCGTCTGGCTCTCCATCCGCGCTCGCGCCAAGGAGGCAAAGCATGGCGTGCCCGACGAGCCCTTCGCCTTCTTTGTCGGCCGCAACATCCTCATTGCCGGCGCCGTGCTCTGGCTGGTCTATCTGCTCGCCACCTCGCGCGGCCTGCCGAATGTCTTCATCATCATGGCGGTGCTGATCGCCGGCTATTCGTTCATCGCCAAGCACACCACAATCGGTCGCCGCATCTACGCGGTGGGTGGCAACCAGAAGGCCGCCAAGCTCTCGGGCATCAATTCCGAACGGCTCACCTTCCTCGTCTTTGCCAATATGGGCATGCTTGCCGCTTTGGCCGGCCTGGTCTTTGCCGCCCGCCTCAACATGGCCACACCCAAGGCCGGCGAAACCTTCGAACTAGACGTTATCGCCGCAGTCTTTATCGGCGGGGCGTCCATGGCGGGTGGCGTGGGCACCATCGTTGGCGCGGTGATCGGCGCGTTCATCATGGGGGTGATGAACAACGGTATGTCCATCATGGGCATCGGCATCGACTGGCAGCAGATGATCAAGGGTTTAGTGTTGCTCGCTGCGGTGCTGTTCGACGTTTACAACAAGAACAAGGCCGCCTGATTTTCGGGCCGACCGCTTACCTTGCTGGAGTGTATCCAAGTGCTGCTTTCTCAGATCGTCGATACGAGCGGATCCCACTGTGTCGTGATGCGCCAGGACAACGAGGCCAGGATCGTCCTCGGCGCCGATTCGATCCTCACCCTGGCCAAGCGCGCCATGGCCAAGGCCATGCCGCTTGCCGCCCTGATCGAAGAGCAGGGGCTAGGCGAAATTGTCGACCTTGAGGCAGCCTATGCCGAAGGCAGGATGCTTGCGCCTATCGCGCCCGAGGAGCCTTCTCGCCTGCACCTCACCGGCACGGGATTGACCCATCTGGGCTCGGCCGCAACGCGTAACGCCATGCACCAGAAGGCCGGCGCAGAGGAAAACCTGACCGATTCCATGAAGATGTTCCGTCTCGGGCTCGAAGGCGGAAAGCCTCAGGGCGGCAAGACGGGCGTGCAGCCCGAATGGTTCTATAAGGGCAACGGCCACGCCCTCGTCGCGCCGGGTAAGCCGATCATCTCCCCCGGCTTTGCCCTCGATGCGGGCGAGGAACCCGAAATCGCCGGCATCTATATCGTCTCCTATGAGGGGGTTCCGCACCGGATCGGCTTTGCCCTGGCCAATGAGTTCTCCGACCACGTCACCGAGCGGCAGAACTATCTCTACCTTGCCCACTCCAAGCTGCGTCCCGCCTCGATCGGGCCGGAAATCCTCGTAGGCGATCTTCCTGCCCATGTGGAGGGAACCTCGCGCGTCATCCGCAACGGCGCCGTGCTGTGGGAAAAGCCGTTCGTATCGGGCGAGGACAATATGAGCCACACCGTGGCCAATCTCGAGCACCATCACTTCAAATACGAGATCTTCCGCAAGCCGGGCGATATCCACGTCCACATGTTCGGAACCGCGACCCTGTCGTTCGCCGACGACATCCGCACGCAGGGGGGCGACATTTTCGAGATCGAGGCGGCTCCGTTCGGCCTGCCGCTCAGAAATCCTCTGACCATCGATACGACACGTCCCGCCGACGCGCCGGTCACGGTTGCCAAACTCTAGGGGTAGCGCAGGGATGACGTTCAAGAAGGCTCAATGGCCGCGCCCGTTGCGGTCTGCCCATTGGTTCGGCGGCGCCAGCCGCGACCATATCTATCACCGCTCCTGGATGAAGAACCAGGGCCTGCCCGCCGACCTCTTCGACGGCCGCCCGGTGATCGGTATCTGCAACACCTGGTCGGAGATGACCCCCTGCAACGCCCATCTGCGCGACCTCGCACAGCGGGTAAAGCACGGCATCTACGAGGCCGGCGGCCTGCCGCTCGAATTTCCGGTGTTCTCCACCGGCGAGAGCGCCCTGCGCCCCACCGCCATGATGTACCGCAATCTCGCCGCCATGGATGTCGAGGAAGCCATCCGGGCCAATCCCTGCGACGGCGTCGTGCTGCTCGCCGGCTGCGACAAGACCACCCCGGCGCTTTTGATGGGCGCCGCCAGCACCGACGTGCCCTCGATCCTGGTCTCTGGCGGTCCCATGCTCAACGGCCACTGGCGCAACCAGTCGATCGGCTCGGGCACCGCCCTCTGGCAGATGAGCGAAATGGTCAAGTCGGGTGAATTGACCCAACTCGATTTCCTCGACGCCGAACAGGCCATGTCCCGCTCCCCCGGCTCGTGCAACACCATGGGCACGGCGTCCACCATGGCCTCGATGGCCGAAGCGCTCGGCATGGCGCTCTCGGGCAATGCCGCCATTCCGGCGGTGGACAGCCGCCGCCGTGTCATGGCGCAACTGACTGGCCGGCGCATCGTCGAAATGGTCAAGGATGATCTGAAGCCTTCCGATATCCTCACCAAGCAGGCTTTCGAAAACGCCATAATGACCAATGGCGCCATCGGTGGTTCTACCAATGCGGTGATCCACCTCCTCGCCATCGCCGGCCGCGTTGGCGTCGATCTTTCTCTCGATGATTGGGACCGGCTGGGCCGCGACATCCCCACCATCGTCAACCTGATGCCCTCGGGCAAATATCTGATGGAGGAGTTCTTCTACGCCGGCGGCCTGCCGGTGGTGCTGAAATCGCTCCTTGATGGCGGCAAGCTCCATGGCGATGCGCTGACGGTTTCCGGCAAGCCCATCGCCGCCGAGATCGAGCACGTCAAGAACTGGAATCCGGAGGTCATCCGCCCCGTCGACCAGGCTCTCACCTCCCATGGCGGTATCGCGGTCTTGAAGGGAAACCTCGCCCCCAACGGCGCGGTGCTCAAGCCCTCTGCCGCCAGCGAGCACCTGATGGTCCATCGCGGCCGCGCCGTGGTCTTCGAGGACATCGACGACTACAAGGCCAGGATCAACGACGAGAACCTCGATATCGACGAAACCTGTGTCATGGTCATGAAGAATTGCGGTCCGCGCGGCTATCCCGGCATGGCCGAAGTGGGCAATATGGGCCTGCCGCCCAAAGTGCTGCGCAAGGGCATCAAGGACATGGTGCGCATTTCCGATGCCCGCATGTCCGGCACCGCTTACGGCACTGTCGTCCTCCACACCTCCCCCGAAGCCGCCGTCGGCGGGCCCTTGGCCATTGTCAAAACCGGCGATTACATCGAGATCGACGTTCCTAACCGGCGCCTGCATCTCGATGTTCCCGACGCCGAAATCGCCGAGCGGCTTCTCGCCTGGTCCCCGCCCGTCGAAAAGCCCGCCTCGGGTTATGCCCGTCTGTTCCATGAGCATGTGCAGGGTGCCGATACCGGTGCCGATTTCGACTTTTTGAAGGGCTGCCGCGGCCGCGAAGTGGGTAAGGACTCTCACTGATGGTCAGAAAGATCGCTATCGTCGGCCTGGGCAAGATCGCCCGCGACCAGCATGTGCCCTCGGTCGAAAAGAACCCCGATTTCGAGCTTGCCGCCACCGTCAGCCGCAATGCGCGCCTCGACGGTATCGACAGCTATGAAACGCTGGGAGAAATGCTCGCTGCGCGCCCCGATATCGATTGCGTGGCGCTCTGCACCCCGCCTCAGGTGCGCCGGCAATATGCGGTGGAGGCTATCGAGGCTGGCCGCCACGTGCTGCTGGAAAAGCCCCCCGGCGCTACCGTCGCGGAAGTGCAGTCGCTAGGGGCGCTGGCCGGCCGTCACGCCGTTACCCTCTTTGCCACTTGGCACTCGCGCTACGCCCAGGGCGTAGAGCCAGCCCGCAAATGGCTGGCCGACAAGACGATCGAGGCCGCCGAAATCGTCTGGCGCGAGGACGTCCGCCGCTGGCATCCGGGCCAGGACTGGATATGGTCTCCCGGCGGCATGGGCGTTTTCGACCCCGGCATCAACGCGCTGTCCATCCTCACCCACATCCTTCCCGCGCCCGTGCACGTCACCGCCGCGTCCCTCGATATCCCCTCTAACCGCCAAACCCCCATTGCCGCCCGTATCGATTTCCTGGCCGCCACCGGCCATCCTGTTACAGCCGATTTCGACTGGCGCCAAGAGGGCCCGCAAACCTGGGACATCACGGTCCGCACAACCTCCGGCACCCTCCATCTTTCGGCCGGCGGCGCTACCCTCACCATCGACGGCAATGAACACCTTGCCGCCCCCGATACTGAATATGACGGCATCTACACCCATTTCGCCCTCCTGCTCGCTGCCGGCGAAAGCGCGGTGGACCTCTCCCCCCTGCAACTGGTCGCCGACGCCTTCATGCTCGGCAATATCCGGCAGGTGGAGGAGTTTCACGACTAGCAACGCCAAGATTTCCCCCCACAGGTAGCCAACCATCCACTTCGTCGTCTTCGGGCTTGACCCGGAGACCCGCGAGGCTCCCACACCTTCAGCAGAAGTGGGTTCTCCAACGCCTACCGCACCCCTGGCAAGGGCTGCGGATTGTCGGGTCAGGTCCGACAATAACGATGGGATAGTACGGAACCAGCACCACCAAATAATTTTACCAAAAGGTCAAAATCACCCTCTGTCACTCTCCCCGCCTTTGTGATTGACTAATCCTCGGACGCACAGGGGAGTTCGCGGAATGTCGGTCTTCAAATCCGGACCCGAGGGCTTGATCGGCTATGCGGTAATGCTCGAGCAGTTCCATCCGCGAGACTGCGTCGAACTCACCGCCTACGCCGAACAAAAAGGCTTCAACGGCGCCATGGCCGCCGACCATTTCCAGCCCTGGGTGCCGCAGCAGGGCCAATCCGCCTTCGTCTGGAACGTTCTGACCGCCATCGGTGAGCGCACCAAGGGCGATATGGGCCCCGGCGTCACCACACCGACCTTCCGCTGGCACCCGGCCATGGTTGCCCAGGCCTCGGCCACCCTCGCCGCCATGTACCCCAATCGCCATTGGCTGGGCGTTGGGGCAGGGGAGGCGCTCAACGAAAGCTTCCTCGCCCAATACTGGCCTGACGCCGGCGAGCGCTCGGCCCGCATGTTCGAGGCCATCGAACTCATCAAGAAGCTTTTCGAGAATTCGGCCAGGGGCAAGGACACCAAGCACAAGGGCGAATACTACAAGATGGAGGCCACCCGCCTCTGGACCATGCCCGAAATCCCGCCGGAAATCCTGGTCGCCACCGCCGGCCCGATCAACGCCAGAAAAACCGGCAGGCTGGCCGACGGAATCATCACGGTCGGTGCCCCCCTCGAAAAGATCGAGATGCTGTTCGAAAAATTCTCCGAAGGCGCTCGCGAAGCGGGCAAGAACCCCGACACCATGCCCAAGATCCTCCAGCTTCATTTAAGCTGGGCGCCCACCTATGAAGAGGCGCTGGCCAACGCCATGACCGAATGGCCCAATGGCGGCATGAAATTCCCCAAGGCCGATATCCGCTCGCCCTTCGATTTCGAGCAGATGGCCAAGCTCGTCCGCCCTGAGGATTTCAAGGGTCGCATGGTGATTTCCGCTGATCCGGACGAACATCTCGAGCATATCGAAAAATTCGCCGCCTTCGGTTTCGATCGGATCTACCTGCACAATGTCGGCCGCAATCAACAGGAGTGGATCGATGTCTTCTCCGAAAAAGTCCTGCCCCGCCTGAGGAAAGCCAAATGACACCGCGGCTGACACTCTGGGGCATCGAAGGCATCCCCGAAGTTGCGCCGGGCGACGATCTCGTCGCGCTCATCACGACGGCGATCGATGCCATGGCAAAAATCGATCCCGAGGCGGCGTTGGCCGACGGCGATATTCTCATCGTCACCTCCAAGATTGTCTCCAAGGCCGAAGGCATGCAGGTCCCGCTCGAAGCACGCGAACTGGCGATTGAAGAGGATACCGTCCGCATCGTAGCCGAACGCGCCCATCCGGGCGGGATCACCAAGATCGTCGAAACCCGCCAGGGCCTCGTCATGGCCGCCGCCGGCCTCGATACCTCCAACGTTCCCGCTGGCCAGGCCCTGCGCCTGCCGCGCGATCCCGACGCCTCGGCCAAAACTCTCTGCGCAGGACTGCGCGAAAGAACCGGCAAGCGCCTCGGCGTCATCGTCACCGATACGCTCGGCCGCCCCTGGCGCGTCGGCCAAACCGACGCGGCCATCGGCGCCGCCGGTGTCCATCTCGTCGACGATCTACGCGGTGGCGTCGATGCCAATGGCCGCCCCCTGAGCGCCACCGTCACCGTTCTCGCCGACGAACTCGCCGCCGCGGCCGATCTGGTCAAGGGCAAGGCATCCCGCATCCCGGTCGCGGTCGCCCGCGGCCTCTCCCGCCTGGTTATCGGTCTCGATAGCCCCGGCGCCAAAACCCTCGCCCGTCCTGCCCAGGACGACATGTTCCGCCTCGGCTCGTCCGAGGCTTATCGGCAGGGTTATGAGGCCGCGATGCGGGAGATGACCAAGGAGCCTGCGAAATGAGTACCCATACGCCCCTTGGTGCTTGTGGCGCACCCCTCACCCCCATCCCCTCTCCCTCAAGGGGAGAGGGGGGCTTTTCCCGCGAACGCTTGCTCCAGGCTACCCTTCTCCCCTTGAGGGAGAGGGTGGGCTTTCGCTTGAAAAGCGAAAGGTCGGATGAGGGGTGTTCTGAGCTGGCCATTTCCACCATCACCCGCCAAAAGCTACCCTTCTCCCCTGGTGGGAGAAGGTGCCCCGAAGGGGCGGATGAGGGGGGTGCAGCGTTTGCCAAATGCGCAACGCTCACGATTGCCATAACCGCTCTTTTTGCCACCCCAGCCCTCGCCACCGACTACCCCCTCACCATCGAAAACTGCGGCACCACCGTCACCTTCACCGCGCCCCCAGAGCGCGTCGTCACCATCAAATCCACCGCCACCGAAATGCTCCTCGCCCTCGGCCTGGGCGACAGGATCGTCGGCGTGGGCTTCCAGGACGGGCCCGTGCCCGAACAATGGGCGCCCGCAACCTTTCTTCCCGTCCTCGCCGACCGCGTCCCCAGCCAGGAGGTGGTGCTCGAAGCAGAACCCGATTTCGTCTATGGGGGCTGGGAAAGCAGCTTTGCCGCCGATGCCGCCGGCGAGCGCGACAGCTTGCACGCCCTTGGCATCGCCACCTATGTCGCCCCCACCGCCTGCCGCTCGACCGGCACGCCCGAAAAGCTCTCCTTTGAGGATGTCTTCGACCAAATCCTCGAAATGGGCATGATCTTCGACGTTGAGGACCGTGCCGCCGAACTGGTCGATCAGCAGCGCGCCCTCCTGGCCGAGATCAAACCGGCGTCCAATCTCACCGGCGTCTGGTATTCCTCGGCTACCTCCACGCCCTATGTCGGCGCTGGCCTCGGCGGCCCGCAGATGACCATGGACGCTCTAGGCATCACCAACATCTTCTCCGAAGTCCAGGACACCTGGACCTCGGCAAGCTGGGAAGCCATCGTCGATCAGAACCCCGACGTGATGATCCTCGTCGATGCCGAATGGAATTCGGTGGATCAGAAAATCCGCCTGCTCAACGACAACCCCGCCACCGCCAACATGAGCGCGGTGCAGAACGCGCGCTATCTCACCATCCCGTTCCCCGCCGCCGAACCCGGCGTCCGTTCCGTTCCGGCGACTGTGGAACTGGCCAACCAACTGACTGGGCTGGATTTCTAGCCATGGTCGCCGCCGCACTCGGTTGCTCTGCGCAAAACTTCTTTAGTGGTGGCGGTAGTGTTGCGGATTCTCGGGCCAAGCCCGACAATGACGAGGGGGTGTGGCGACTGGGCGGCCCCCAGTACGCGTCACCATATTGTTTCGCTCCATCCTCTCACCCTCGTCGTCCTCGAGCTCGACCCGGGGACCCGCAACGCGGCCACGAATCCAGAAGATGTGGCCTCCACCGCTCCGCTGGCAAAAACCGGGGTCCAGGTGGCTCTATAGTCCGTCCAACCTATGGGCGGCCCCCATTGCGTCGCGGAGCGAACACGCGGAGCCATCACTGATGGTCGCCGCCCCGCTCGGCCTCTCCGCCCTCACTCCCGCCGCCCTGCGAAGGCTGCGCTTCCACGCTTGGCTCGCCGGCCTCACCATTCTCCTGGTCCTCTCGATCACTCTCGCGGTCACGGTCGGCCCCGCCGATATCAGCACCGGCGATGTCTGGGCCGTCATCGCCCACCGCCTCGGCCTCGTTCCCGACAGTCCCGTCTCGGTCCTGCGTGAGGGCATTGTCTGGGAGCTTCGCCTGCCACGCGTCCTTTCGGCCGCCTTGGTAGGCGCCGGCCTTGCCATTTGCGGCGCCGTGATGCAGGCGCTGACCCGCAATCCCTTGGCCGATCCATACCTGCTCGGCATCTCCTCGGGGGCCTCGGTCGGCGCCGTCGCCATGCTGCTCTTCGGGGCCACGCTGCTTCTCCCCGCCGGCGCCTTTCTCGGTGCCCTTGCCGCCATGGGCCTCACCCTCGGCCTTGCCCGTGCGCTCGGCGCCATCACCGCGTCGCGGGCGATCCTTGCCGGCCTTGCGGTTTCGGCCCTCGCCTCGGCGCTGACCTCTTTCCTCATCTTTTCCACCGCCACCGGAGATTCCTACCGCGAGATTCTCTCCTGGCTCATGGGGTCGCTCGCGGGCATGCGCTGGTCCGATACCGGCCTTGCCGCTATGGTTTTCGCGGCGGTGGGCCTGCCGCTGCTGGCCTCCGGCCGTATCCTCGACGGCTTCGTTTTCGGGGACACCGCCGCCCGTGTGCTTGGCATCGATGTTGAACGCACCCGCTGGTTGATGCTTGGCGCTACCGCGCTTCTCACCGGCGTTCTCGTCGCCATTTCCGGCTCCATCGGCTTTGTCGGCCTCATCCTTCCCCATGCGGTGCGGCTGGTCGCCGGTGGACGTCACCGCCATCTGCTGCCGCTCGCCGCGCTCGCCGGCGCGGTCTTCATGGTCTGGACCGACACTGCCGCCCGCACCCTGTTCGACCCGCGCGAACTTCCGGTCGGTATCGTCACCGCCATGATCGGCGCGCCCGCCTTTTTCCTCATCCTCCTGCGCAACAGGCGGGCGACATGAGCCTTGCGGTCGAAAGCGCCAGCCTCGCGATAGACGGCAAACAGATCCTCGATGGGGTCAGCTTCACCCTCCAGCCGGGCCGCCTCAACGCCCTGATCGGCCCCAATGGCGCGGGCAAGTCCACGCTTTTGCGCGTCATTCTCGGTTTCGAACCTGCTGCCAAGGCTCATGTCACCTTCGAAGGCCACGACCTCCACGCCCTGCCGCGCAAAATTCGCGCCCAGCGCGCCGCTCTCGTCGAACAGGCGGTCACCACCGATCAACCCATCGATGTTCATGATGCCGTCATGCTCGGCCGTCTGCCGCATCAGGGCCTGTGGTCCGCCGATACCGAGACGGACGATGAAGCCGTCGTTGCCGATGCTCTTGCGCGTGTGGGGATGACGGATTTCGCCACCCGCCGCTTTTCCACGCTTTCGGGCGGTGAGCAGCAGCGCGTCCAGATCGCCCGCGCCCTGGCGCAAAAGCCGCGCCTCCTGCTTCTCGACGAGCCCACCAACCATCTCGATCTCTCCGCTCAGGTCGCGGTTATGGAAATCCTGCGCGCCCTTGCCGAAGAGGGGCTCACGATCCTCGTCACCATGCATGATCTCAATCTGACCGCGGCCTGGTTCGATCACGTGATCGCCCTCGACAAGGGCAGGGTGGTGCGGGAGGGCGCGCCCGATGCCGTCATCGATGCAGCCTTCCTCGCGCGCGTCTATGGCGTCACCGCCACCATCGTTCCCAATCCCGCCTCTGGCCGCCCCATGATTGCTTACGGCCCCTGAACGATTGCTCTTGCCGGGCAGGAAAAAATTTGATCATCTGGTCAAATTCGCCAGTTTCAGAGGGGGAACTTCGGCCATGGAATTCGGGATCACCTTCAAAGGCTTCGTTGAGCACGATCGGGCGCGCTATCTGATCCAGGCCGCCGAATATGCCGGCTTTTCCTATTGCTGGTTCTACGATTCCCACATTCTCTGGCGTGATCCCTATCCGGCCATGGCCATGGGCATGGAGTGGACCCAATCCATGCGCTTTGGTCCGCTCGTCACCAATCCCGATGTGCGCGATTGGTCGGTGGCCGCCTCGCTGTTCGGCTCGCTTGCCAAGCAGAGTGGGGGCCGCTTCGATCTTGCCGTGGGGCGCGGCGATTCCTCACGCCGCGTCATGGGCCACAAGCCCGCTACGCTCAAACGCGTCGCCGAATTCATCGAAAAGACCAAGGCCATGGTGCGCGGCGATGAGGTGACTTATGGCGAAGTTCCCAACCCCGTCCAGTTTCCCTGGGCCGTTGGCCACGAAATCCCGAGCTGGATCGCCGCCTATGGCCCGCTGGCGCTGAAGACCGCCGGCGAAAGCGCCGATGGCGTCGTCCTCCAGATCGCCGAGCCGGGCCTGTGCAGATGGTTCACCGACCAGTGCCTTGAAGCGGGCCGCGCCGCCGGCCGCGACATGAGCGCCTATCGCTCCATGGCCGCCGCCCCCGCCTATTTCGGCGACAGACAACGCGCCATCGCCGCCACCCGCTGGTTCCCGGCCATGGTCGGCAATCACGTTGCCGATATCGTTGAAAAATACGGCGCCGATACCGACAAGGTCCCTGCCAGCCTCACCTCTTATATCGAAGCCCGTCGCGGCTATGATTATTCAAAGCACGGACAGTCCGATAACCCCTATCTCGATTTCATCACCGACGACATCGTCGAAAGCTTCTGCGTTTTGGGCGAGCCCGAGGACCACATCGCCAAGATTCGCGACCTGGAAGCGGCCGGCGTCACCCAATTCAACATCTACCTCGACAGTGGCGACGAAGAAGAAATCATCGCGCGTTATGGTCGAGAGGTGATCCCGGCGTTTCGGTGACACAATTCAGCGGGGCGGTTGCTGAAACTCAGCGCCCCCCTCACCCCCGTCCCCTCTCCCACCAGGGGAGGGGGGCTTGGGGTTGCGCTTGAGTTCTTGCTGAAGCGCTGCCACAGACTACCCTTCTCCCCTGGTGGGAGAAGGTGCCCCGAAGGGGCGGATGAGGGGGCGCTGAGCTTCAGCATACGCCGCCGGTAGCGAATTCGCCTACCCCTGCTTCTCCAGCCCCTCGATCATCGTCAGGCACGCGCTGAGCTGATCGAGCTCCACGAACTCATCGGGCTTATGCGCCTGCTCGATCGATCCGGGCCCACACACCACAGTGTCGATCCCCAGCTCCTGAAACAGTCCCGCCTCGGTGGAAAACGATACGCATTCGGCCGGCTCGTCATTGCCGGTCAGCGCCCGCACCAGTTCCACCGCTTCGGACCGGCTCATCGGCTCGAGCCCCGCAACCTCCCCGATCGTCTCGGTGATCACCGCCGCGTCGGGATGCACCGCCTGCATGCGCGGCAGCAGCACGTTCTCCACAAATCCTCTGATTTCGTCGTGGGTGAAGGTGAAATCGGCCCCGTTCACCGGCCGGAACTCCCACTCCACCGAGCACGAGCCGGCAATGATGTTGCGCGCGATCCCGCCCGCCATTTTCCCGATCTGGATCGTCGACCAGGGCGGATCGAACCGGCTGCCCTCGGGCGCCCGCGTCTTGAGCGCTTCGCCCACCTCAAGCAGCTTGCTTACGTAGTGGACGGCATATTCCACCGCGTTGACCCCGCGCTCGGGCATGGAGCCGTGACCCTCGAGCCCCGTGAAATGGGTCGTATATTCACAGCACCCCTTGTTGCCCTCGATGATCTTCATCATCGTCGGCTCGCCAATGATGCACATGGCCGGCTTGCGTCCCACCGCCTGCAATTCCTTGAGCATTACCTGGGCGCCCAGACAGCCCACCTCCTCGTCATAGGTGAACGCCAGGTGGATCGGCCGTTTCAGGCCAATCTCCTGGAAATAGGGCGCAAAGGCCAGCGCGCAGGCGATGAACCCCTTCATGTCGCACGCCCCACGTCCATAAATGCGCCGGTTCCGAAGCGTCGCGGTAAACGGGTCCGAACTCCATTCCTGTCCCTCGACCGGCACCACGTCGGTGTGCCCCGAGAGCACGATCCCCCCATCCATATCCGCCGGCCCCAGGGAGGCAAAAAGGTTAGCCTTGTTGCCTTCGGGATTGAGCGTCAGATAGGTCCGCGTCCCGATCTGGTCGAGCCGGTGATTGATATAGGCGATCATCTCCAGATTGCTCTCGGACGAAACCGACTGAAAGCCGATCAGGTCCGCCAGGATTTCGAGTGTTTCGCCAAGCAGTCTATGGGCCAAAATTGCCTCCAGAATTCTCTCGTTCGAGTCGACCCCTCACCCGCCTGCCGGCCGCCCTCTCCCAGAGGGCGAGGGCTAATTTTGTCGCGGCGATCCGTTCAACCCCACGTCCGAGGACGCCACCGCCTGACTCCCTCTCTCCGCTGGGGAGAGGGTTGGGGTGAGGGGCGCCACACGCTCATGCCCTACTGTTTCACACACAATTCCCGCGGCACATTGGCCAGGCATTCCGGCCCGCCGATATCGGTGATCCGCATGGTTTCGGTGATCTCCAGCCCCCATTCGGGCGTCCAGATGGCCGGCATGAAGTGGAACACCATGTTGGGCCGCAAAACCGACCGGTCTCCTGGGCGGATGCTCATCGTGTGCTCGCCCCAATCGGGCGGATAGGAGAGCCCCACCGAATATCCGGTGCGCGAGGTCTTCTCTACGCCGTACTTCCGCAGCACCCCGAAAAACGCCTCGGCGATCTCTCCGCAGGTATAGCCCGGCTTGGCCACCGCCATGCCCGCTTCCATGCCCTCGAGCACCGCTTCCTGCGCCTTGAGCATGTCCTTGGGTGGCTCGCCCAGGAACACGGTGCGCGAAATCGGGCAGTGATAGCGCTTGTAGCACCCGGCAATTTCGAAGAACGTGCCTTCGCCCGAGACCAGCTCCCGATCATCCCAGGTCAGATGCGCCGCCGCCGCGTCGCGCCCCGAGGGTGTCAGCGGCACGATGGCTGAATAATCCCCGCCATACCCGTCAGCGCCCAAAAGCGAAGCGTGGTAGATCTCGGCCACCAGCTCGTTCTTGCGCAATCCCGGACGGGTCACCTCGCGGATGCGGCTATGCATGGCTTCGACGATTCGCGCCGCCCGGCGCATGAATTCGATTTCCGCCTCCGATTTCACCGAACGCTGCCAGGTCACGACCGAAGTTGCATCGACCACGCTCACGCCTGGGATTTCCGCCCTCAGCGTTTCAAGGCATGCCGCGGTGAAATAGTAATTGTCCATTTCCACCCCGATGCGGCGCCCGTCCCAGCCCTTGTCGCGCAACACCCCGCACAGATGCACATAAGCGTGCTTTTCCGGGTTCTGCACGAAATCGTCGGGATAGGCGTAGATGGAGTCGGTGGAAAGCCAGGTGGTCTTTTCCGCTCCCACCGCATCCATGGGCCGCCCCCACCAGACCGGTTCGTCGGTCAGCGACACGATCACCGCCTGATGCACGTAAAAGCTCCACCCGTCATAGCCGGTGAGCCAGTGCATGTTGGAGGGGTTGGTGACGATCAATACGTCGATGCCCTGCGTCTGCATGGCGCGGCGCACCGCCTCCAGGCGTTCGTAATATTCGGGCAGGGTAAAGGGCAGGCGGGTGTTCGGCATTTGCCTTTGCGCTCCAGGGAAAGACCTGACGATCAGGTCGAGAATTTGGTGCCCGCGTCGCTCGTCCGCGCGCGGGTTCGGGCCAGGGCGGCGATCGCCGTGTCCTGCACGCCCGTGCCGGTCAGATCGGCATAGGTGATATCGGTCGCCGTCTGGCGCCCCGCCATGCTGCCGGCAATGATTTGCCCCAACTCGGCAAATCTCTGGTCGGGCGCCACGAACCCCGCATCGATCGCATGATGCAACTCCCCCAGGCGCCGCGTCTGGGCAAGGCTGTCGGCCACGTAAAGCTCAACGCGCGGCACCAGTGCCGGGTCGATCTCGTTCTTGTGCTCGGCGTCCGATCCCATGGCGGTCAGGTGCTGCCCGGGCGTCATCCACTCGGCCAGTATCAGCGGTTCCGTGGCCGGCGTCGTCGTCACTACGATATCGGCGCCACGCACCGCCGCCTCGGCAGTTTCGGCCGCCGTTACGTCAATCCCAAGCTCGGAAGAAGCCCGCCGCGCAAAAGCCTGCGCCTTTTCGGCATCCCGCGCCCAGATGCGCGCCGAATTGATGTCGCGCACCAGTGTCAGCGCTTCGAGCTGCATTCGCGCCTGCATCCCGGCCCCGATGATCGCAACCGATTGCGCATCCTCGCGCGCCAGGTGCCTTGCCGCTACCGCGCCGGCTGCCGCCGTGCGCACGTCGGTGAGGTATCCATTGTCGAGCAGCAGCGCCTCGACCAACCCGGTCCTGGCGGAGAGCACCACCATCAACCCATTGGTCGAGGGCAATCCGATCTTGGGATTATCGAAAAACCCGGGGCTCACCTTGATGGCAAAGCTCTCCACGCCCGGCAGGTAAGCCGTCTTGACGTCCACCTCGCCATTGGCATCGGTGATGTCGAGCCGCAATATCGGCGGCATCACCACCTTGCCCCCGGCCAGCGCCCGGAACGCCTGCTCGACGCAATCTATGGCCGCCAGATCCAGCCGCACGAGCTCGCGCAATTCCGCTTCGGTGAGGATCTGAATCTCCGCCATCACGCCAGCTCCCCGAACACCGGATGCGTGCCGGCGACGATCTGCCCATGCACGCCCATATCGATATTCTTGCCCGAAAGAACGACGGCAGTTGGGCCGACCGGCGCGAATTTCCCCGCCAGGATCGCCCCGATCCCCACGGCTGCCGCCCCTTCGATCACCTCGCGCTCCTCATTGTAGGCATGGGCAATCCCCGCCGCGATCTCCCGCTCGGTCAGCAGCACCGTCTCGTCCACCAACTCGCGCACCATGGAGAAGGTATGTCTGTTCTCCAGCCCGATCCCGCCGCCCAGCGAATCCGCCAGCGTTTCCAGCTCCTCCACGATCACCGGCTTGCCCGCCGCAAGGCAGGCCACCATCGCCGCCCCGCGCTCCATCGAAACCCCGATCACCCGCGTTTTGGGCGATAACGCCTTGACGGCCAGCGCCACCCCGGCGATCAGCCCGCCGCCCGAAAGCGGCACCAGCACCGCGTCGAGCGCGGGAACATCCTTGACGATCTCCAGGCCAAGCGTGCCCTGTCCGGCGATCACCTCGGCCTTATCGAACGGCGGGACCTCTATAAGTCCCTCCTCGCGGACCAGCCTGTCCACCTCGACCTGAGCATCGTCCTGGCTCATGCCGATGATCCGCGCATCGGCCCCCAGCGCCTTGATCGCCTCCACCTTGTTGGCGGGCACCAGCGAGGACATGCAGATCACCGCCCGTGACCCGGCAGCTTTGGCGGCATGGGCCAGCGCCCGCCCGTGATTGCCGGTGGACGCAGCCGCCACCCCGCGCCTGCGCTCGTCATCGGACAGCGCAAGCACGGCATTTGTCGCCCCGCGCAGCTTGAAGCTGCCGGTCAGTTGCTGGTGCTCGTTCTTGAGGAGGATCGGATGCCCGGTCCGTTGCGTCAGCGCGGCGCTTTGGGAAAGTGAAGTGCGGTGGACGAGGGAACCGATGCGCCTGCGCGCCTCCAGCACATCAACCATTGTCACGGCGTCGGCCATGCGCGGTTCCCCTAGCGACTTTTTATACACCCCGTCGCCGCCGGCCTATGCGCCTCGTTTCGGGCTTTTCCGGCGAATTCGATCTTTAGGACTATGCAGCCGCCCGAGCCGGCGGTCCTTCCAATTTGAGCGGCCGCTGGCAGATGGTCTTGCTGCCATCGCTCTCTCAAAAAGACGCATCGCCCCTCGACTTGTGGCCAGAAGTTGGCAACCCTTGAGCTCGTTCAAGCATTAACTGAACCGAACGCTTTGGTTCAGCAGTGATCGGATGGTTTTTGCTCCCCAATGTCACAGGGAGCGATGCCGTCCGTCTTGGGGTGATCTGGGCTGTTATTGCCGGTCATCTGCATAGCCCTGAATACAGACTCGAAAAAATTTCAAAGGACAGGAGCCGTTATGCGCAAGACAACTTCCAAAACTCTCAAGGCTGCCCTTCTCGCCGGCGCCGCTGCGCTCGGGCTGGCAGGGGCTGCCCAGGCCGCATCGCTCGCCGAAATTCAGGAGAGCGGCACCATCCGCATCGCTGTCGCCAACGAAATCCCCTATGGCTATGTCGATCCGGTGAGCGGGGAAACCATGGGCGCCGGTCCCGATGTCGCCAAGCACATCGTTGAACAGCTCGGCATCGAAAACATCGAGTGGGTCACCACCGAATTCTCGTCCCTGATCCCGGGCCTGCAGGCCGACCGGTTCGACATGGTCGCCGCCGAAATGGCCATCATTCCCACCCGCTGCGCGACCGTCATCTATTCGGAACCCAACACCTCTTATGGTGAGGGCCTGCTGGTCCCGGCCGGCAACCCCGAAGGGCTCAATTCCTACGAGCAGTTTGCCGAAAACTCCGATCTGACCGTCGCCATCATGGCCGGCGCCAACCAGCTCGACATGTTCCAGGCCCTCGGCGTTGCCGAGAACCAGCTCGTCACCATTTCGTCCAACGCCGACGCCATTTCGACGGTTTCGACCGGCCGTGCCGACGCTTACGCCGCCACCGGCCTCACCGCCAGCGAGCTGGCTGGCCAGAGCGATGCGGTGGAAGTCGCCGAAGGCTTCACCGACCCGGTGATCGATGGCGAGGAACAGCGTTCCTGGGGCGGTTTCGTCTTCGCCCAGGGCAATGAGGAACTGCGCGATGCGGTCAACGAGGTGCTGGCCGAATACAAGCAGACGCCCGAATGGGAAGAGGTCGTGACCGGCTACGGCTTCACCGACGCCGACGTCTCGCGCTCGTTCGATATGACCACCGCCGATCTTTGCGGCGAGTAAGCATAAGCGCCTTGGCGCATGACGTGATCTGGCCGGTGGGCGGCAACGCCCGCCGGCTTCCCGGTTGAGCTCAACAAGAACAAGAAGCCGAGACCGTATCCATGGATTGGACCGCTTATCTCAATCCCCTCATGCAAGGGGCTTGGGTCACCATAGAGCTCACCGTCTATTCGACGATACTGGGCGCCATTCTCGCTTTCGCCGCCGGCATCGGCAAACTCGCCCATAACCCGCTGATCAAATCCATATCGATCGCCTATATCGAGATCTTCAGGGGCACCTCGCTCCTGGTGCAGCTCTTCTGGCTCTATTTCGCCATGCCGGTTCTGGGGCAGGCGATCGGTATCGATTTGCGGCTTCCCCCCGTGGTGGCGGGCGTTTTGGCCCTGTCCCTCAACATCGGCGCCTATGGGGCAGAAGTGGTGCGCGGCGCCATAGAGGCTGTCTCGAAGGACCAGTACGAGGCGGCCAAGGCTTTGAATTTCACCCCGCGCAAGACGCTCTGGCGCATCGCGCTGCCCCAGGCCATCCCCGAGATGATGCCACCCTTCGGCAATCTGGCCATCCAGAATTTGAAGGACACCGCGCTCGTCTCGCTGATTTCGCTCTCCGATTTGGCCTTCCGCGCCGAGCAGTTACGCAATTTCACCCAGGATTCGACGACGATCTATACGATGACGCTGCTGATGTATTTCGGCCTCGCTCTCGTCCTGACCGCCATGATGAAGCTGCTCGAGCGGTTCGTTGGCCGCTGGCGCGCAGGAGCGAGGTAGCCCCATGCTGTTTGGAATCGAATGGGACACTACCAGCAACTGGACCTTCGCAATCTCCATCCTGCCCATTCTGCTGCGGGGCCTGTTGGTGACGCTGCAGGCCACGGTGGTCGGCTTTGCCATCGCCTTGGCGCTCGGGCTCGTCTGGGCAGCGCTCAAGTCGGTGCCGCTCAAGATCGTCTCCTGGCCCGTTGCGGTCATCGTCGAGTTCCTGCGCGACACGCCGCTCCTGATCCAGCTCTTCTTTCTTTACTACGTGCTGCCCGAATACGGCCTCATCCTCCCCGCCTTCCTGACCGGCGCCCTGGCGCTGGGGCTGCAATATTCGGCCTATACCTCCGAGGTGTACCGCGCCGGCATCGAGGCGGTGGCGCGCGGCCAGCATGAGGCCGCGCGGGCGCTCAACCTCAAGGGGTTGCGTACCTTCACCCATGTGATCGTTCCCCAGGCCATTCCGCGCATCGTGCCCGCCATGGGCAATTATCTGGTCTCGATCATGAAGGACGTACCGCTGCTTTCCGTGGTGACCGTTCTTGAGCTGCTGGGCGTCGCCCAGATCATCGGCGACCGCACCTTCAACTATCTCATTCCGCTCTCGATGGTGGGCGGCATCTATCTGATCATGACGTTGCTGGCCTCCGCTGCCGTTCGCCTTCTGGATCGCGCGTTGCCCAAAAGAGGAATTCCGCTCAAATGACCGACCCCATCATCAAGTTCGACAAGGTCGTCAAACGCTTCGACACGTTCACCGTGATCAACGAACTCGATTTCGAGGTTCAGCCGGGCGAAAAAGTCACCATCATCGGCCCCTCGGGCTCGGGCAAGTCCACCGTGCTGCGGATCCTGATGACCCTTGAGCCCATTTCGGGCGGCGTCGTTTATGTGGATGGAGAAACGCTCTGGCACGAGAAGGCCGCCGACGGCAGCCTCAAGCCGGCCAGCGAGGCCCATCTGCGCAGGATGCGCGAGAAAATGGGCATGGTGTTCCAGCAGTTCAATCTCTTCCCGCACATGACGGTGCGGCGCAATTTAACCGAAGCTCCGGTGCAGGTGCTCGGCGTTTCCAAGCCCGAGGCGAGGGAGCGCGCCGACGAATTGCTCGAAATGGTGGGGCTGACCGACCAGGCCGACAAATACCCGCACCAGCTTTCCGGCGGCCAGCAACAGCGCGTCGGCATCGCCCGCGCGCTCGCCATGCGCCCCAAGATCATGCTGTTCGACGAGCCCACTTCGGCGCTCGATCCCGAACTTGTGGGCGAAGTGCTCGGCGTCATCCGGCGCCTGGCCGAAGAGCACGACCTGACCATGCTTCTGGTCACCCATGAGATGAATTTCGCGCGCCAGATTTCCGATCGCGTTTGCTTTTTCGATCGCGGCAAGGTGCTCGAACAGGCTCCCCCCGAGGAACTGTTCACCAACCCCAAGGAAGAGCGCACGCGCGAATTCTTGAAAGCGGTTCTGGAAGGCAATTGAGGCGCAACAGGGTAGGGGCCTCTGCCTCGCCTCCTGTTGCCCGGGGTCACGCCGGGATCGCGGCCGCCGCAGCGCCCGCGGTTTAACCGCTGGCGGGCACCTGCATATTTTTTATCCGGGAGCGCTGGACGCCTGCCCCCCGGCGGATATAGCTTTGCGTCATGCACCAGCTTTTAGCCGCAAGGGGCGCTGCCATTCAAAAGGCTCAACTCAAGCTCGATGACCGGGACCTGAAAATCCTCTCGATCCTCCAGCGCGAGGGCCGCATACCCAAGGCTACGCTTGCCGAACGCGTCAATCTCACCCCCACCCCCTGCTGGGAGCGTTTGAAACGCCTCGAGGACGCGGGCATCATCGAAAGCTATGGCGCCCGCATCTCGCTTCGCGCCTTTGGGCCTCTGACCATCGTTTTCGTCCAGATCGAACTCGAAAGCCACCAGGCCGAGGATTTCACCCGCTTCGAGGCGGCGATCAAAAAGATCGACCAGATCGTCGAATGCTGGGCGGTGGGCGGCGGCATCGATTACATGGTCAAGGTCATCACCCGCGACCTCGAAGAATATCAGCGCCTGATCGAAAACCTCCTCGCCGCCCGCATCGGCGTCCGCCGCTACTATTCCTACGTCGTCACCGCCCCCGTAAAGGACACGCCACTCCCGGTCACGGCGATTGCCGAAGCGGGATAAGGGGCATTTGAAGTCCTAGTCAACTATGGTAGGATTTAATCCTACCATAGGAGTCGGGATCATGCGCACCACCCGCCAGATGAGCGTCACGCTTCCCAATGAAATGGCAGACATGGTCAAAGCCAAAGTGACTTCGGGCGAATATGCTAGCGAAAGCGAAGTCATTCGCGACGGCTTGCGGGTATTGGCCGCTCGCGAAAAGGCCATGGAGGCTTGGCTTCGTAATGAAGTCGTTCCTGCCTATGATGCCATGAAGGCTGACCCGGAACGCGGCTTTTCGGCTCAACAAGTGCGATCCAGGATCGCTGAGCTTCATCGGCGGACTGTCGAACAAAAAGGATGAGCGTTTATCGCGTAATCTATTCACCTGAAGCCGACAAAGATCTGGCCGATCTTTACCAATACCTCGCGACTGAGGCTTCGGCGCAAATAGCAAATGCGTATCTCGGTCGTTTAATGGACTTGTGCGAAACGTTGGCGCATCACCCGTACCAAGGCGTATCACGGCCGGATCTGCGCCCCGGCATCCGTATGCTGGCCCATAGACGGAACGTGATGATCGCATATTCTGTCTACGATGACCGGGTGGATATCATCGGTATCTTTAGCGGCGGGCGCGACTATTCAGCTATACTCCAGGACTAATCTGCAAAGCCGCGCTTCCCTCGTCCAAATGGGGCTGCAAGCTTAACGCATCCTAGAGCGTATCCAGCAAAAGTAGAAACGGTTTTACGGTTCGGACACGCGATAAAACAAAGGGTTAGAGCCAAGGATTTGATTCAATCAAATCCTGAACGGCTCTAGGATAACCAATGAACGATGCACCAAACCCCATCTCGCCTTCGGAAGGGGCCGCGACCGGAGGCGTGCGCCTGATGCTGCGGCTCGAGGGCCTGGCGGTCCTTGCCGCCGCCACATCGGTTTATTTCCTCGCCGGCGGCAATCCCTGGCTCTTCGCTATCGTCTTTTTCATGCCAGACCTCAGTTTTCTCGCCTATGTGATCAATGCGCGGGTCGGAGCGGCCGCCTACAATGCCGTACACACCTACATTCTGCCTCTGGCCCTGGCCGGTGCGGGCTGGAGCCTGGAGATCGAGCCCCTTTGGCAGATCGCCCTCATCGTTGCGGCCCACGCGGGCTTTGACCGAAGCCTGGGGTATGGGCTGAAATATGCGTCCGCCTTCTCCCACACCCATCTGGGCGCCATCGGCCGCAAGGCAGAGTAATTTTCGCCCCAACCCGCCCTCCACCAGCAGAACCATCGCCTCCGCGCCCCCAACTTTGGCGCCAGCCTCTCCCGGTTCCCCGATATGGTCGCGTCATCTCCTTGGAGTTTCCGCCATGTCGAGCCTGTCCGCCAAATACGCGCCTTCCGGCCTTGCCGCCGATCTCGCCGATCCCGAACTCCTGTGCCAGGCCGCGCATGTGGCGGGCCAGTTGGTCGCTTCGGACACGGGCGAGGATATCCCCGTCACCGATCCAGCAACCGGAGAAACCATCGGGTTCATTCCCGCGCTCTCCCCCGAGCAATCCCGCGCCGCCATCGATGCCGCCCAGCAGGCCTTCCTGCCGTGGTCCTCGCTGCTGCCGCAGGAGCGCTCCGCCATCCTGCGCCGCTGGTACGATCTGATCATGGACGCCCGCGAGGACCTCGCGCGTATCATGGTCGCCGAGCAGGGCAAGCCCATCACCGAAGCACGCGGAGAGATCGCCTATGCCGCTTCCTTCGTCGAATTCTTCGCCGAGGAAGCCAAGCGCCCCAATATCGAATCCGTCACTTCGCACCTCCCCGACGCGGAGGTCGAAATCTGGCGCGAACCCGCCGGCGTCGCCGCGCTGATAACGCCCTGGAACTTTCCCTCGGCCATGATCACCCGCAAGGCCGCCGCAGCGCTCGCCGCCGGCTGCACCTGCCTTGTGCATCCCTCCTCGGAAACCCCGTTCTCGGCGACTGCTCTGGCTATCCTCGCAGCCCGCGCCGGCATTCCCGCAGGCGCCTTCAACGTCGTCACCGGCAAGGCCGCCACGATCGTCGAGCCCTGGACTTCGGACACCCGCGTACGCGTCCTTTCCTTCACCGGCTCCACCGAAATCGGCAAGCTGCTGTACCGCCAGTCCGCCGATACGGTGAAACGCCTGGTGATGGAGCTTGGCGGCCATGCCCCCTTCATCGTCTTTTCCGATGCCGATCTCGATCAGGCGGTCGAAGAAGCCATCAAGGCCAAATTCGCCACCTCTGGCCAGGATTGCCTGGGCGCCAACCGCTTCCTGATCGACCGTCGCATCTACCGGGCCTTCTGCGACCGCTTCGTCGAGGCAACCGCCGCCCTCTCCATCGGCCCCGGCATCACCGATCCCGATATCGGTCCGCTGATGAACGAAAAGGCCGTGGCCAAGCAGGTCTCCCATGTGGAGGACGCGATAGCCAAGGGCGCCAAATGCCTCATTGGCGGCAAGGTGGACGGGCAGGGACCTTTGTTCTTCCAGCCCACCGTCCTCGCCGACGTCCCCACCGATGCGCTGATCATGGCTGAGGAAACTTTCGGCCCGGTCGCGGCGCTTTCCCCCTTCGACAGCGAGGAAGAAGCCATCGCCCGCGCCAACGCCACCGAATACGGGCTGATCGCCTACCTCCACACCATGGACCCCCGCCGCATCTACCGCGCCTCCCGCCAGCTCCAGTTCGGCATGGTCGCCGTCAACCGCACCAAGGTCACCGGCGCCCCCATCCCCTTCGGCGGTTTCAAGCAATCCGGCATGGGCCGCGAAGGCGCCCGGCTGGGCATGGAGGAGTTCACCGAGGTCAAATATGTCTGCCGCGACTGGGCGTAGCGCCGTGATCGCCACGTCCTCAGCACCTTCTCACCCCCGTCCTCTCTCCCATCAGGGGAGAGGGGGACTCTTGTTGCAGCGCCTCGGTTCTTGCCGTGACGCTGCCCCGAAATACCCTTCTCCCCTGGTGGGAGAAGGTGGGCTTTCGCTGAAAGCGAAAGGTCGGATGAGGGGGGCTCTGAGCCAGCCGCGGAACACTAAACTCGAGAATAAAATCTAAGGACCAACCAATGCTTTCAAACGATCAACTCGACCGCTGGGACCGGGAAAATTTCTTCCACCCCTCCACCCATCTCGCCCAGCACGCCCGCGGCGAAACCCCCAATCGGATCGTCACCGGCGGGCAGGGCGTCTATATCGAGGATCGTGACGGCAATCGCCTGCTCGATGCGTTCGCGGGCCTCTACTGCGTCAATGTCGGCTATGGCCGCACCGAAATCACCGACGCCATCGCGCAACAGGCGCGCGAGCTCGCCTATTACCATGCCTATGTCGGCCACGGCACCGAAGCCTCGATCACGCTCTCGAAGATGATCCTCGACCGCGCGCCCGCCGGCATGAGCAAGGTTTATTTCGGCCTCGGCGGCTCGGATGCCAACGAGACCAACATCAAGCTCGTCTGGTACTACAACAACATCCTGGGCCGTCCGGAGAAAAAGAAGATCATCTCCCGCTGGCGCGGCTATCATGGCTCGGGCCTGATGACCGGCTCATTGACCGGCCTTTCGAGCTTCCACAACAAGTTCGATCTTCCGCTCCCCCAGGTCCTGCACACCGAAGCCCCCTACTATCTTCGCCGCCCGCGCCAGAACATGAGCGAGGCCGAATTCGTCCTCCATTGCGCCGCCGAACTCGAAGCGCTGATCGAGCGCGAGGGCGCCGACACCATCGCCGCCTTCATCGGCGAGCCGGTTCTGGGCACCGGCGGCATCGTCCCGCCCCCTGCCGGCTATTGGGATGCCATCCAGCAGGTGCTCGACCGCCACGACATTCTCCTCATCGTTGACGAGGTGGTCACCGGCTTCGGTCGCCTGGGCTCGATGATGGGTTCTGATCATTACGGCCTGCGTCCCGATATCATCACCATCGCCAAGGGGCTGACCTCGGCCTACGCGCCGCTTTCGGGCTCGATCATCGGTGACAGGCTCTGGAAAGTGCTCGAACAAGGCACCGACGAGAACGGCCCCATCGGCCATGGCTGGACCTATTCCGCCCACCCCATTGGCGCCGCCGCCGGCATCGCCAATCTCAACCTCGTCGATAGCCTGGGCCTTGTGGAAAACGCGGGGAAAACCGGTGGATATCTCAACACCCAGATGAAGGCCGCGCTCGCCGATCATCCCCATGTCGCTGAAGTGCGCGGCGAGGGCATGCTGTGCGCCGTCGAACTGGTCAAGGATCGCGACAACACCAGTTTCTTCGACCCGAGCGAAAAGGTCGCCATCCGCATCGTCGCCGAAATGGTCAAGTCGGGCGTCATCGCCCGCGCCATGCCCCAGGGCGACATCATCGGCTTTGCGCCCCCGCTCTGCCTCTCGCGCGAGGAGGCCGACATCGTGGTGGAAAAAACCGCCGCGGCGGTCAAGGCGGTGCTCGGTTAAGCACTGTCATTGAATTGTGATAATTTGCCGGCGGGGTCGAACGAAGTGCCCCCGCCGGCCGTTAGTCCATTCCACCACACACGAGGAATGGACCGAAAATGGCCAAGAAAAAGAAGAACAAGCTGCCCAAGAAAATCCTGGGCTTCAAAATTCCCAAGCAGTATCGCAGCGGCGCGCTGGCGGCCGTTCTGGCCTCGCCCGTGGGCGTCGCGCTGATCTCGGAGGTCATCTATCACGTGGGTGCCGCAGCTTCGCGCCGCGCTGGTGACAGCGGCGCCGGCCGGCGGGCCGAACACGGCCTGCACGATGCTGGCGCCCGGTTCGCCGATACCACGGGTGACGCCACTTCGGCTCTCGGCCGCGCCGTATCGGACGCCACCCACGCTTTTCTCGATGCCCTGCGCGACCATCGTGACAAGCATGACGGCAAGGCCCGTTCGGGCAAAAAAGCCCATACCGACGAGACCGATCGGCGCGTCCACTGACCGGAGCCGCCCCGTGGGCAAGAAAAAGCTCAAGAAAAAACTCAGAAAGCTCAAAAAGGCCCGCCAGGTGGTGATCGTCAACCAGCCGGGCGGATCGAATTTTCTGGCCGCCGCCCTCGGGCACGCGATTGCCGCCGGCGTGGTCTATGGCGTCGCCCGCTATGTCAGCGCCCAGGCCGACCAGCCTCGGCCCAGCCTGTCGCGTTTTGTTGCCCGCCATCCCCACGCCGCTTGGGATCTTGCCGTCTGGCAGGGTGGGGAACGCCTCAAATCGTTCGCCCAGAACCTGCGGCGGCGCATCGCTTCGGAGCCCGACGATCGGCTGCCCGCGCGGGCCCTCATCGACAGGGCCGACCGGCCGCGATAGCCTCCCTTTTCAGGGTGCCTTGTTTTCTCCCCACCCGCTCTATAGAATGCGCCCATACGTTCGATGCGCTTGGCTATCTGATCATCCGGCCCTGCCGGTCACTTGGAATCCTTTACTGCAAGACGTCTAGACCGCGCGCTCTTGCGCCACCGGTCGGTTCGCACGCATGTCGCGTGCGGATATTCGCCACTTAAAAGGATCCGACGATGATCACTGGCAAAGTTAAATTCTTCAACACCACCAAAGGCTTCGGCTTCATCCAGCCCGACCAGGGCGGCCAGGATGCGTTCGTGCACATTTCCGCCGTCGAGCGCTCGGGCATGAGCACGCTGACCGAAGGTCAAGCCGTGAGCTACGAGCTGGAAAAGGGCCGTGACGGCCGTTCCTCGGCGGTCAACATCCGTCCTGCCGAATAAGCATGAGGGCCGCCGCAAGGCGGCCTTTTCATTTTAAGGATTAGTATGTCCACCGCACCAAAGATGAGCACGCGCGAAAAGCTCGCCGAGCGCGAGGCGCGTGAAAAGGAAGCTCTCCGCCTCGAAGAGGTCGCCTTGGAGGCGACCCGGGCCAAGACGCTCCGCCTGCGCGCCCTGCGCCTGGAAAAAGAGCGGCAGGAGCAGGCGGTAAAGCCCCGCCTCGCCGGCAAGCGCGGCAGCGCAAGGAAGAAGGCGTAGCGCCCGAGTTCAGAGCGCCGCCGCCATCTCCGCCAACTTGGCGATGGTGTTGATATTGCGCGCCGTCCCCTCCTTCGCGGCCGGAATTTTAAGCTTCGATCGCCCCATCCCCGATCCGTAGGCGATATAGATCTCGCGCTTACCCAGCCGCACCTCCTCATCGGTGCGGTCGCGCACCGTATCGAGCGCGTCCTTGGCCGGCGTTTCATTGAGAAAGATCGCCACCGTCCAGTTGGGCTTGGCGTCGGGAAACGGATTGTCGGCCAAAACCTGCGCCATCTCCCCCGCCGTGCGCACATGCACGCCCACCGGCTTGCCGGCATAGGCTTCCAGGCGCTTTTCCAATCCCGCTCGCACCTCGGCTTCCGAACGCTCGGCGGTAAACACCACATTGCCGCTCGCGATATAGGTCGCCACCTTTGCGAACCCCTCGGCCTCGCACATGGCCTTGAGCTCGCTCATCGGCAGCTTGCCCGTGCCGCCCACATTGACGGCCCGCAATAGGGCAACAAAGGCGGTCATGGCCGCAGCAGCACCTTGCCCTTGCGCCCCGGCTCCTGTGCGGCGGCAAGGGCATCCCGATAGTCGGCCAGCTCATGGATTCCATCTACATCGAGCGGCAATTCGCCCTTGGCGGCGAGGGCCACCAGCTCGCCCATCATCCGCCCACGGTCGGCTTCGGGAAATTCCCCGATTGCCCTGGCGCCCCAGAAGCCCTTGATCGCAAGCTGCTTGAAGATGATCGGCCCGGTCTGCAGCACCATCGGATTGCCGCCCACCGAACCGAACACCACCAGCGTGCCCTTGTAGCCGAGCAGGTCTGCCATGCCGTCGACGACCTTGCCGCCCACCGAATCCACCGCCGCCCGCGCTCCGTCCTCGCCGACGATCTCCCGCGCGCGGCTCACCCAGTTCTCCGTGTCGGTGGAAATCACCGGCGCCATCCCCAGCGCCTCGAGCTCCGCCACCGCCTCGGCCCGCCGCACCAGGCTCAAAACCTTGATCCCGCGCGGCCGCGCCAGCTTGGCCACCAGCTTGCCCACGGCGCCATTGGCCGCGTTCTGGATCAACCAGTCACCGCTTTCGAGCTTGAGCCATTCGAGCAGCGCAATCGAACTGAACGGCATGGCCACCAATTGCGCCGCCGCCTCGTCGGGGATCGCCTCGGGCACTTCCATCAGTCCCGCCGCGCGTGTCAGATACGCACCGGCCCAGGTGCCGTTGCCGCTCGCCACGACGCGTTTGCCGATCCAGCGGTCCTCCACGTCCGGCCCCACAGCCGCGACCCTTCCAACCGCCTCACTGCCGCCGATCGCCGGCAGATCGGGCTTGTACCCATAGCTGCCGGCGATCGTCCAAAGATCGTGGTTGTGGATCGGCGACAACAGCGATTCGACCAGCACCTGCCCAACCCCCGGCTGGGGCGTTTCCACCTCGGCAACCCCGAGCACGTCGGCGGGCGTCCCGAATTTTGAATATTGCAGCGCGCGCATGCTCAACCCTTCCGCCCGGCCGCCTCGAGCGCGGCGAAATCGTCCTCGGACAATTCGATTTCCGCCGCCGCCACGTTCTCTTCGAGATGGGTGACCTTGGATGTCCCCGGAATGGGCAGCATCACGGGGCTGCGCTTTAGAACCCAGGCGAGCGCGATCTGCCCCGGCGTCGCCTCATGCCTTTTCGCCACCTCCTCGAGCACGCCGCCGGGCTTGGCGAGATTGCCAGCCGCCAGCGGGAACCAGGGAATGAACCCGATCCCCTCCTTCTCGCAATATTTGAGCACCTGTTCGCTCTGCCGGTCGACGAGGTTATACCGGTTCTGCACCGTGGCCACCGGAAACACCTCCCGTGCCGCCTCGATCTCCTCGATCGACACCTCGCTCAGCCCGGCATTGGCGATGATCCCTTCATCGAGCATCGCTTTCACCGCCGCGAACTGGTCGCCGCGCGGCACGCGCGGATCGATCCTGTGCAATTGCCACAGCCCGATCTGGCTCACCCCGAGCCGTTTCAGGCTCCCCCGCGCCTGCCCGATCAGATAGTCGGGCATTCCATTGGGCGCCCAGCGGTCGGGCCCAGGCCGGGTCAGCCCCGCCTTGGTGGCGATCAGCATGCCCTCATAGGGATGCAGCGCCTCGTTGATCAGTTCCTCGGAAATATCGGGTCCATAGGAATCGGCGGTGTCGATGAAATTGACGCCAAGCTCGGGCAGGCGCTTGAGCGTTTCCAGGCATCCTTCGCGGTCAGCCGGGGGTCCGAAAATCCCCCGCCCGGTGATCCGCATCGCGCCATAACCCAGCCGGTTGATGGTAAAATTGCCGATGGTGAAGGTGCCGGATTGCGCGGCGGTGGCTTGAGTCGTCATGGGGCGATTCCTTTCTCCTCAATCAATTTAGCCTAGCCTTTGCGACCGGGAGATGGCCACCCGCCGCGTCCATCAAAAGCAGAAAGGCCGGCACGCACCGCGCACCGGCCTTCCGTCACCTATGAGGCAGGGTCTTAGCCCATGCCGATCTTGCCGCCATCGGCCTTGGTGATCGCCACGACCGCCGGGCGAACCGGCATGTCGTCGCGGAAATCCGGCCAGCGGGTGGACAGATCTTCGTAGTAGGACGGACGGCCATGGCCTTCCCAATCCTCGCCGCCATCGGCCGGATGCTGAACCGCCACAAAGAAGGTGGTCAGGTCCGGGGTCGGCAGCGGGCCGCACATTTCCGCGCCGACCGGGACGCGGTAGAACAGCTTGGACGTGCCGCGGGCATCGCCTTCGGTGTCCACGGCCCAGAGACCATCGGTCCGGCCGGTGTCGGTGGGGTTGTTGCCGTCGGTCGAAACCCAGAGCCGGCCTTCGCTGTCGACTGCCGCGTTGTCGGGCATGCCGAACCAGCCGTTTTCGGTCGTCGCCGTCGAGAAGGTCGCGCCCACTTCGGCGATCGAGGGATCGCCGCACTGGAGCAGGATTTCCCAGGTGCCGGTCGTCGCCGCGAAGTCACCGCCATCCTCGTGGATTTCGATGATGTGGCCGAAGGCGTTCTCGGCGCGCGGATTGGCGGCGTCGACCTGCTCTTCGGTGCGGCGGGTGTTATTGGTCAGCATCACATAGACGCGGCCGTTCGAACCATTGGGTTCGATGTCCTCGGGGCGGTCCATCGGAGTGGCACCCAGAAGATCGCCGGCCCGGCGGGTTTCGATCAGCACGTCCGCCTGGCTTTCAAAACCGTTCTCGGACGTCAGCGGGCCCTCGCCATGAACCAGCGGCAGCCATTCCATGGAGCCGTCTTCGTCAAAGCGCGCCACATAGAGCGTGCCGTCATCGAGCAGGTCCATATTGGCTTCGCGGTTGTCGGGGTCGAAAGTGCCGTTGGTCACAAATTTGTAGACATAGTCGAAGCGCTCGTCGTCACCGGTATAGAACACGACGCGTCCATCCGGGGCGACAATGGATTCGGCGCCTTCATGCTTGAAGCGGCCGAGAGCGGTGCGCTTCTTGGGCGTGGAGTTGGCATCCATCGGGTCGACTTCGACCACCCAGCCGAAACGGTTCATTTCGTTGGGTTCCTTGGAAACGTCGAACCGGTCGTGGAAATTGCCCCATTCATAGCTGTTGCCCGGAGCGCCGAGGCGTTCGTAATTGGCGGCTTCAGCATGACCCTCGGGCAGCTCGCCCATGAAATAGCCGTGGAAGTTCTCTTCCGCCATGAGGTAAGTGCCCCAGGGGGTGGTGCCGCCAGCGCAGTTGTTGAGCGTGCCGCGCACGCGGGTGCCGGTGTCGTCCTCGCTGGTCTTCAATCGATCATGGCCGGCAGCCGGGCCGGTGATTTCCATTTCGGTTTCGCCGGTGATGCGGCGGTTGTAGGGGCTGCCCTCGACACGGCGCCACTTGCCATCCACCTTTTCGATTTCGACGACCGACCCGCCATGGGCCATGATCTCGATATTGACCTGCTCTTCGGAAAGCGGACCCTGCTGCGGCTCGCCATCGACGATGGTGACCAGCCCCGGGAACATCAGGTGGGCGTTGGTGTATTCGTGGTTGACCAGCAGCAGGCCGTGTTCCGAGGAATCCTCGAGCGGCACATAGCCCACATAGTCGTTGTTGTAGCCGAACTGCTGGCTCTGCGCTTCGGCCGTCTGCGCGGTCGGGTCGAATTCGGGCGCGCCATTGACGACGGCATCGCCCCAGCGCAGCAGAACGTCGGCATTATAGCCCTCGGCCACGTGGTGGTCGGCATCGACACCAGCCGTCACTTCGGGGAACGAGAAGGCGGAGGCTTCCTGCGCGCGGGCCTTTTCGGCCGTCAGCAGCGCCAAGGGGCTGACCGTAGCGGCAATCGCCGTGGTCGCCAGCGAACCCTTCAGAAACCCGCGGCGCGAAAAGCGGCGGGAGATCAGTTCGCCCATCGTGGGGTTGGAAGTGGGATTGGTCGGAGCGAACTCGGCGTCTTCAAGTCCCTGTGTGGGGAAGGTCGGTTTATGCTCGTTCATCGAAAAGCCCTAACTCTTGAATGGTTGAGGGCTCATGGGCGGGTGTGAGGCCAATTTCCATGAGCGTCCGGAGAGCGAAAGATGTGTGATCCACCTCGCTGCAGCAGGACGCTATTGGGGCCTCATAACACTGTTATGACATTACATAACCGGCGGACTCCAGTTTTCTCCTCACGCCCACTCCCGCTTCTTGCTGGTCTTCCCGATCCCCGGATTGAACGTATTGGTGGGGTCCAGTCCGCGATAAAATTCCTCCAGCGCCGGCTTGGCGGCATAGAGATGCCCCACATTGTGCTCGGCCGGATATTCCGCCCCGCGCGCGTCGAGCAGTTCGAGCAGCCGCGCCTTGATGGCGTCCACATCGGCGCCCTTTTTGACCATATAGTCCTGGTGCAGCACATGGCAGAAAAAGTGCGCGCACACCGATTTATACGCCAGTTGCGCCTCGAGATCGGGCGGCAGATCCGGCAGCCAGTTCGTCTCGTTGCGCGGCAGCGCCACATCGAGAGCCAGAAGGTCTTCCACCTCATTTGGATGCACGGCCCGATACCGCCCTCCGGCGCCTCCGAACGCGAACCGGTGCAGGAAGGCATCGGCCCCTTCCTGGGGCGTGCACTCGAAATAGTCCCCGCTCGTGGAGGGAAAGATGTCCTCGAAATAGGCGCGAGCCTCGGCGATACCCTCGCCCCCCATCCGGATCATCAGATGGTGCTCGAACCGCTCGCAATAATCGTTCATGCGCTTGGGCAGATGTTCGGGCATCAGGCCAGTCACGAATTGCACGATCCGGTCCGAAACCGCCCCGCCCAGTCCCAGCTTCTCGGTGATCCCATCCACCCAGCTCTTGATGGCGAAGGCCGCAGGCACCCTGTCGGTGCCCAGCAGCTTGATGATGAGAAAAACGTCCTTGCCGTATTTCCGCGTCAGCCGGTATCCATCGCGATGCAGATATTCTCCCGCGATCGGCAGATGCTCGAACCGGCTCAGCATGTCGCGCCGGATCCGCGCCAATTCCCCTGCATCATTGCTGCCGATATAGAACACCTGCGTGTCCGTGTCGGCGGCAAACGTGTCGAGCCTTAAAGCAAACACCGCGAGCTTGCCCGCGCTCCCCGAAGCCTCGAACAGTTTCCGGGGGTCGGCATTGAACCGGGCAGGGGTTTCCGATTCAACGTCGCGCACATGGACGTGGTAGTCATGGTCCGACGCGCGCCGATTGCCCTCGGGCGCGATATCGGCCTCGGTATATTGCCCCGCATCGAGCCGCGACAGGATGGTTTCCGCATCCTCGCCCAGATCCACCCCCAGATGGTTGACCAGCCTGAGCTGCCCGTCCGCATCCACCTGCGCGAACAGTGCCAATTCGGTATAGGCCGGCCCGCGCTGGATCAGCGACCCGCCCGAATTGTTGCATACCCCGCCCACCACGGACGCCCCGATGCAGCTCGACCCGATCACCGAATGCGGCTCGCGCCCGATGGCGCGCAGCGTCTTTTCCAGCCTGTCGAGCGTCGCCCCCGGCAGCGCGATCACCTGTTCGCCGCCCCGGATCAGGTCGACCCGCGCGATCCGCATGACGTTTATGATGACGATCGGCCGGTCATATCCGTCCCCGAACGGCGTCGATCCGCCCGTGATCCCGGTATTGGCCGCCTGCACGATGACGATCACCCCCGCCTCGACACAGGCCTTGAGCGCCCGCCACTGCTCCACCAGCGTCCCCGGCCGCACCACCGCCAACACCTCGCCATCCCCATAGCGATACCCCTTGCGGTATCGCCGCGTGGCCCGATCCCCCACCAGCACATGGCGGGGGCCGGTGATGGAGCGGAGGGTTGCGATCAGCGTATCGGTCATGGGGCGGGTCCAAATCGTTGCGCCGCGAACGATACAGCCGCAGCGCCAGAATGGAAGGCCCTGCACTCAGAACCGGTAGTGCAGCCGCACGCAACCCTTGTCGATCGCCTGGGCGCTGATCAGCGTGGGCGACGCCCGGAAACCGGTCAGCGGAAACAGCGGTCGCCCGCCGCCCAGCATTTCGGGGATGATATAGATCTCGATCTCGTCCAACGCTCCGCGCTCGAGAAACGCCATCTGCAATTCCCCGCCGCCCAGCATCCAGACATCGCCATCGTCCAGCGCCCGCAATTCGGCGATCAAGGCATCGACGTCGCTACGGACCTCCAGCGGTCCTTTCGGATTTTCGATCGGCCGCGAGGTGACAACGATGGTCCGCTGCTCGCCATAAGCCCAGGGCGAGCTTTCCCGCTCAATGAAATCATAAGTGCCGCGCCCCATCACCACGGTGCGGATGCCCTTGATGAAGGTGCGATAGTCGTGCTCGCCCAGGTCCATGTCGTCATATTTGTAGAGCCAGCCCAGATCATCGTTCCCGTCGACTATCAGGCCGTCCAGACTGGCCGCGATATATCCTACGATTTTCGCCATGATCTTCTCCTTGCCTTATAAACGAACGTATGTTTATATTGAGTCATGGCTAGACGCAAGACGATCTCCGACGAGCAGATTCACGACATCCTTCTCGATACGATCCTGGAAACAGGTCCAGCGGGCCTGACCTTCGCCCGCGCCGCCGCCGATTGCGGCTTGGCTCCGGCGACCCTCGTGCAGCGCTATGGCGATCGGGAGGCGATGGTGCAGGCCATCCTGCTGCGGGCCTGGGATGTGCTGGACGCGCAAACCGAGGCAGCCGACGCCGAGGAAGAGAGTTCTCCTCAAGGTGCCATCGAAGTGCTGATCCGGCTGATGCCCACCGATGCCGCAGAGCGCAACGCGACGGACGGGTTGTTGCTCTTGCGCGAGGATATCCGCAATCCTGCCCTGCGCGCCCGCGGCGCGGCCTGGGGGCGGGCACTCGTCAAGGCGCTCGGCCGCCGTCTTTCAAACGATCCCGAGCGCGGAGAGCGTCTGGGCTGGCAGATGGCCAGCCTATGGCAGGGCGCACACACCTGGTGGGCCTTCACCCAGGACGAACCGGCAGAACGCGCCATCCGGCGCGTCCTTGGACAATGGTTGCGGGATATGGAGGTGGCCTAAACCGCCTCCAGCCCCGCAGCGATTCCCTGCCCGACACCGATGCACATGGTCACCAGCGCCCGCTTGTGTCCCTTTAGGCTCATTTCCAGCGCTGCCGTGCCCGCGATCCGCGCGCCGCTCATCCCCAGCGGATGCCCCAGCGCGATCGCCCCGCCATTGGGGTTGACGTGCCCGGCATCCTCGGCGATCCCCAGCCCCCGCAGCACCGCGATGCCCTGGCTCGCAAACGCCTCGTTGAGCTCGACCAGATCGAAATCGGTCGCCTTGACTCCCATCCGTGCCGCCAGTTTTTCCGAAGCGGGCAGGGGTCCGATCCCCATCACCCGCGGCGGCACGCCCGCCGTCGCCCCGGCCACAACGCGGGCTAGGGGCGTGAGCCCATACTTCTTGATCGCCGCTTCGCTCGCGATGATCAGCGCCGCCGCCCCGTCATTGACGCCCGAAGCGTTTCCCGCCGTCACCGTCCCGCCCTCTTTCTTGAACGGGGTCGGCAATTTCGCCAGTGCCTCCATCGAGGTCGCGCGCGGATGCTCATCCTTGTCGACAACAACCGGATCGCCCTTGCGCTGCGGAATGGTCACCGGCGCGATCTCCTGCGCCAGCCGCCCATTCTCCTGCGCCGCAGCCGCCTTGTTCTGGCTCCTCAGCGCAAACGCATCCTGGTCCTCGCGCGAAATCTTATAGTCTTCCGCCACGTTCTCGCCCGTCTCGGGCATCGAATCCGAACCGTAGAGCTTTTGCATCAGCGGATTGACGAACCGCCAGCCGATGGTCGTGTCGTAGATCTCCGCATTGCGCGAAAACGCCGTCTCGGCCTTGGGCATCACGAACGGCGCGCGGCTCATCGATTCCGTGCCGCCCGCGATCATCAGTTCGGCCTCGCCCGCCTTGATCGCCCGCGCCGCCGTCAAAACCGCATCCAGTCCCGACCCGCACAGCCGGTTGATCGTGGTGCCCGTCACCGTCGCCGGCAATCCCGCCAGCAACAGGCTCATCCTCGCCACGTTCCGGTTGTCCTCGCCCGCCTGATTGGCGTTGCCGAAGATCACGTCCTCGACCGCCTCGAAATCGACGTTGGGATTGCGCTCCACCAGCGTCTTGAGCACCAGAGCTCCGAGATCGTCCGGCCGCACCTTCGATAGCGCCCCGCCGAACCGCCCGATGGGCGTGCGAATATAGTCGCAAATGTACGCTTCAGCCATTTTACGCTGCCTTCCCGCCCTCATGGGCGCGCTTGGTGCGCTCCTGCAGATCGCGCAGGGTCTTGAGCTCCAGTGCCGTCGGGGCAGGGGTCTCTTCGAGATTGTCGGCGTATTTCACCGTCCACCCGCAGGTCTCCTGCACCATCTCGCGCGTCACGCCCGGATGCAGCGAGACAACCGTGAACTCCTTGGTCACAGGGTCGGGTTTCCAGATCGCGAGGTCCGTGATCAGCAGCGTCGGCCCCTTGGTCTTGATCCCCAGCCGCTCCCTGTGGTCGCCGCCCTCGCCATGCCCGAACGAGGTGAAGAAATCGATCTTTTCCACCATCGAGCGCGTCGCCTGCTTCAAGGTGATGTAGATCTCCCCGCACGAAGTCGCGATCTCAGGCGCCCCGCCGCCGCCCGGCAGCCGCACCTTGGGTTTGTCGTAATCCCCGATCACGGTGGTATTGATGTTGCCGAACCGGTCGATCTGCGCCGCGCCCAAAAACCCGATCGAAATTCGCCCGCCCTGCAGCCAATAGCGGAACATCTCGGGCACCGAGACGGTGGTTACCGCCGTCTCGCACAATTCCCCGTCGCCGATCGAAAGCGGCAGCACATCCGGCGCCGTCCCGATCGTCCCGCTCTCATAGATCAGCGTGATGTCGGGCGCATGGGTCAGCCGCGCCACATTGCACGCCGCCGACGGCGCCCCGATGCCCACAAAGCACACATCCTTGCTTGTGAGCGCCCGCGAGGCCGCGATGGTCATCATTTCATTGGGTGTAAAATCGGCCATCTCAAAGCCCCTTCACGCGTTCGGCGAACACCTCGGGCGTCGCGTTCAGAACGTTGTCGTCCATCCATTTGGCGAACAGTTCGCGATCGGCGGAAATCTCGTTCCATTCGAGATAGGCCGCATTGTCGCGCGCGTAATAGCCATGCGTATAGGAGGGATGCGCCCCGCCCTTGACCACGGCGATCGCATCCACCGTCCAGTGCGGCAGGATGGTGAGGTTGGGATGCAAGTCATCGAAGTCCGGCACCACCTCCTCGACGGTCACCACCACGCGCTTGGCCGCCAGCGCCACTTCCTTCTGCACGCCCACGATCCCCTCGATCAGCACGTCGCCCTTTTCGCTCGCCTTCTGCGCATGGATGAACGCGACGTCCGGGTTGTGCGCCGGCACCGTCGCCAGTTCCTCGCCCGTATAAGGGCAGGTGATCGACTTGATGTCGGGATTGACCTTGGGCAGGTCGGCGCCCTTGTATCCGCGAAACACCGCGCAAGGCAGCCCCGCCGCGCCGGCCGCATAGGCGTTCGCCATCGCCGCGTGCGAGTGCTCCACGGTCTCGATTGCCCGCGGATACCCGTTCTCGATGGCATCCCGCATCCGCCGCAACAGCCCCACGCCCGGATTGCCCGCGTAAGAGAAGATGACCTTCTTGGCCATCCCCATGCCGATCATCTGGTCATAGATCACATCGGGCGTCATGCGGATCAGGGTCAGATCCTTGAACCCCTGCCGGATCACCTCATGCCCCGCCGCATGCGGGATCAGATGCGTGAACCCCTCAAAGGCGACAATATCCCCATCCTTGAGATTTTCCCGCACCGCCTGCTCAAGCGGCATCACCTTGCTCATAGCACTCCATCCCGGACACATAACCGATGCTGCAATAAACACTGGCGCGCGAGCAGGGTAAAATGATAAATTGCGGACGATGTATAACGAATGGGAATGCTTGCGCTTTGGAGAATCCTGCCGAAACGCCGCCACAAGCTCCCCTTCTCCCCTGGTGGGAGAAGGTGGCCGCGAAGCGGTCGGATGAGGGGGGCTCTGAGCTTGCGACAACAACAGCCCTCGGCAATTTCCCGAACCGCCGCCACAAGCTCCCCTTCTCCCCTTGAGGGAGAAGGTGGGCCGGCGAAGCCGGGTCGGATGAGGGGTGCGCAGCGCTTGCACAGCCAACGTTAGCAAATGCCGCAATCTCAGCGTCCCTTCACGCCCAACCCCTCTCATTGCAGCATTCCGACCTTGCCGAACCGCTGCCAAATTCTCCCCTTCTCCCCTGGTGGGAGAAGGTGGCCGCGAAGCGGTCGGATGAGGGGGGCTCTGAGCTTGCGACAACAACAGCCATCGGCAATTTCCCGAACCGCTGCCCCGAGCTTCCCTTCTCCCTCGCGAGGGGAGAAGGTGCCCGAAGGGCGGATGAGGGGTGCGCCGCGCCTGCCACAATCACCCGAGACAGATGAGCCCCATGCCCTCCATCGACCCCCGCATAAAACTCCGCCACCTCGCCTGCTTCATTGAAACCAACCGTCAGGGCGGCGTTCTCCCCGCTGCCGAAGCCCTGGGCCTCACCCAGCCGGCGGTTTCCAAATCCCTTGCCGAACTCGAAGCCATCCTCGGGGTCGCGCTGTTCGATCGCTCCCGCCGCAAGCTGGCCCTCACCGATTTCGGCGCCCTGTTCCTGCGCCATGCCAATGCCGCCATCGGCGCCTTGCGGCAGGGGATCGATTCCGTCTCGGCCGCCCGCAGCGCCGATGCGGTGGTCCGTCTCGGCGCGCTGCCCACGGTAGAGGTCGAAGTGGTCCCCCAGGCGGTCGCCCGCTTTTCGGCCGGCCCGCTCGCCTGCCGCGTGCATGTGGAAAGCGGCCCCAGTCCGCACCTGCTGAGCCTGCTGCGCGCCGGGGCCATCGATTTCGTCGTCGGCCGCATGCCCGCTCCCGAGGTTATGGCCGGCCTCTCGTTCGAGCATCTTTATTCCGAGCCCCTCGTCCTCGCCGTCCGCCCCGGCCACCCGCTGCTGGGCGACCCCGAGCCCACCCTGCGCACCATCGAGCCGTTCCCCGCGCTCGTTCCCCCGCGCGAGGCCATCATCCGCCCCACCGTCGAATCCATCCTCCTTGCCGCCGGCATCGCCCGCCTGCCGCGCGAGATCGAAACGGTCTCCAACTCGTTCTCCCGCGCCTACGCACTGTTGACCGATGCGGTCTGGTTCATCTCCCGATCGGTCGTCGCCGCCGATCTTGAAACCGGTGCGCTGGTCGCGCTCCCCATCGATATGACCGCCAGCTTCGGCGCCATCGGCATCACCACCCGTGGCGGGAGCGAGCTGGACCTGCCCACCGCCGCGCTCGTCGCCTCCGTGCGCGAGGTTGTCGAGAACCGCTGACGACAAAGAGGATCGACGCCAGCCGGTTTTGCGTTGTCCTGCCACCAACTGCCCTGTGGCTATCGCTGGCCGGTTTGCGCTATGGCGTGCATGCACTGAAAAAGACGAAAGAGGCTCAATGCCCAAATCCGCCATCGATAAGGACCTCGAACGTGTCGGCGAACTCGCCAGTGGCACCGACGCCATCGCCCGCGCCATGGCGGCGCCGGGCATCGCGCTGGTCTTCATCTTTGCGACGCTGATCTGGGCTGCGTTCTCGGTCCAGGCCGGCCCGTTCGGCTATCTGGTGGTCGTGGCCACGGCGCTCGCCGCCTATATGGCGCTCAACATCGGCGCCAACGATATCGCCAACAATATGGGCCCCGCTGTCGGCGCCCGGGCGCTCAGCATGGGCATGGCGCTGGCGCTCGCCGCAATATGCGAAGCGGCCGGCGCCTTTTTTGCCGGCGGCGACGTTGTCGAAACCATCTCGCGCGACATCATCGCCACCGGCACGCATCTGGAAACCGTGCCCTATGTCATGGTGATGATCGCCGCGCTCCTGGCTTCAGCGCTCTGGGTCAATCTTGCCACCTATATCCGTGCCCCGGTCTCAACCACCCATTCGGTCATCGGCGGCATCGTGGGTGCCGGCATCGCCGCCGCCGGCTTTTCGGCGGTCGTTTGGCCCACCATACTGGCCATCGGCACCGGTTGGATGGTTTCGCCCGCCGTGGGCGGGCTGTTTGCCGCCCTCTTTCTGGCGGTCGTTCAATATTCGGTGCTCGAGGCGACCGACCGCGTCCGCGCCGCGCGCCTCTGGGTGCCCGTCTTCGTTTCGGCCATGGCCGGCATTTTTACCGCCTATATGGCACTGAAAGGCCTCGATCGCGTCTGGGCGCCGCCATTGCCCATGGTGGTTTTCGTTTCCCTCGGGCTTGCCCTTCTGGCCTGGGTTCTGGCCCGCCCCTGGATCGAAGCGCGCACCCTGGGCATGGAGGATTCCAAAAAGCAGATCGGCAGCCTGTTCCGCCTGCCGCTTATCATTGCCGCCGCGCTGCTGTCTTTCGCCCACGGCGCCAATGACGTCTCCAACGCCGTGGGCCCCCTGGCGGCCATCGTCGAGGCCGTATCGGCCGACCCGGCCAGCACCAATCCGGTGCCTCAATGGGTCCTGGCCATAGGTGCCTTGGGCATTGCCTTCGGGCTGGCCCTGTTCGGCCCGCGCCTCGTCCGCACCGTGGGCGAGGGGATCACCCGGCTCAACGAGATTCGCGGCTATTGCGTGGTGTTGGCAACCGCAACGACGGTTCTGATCGCCGCCGCGCTGGGCATTCCCATCTCGTCCACCCACGTAGCCGTCGGTGCCATTTTCGGGGTGGGTTTTTTCCGCGAGCGCATGACCAATGGCTCGCTTTACCGCCCGGTGGTCAGCCCCGAAGGCGTTTTCCTGCGCACCAGCCATCTCAACCCCACGCCCGAGGCCGCCGTTGCGAACTACCACAAGCGCCGCCGCCGCTTGCTGGTGCGCCGCCGTCACGTGGCATCGATCTTTGCGGCCTGGATCATAACAGTACCCGCTACGGCCACCCTCGCCGCCGTGATCTATGCCGCCATGCGCCTGGTCTTTAGGCTTTAGCGCCCTGCGGCAGCCCCGGCAGCGTTCTCGAGGGCAGGCCCTCGCTCACCCGGCCGGCCTTGGCCTCGCGCTGGCCCAGCGCCACGGCCACGTCGGCCAGCCCTTCATGGGTGATCAGACGCCGCGCTTCGGGCAGCACCGCCCAATGGCGGTGCCGCTGCCCGCTTTCCTTCCAGTCTTCCCGCTGTCCGGTGACCAGCATGGGAAAGATCTCCACTTCCACCGGGCGCGGCCGTTCCGGCGTCACCGGAAGATAATACCGCCCGATCGGCGTGGTTTCGATCTCGCCCTCGACGCCCGCCTCTTCCCAGGCTTCGATCGCGGCGGTTTCCCACGGCGTCTTGCCTTCCATCAGCCGTCCCTTGGGGAAGATCCATTTGCCCCGTCCGCGCGAGGTGACCAGCAGCACCACCAGATGCCCGTCCACGATCGTATAGGGCAGGGCGCCATATTGCGGCCCGTCGAGATCGACGGGCTTGCGGCCAAACAGCGAGAGGAGGCGCTTGAACATAGTATAACCCTAGCCCCATGCCGTGAGTCGGCAAAGCGGCAAGCCGGTGAATATCTTGCTGGCGGGGTTGTTCCGCGCCCCTTGCCCGATGTTAAGATGCGCAAGCGTTCTTCCGCGCGAATCTTTCTCGCACCCCCGATAGGCACAGGCGATGACCGTCGAAATCGACATGGGCACGACAAATACCGGCACGCCGGCCCGGCTCGATCTTGAGGAGCTTCTGGCCACGCGCCTGCTGGTGCAGGGCAATTCCGGCTCGGGCAAGTCGCACCTTCTGCGGCGCCTGCTCGAACAGAGCGCTCCCTGGGTGCAGCAATGCGTCGTCGATCCCGAGGGCGATTTCGTCACCCTTGCCGACAAGTTCGGCCATGTCGTGGTCGAAGCCGATCGCTCCGAGCACGAGTTGACCCGTATCGCCGGCCGCATCCGCCAGCACCGCGTCTCCGTCGTTCTCTCCCTCGAAGGGCTCGAGGCGGAAAACCAGATGCGCGCCGCCGCCGCTTTCCTCGGCGGCCTTTTCGATGCCGACCGCGATTTCTGGTATCCCATGCTGGTCGTCGTCGATGAAGCCCAGCTCTTTGCCCCAGCCGCCGGCGGCGAAGTCTCCGATGACGCACGCAAGCTGTCCCTCGGCGCCATGACCAATCTGATGTGCCGTGGCCGCAAGCGCGGCCTCGCCGGCGTCATCGCCACCCAGCGCCTCGCAAAACTCGCCAAGAACGTCGCCGCCGAAGCGTCCAACTTCCTTATGGGCCGCACCTTCCTTGATATCGACATGGCCCGCGCCGGCGACCTGCTCGGCATGGACCGCCGCGGCACCGAGATGTTCCGCGATCTGCAAAAGGGCAATTTCGTCGCGCTGGGCCCCGCGCTCTCGCGCCGCCCGCTGCCCATCAAGATCGGCGCTGTCGAAACCAGCGCCCGCTCCACCTCGCCCAAGCTGATGCCGCTCCCCGAAACCGGGGCCGACGCGGCCGATCTGATCTTCACCCCCAGTCCCGAGGAAGAGGTTCGCCCCCTCCCGCGCCGCGCCGCGCAACCCGCCCCGCGCCCCACCGCCGATATCCTCGCGCAGCTGAGCCAGCCCGTCCCCCGTGCCGAGCCCGAACCGGCAACGCTCTTCCCCGAGATCGACGAGGCCGAGCGCGCCGCGCTGATCGATGCAGTGCTGGCCGAAATCCTCGAGGACCCCGAGGCCTCCTTCCGCTCTGTCGCCGTGCTCTATCAGGATTTCCTCGTCCGCTGCCGCATCCGCCGCGTCCCCGGCACCCCGCCGGACCTCAACGAGTTCAAGCGCCGCTTCGCCGTCGCCCGCGCCGGGGTGGATACCGACGCCGCCCAGTCCGATGGCTGGCAGGCCGCCCTCGACCTCGCCAAGACCCTCCCCGAAGACGTGCAAGGCGTCTTCCTCATGGTCGCCCGCGCCGCTGTCGAAAAGCTTCCCTGTCCGTCCGATGCGACCTTGGCCCGCGCCTACGGCTCCCACTCCGCCTCCCGCGCCCGCCGGCTTTTGACCTATTTCGAGGACCGTGGTTTGATCGTCCTGCGCGAGGACTTCTCCGGCCGCCGCATCGCCGCCTTCCCCGACCTCGCAGCAGAGACCGCCCCCGGCGACCCCAACGCCCCCGCCGAAACCCCCGACGGCCGGGCAGCGGCGGAGTAGCGCTCGAAACGCACTTGCGACGATCGCCCTTCTCCCCTCAGGGGAGAAGGTGCCCGCAGGGCGGATAAGGGGCCTCAGCCCTTCCGCTCGCACCCGCGTTTGGCGTGGCAATCTCAGCCCCCTCATCCCCAACCCCTCTCCCCCAGCGGGAGAGGGGGGCTCCTCCAACAGCGCTTCAATTCCTATTGCAGCCGCGCCACAGGCTACCCTTCTCCCCTCAGGGGAGAAGGTGCCCGCAGGGCGGATGAGGGGCCTCAGCCCTTCCATTCGCACCCGCGTTTGACGTGGCAACCTCAGCGCTCCCCTCACCCCCAAGGAGAGAAGGTTAGCCCTGCCGTTACCGCGAAAGAGGATCGCAGGCGCTTGCCAAGAGAGCCCCCTTCTCCCCTGGTGGGAAAAGGGACGGGGATGAGGGGGGCGCTGAGCTTCGGCAATCACCAATCTCGAACGCCCCAACCCGCATCTCCCCACCCAAATCCACCAATTCTCCGCTTTTTCCGAAATCGCCCCCTTGCGCCGCCGCCATCCCCCGCTACCTTCGCGCCCATGATCCTCGCACTCGATATCGGCGGCAGCGCCATCAAGGCCGCCTGGGCGGATGAGCCGGACGCCATCACCCCGATGGGCCGCATCGAAACCCCGCGCACCGATTTCGCCGCCTTCGTCGAAACCCTGCGCGGCATTCTCGCCGCCATGCCCAGCCGTCCCGAGGCGGTCTCGATTTCCATCTGCGGCGTCACCGATATCGAAACGGGCCGGATGATCTGCGCCAACGTCCCCTGCATCGACGGCCGTCTCCTCGATGCCGAACTCCAGGCCGCCCTCGGCCTGCCGGTCACCGTCGCCAACGACGCCGATTGCTTTGCGCTGGCCGAAGCCGGGCTCGGGGCAGGGCTGGGGCACGACGTGGTCTTCGGCATCATCTTGGGCACCGGCGTGGGCGGTGGTCTGGTGGTCGATAATCGGCTAGCCAATCGTCGCGGCGGCTATGCGGGCGAATGGGGCCATGCCACCATTCTCGCGACCAGCGCCGGCACCCCGCCGGTCGAAATCCCCCATTTCCCCTGCGGCTGCGGCCGCGCCGGGTGCGTCGATACCGTCGGCGGCGCGCGCGGGGTCGAAAAGCTGCATATGCACCTCTCCGGCGAGGTCCGCGACAGCCGTGAGATCGTCGTGGGCTGGGCCGGCGGCGATCCCGCCGCCACCCGCACCATGGAGATCTATGTCGATCTCATCGCCGCCCCGCTGGCGCTGGCGGTCAATATCACCGGCGCCTCCATCGTCCCGGTCGGCGGCGGCATGGCCGGCGCGCCTGGCCTTATCCCCGCGCTGGATAAAGCCGTGCGCTCGCGCATCCTGCGCCAGCTCGATCGTCCCCTGGTCGTCCCGGCCCAATGCGCTCTGGAACCGGGCCTCGTCGGCGCCGCCCTCCTGGGCCTCGACCGCTTCGCCTACGCGTAAGAGACATCGACGGTCCCGGCACTGCCACGCCCTGAAACTCAGCTCGTCATTCCGGGATTTTCATCAAGCCGCAAGCAGCGCCGGCATGTACCCGCACTCTTTCCCACCCCCAACGGGTGTCACCCCGGGCTTGCCCCGGGGCAAGGTATGCGCGCCGCTCCCGGCTTCTTCCCGCCCGCGAAGCGCCCAGTACAAGCGCCCCCTTGCACCGCGGCCCAAATCCGGTGACATACGCCCCATGCACCCCGCCGCCCCGCTCCCCATCGACGCCGTTCTCCCCCAGCTCGCCGATGCGCTCGCGTCCCACACCCGCGCCGTCCTCGTCGCCCCGCCCGGCGCCGGCAAGACCACCCGCGTGCCCCTCGCGCTTCTCGAAGCACCTTGGCGCGGCGATGGCCGGATCGTCATGCTCGAACCGCGCCGCCTCGCTGCCCGCGCCGCCGCCCGCCGCATGGCGCAGACGCTGGGCGAAGAGGTCGGCCAAACCGTCGGCTACCGCGTCCGCCTCGATACAAAGGTCAGCGCCAGAACCCGCATCGAAGTGGTCACCGAAGGCGTCTTCACCCGCATGATTCTCGATGATCCCGAGCTGACCGGCATCGCCGCCGTACTGTTCGACGAATTCCACGAACGTAGCCTGGATGGCGATCTCGGCCTCGCCCTCACTCTCGATGCCACCGCCCTGCGCGAGGATCTGCGCATCCTCGCCATGTCCGCCACCCTCGATGGCGCCGCCGTCGCGAACCTGCTCGGTGACGCCCCGGTTATCGAAAGCGAAGGCCGCGCCTTCCCGGTCGAAACCCGCCACATCGTCCCCGATCCCAACGCCCGCATCGAGCAGGTCGTCGCCTCGGCCACCCGCCGCGCCCTCAGTGAAGAGCAGGGCTCGGCGCTGATCTTCCTTCCCGGCCAGGCCGAAATTCGCCGCACCGCCGAAGCCCTCGCCACGATCGTCGGCCCCTATACCGACATCGCCCCCCTCTACGGCCAGTTGACTCCCGCCGAGCAGGACCGCGCCATCCAGCCCGCGCCAGAGGGCCGCCGCAAGATCGTTCTGGCCACCGCCATCGCCCAGACCTCGCTCACCATCGAGGGCGTCAGGATCGTCATCGATTCCGGCCTCTCCCGCCTGCCGGTCTATGAGCCCGATACCGGTCTGACGCGGCTGGAAACCCGCCGCGTCTCCCGCGCCAGCGCCGACCAGCGCCGGGGCCGTGCCGGCCGCACCGAGCCGGGCGTCTGTTACCGCCTCTGGCATGAAGGCCAGACCGCAAGCCTCATCCCCTTCGATCCACCCGAGATCCTGCAGGCCGATCTCACCGGCCTCGTCCTCGACCTCGCCGGCTGGGGCGTCACCGATCCGGCAACGCTGGGCTTTCTCGATCCGCCCCCAGCCCCCGCCTGGTCCGAAGCTGTCGCCCTGCTCAAATCCCTCGATGCCCTCGATGCCGGCGCCCGCATCACCCCGCACGGCACGTTGCTCGCAAAACTCCCGCTGCATCCGCGCCTCGGCCACATGATCGCTTTGGCCGCCGCCGAAGGCACCGCCATGGACGCGGCGCTCCTCGGCGTCCTTGTCGGCGAACAGGGTCTCGGCGGCACCTCAACCGATCTCTCCGCCCGCTTCGACCGTCTCCGCCGTGACACCTCCAGGCGCGCCACCGAAGCCAAATCCCTCGCCGCGCGCTGGGCCAAAGCCGCCGTGAGCACAAGGCAGCCCACTCCTGGGGTAGACCGAGCCGTCGTCGGGGCAGGGGAGGTCTCCGGCGTCGATCTCGGCCGCCATCTTGCCCGCGCTTATCCCGATCGCGTCGCCCAGCAAACCGCCCCCGGCCGCTTCCGCCTCGCCAATGGCCGCCAGGCGCGGCTTGATGAAACCGACAGCCTCGCCCGCGCCCCCTTTCTCGTTGTCGCGGATATGACCGGGTCCGCCGCCAGCGCCGTGATCCGAGCGGCAATCCCCATCGACCGCGCCACGGTCGAAGAGGTCTTTGCCCCCCACATCGAAACCGTGATCGATCTCGCCTTCGATCCCGCCCCCCGCGCCGTCCGCGCCCGCCGCCAGCGCCGCTATGGCGCCCTGCGCCTCGAAGACGCCCCCGCCGCCATCGACGACCCGAACGCCCCGAAAATCCTCGCCGCCGGCATCGCCCAACTGGGCATCGGCAAGCTCCCCTGGTCCCGCGACCAGCGCACCCTGCGCGATCGCGCCACCTTCCTCCACCAGACCCTGGGGCAAGATTGGCCCGATCTTTCCGACACTGCCCTCGCGCAAAACGGAGCCGCCTGGCTCGTCCCCCACATCGCCGGCCTCTCCCGGCTGGACGCCATCACGCCCGACCACCTCTCCGCCGCGCTGTTCGATCTCCTCCCCTGGGACCGCCGTTCGGAAATCGACCGCCTCCTCCCCTCCCATTTCGACGCCCCCTCGGGCAGCCGCGTCCCCATCGATTACGCCACCGAGAACGGCCCGGTCCTCGCCATCCGCGTGCAGGAGCTTTTCGGCCTCGACCAGCACCCCGCGATCGCCAACGGCAAAATCCCGCTCCTCCTCTCGCTCCTCTCCCCGGCCCACCGCCCCATCCAGACCACTAGCGATCTCCCCGGCTTCTGGCGCGGAAGCTGGAAAGACGTCGCCAAGGATCTGAAAGGGAGATATCCGAAACATTATTGGCCCGACGACCCGCTCTCGGCCCAGGCAACCAACCGGGCAAAGCCGCGCGGCTAAATCGAGACATCACGGCAGTCCACAACCCCCGCGCACCCCTCATCCCCCAACCCTTCTCCCCTAGGGGAGAAGGTGGCTCTCGCGGCAGCGCCAGTGCCAATCTTCCTTCTCCCCTCAGGAGAGAAGGTGCCCCGAAGGGGCGGATGAGGGGTGCGCGGCGCTGGCCCACCCGCCATCGTGTCCGTCGGTCCTCAATACCTCCACGAAGCACCGATCCACTCACCCCGCAGCTTACCCCACCTCCCGCCACCGCTCCGCGGCAACGAACGCCGTCGCATCCTCCCCCGCCATGGGCCGGGCGATGGTATACCCCTGCAGCGCCGCGCAGCCCATTTCGGCCAGAAGCGCCACATGTTCGCGCGTTTCCACCCCCTCGGCGATCGCCTCGATCCCCAGCGAGGCCCCGATCTCGACGATCGAGGCCACGAGCTGGCGCTGTTCGGCCGATTGGGTGATTGGCTTGACCAATTGCCTGTCGATCTTGAGCCGGTTGGGCCGCAACTGCAAAAGGCTCACGATCGAAGCGTAACCGGTGCCGAAATCGTCGATCTCGATATCGATCCCCAGATCCCGGATCTGGTCGATGTTCCAGGACACCAGGCTGTCGCGTTCGTCCAGATAGATGGATTCGACGAGTTCGAACGAAACCGTGCCCGGAGCGATGTCGAGCCCCCGCAGCGTTCCGATCAGCCCCTCGTCATTGAGCCGCCGCGCCGACACGTTGACCGACACCCGCGGCACGCGGAGCCCGGCCGCCGCCCATTCGCGGTGCTGATCCAGCGCTTGCTCGAGGATCAGCTCGTCGATGGCGGCCACCACGTTGAGGTCCTCGGCCACCGCCATGAAGGCATCGGGCGTCAATATCCCGCGCGTGGGGTGCTTCCAGCGCGCCAGGGCTTCCATGCCCACGATATCGAGTGTCTTGGCATCCACCTGCGGCTGGTAGAAGGCGACGAATTCGTCATTCTCCAGCGCCGCCAGAATGTCGTCGGCCACCCGTTTGGCCGTGACGATCTGGGCCTGCAATTCCTCCGAGAAGAACTCCGCGCGGCTGCGGCCCTCGCGCTTGGCGCGATAGAGCGCGATATCGGCGTTGACCAGTATCTGCTTGGCCGCGATGGCGCTCACATCCCCGCGCGCGATGCCGATCGAAACCCCGAACCGGCACTCGTGCCCCTGGTAGGAAACCGGCTTGCGCATCGCTTCGATGATCCGGTCGGCCAGGCCCTTGAGTTCGGCATCGGCCCGCTTCCCCAAGCACAGGATCACGAACTCGTCCCCGCCGATCCGCGCCACGAAATCGGTCGGCCGCACGGCGGATTTGAGCACGTCGGCGGCGTGGATCAGCATCGCATCGCCCGCCGCATGCCCCAGCGTGTCGTTGATCTGCTTGAACCGGTCGAGGTCGATATGGAGGATCGAAACGTGCCCTTTCGCTCCCGCGCTCTGGCGCGTATGGGCCTCCAGAATGTGGTCGAGATAGCGCCGGTTCGGCAGCCCGGTCAGCGGGTCGTGCATGGCGTTGTGCTCGATCCGCGCCTTGGCGGTTTCCAATTCGAAGTTTTTCGCTTCCGCCTGCGTCTTGGCCTTGATCAGCGCTTCGGACAGCTTGGCATCGGGCGTCGCGTCCCAGTTGACGCCCAGAAAGCGCATCGAAGCGCCCTTTTCCTGATAGATCGAGCCCGCCGCCCGGATATGGCGGATTTCCCCCGCGGGCGTCACGATGCGGAAGTTGGAAAGATATTGGCTGCCCGTGCTCAGCACCTGGGCGAACTCGTCCTCGGCCCGTGCGATGTCGTCGGGATGCAGCCTGTCGCGCCAGTCGCGATAGCTGCGCGGTCCGCCATCGGCTGAATAGCCGTAAAGCTGGTTCATGCGCGCGTCCCAGGTGAGTGCCCCCGTCTCCACATCGAGTTCCCACACCCCCATCTGCGAGCTGGCCAGCGCCAGCCCCAGCCGGCGCGAAATGCGCGACAGCTCGATCTCGCGCCGCCGCTGTTCGTCCATCCGCCGCCGGCGCTCGTCGTTGAGCCGGCCCAAAAGGATAATGGGAACCAGGATCAGCGCCGCGGCCAGCCCCATCCCCATGCGCTGCACCATCGCGTTGGGCGGGTTGGCGCCCCAACCGTCCGCCGGCGCCGCCCAGATCGTCCAGCCGCCCGATGGCAGGGACACCTCGGCGCGTACGGGATTGTCGGCAAGGATCGCCGGATCGCCATGGAACACGCCGCCCGCGTCCCTGTCTCCGTCGCGCCCGGAAATGGCGATGGCGATCTCGCCGGTCTCGATCACCCCGCTTTCGGCATAGAGCCGGTCGGCATCGATCACCGCCGAAACGATGCCCCAGAACACCTCGCGCCCCTGATCGTCGGTGTAATAGACGGGAAACCGCCCGATAAATCCGCGCCCGCCCTGCACCAGATCGAGCGGCCCGGCCAGCACGATCTCGCGCGTGTTGCGCGCCACCAGCGCCGCTTCGCGCTGGGCGGCATTGGCCGTATAGTCGAGCCCCAGCGCCGCCGCGTTCGCTTCCAGCGGATAGACCATCCGCACCACGAGCTCGGGCGCCGCCGCGATGTTGATGAGCAGGTTTTCCTGGGCAAACAGATAGGATGCGAGCGCCGCGAACCGGTTGGCGTCCATGTCCGGCTCGTTGGAAATCACGCTCACCAGCCCATGGACGAGCTGCAGATTGGCGTTGACCTTGCCTTCGAGCTGGGCCCGCACCAGCCCCACCTTGTCGAGCACCATGGTGCGCTGGGACTGCTCATAGACCTCGCGGTTCTGGCGTTCGGCGTAAAGAACGGTGATGCCGATCACGATCAGCGCGATCAACGTGGGAATGTTGCTGGCGCGGAATACCGCCCGCCCCAATCGTTCCAGCCTCTGTCGCGCCTTGTCCCCCAAGGTGAGCCCCGTGTCCTTGCTTCGGCCACTGTTAGGTCCAAAGGATTTAACGCCGCCTTTAGGCGCGTCATCTTGGGGCCTGGACAGTCACTCATGCGTTTTCTGGTTAAGAAAGTCAGTATAGCGCACTATACGTCAAGCAGAGTTCTATGGCATTTCGCTACGAAAACCCCAGTCGGCCCGCAGCGAGCAGCAAAGTGCGCCGCACTTTGCGTCGCCGGAGCTGCGCAGGAAACAAGCCGCACCGGCCTCACCCGCCGAGCAGCCATTCATGATCCGGCTGGTTATGAAATCGCCACACCCGGTGCGGCCCGGCCATGACGTTGAGATAATAAAGATCATACCCATGGATCGCCGCGCAGGGGTGATATCCCTTGGGCACCAGCACCGTGACTCCATCCTCGATCAGCATCACCTCGTCGAGCGAGCGGTCATCGGTATAGACCCTCTGAAACCCGAACCCCTGCGGCGGGTTCAGCCGATGGTAATAGGTCTCCTCGAGATAGGATTCCTCGGGCAGCGCATCGCGATCGTGCTTGTGCGGCGGATAGGACGATGTGTGCCCGCCCGGCGTGATCACCTCCACCACCAGCAGGCTGTCCGCCACCCCGTCCGTCTCGGGCAGGATATTGGTGACATAGCGCGTATTGGTGCCTTTCCCCCGCACCTCCTGGCTCATCGCGTCGGGGCCGATCACCTTCACCTCCCGCCCGGTGAGGGCAGGGGCCGAACACACCGCAAACTCCAGTTCGCTCGCCGCCGTCACCGACCACTCGCTGTTCCCCGGCACATAGACCGCCGCCGGTTTGCCGTCGAACGGGCTCATCCGCCCGCCCATCTCCCCTAAGCGTTCGCCCCCGGCACTCACCGCCCCCGTGCCGGCCACAAACACCAGACAAACCTCCCGCTCCCCGGTCGTCTCGGCCACGGTTTCGCCCGGAGCGAGCCTGTGCAGGGCGAACCCCACATACGCCCACCCGGCGCTCGCGGGCGTGACATCGATCACCTTGCCGCGGGTGCGGGTAGGCTTGATGAGCAGGTCTGACATGGTCCTCTCCTTCTTGTCTCAGCCCCAGTCCCAAGAGCCTCCCTCTCCCCTCGAGGGGGAGGGCCGGGGGTGAGGGGTGCGCAAAGCTTCGGCAAACGCGAGCGCCAGTGGTTTCGCCACCTCAGCGCCCCCCTCATCCGACCGCTTCGCGGCCACCTTCTCCCACCAGGGGAGAAGGGGCGGTCGCGGCAGCGCTTCGGCAACAACCGGTCTTCGTGTCTGCCCCAGCTACCCTTCTCCCCTGGTGGGAGAAGGTGGCCGGAGCGAAGCGGAGGTCGGATGAGGGGGGTGCTGAGCTTGCTACGAACTCACCAGTCGCGGATCAAACCCTCACCCCTCCACCACAAACCCCGCATCCTCCACCACCCCTCGCAAATGCCCATACCCCATCTTCGCATAAGTCAGCGGATGCGCCTTGTCCGGGTCCTGCTCGGCCTCCACAACGACCCACCCCTCGTACCCCTCAAGCGCCGCAAACACCGCGGCAAAATCCACGATCCCATCCCCCGGCACAGTATAAACCCCCGCCAGCACGGAGCGCAGAAAGCTCCAATCCTCCGAGTTCGCCCGCAGCATCACGTCCCCGCGCACATCCTTGGTGTGCACATGCGCGATGCGTGAGAAATGGTTCCGCGCCACCCGCGCCGGATCGCCCCCGCCCCAGGTGACGTGTCCGGTATCGAGCAGCAGATGCACCGCATCCCCGGTCGATGCCATCAGCCGATCGATCTCCGCCTCGGTCTGCACGATCGTTCCCATATGGTGGTGATAAACCAGCTTGAGCCCGAATTCCTGCCTGAGCCTCTGTGCAAACGCCGTCAGCCGCATCCCGAACCGTCCCCAGATCTCATGGGGCAGCACCGGCCTTGCCGAAAGTGGCGTCTCCATCTGCCCGTGTATGGCGTTGGAGGTTTCGCACGCGATCATCACCGTGCAGCCCATGTCCCGGAGCAGTTCCGCATGCCCCCGCGCCGCCGCGAGTTCTTCATCGACGTCGCGCAGCAGCAATTGGGTCGAATACCACCCCGAAACCAGCTCATGCCCATGCGCCGTGAGGATCGGCCGCAAAGCCTCGGCCCGCCGCGGAAACTTGTTCCCCAGCTCCATCCCGGAAAACCCCGCCTCCCTGGCCTCCGCCAGACAAACCTCCAGCGGCGTCTCCCCGCCGATCTCGATCATATCGTCATTGGACCACCCGATAGGGTTCGCACCGATCCGGATCATGTTTCCTCGTCTTCTTTCATTTGCTTACCGTGTCGGTAGCGGGAATCCCAGCGGCCGATAAGCCCCGATCTTCTTCTCCCCTGGTGGGAGACTTCGAACCGTCCTTTGGCCAATCGTGCCGGTGGCGCGATTGGAGGTGAGAAGGCCATGAGAGCGGAGCCTGCCCCTCCGAAGGCGGGGGCTCGAATGGTTGCCCCGAAGGGGCGGATGAGGGGCCGCTGAGCTTCCACGTCCACTCTAGCCGGCGGATCAAGCGCCGTCCCCTCATCCGACCCGGCTTCGCCGGCCCACCTTCTCCCCAAAGGGGCGAAGGATAACCCGGTGCAGAGCTTCGGCAAGAACTGTGGCGCCTGCCAAGAGAGCCCCCTTCTCCCCTGGTGGGACTGGGAGGCGGTGGCGTAGCCACCAATCGCTCCAGTGGAGCGATTGGAGCCGAACCAGGGACGGGGATGAGAGGGGCGCTGAGTTTGCCTGCCCAACGTGGTTCGAATGGAACCTCAGTGCCCCCCTCATCCGACCGCTTCGCGGCCACCTTCTCCCACCAGGGGAGAAGGGATGCCCGTTGCAGCGTTTACGGCAATAATCGACTTTCATGTTTGCCCCACTACCCTTCTCCCCCGGTGGGAGAAGGTGGGCTTTCGCTGAAAGCGAAAGGTCGGATGAGGGGGGCGCCGAGCTTCGGCATGCCCGATCACCCGCCAACCCAAATCTCTTGTCATTGCCGGCCTTGAGCCGGGATCCAGTAACCGGCAGCGGCCGAAGATTCGGTTGACGCTCGCGGCCGGAAGACTGACCCGTAGATCCGCTAGATTTCCCCGCATCCCGACAGAAGTACCACCTCCGGGCACGGTTTCCGATTTTCGGAGTCGACCAGGAACAGGAGCTGTCGAAGGAAAATCAAGATGAACCGCTATATTTTCCTTCTCGAATTGGCGCCTCCCCATACCTGTCCTCCTCACCACCGTCATCCCGGTCTTGAGCCAGGATCCAGTAATCGGCAGCGCCGAAGAGTTCCTACGGACCCACCTCACCCCCTCCGCCCCCTCATCCGACCGCTTCGCGGCCACCTTCTCCCACCAGGGGAGAAGGGATGCCCGATGCCGCGTTTACGGCAATAACCGACTTTCATGTTTGCCCCGTTACCCTTCTCCCCTTGAGAGAGAAGGTGGATCGCCCGTAGGGCGAGACGGATGAGGGTGCTCTGAGCTTGACCCGTCCAACGTGGTTCGAATGGAACCTCAGCGCACCCCTCATCCGACCTCCGCTTCGCTCCGGCCACCTTCTCCCTCAAGGGGAGAAGGAGATCGCGTGGCAGCACTTCGGCAAGAACACAAACGCCTGCCAAGAGAGCCCCCTTCTCCCCTTGAGGGAGAAGGGTCGGGGATGAGGGGTGCGCGTCGGCTTCGCCGATGCGTCGGCCGCAAGGCCGAAATCGCGTCTCAACCAAGCGTCCGCCCCTTCACCCTCTCCTCATACTTACCCCTTTTCTCCCGCACCTCTTCCCGCGCGCTCACCTCGGGCACCGCGACGTCCCACCAATGCCCGCCCGCTTCGGTGGTCACCAACGGATCGGTGTCGATCACGACGACACTCACCCCCTCCCGCCCGCGCGCCGCCCCCAGCGCCGCTTCAAGCTCGGCAATCCCCGAAACCTTCTCCGCATGCGCCCCCATGGCCCGCGCGTGCCCCGCGAAATCGATCTCCGGCATCCGCTCGCGCCGCACATCCTCGAACAGGTTGTTGAAGTTCGCCCCGCCCGTCGCCATCTGCAGCCGGTTGATGCACCCGAACCCGCGATTGTCGAGCACCACCACGGTGAGCTTTAGCCCCATCATCACGGCGGTCGAGAGCTCGGAATTGAGCATCATATAGCTCCCATCCCCCACCATCACGACCACCTCGTCCCCCGGCCGCGCCATGGCGACGCCCAAGCCCCCGGCGATCTCATAGCCCATGCACGAATAGCCATATTCCAGGTGATAGTTCCCCGGCGCCTCGGCCTGCCACAGCTTGTGCAACTCCCCCGGCAGCCCGCCCGCCGCGCACACGACGACGGCGTCCCCAACGCTCCGCTGCACCGCCCCGATAACCTGCGCATCCGAGGGCAGGGGAGCGTTGCTCGCCGCCGTCACGGCATTTGCCGCTTCCAGCCACTCGCGCTTGCCCGCTTCCGCCGCCTCGCGCCAGCGCTCCGGTGCCCGCCAGTCTCCCAGCCCGGCATCGAGCGCCTCCAGCCCGGCCCGTGCATCGGTCACCAGCGGCATCGCCCCATGCTTTGCCGCATCCATCGCCGCCACGTTGAGGCCGATAAATTGCACATCGGGATTCTTGAACAGCGCCCAGGACCCTGTCGTAAAATCCTGCAACCGCGTCCCCACCGCGATCACCAGATCGGCCTCATCGGCCAGCCGGTTCGCCGCGCTGGTCCCGGTCACCCCGACAGACCCCATGTTCATCTTGTGAGAATGGGGCAGGGCCGATTTCCCCGCCTGCGTCTCCACCACCGGCACGCCATGCTTTTCGGCAAACCGCGCCAGCACCTCGCTCGCGCCCGAATAGAGCACCCCGCCGCCCGCGATCAGTACCGGCTTTTGCGCCCCCTGGATCGCCTCTATCGCCCGTGCCAGTTCCCCCTCATCGGGCCGCACCCGCCGCTGCCGCCACACGGTCTCGTCAAAAAACGACGCCGGATAATCATAGGCTTCCGCCTGCGTATCCTGGCACAACGCCAGCGTCACCGGCCCGCATTCGGCCGGATCGGTCAAAACCGCCATCGCCCGTCGCAGCGCCGGCATGATCTGCTCGGGCCGCGTGATCCGGTCGAAATACCGCGACACGGGTTTAAAGCAGTCATTGGCCGAAACCGTCCCGTCGCCAAAATCTTCCACCTGCTGGAGCACCGGATCGGGCGCCCGGTTGGCGAACACATCTCCGGGCAGAAACAGCACCGGCAGCCGGTTGACATGGGCCAGCGCGGCGGCGGTCACCATATTGGTTGCGCCCGGCCCGATCGAAGACGTACACGCCATCATCCGCCGCCGGAAACTGGCCTTGGCGAACGCGATCGCTGCATGCGCCATCCCTTGCTCATTATGGGCCCGAAACGTCGGCAGCCTGTCCCGCACCCCATAAAGCGCCTCGCCCATCCCCGCGACATTCCCATGCCCGAAGATCGCCCACACCCCCGCAAACAGCGGCAGTCGTTGCCCCTCGATCTCGGTCATCTGCGCCGCCAAAAACTGCGCCACCGCCTGCGCCATGGTCAGCCTGATCGTCCCGGTCATGGATGGCTCTCCGCCGTCTTGGTGAGCTCAGAGGCCTCCACGAACTCAGATACCCTTCTCCCCTGGTGGGAGAAGGTGTCCCGAAGGGGCGGATGAGGGGTGCGCATCGACATCGTCGATGCGGCGGCGAAAGCCGCATAATCCAGCACGCTCATCACCTTTCCCCCCACGCGCTCACCAGCCCGGCAAACCGGCCCGCCATCTCCGTCACCGCCTCCTCGTCTCCCATCTCCCCAGCCAACCATTTTTCCGCCGCCCCGGCAAAAATCGTCCGCCCCACGGCGAACCCCTTGACCGTCCGCGACCCCGCCGTCGCCGCAAACGCCGCTTCCAGCTCCTCGGTCGGCGCATCCAGCCCCAGCAGCACCACTCCCCGGCAATAGGGATCATGCCTTTCGATCACCTCGTCGATCCGCTGCCATGCCCGTGCCCCCGCCTGCGGCTCGAGCTTCCACAAATCGGGCTTGATCCCCACCGCGTACAGCGCCTCGAGCACCTCCGGCACCGTTTCGTCGCCCACCGCCCCGCTCTTGCCCGCGATGATCTCGATCAGCAATTCCCGCCCCAGCCGCCGCGCCGCGTCATGGAGCGCCTTGAGCTTCGCCCTCTGCGCCCCGCGCAGTTCCTCCGGATCGTCGGGGTGGAAAAAGCACAGGCACTTGATGCAATGATCCACCGGCCATTCGATCAGCCGCGATCCCACGTCCTCGGAAAATTCGAACTTGAGCGGCCGCGATCCAGGCAGTTCCACCGGCCTTCCGATCCAGAAATTGGCGTGCCTGCTCGCCGCGAACAGCGCCTCGCGCCCGTACTTGTCGTCGATCAGCATCCCGAAGCCGTCGCGCCCATCCGCCACCCGCGCCGCCGCCTCCACGGCCAAAAGCTTGAAGGCGGAAATCCGCTCCCGGTCCGCCCCCACGTTGTCGGCCAGCTCCTCGAGCTGCGTCCGATGATCGATGGCCAACGCCATCAGCTCCGGATAGTCCCGCCGCCGCCCCGTCGTCGCCCAGTGGATATGGTTGAGCGCTTGATCCTTGCGCAGCGCCTTTTCTTGGCTCCCATGCGCGAGAAAATATTGCAGCTCGGAAAAGCTCGGGATTTCCGGCGAACACAACAGCCGCGACACCGCGAACGCCCCACAGGCATTGGCCCATGTCGCGCAGGTCTCCAGCGCCTCCCCCCTGAGCCACCCGCGCAAGAACCCGCTCAGAAACGCGTCCCCCGCGCCCAGCGTGTTGTACACCTCGATGGGAAACCCCTGTCCCACGATCCCGTCCTCGATCCGCTCGGGAATATCGCCGTCGAACACCACGCACCCCATGGGGCCGCGCTTGAGGACGATCACGGCGGAGGACAGTGACCGGATCGCCCTCAGCGCGGCATCGAGATCGGTTTCCCCCGAACCGATCAGGATTTCCTCTTCCGTCCCCACGATGAGATCGCAGTGCGGCAGCACGTCCCGCATGCGCGAGGAAACGACGTTGGAGGGCACATAGCGCTCGTCCCCCGCCCCATGCCCCGCCAACCCCCAAAGGTTGGGGCGATAATCGATGTCGAAGATCACCTTGCCCCCATGGCGCCGGGCGAATTGCATGGCGATCTTCTGGGCCGCCGCCGTGGAGGGGCGCGAAAAATGCGTCCCCGTCACCAGCACGGCGCTCGCGCGAGCGATGAAATCCTCGGAGATATCCCCCTCGGTCAGCGCCATGTCGGCGCAGTCCTCGCGGTAAAAGATCAGCGGAAAGTGCTTGTCGTCCTCGACCGCCAGGATCGCCAGCGCCGTCAGCCGGTCGCGGTCGGTGATGATCCCCTCGGTCGAAGCGCCCTCGCGCGCCATCTGCTCGGCGATGAATCGCCCGAACGGCTCGTCGCCCACGCGCCCCAGCCAGGCCGATTTCAGTCCCAGCCGCGCCGCCCCGATCGCCACATTGGCCGGGCACCCGCCCACCGATTTGGCGAAGCTCGAAACGTCCTCGAGCCGGGATCCGATCTGCTGGCCGTAAAGGTCGACCGATGCGCGCCCGATGGTGATCACATCGAGCCGGTCCTCCAACCTGTCCATGCTGGCGGCGGCCTCCGTTCCGCTGATCTGAATTGAAACATCAATTCTGAAAACGTGTCAATTCAGAATGTTTGTTCCATTTTGCTGTTGCTTTCTCGGCCCTGATTGGGAAAACATGGGCCCATGAAACGCCGGTTCGTCAACGTTAGCGGGCCTGTGCATTCAACACAGCAAATTCGACCGTTCAACACAGGGGGTGTTGAACGGTTCTGGGGAGGGAAAATGGTCCGTTTCGGAATTTTGGGTGCCGGCCGCATCGGCAATGTCCACGCCCGCTCGATCGCCCGCTCGGGCCGCGCCAGCGTCGCTTATATTGCCGACGCAATGCCCCAGGCCGCCGAAGCGCTGGCCTCCGCCGTGGGCGCGAAAACCAAGCCGGTCCAGGAGGTTGTCGCCTCTCCCGATGTGGATGCCATCCTCATCGCCACTCCCACCGATACCCATGCGGACCTGATCGAACAGGCCGCCCGCGCCGGCAAGGCGATCCTGTGCGAAAAGCCGGTCTCGCTTTCGGTCCCGCGCATCGAAGCCTGCCTGCAAGTGGCTGAAAAAACAGGCGTTCCCCTGATGATCGGCTTCCACCGCCGCTATGATCCCAACTTCGCCGCGCTGGAAAAACGCCTGCGTTCGGGCGAAATCGGCGATCCCGAAATCATCACCATCACCTGCCGCGACCCCGCCGCACCCCCGGTCTCCTATATCGAGCGTTCCGGCGGGCTTTACCGCGATATGATGATCCATGATTTCGACATGGCCCGCTTCCTTCTAGGCGACGAAGAACCCGTTACGGTTCATGCACTTGGGGGTGTTTTGACCGACCCCGAAATCGGCCGGGCAGGAGATATCGACACCGCCAGCGTCCAGATGCAGACCGCCTCGGGCAAGATCGTGGTCATCACCAATTCCCGCCGCGCCACCTACGGCCACGATCAGCGCATCGAAGTCCATGGTTCCAAAGGCCTTTTGCGCGCCGCCAACATTCACGACACCACCGTCGAACTGGCCAATGAGAAGGGCTGGACCGAAGACAAGATCCCCTTCTCCTTCGTCGAGCGCTACCAGCTCGCCTACACCGCCGAAATCGAAAAGTTTCTCGATTTCCTCGATCGCGGCGAGTCCCCCCGCGCCTCCGGCCATGACGGTCTCATGGCCCAGAAACTCGCCGAAGCCGCCAGCGAAAGCCTGAAATCGGGTCAGGTCGTGCGGCTGGGTTAAGCCGATACCCCTCCGGCACCACCGGCGGCGCCGCTCACGGCGCCGGAAGCCGCACCACCAGCGCACCCTCGCCGGCCCGGATCCGCGCCACCATCGCCTCGATCTCCTCGGCGGTGAAGTTGCCGTTGATCACCAGCGATCCGCCGGTGATCGGGCTCTGGATGTAGGGCGAGGTCAAAACCTTGCCGTCCAGCAGCACGTCGATCTGGGTGCCGACATTGCGGATGGTGAAATCCCCGAACGCCTTGCGCCCCGCCGCGCTCAATTCGATGTGCAGCGCCGGCGCGCCGCTGTTTGCATCCATTCCCGCCCGCGCTTCAGCCACCTCCAGCGCCACGGTCTCGGCCATGGCCGCGCCTGCCAGCGCGAAAAACGCCGCGGCCCCGGCCATGAGCTGCGGGGCCAGGCGGGCGAAAAACGTCGGAGAAGTATCGGGCATTGTAAAATTTCCTGGGCAATTTTATCCATCTTGGGAGCGGGTTGGGCTTTGACAAGCAAAAGGGCGGCCTTTCGGCCGCCCCGGGCAATTTTCTTCGGTATGCTTACCGAACGATGTACACGATCTCGCGCGTGTCCGGCGCAACCAGCACCGGCTGGCCGTTGATGTAGGCGTAGGAATATTCATAGTCCGGGATGGTCTGCACGGTCACCGTTTCAGGCACCTGCGCGCCGACCACCACTTCACCTTCAAGGTAGATGGGGTCGACCGGGTTCGACTGCACATAGGTGACGGCCTCTTCCGGAGGATCGACCACAACGCCGGCCGTCGCCCCTACGCCCGCGCCGATCGCCGCGCCGACAGGGCCGCCGATCAGGGCGCCGGCGATGGCGCCGCCGGCCGCGCCGGTCACCGTGGAGTTGGCGGTGGTGTCGGGTTCGACGACGCCGACCAGTTCAGGCGGACGTTCGGTCAAAACCACCACTTCCCCGGCAGTCTGGGATTCCACGGTCAGATAGTCGGAATAGGCGAAGCCCACAGTGCCGTTGAAGTCGATCTCGCACCACATGGAGTCGGTCACGCAGCCGGTAACGGTCGCGGTTTCGCCGCTGCCGATCACCCCGATCGCCTCGAACTGCGGCCCCGGGCCGGAACGGATGTTGAGGTCGGTGGTGGCGGTCGCCGTGGCGGTCTGGGCCAGCGCGGTGCCCGTCATCAGCAGCCCGGCGGTGGTCGCCAGGATGGTCTTTGCAAGAGCGGATTTCATTGTTCATCTCCGTTGGTTTGCACAGGCAAACCCTTGGGGGCGACGGCGTTGCCGTCGCGACCCAGGCATCGGCCTGCCTGATCTTCCCCCGCGGCCAGTTGAACGCAGCGCCCACCCCTTCGTTCCGCGCCGCTAACCTTGCGGTAACCACTTCAAACTTTGCTGTGGCTTTCCCGCAACTCGGATTGGCGCGAACCTAAAGCCCGATCTCCCGGATCGGCGCGCCGTCGATAAAGAGCCTGCCGCCGGGCTTGAGCGCCTTGGCGATCGCCGCCCGTGCCTTCACTCCGGCTTCCAGATGCCGCCCGTCGAGCGCACCCACCCGCACCGCGACGGCGATGTCGAATGGCGCCTCGCCCTCTTCCAGCGCAAAGCTTTCCGTCTCGCTCTGGCGGAACTCGAGCCGTCCGGCCGCGATCTCTTCGGCCGAGCCGGCAATCGCCTGGGCAATGGCCTTGGCGGAGCGGTCGATGGCCACCACCTTGCCCGCGCCCACGCGTTTGGTCATCTCCCGCGCCATGACGCCTGGCCCGCACCCGATCTCGAGCACCCGCATGTCGCGTTTGAGCGGCAATGCATCGACGATATCCAGCAATCTTTGCGAAATTGGGCTGCCCATGATGCTCCTCCTTCGGCCCGCCGGGAGCATCGCCCACCCGCTCGTCCCGCTCAAGCCCTTGATTGACGCGCCGGTCTTCCCCGCGCTACGGCAGAGGCGGAGGTACTCGTCATGCGCACCGACAACCGGCTCTCCCGCATGCTCCATGTGCTGATCCACATGAGCTCGCACACCGGCGCCGCCACGTCCGAAACCATCGCCAGAATGCTCTCGACCAACCCTGTGGTCGTGCGCCGCACCATGGCCGGGCTGCGCGAGGCGGGCTATGTGCGCTCGGCCAAGGGGCACAATGGCGGATGGGAGCTGGCCCGCCCGCTCGAGGAGATCACCATGGCCGATATCTACCGCGCCTTGGGTTCCCCCCATCTGTTCGCCCTTGGCCTTGCCAATGACGATCCGCGCTGCCTGGTGGAAAAATCGGTCAACGCGCGCATCCACGATACGCTCGGCGCCGCCGAAGCCATGATCCTCGAGCAGTTCGCCGCAATGACGCTGGCCCAGGTGCGGGACGATTTCGAGGACCGTCTGGCCCAGACCCCGCACCAATGCGGCCATCCGCACGCGGGAGATTGAGATGCACGCGGCGCCGGCAACCCAAATCCTGTTCTGGCGGCGGATCGATCTCGCCGGCATGGAGCGGCTCGTGCTCGAACCCGGCGCTGACGGCATTTCCGTCTCCGGCACGGTGATCTGCGTCGAAGACGGCGGTTTCCGCATCGATCACATCTGGCGCCTGACCCCGGACTGGCACACGCTTTCGCTTCTTGTCGAAAAATCGGACGCCGACGGCATGACGCGCATCGCGCTGGAACGCGCCGGCACCGGCTGGTCGGTCGATGGCGTCCACCGCCCCGATCTGGACGGCGCCGAAGAACCCGACCTCTCGGTCACCCCCTTCTGCAACACGCTCCCCATCCGCAAATTGCTTTCGGGCGCCAAGAACAGCCTCACTCTCGACGTCGCCTACATCGACGCCGCCACCATGGCCCTCCGCCGCTCCCGCCAGCGCTACGACCGCCTCACCCCCACCCGCGTCCACTACACCGATCTGGGCGTCGCCAACGGCTTCGAAGCCGATCTCGACCTGGACGACCAGGGCCTTGTGCTTTCCTATGAGGGCCTGTTCGAGCGGGTTGAGCCGATCTAGATCCCCTCTGGCTCCAGCCGTTCTTCTTTTCGTCGTCTTCGGGCTCGCCCCGGAGACCCGCAACGCTTCCTATACCCCCAACGTCTCCCGCACACCGGGCAGCCCTGCGGATTGTCGGGTCAAGCCCGACAATGACGAGCGAGAGGGGAGTGCCCGTTTCGGCCTTTGGCTTCACCGTCCACGCCGCCGCTCAACCCAAGGATTGGCCTGGAGCACAGGCGCAGGCCGCTGCCACACGCATCAACCCTCCCTTTCGTCGTCTTCGGGCTTGACCCGGAGACCCGCAACGCTTCCGCGTCCGCAGCAGAGGTTTAGGCCCCGGGTCCCCCCTTGCGCCGATCCGCCAGCGCCACCGTCAGCGCCATGGCCAGCGTCATCGTCGCGCTCATCGACCTGAACCCCTCGAAATCGGCCTCGGCGATCTCGAACCACACATCGGCCTGCGAGGCGAGGGGAGAGAATATGGAATCTGTGATCGCCACCACCTTGGCGCCCGCCTCGCGCACCTGCGCGGTCAGCGCCACGGTTTCGCTGGCATAGGGCGTAAAGCTGATGGCGATCGCCACATCGCCCTCGCCGGCAAATCCGGCCTGTTCCGCCGCTAGCCCCGCCACAGCGTTGACCAGAATGGTGCGGATCCCGAGCTTGCCCATGGCATAGGCCATATAGGAGGTCACCGGAAACGAGCGCCGCAGCCCGATGAGATAAACCGTCTGCGCGCCCTCCAGAACGTCCAGCGCCCTTTCGAACACCGCCGGATCGTGCCGGCTGGTCAGCGCCGAGATCGAACGCAGCGAGGCTTCGGCGAACCCTTCGAGGATCATCGAGGCGCGGGGCGAGCCTTCTCCATGCTCGCGCAATTGCGCCATGCGCTCGTCATAGCCCAGCACATGATCGCGCAGCCGCGAGCGGAACACGTCCTGAAGGTCCGAAAACCCCTGATAGCCGAAGGCCTGGGAAAACCGCACAAGCGTCGAGGGCTGCACCTGCGCCTTGGCGGCGATCGAGGCGGCGGTGCCGAACGCCACGTCGTCGGGATTGTTGAGCGCGTATTCGGCCACCTGCGTCAGCCGACGCGGCAATTCCTCCCAGCGCGCGATCACCTTTTCGCGCAAGGCCGCGAAGTCGCGTGGCGGCATCTCCGCCTGGCTTTGGCTGTCCATCGCTTTCCCGCGCGCCATTCCCGTTTCGTGCCCTTTACTTATCCCCGCGCCCCCGCCCGCTTCTATACTCGTGGGCGCGCTTTCCCCGGCAATTGCACCGCCGGCGCTTAAACGAAATGAAACAGGCGCAAAAACCGCATTTATCCCCGCCATTTCGCGCTGATTTTTGCGCCGGATCGCCCGATTGTGTCTTGACGCACTCTGCCTCAAATGGAATAAACATTCCACAATAATAATTTGATGCATCAGTCGTTCTATTTTGATGCGAGGGAGGTGAGCATGGCCGGAGGAGGCGCGGCGCTTCTCGAAGCGCGCGGAATCGCCAAATATTTTGGCGCCATCACCGCGCTGCGCGACGTCAATTTCCACGTCGATCACGGCGAGGTTCTGGGTGTCGTCGGCGACAATGGCGCGGGCAAGTCCACGCTGATGAAAATCCTCTCCGGCCTCTACCAGCCCTCCGAGGGTGAGCTGATCTTCGATGGTCGCCCGGTGCGCTTTTCCAGCCCCAAAGACGCCCGCGCCAAGGGCATCGAGATGGTCTATCAGGACTTCGCCCTGGCCGGAAACATGCCCATTTACGAGAACATATATCTCGGCCGCGAGCCTGGCACCAAGGTGGGCCCGCTGACCTTCATCGATCACAAGCGCGCCCGCGACATGGCCAAGGACCATCTCGACAATCTCCATATCGAGGTGAAATCGGTCGACCAGAACACCGAGGATCTTTCCGGCGGCCAGCGCCAGGCGGTCGCCATCGCCCGTGCCACCGCGTTCGATGCCCAGCTCGTCATCATGGACGAGCCCACCGCCGCGCTTGCCATCAAGGAGGTCGGCAAGGTGCTCGACCTCATCAAAAGGCTGAAGGATCATGGCGTTGCGGTGATCATCATCTCCCACCGCATGGACGATATCTTTTACTGCTGCGACCGGGTGATGGCCCTCTATCAGGGCACCAATTTCGCCGAAAGCCCGCTGGGCGACACTTCGCGCAACGAGGTGATCGGCTGGATCATGGGCACCAAGGGCCATACCAAATCCCTCGCCCACGATCGGCTGCACTAGGGGAGGGCGGGACGTGCTTTATAATCCGAGGCTCGCGAAATTTCTCGAAACCTACGGCATCGTCCTCGTCGTCATCGTCATGATGGTGGTGATCGCTCTCTCGCGCCCCGAGGTGTTCCTGACCCCCCAGAATCTCACCAACATCCTCAAGCAAAACGCCACTCTGGCGCTGGTCGCCCTGGGCATGTTCGTGGTCATCGTCACCGCCGGCATCGACCTCTCCGTTGGCTCCACCATGGCGCTCTCCATGGTCACCCTCGCCATCGCCAGCCGTGCGGGCCTGCCTTGGCCGGTGGTGCTGATGGTCGGTCCGCTGGTCGGCATCGCCGTGGGGCTGGTCAATGGCATAGGGCTCACCTGGCTCAAGCTGCCGCACCCCTTCATCATGACCTTGGGAACGCTGAACGCGGTGCGCGGCATCGCTTATCTCGTGACCGACGGCGCACCGATTTCCGGGCTCCAGCCAGAGGTGCGCTATCTCGGCCAGGCCTATTATGATCTCGGCATCTTCGCGCCGCCCGCCGGCATTCCGGCCAGCCTGATCCTCGTCGCCGTCTGCGCGATCGGCCTGTGGTTCTTCCTGGAAAAGACCTCCACGGGCCGGCATATCTACGCCATCGGCGGCAATCCCCAGGCGGCGCGGGTTTCCGGCGTCAATGTCGATCGGGTGTTGATCCTGGTTTACGTCATCTCCGGTTTCATGGCCGGCCTGGGCGGCCTGCTGCTCGCCGGCCGCACCGATTCAGGCTTTCCAAATGCCGGGCTGATGCTCGAACTCGACGCCATCGCGGCGGTGATCATCGGCGGAGCCTCGTTCTTCGGTGGCCGCGGCACGGTGATCGGCGTTCTGGCCGGGGTGCTGATCATGGGGCTCTTACGCAACGGGCTCAACATCAACAATGTCAGCTCTTTCTGGCAGATGGTGCTGATCGGGGTAGTCATCATCTTCGCGGTCTGGATCGACGTCGTCCGCCGCCGCGCCGCCGTGCGCAGGTAGGAAAATCCGGCCGTTCCGGTGCTCTCCAGCCGGAACGCACCGCAACTGAAATGGAGAAAAGGGAGGACCATGAAATGAAAGCAGTGCTTCTGGCCGGGATTGCGCTCTCGGTCATGACGGTGGGTGCCAGCGCCCAGACCTATGTTCTGGGCATGAAGGGCCCAGGCGCCGGCAACCCGTTCTGGGCCGCCGTCGAAGCGGGTGCCATGGCGGCTGGCGAGGAAGCCGGGGTCGAAGTGATCGTCGTCGCTCCGCCCCAGGAATCCGACGTTCAGGCCCAGATCACCCAGATCGAGGATTTGATCGCCCAAGGGGTGGACGGCATCGCGCTGGCGCCGACCGATCCCAATGCGCTCGCTCCCGTGGTGGATGCCGCCATCGCCCAGGAAATCCCTGTGGTTTTCGTCGATACGCAAGGCATCAATGAAGGCGTCTCCTTCATCGGCACCGACAATCAGGCCGGCGCGGCGCTCGCAGCCCAATATATGTGCGAAAACCTGCCTGAAGGGGCCAATGTGGCGATCCTTCAGGGGCTGATCAGCCAGTCCACCGGCCAGGCTCGGGCCCAGGGGGCTCAGGAAGGGCTCTCGGGCTGTGGCCTCAACATCGTTGCCGAACAGCCCGCCAATTGGGACCGCGCCATGGGCATGTCGGTGGCCGAAACCATCATTACCGGAAATCCCGACATTCAGGGCATCTTCGCATCCAACGACAACATGGCTTTGGGCGCCGTCGAAGCGCTCAAGCAGGCAGCGATGCTCGAAAACGTCATGGTCGTCGGGTTCGACGCCAACCCCGATGCGGCAGCCTCCATCCTGGCTGGCGAGTTGACCGCTTCGGTGGCGCAATCACCCGAGAATATGGGCCGTTTCGCTATCGAGTCGCTGATCGCGCTCTCCAATGGCGAAACCATCGAAGAGTGGATCGATACCGGCACGGTGCTGGTCGACGCCTCCAACGCCGCCGAATACCAATAGTCCGCAAGCGGTTCCCGATACCCGGCTGTGTGGGATTTTTGCAAATAATAGGATGAATCTTTCGCCTTTTTGTTGCCACGATCTTGCAAGGCGAGCAAAAGGCCGGGTATCTTTAAGACCTTCGCGAGAGCGCGAAGGGCAAGAGCAACCTCCGGCGGCGATATGAGTTTCTCATATTCCGCCGTCTTTTTTTGGGGCTGTTGCATTCCATGACATCACTGGGCGTCGGATTGATCGGCACCGGCTATATGGGCAAGTGCCACGCGCTGGCCTGGAACGCGGTCGCCCCCGTGTTCGGCGATGTCGCCCGGCCACGCCTCGTCCATCTCGCCGAAGCCAATGCCGACCTCGCTGCCCGGCAGGCCCAGGCACTAGGATTCGAGCGCGCCACTGGCGATTGGCGCGACCTGATTGCCGATCCGGAAGTGGATGTGGTTTCGATCACCACGCCCAACGCCTTCCACCCGGAGATGGCCATCGCGGCGTTGCAAGCCGGAAAGCATGTCTGGTGCGAAAAGCCCATGGCGCCGCACTTTGCCGATGCCGAACACATGGCCGAGGCCGCAAAAGCGTCTGGCCGTGTCGCTGTCCTGGGCTACAATTACATCCAGAACCCGCTCATCCGGCACGTTCAGAAACTGCTGGCCGAAGGCGCCATCGGCATCGTCCATTCCGTCCGCGTCGAGATGGACGAGGATTTCATGGCCGATCCGGCGGCGCTCTTTTCCTGGAAAAGCGAGGCAAGTTCGGGCTATGGCGCCCTCGATGATTTCGGCGTCCACCCGCTTTCGATCCTTACGACGCTTTTGGGCCCGGTCGAAAAGGTGATGGCCGATTTCGCCAAGCCCTTCGCCACCAGGCCGACAGCCGACGACAAGCAGCGCGAGGTCGAAACCTTCGACATCGCCAACATCCTCCTGCGTCTTTCGGGCGGCATCGCCGGCGCCATCCAGCTCTCCCGCTCGGCCTGGGGCCGCAAGGGTCGCATCGCGCTGCAGATTTTCGGCTCGGACGGCACCATCGCCTATGACCAGGAGCGCATGAACGAGCTCCAGCTCTTCACCCGCGAGGGCAGGGCGGCTGAACAGGGTTTCCGCACGGTGCTCACCGCCCCGATCCACTCGCCCTACGATAAATTCATCCCCGCGCCCGGCCATGGCCTGGGGTTCAACGATCTCAAGATCATCGAAGCCCGCGAGGTGATGCGCGCCATTTCCGGGGAGCCGGCGCACATCATCGATTTCGAAACGGGCCTCACCATCGAACGCACCGTCCACGCCATGGCCCACAGCCATCGAGACGGACGGTGGGTGAGCCTTTAAGCCATTTGCAACTGCCCCGGCCCGCTCCGCCGTTCGCTCCAGAGAATGAAGCTCGACGCCGCCAGGATCAGCGCCGCCCCCGGCCAGAACGAAACCGCCGGCACCTGCGATAGCACTGCCCATCCCAAGAGCGTATTGAGCGGCAGCTTCAAATCGTCGAACGGCTGTAGATAGGTGGCATCGGCGACCTTATAGGCAAGGCTCAAGCAATACTGCGCGGCCGCCGTCACCAGCCCCAAAAGCGCGATCAGCCCAAGCGCCGCGCCCATCGGCAGCGCGAAGTCGAACCCGGTCGCTAGGCCCGCCGGCAGCGCGTCCGCCGGCAATACCGCAATGGCGATGCCGAGGATCAGCCCGATCAGGAAATGATTGGGCGTAATCAGCACCAGCATATAAAGCGTCAGCGATTCCGGTTCTTCGTCACGGCTGAGATATTTGGTGATCACCGAAACCGTTCCCCAGCACAGCGCCGCGAGAACCGGCAACAGAGAGGCCAGCGTGAATTGCTCGGTCCCGACCTGGGACACCAGCACGGCGCCGATAAAGCCGATAACGGTCGCGCCTAGCCTTTGCGGCGTCAGCCTTTCGCCCAGAAACACCGTGGCGCCGATGAGGATAAAAAACGGCCCCGTCATCGACAGCGCCACCATCTGCCAGACCGGCACGCCCACGGCAAAGCCGAAGGCGAAGAACTGCACGCCGAGTGCCGACAGAAACGCCCGCGCCTCGTGCCAGTAAGGATGCCGCGTGCGCAATCTGGAAAGCCCGATCCGCAGAATTAGCGGTAAGGCAAAGACAGTGGCGATCACATATTGCCAGAACACCACGGCAGTGGATGGTACGCCCATCTGATAGGTGATGATGGGGGTGAGGATATTGATCGCGGCGAAGGTCATCCCCGCGCCGAGCATGAACACCGCGCCCAACAGGGGAGCGTGGGTGGAAGAGGAAATCTGGTTCATTGGTCGTCCTTTCCGTAACCAGTTTCCCCAGGGTTACGGGAGACGACGCCACAGGCGCCCGGCCGCAAGGGCAGGCGCGTCATCGGACGTTGGTCCCGTTCTCTCTCATCCGGACTGTGACCGTCGGCTTCGGAATCGCACCGAATCTGCTGACCTTCGCCACCTGGCAAAGCGCTCGCGGGCTTCAGGCAATTCGCCTGTCACCGCCGGTGGGGACTTCCACCCCGCCCTGAGAACGTATCCGCCTCTTCATCGTAAAGAGGCGATGGACAATCTAGGACGAAGAAGGCGCGCGATCAAGCGGGCAAAAAGAAAAAGGACTGCCCGATCTCTCGAACAGTCCTTCCATGATACCGTCACACGAGGTGACCTGAACCGCCAGCGTTTCCCTGTGCGTGTCCTTTAGCCGGACCGCCGTGAACCAAGCGGTTCGGAGGGAGGGCTATTTTGCCGAGGGCTGCCTCGTCAAAACCACCTCATACCCAAAGTCACTCCCGCATGCGCGGATCTCACTAGACATTGGATCACCTCCTTTCGCTTGGTTGAAACCGGGGCCATCGTGGCCCGAATCTATAAGTCTGGCAACCCGTTTTGGCTCCGTGAGTTCTGCACGATTGTTTGTGTGGGCATGAAAATTTTCCGGATTCTCAAGGGCTTGTTGATGCGCCATACTTTGCGCCGGCTCGAATCGGCGCCTATGCGAGCACGAACCGCCGCCGGTATTCGCTGGCGAAATAGACAAAGATCACCGCCACCGCGACCCCGCCGACAAGCTGCACCCAATCGGTCCCGTTGAGCATCAGCGCCGCCAGCTCGAGCCCGTTCCAGGGCTGGCCGGTCAGCCAATATCCCTCGAAATCGAGCCCCTCGAATTTGAGTTCGAACCGGTCGGCGATAAAGGTCCAGAAGACGCCGTCGACGAGGAAATTGCGCGTCACCACCCTCTCGAACAGTCCGATGACCGCCGGAATGAGGAAGGCCAGGGGAATGGCCCATTTCTTGACCATGGTGCCCAACAGCCCCACCCAGGCAAGGAACGGCAGATACCATAGCAGCGCGATGACGAAGATCACCAGCGCCGAGACCATGACGTTGAGCCAGGCCCCCGCCGTTTCCCCCAGCGAGGGTGGCGCGAAACCGCCCAGGAAGTCGCTGGCCATCACCGTCGGCAGGTAGACGATCACCCCGGTCAGGGCGAGGGCGAGCAGGATGAGCGCGGGAAACACCGTTACCGACGCCGCGACCTTGGAGGAAAGAATCTTGAGGTCGCTCTGGGGCATGGATTTCCAGAACAGCATCGAATTGTTGCGGCTGTCGGCCGCAAACGCATCGGCATAGTAAAAGAACAGCATGATGATCAGGTAGACCAGCCACCCGGCGGCCGACATCGCGAAGCCGGTCTCGTAAAACCGCAGAACGGTGGGCAGGCTTTCGGTAAACTCGCCGCCGAAATCGATGTCGAGCACCGCATAGATGGCGGCGGCCAGCATCACCGCCAGCAGGATCAGCGGCCCATAGACGAAGGCGCCGCGATGCTCGAGATATTCGCGCTTGATAAGGGCGATGGTGGCCTGCATCAGGCGGCTCCCGCATTGTAGGTTTCGCGCTGCATCAGCGCCACGAAAAGGTCCGACAGGCTCGGGGTCGAAACCTGTCCCAGGGGCGCAAGCTCGTCATGGGCCACCCCATCGAAGATCATCACCGTCTGCCCGAACCGGCTTTCGACGAACACTGGCCCCAGCGCCCGCGCCGCCTCGATCTTTGCCGGATCGGAGATGACGAGCTGGGCGAATTTGGTGTTCACCGTCTCCATCTGCATATGCACGATCAATTCGCCATCGCGGATGAACATGATGTCGGAAAGCATGAATTCGATCTCGTCCACCTGATGGGTGGTGATCAAAAGCGTGCGCTCCTCGGTCATGTAGTCTTCCAGGAGGCGCCGGTAGAACCGCTTGCGATAGGTGATGTCGAGCCCCAGCGTGGGCTCGTCCAGAACCAGGAGCTTGGCGTCGATCGCCATCACCACGGCCAGGTGAAGCTGGGCGATCATGCCCTTGGAGAGGTTCTTGATCTTGGCTTCGGGCTTGATGTCGGTTCCCGAGAGGAAATCTCGCGCCTTGCCCTGCGAGAAATTGGGATGAATGTTGGAAAGCAGCGCGAAAAGCTCGCGCACCCGCAGGAACCGCGGCAGCGAGGCGACATCGGAGATGAACGCCACATTGTTCATCAGCTTGGCGCGGTTGGCGAACGGGTCGAGCCCCAGGACCTCGATCTTGCCCTCGCACTGGGTCAGCCCCAAAAGCGCGTTGAGCGTCGTCGTCTTGCCCGCGCCATTGTGACCGACAAGGCCGTAGATGCGGCCGGCGGGGATGTCGAAATCGAGCCCGTGCAACACTTCGGACTTGCCGAACCGCTTGCGCAAACCGCGTGCCGAAACGATCGGGTTTTCTGTGGTCGTGGTCATTGGTCGTCCCCGTCCTTGAGCAACATCTCGGCCGATAATCCAAGCGCGGCGATCCGCGCCGCGATGGCTGGCCAGTCTTCAGTCAGAAACTTTTCCCGCTCATGGGCGAGCAGGGCCGCGCGAGCGCCTTCGGTCACATACATGCCCATGCCACGGCGCTTTTCCACCGTCCCCATATCGACCAGCGACTGGTAGGATTTGGTGACGGTCAAGGGATTGACCGAGAGGTCGGCCGCCACCTGCCGCACCGAGGGCAGGGCATCGCCTTCATTGATGGTGCCATTGAGGATCATCTCGATCATCCTTTGCCGGATTTGCAGAAATATCGGTTGATCGTCGCGCCACTGTGTCATGTGTGCTTCCGTATAGTGTATTAGTTGAGTAATACACCATTTCGCCGCTGTCAATCCCCTTGTCCGATTCCGCGCTCTGGCCTAGCGTGGGGCCGGGACACACGCCACGGGGGATCGTCATGGCCGGCGAAGCAGCACACGGATTCGATCTTCTTCCCGTGGTGGCGATCCTGGCCGCCGGTGTCGTCGCGGTGCCGATCTTCAAGCGGATCGGCCTGGGTTCGGTGCTGGGTTATCTCGCTGCCGGGCTTGCCATCGGCCCGTTCGGATTTCGCGTCGTTACCCATCCCGAAACCATCCTGCACACGGCCGAACTGGGCGTCGTGATGTTCCTGTTCGTCATCGGGCTCGAAATGCAGCCACGACGCCTCTGGAGCCTACGCAGCGAGATCTTCGGGCTGGGCGTGCTGCAGGTGGCCACCTGTGCGGCGCTGATAACCGGGGCAGGGGTGCTGCTCGGGCTCGATCCGACAATTGCGCTCATCGCCGGCCTGGGCTTTGTCTTGACCTCGACGGCCATCGTCTTCCAGGTACTCGAGGAGCGCGGCGAAATCTCCACGCCCCAGGGCCAGAAAATGGTCTCGATCCTGCTGCTCGAGGATTTGGCCATCGTGCCGCTCCTGGCGCTGGTCGCCTTCATCGCGCCGCAGGCCGAAACCATCACGCTGGGGCAACGCCTCACCGATATCGCCATTGCCATTGGCGCGCTGGTTGGGCTGTTCGTGGTCGGCCGGTTCCTGCTCAACCCCCTGTTCCGCATCCTGGCCAATGCCCATGCCCGCGAGGTGATGACCGCCGCCGCGCTGCTGGTGGTTCTCGGCGCTGCGCTCGCCATGGATATCAGCGGGCTCTCCATGGCCATGGGTGCCTTCATGGCCGGCGTGCTGCTTTCGGAATCGACCTTCCGTCATCAGCTCGAAGCCGATATCGAGCCGTTCCGGGGCATCCTTTTGGGCCTGTTTTTCATCGCCGTCGGCATGTCGCTTGATCTGACGGTCATTGCCGAGAACTACGCCTTTATCGCGTTGGCCGTGGTCGCCTATATGGCCGTCAAGTTCGCCGGCATCTATGCCATCGCCCGCATCATGCGGTCCGATCATCGCGAGGCGCTGGAGCGCTCGGTGCTTATGGCTCAGGGCGGCGAATTCGCTTTCGTGCTCTATTCCGCCGCCGCAACGGCCGGAATCCTCGATGCGGAGATGAACGCCATCCTGACCGCCACCGTGATCGTCTCGATGGTGCTGACGCCCATCGCGATCATCGCCATGAACGGGGCAATGCCTAAGGAACGCGTCAGCCTCGACGGAGTCGAGGAGGTCCGCGATGGCCTTTCGGGCACCGTGCTGATGATCGGCTTCGGGCGCTTCGCCCAGCTCGTAAGCCAGCCGCTGCTCGCCAAGGGCGTGGACGTCACCATCATCGACAACGACGTCGAGATGATCCAGGCCGCTGCCGATTTCGGCTTCAAGGTTTATTACGGAGACGGCACGCGCCCCGACATCCTGCACGCCGCCGGTGCCGGCGCCGCCACGGCCATTCTCGTGTGCATCGACAAGCCCGCCGACGCAACGCGCATCGTTGAGCATGTGAAGGCCGAATACCCCCTCGCCAAGCTCCACGTCCGCGCCTTTGACCGAACCCACGCGCTCGAACTCGTGCGGCTCGGGGTGGATTATCAAATCCGCGAAACGCTGGAATCGGCGTTGGTGTTCGGCGAGGAAACCCTTGTATCGCTCGGCGTGGACCGGGAAGAGGCCCAGGAGATCATCGAAGACGTCCGCCTGCGCGACGCCGATCGGTTCGAAATGCAGATCACTGGCGGGCTGATGGCCGGGTCGACCATGTTCCAGCCCAACACCGGCGTCCCCAAGCCCACACCCCTGACGCGCCCGCGCAAGGAAGGCGCAGCACTCAACCCCGAAGCCGCCGACATCCTGCAACGCGCCGAGGCTACCGAAGCACAGTAAGGCACCCCACGTCGCTCTCGAAACCCCTCCTTTCCTCCCGCCCCTTCGCCGCCGCCTCGACCGAACTTCTCACGCCCTCGGCAGTCGTTCCCCCACCACCGGCAACACTGCGGATTGCCGAGTCCAACCCGGCAGTGGCGATGGAGAGGGGCGTGCCCCATTAAACTGCTTGTGCCGTCCTCCTTCCATCACCCCACCCTCTGTCGCCCCGGACTTGACCCGGGGCACGGTATGCGCGCCGCTCCCGGCTCTTTTTCCCGCATCCCCCTCGTCGCCTTCGTCTCCGGATCAAGTCCGGGAACGAAGGCGATCACGATAGAGAGGCTTGAGTCCACAAGCGAAGAGACTCGGGCCGTAAAGCTTCCCCAGGAACCCTTCTCCCCTTGAGGGAGAAGGTGGATCGCCCAAAGGGCGAGACGGATGAGGGGTGCGCTGAGCTTGCGTCATGGCAAGAGCCGAAAACGGCGCGCATACCTTTCCCCGGGTCAAGCCCGGGGTGACACGGTGGGGGTGAGGCAGGGCACAGCCCCGCCTCCGGCTCTCAACACGCTCCACCACCGAGGTCTCCAGCAGCCTTGAAGATACCCACCATCACCCACCCCCACCGCCATCCCGGCCTTGAGCCGGGATCCAGTACACTCAGCGCCTGAGCCCCAGCCGCAACGCTCCCCCAAGAGCCCCCTTCTCCCCTTGAGGGAGAAGGGCCGGGGATGAGGGGGTGCTGAGCTTGCGTCATGGCAGGAGCCGAAAACGGCGCGCATACCTTGCCCCGGGTCAAGCCCGGGGTGACACGGTGGGGGTGGGGCAGGGCACTGCACCGTCTCCACCCTCACCACGCTCCACCGCCGAAGTCTCCAGCAACCCAACTGCTTATCCCCACCATCACCCCACCCACCATCACCCCACCCACCGTCATCCCGGCCTTGAGCCGGGATCCAGTACACTCAGCGCTTGAGCCCAAGCCGTAACGCTCCCCCAAGAGCCCCCTTCTCCCCTGGTGGGAGACTTCGAACCGTCCTTTGGCCAATCGTGCCGGTGGCACGATTGGAGGTGAGAAGGCCATGAGACGCGGAGCCTGCCCCTCGCGAAGGCGGGGGCTCGAATGGCAGGGGATGAGGGGGGCGCTGAGCTTCCATAGGCACCGGCGCAAAAAACTTATCCCCGCCCTCTCGGTTTCCCCCATACTCCCCCTCACGACCCCGCGCATATGGACGCAAGCGCTACGAACGTTTGGGCGGGGTCGGTTCGGGTTCCTCATGGGTCGCCGTGGGGAAGGCCCAAAGCGGACAGATGGCCGGATGTGGATAAAAGGTGTGAGCGGACCACCAATCCAATCACTCCCATGTCGTACCGGGGAAACCCGGAGGGGCAGCGGGAAATCATCGGCAACGGTGGCTTTCCCAACAACCCCCAGCCCGAGAAGCCGCCATAAGCCCAAAATCCCGGACGCAGGGGGCGATGATCGCTTCATACTAACAAACTCAGCACGAGGCGTTCATCGCCCCATGCCGTCTATCGGGAGTGTTCCCAGGAAAAGTGGGAACCGGTTTTCCGGTTCGGGAACACGACCAATCAAAGTTCACAACCGCAGCGGGTGCCGCGTGCGGAGCTTGCGCGCGTCTCGAAGACCGGCATTACCGCACCACGGTGATCCGCTCGGCCGCCCGCGTGATCCCCGTATAGAGCCAGCGCTGCGCTTCCTCGCGGAAAACGAAGCTTTCGTCGAACAGATACACATTGTCCCATTGGCTGCCCTGCGCCTTGTGCACGGTAAGGCAATATCCATAGGTGAACTCATCGTATTGCCGTCGCAACTGCCAGCTCATTTCGGCGTCCTCGCCGGTAAAAAAGCTCTGATGCGCCCGCACCTTGGTTTGCACCGATGTGCGGTCGGCCTCCTCGGGGTCGATGGTCATCTCCAGCGTGCCACCCGCCCGCTTCCTGATCTCGTTGAGCGTCCAGATCTGCCCATTGAGCAACCGCTTTTGCGGATTGTTCCTCAGGCACACCAGCCGGTCCCCCTTGACCGGAATGTCGACCGGCAGTCCCTTGAGCTCGCGGATGCGGTTGTTGTAGTGCAGCCGCGTCTTGTTGCGCCCCACCAGCACCTGGTCGGCGCCAAGCACTTCGGACTGATCGACCTCCCGGCGCGAAACCACCTTGCTTTCGCCATAGGTGCCATAGCCCAGCCCGCGTCCTTCACGGATATCGAGCGAGAGTTTCACGATCGGGTTGTCCTGCGCCTGCCGATGGATCTCGGTCAGCATC